>CANQYY010000001.1 GCA_947628225.1 uncultured Lachnospiraceae bacterium
ACAGCTTAAGCAACAAGATGGGTAATTCCTTACTGGCTGTAAGGGGTATTAACCATAAATATATTGTAGTAGGAGGATATATTACATGTCTAAAAAAGTTGTTTTGGCAGGCGCTTGTCGTACTGCAATCGGTAAAATGGGTGGTGCCCTCAGCACAACTCCGGCGCCGAAACTCGGTTCTATCGTGATCGAAGAGGCTTTAAAGAGAGCCGGTGTTCCCAAGGATGCGGTTGACCATGTTTACATGGGCTGTGTCATTCAGGCAGGGCTGGGACAGAACGTAGCCCGTCAGGCTTCCATCGGCGCAGGCCTTCCGGTTGAAACCACAGCAGTTACTGTTAATGTTGTCTGCGGCTCCGGTTTGAACTGTGTCAACATGGCTGCCCAGATGATCCAGACAGGGGATGCCGATATCGTAGTTGCCGGTGGTATGGAAAATATGTCCATGGCGCCTTATGCGGCGATGAACGGTCGTTTTGGTTACCGCATGAACAATGGCACCCTGGTAGATACCATGGTAAACGATGCGCTGTGGGATGCTTTCAATCAGTACCATATGATGATTACCGCAGAGAATGTAGCGGAGAAATACGGAATTACCCGCGAGGAACTGGATGAGTTCTCGGCAAACAGCCAGCAGAAATGTGAAGCGGCTATGGCAGAGGGTAAATTTAAGGATGAGATCGTTCCGGTTGAGGTTAAATCCAGAAAGAAGACGATCGTTTTTGATACCGATGAAGGCCCGCGCCCGGGTACGACGGCAGAAAGCTTAAGCAGCTTAAGATGCTGCAGCGGCAAAGAGGGCGGTCTTGTTACAGCCGGTAATGCTTCCGGCATTAATGACGGAGCTGCTGCTATTGTTGTGATGAGCGAGGAAAAGGCAAAAGAGCTCGGCGTTACTCCTATGGCTACTTTCGTTGCCGGAGCGCTTGGCGGGGTAGACCCGAAGATCATGGGCGTCGGACCGGTGGCTTCTACGAAAAAAGTTTTAGCAAAGACCGGCATGTCGATTGATGATTTTGATTTGATCGAGGCAAATGAAGCCTTTGCCGCCCAGTCGGTTGCGGTAGGAAGAGATCTTGGATTTGATTTGAGTAAGCTGAACGTAAACGGTGGAGCGATTGCTTTAGGACATCCGGTTGGCGCAAGCGGATGCCGTATCCTGGTTACTCTGCTCCATGAGATGCAGAAGCGGGATGCGAAAAAAGGATTGGCAACTCTTTGTATCGGCGGAGGAATGGGTTGTTCCACAATCGTTGAAAGAGATTAATTTTATCAGGAGATTGGCCGGTTAAAAGACCGGTCAATTTCCATGTCTACAAAATACAGGGAGGTTATTTTCATGGAATTTATAACATATGAAGTAGAAGGTCAGGTTGGTATTATTACCATTAACCGCCCCAAAGCCTTAAATGCATTAAACAGCGCGGTTCTTGATGAACTGGATGCGACGCTGGACGCTGTTAATCAAAAAGAGGTACGTTGTCTGATCCTCACCGGAGCAGGAGAAAAATCCTTTGTTGCGGGAGCAGATATTGGAGAGATGAGTACGCTGACGAAGGCAGAAGGAGAAGCGTTTGGAAAGAAAGGAAACGACGTATTCCGCAAACTGGAAACCTTCCCGCTTCCTGTCATTGCTGCCATCAACGGTTTTGCACTGGGAGGCGGCTGTGAAATTTCCATGAGCTGTGATATTCGCATTTGCTCAGAAAATGCTGTATTCGGACAGCCGGAAGTCGGCCTTGGCATTACCCCGGGATTTGGGGGGACGCAGCGTCTTGCCCGTCTGGTGGGCGCCGGCATGGCAAAACAGCTTATTTACACAGCCAGAAACATTAAGGCTCCGGAAGCTCTAAGGATCGGTCTGGTCAATGCGGTATATCCGCTGGAAGAGCTGATGGCGCAGGCGAAAAAAATGGCGGCGGGCATTGCCAAAAATGCGCCGATTGCTGTGCGTAACTGTAAAAAAGCGATCAATGAAGGGCTGGAAACCGATATGGATCAGGCCATCGTGATAGAAGAGAAATTGTTTGGCGACTGCTTTGAAACGGAAGACCAGAAATATGGAATGGAGTTCTTCTTAGACAAAAACAAAGACAAAGTAAAGGAGCCGTTTAAAAACTGCTGATTTAGTAACCAATCCTGTAAAGGATTACATTTCCGGCATCACGACAGTGCGCCGGAACAATAAAAAAATGGAGGTAAAATTCAATGAAAGTTGGAATTATTGGCGCCGGGACAATGGGCTCCGGAATTGCGCAGGCTTTTGCGCAGACAGATGGTTATGAGGTTTATTTGTGTGATATTAATGAGGAATTTGCTGCAAATGGAAAAAATAAGATTGCAAAGGGCCTTGAGAAGAGAGTTGCAAAAGGAAAAATGGAGCAGGCTGCTGCCGATGCGATCCTGAATAAGATTACCACAGGGGTAAAGGATATCTGTACGGATTGCGATCTGATTGTGGAGGCCGCCCTTGAAGTTATGGAAGTGAAGAAGCAGACCTTTAAAGAATTACAGGAGATCTGCAAAAACAAAGATTGTATCTTTGCTACCAATACTTCCTCCCTTTCTATTACGGAAATCGGACAGGGAATTGACAGACCGGTGATCGGAATGCATTTCTTCAACCCGGCTCCTGTTATGAAACTGGTAGAGGTTATACGCGGAGAAAACACGACTGACGAGGTAAACGATAAGGTTGTTGAGATCGCGAAAGCAATCGGAAAAACTCCGGTAGAAGTAAAAGAAGCAGCCGGTTTTGTTGTAAACAGAATTTTGATTCCTATGATTAATGAAGCAGTCGGCATCTATGCAGACGGCGTTGCTTCCGTAGAGGGAATTGACGCTGCGATGAAGCTTGGCGCAAATCATCCGATGGGGCCTCTGGCGCTGGGCGATTTAGTCGGCCTTGATATCTGCCTTGCCATTATGGAAGTTCTGCAGGCAGAAACCGGCGACCCGAAATACCGTCCGCACCCATTGCTGAGAAAAATGGTTCGCGCCGGCAAGCTGGGTATGAAAACCGGTATCGGTTTCTATGACTATAGCAAATAAATCATGAAAGGAGTTTGTATAGAAGATGGATTTTAAATTAGATAAGCAGCATGAGATGGCTCTTCAGCTGTTCAAGGATTTTGCCGAGAACGAAGTAAAGCCGCTTGCGCAGGAAGTGGATGAAACAGAAACTTTTCCCCGTGAAACTGTGACCAAAATGCAAAAATTAGGTTTTATGGGAATTCCGATCGCAAAAGAATATGGCGGACAGGGCTGCGACCCCCTCATGTACACAATGTGCGTAGAGGAATTGGCAAAGGTCTGCGGCACAACAAGCGTTATTGTATCTGCCCATACTTCTCTTTGCTGTGACCCGATCGCAACCTATGGCACAGAGGAGCAGAAACAGAAATATCTGGTCCCGCTGGCAAAGGGTGAGAAACTGGGCGCGTTCGGCCTGACAGAGCCGGGCGCCGGCACCGATGCGCAGGGACAGCAGACAAAGGCGGTTCTGGACGGGGACGAATGGGTTCTCAACGGCTCCAAATGTTTTATTACCAATGGTAAAGAAGCAGACGTATATATTATTATTGCCGTTACCGGCACAGTAGAAAAACGCGGAAGGAAAATGAAAGAAATTTCTGCTTTTATCGTGGAGAAAGGCACTCCCGGCTTTTCCTTCGGAACAAAGGAAAAGAAAATGGGTATTCGCGGTTCCTCTACATATGAATTGATTTTTGAAGACTGCCGTATCCCGAAAGAAAATCTTTTGGGTGCGCAGGGCAAGGGCTTTGGCATTGCCATGCACACGCTGGATGGCGGCCGCATCGGTATTGCCGCTCAGGCGCTGGGACTTGCCGAGGGCGCGCTGGAGTCGACAATCGAATATGTAAAAGAGAGAAAACAGTTTGGACGCTCGATTGCCCAGTTCCAGAATACGCAGTTCCAGCTTGCTAATATGGCAACAAAGGTAGAGGCTGCCAAAATGCTTGTTTACAAAGCTGCTATGGCAAAGGCAACACAGAAGGTATATAGTGTAGAAGCCGCTATGGCAAAATTATTTGCCGCTGAGGTTGCAATGGAAGTGACAACAAAGGCAGTACAGCTTCATGGCGGATACGGCTATATCCGTGAATATGATGTGGAGCGTATGATGCGTGATGCGAAGATTACAGAGATTTACGAAGGAACCTCAGAGGTTCAGCGTATGGTTATCTCTGGCAGCTTATTGAAATAGGAGGTGCTCTTGTGAAAATAGTAGTTTGTATAAAACAGGTGCCGGACACTAAGGGCGGCGTTGTATTTAACCCGGACGGCACGTTAAATAGAGGCGCGATGCTTACCATTATGAACCCGGACGATAAGGCGGGACTGGAAGCAGCATTAAGGATCAAGGATGAAACAGGAGCGGAGGTTACCGTATTGACCATGGGTCTTCCCAAAGCGGAGGAGGTGCTCCGCGAGGCAATGGCAATGGGGGCGGATAAAGGGATTCTGGTTACCGACCGTGTGCTGGGAGGCGCTGACACCTGGGCTACCTCCACAACGATTGCCGGAGCGTTAAGGAACATTGATTATGATTTGATCATTACCGGACGTCAGGCGATTGACGGCGATACGGCGCAGGTAGGGCCTCAGATTTCCGAGCATCTGGATATTCCGGTTATTTCCTATGCCCAGAATATTAAAGTAGAGGGCGACAGTGTTATTGTAGAGCGCCAGTATGAAGACAGATACCATGTCGTAAAAGCTAAAATGCCGTGTCTGATCACCGCTCTTTCCGAGTTAAATGAGCCGCGTTACATGACGCCGGGCGGAATTATGGAAGCCTATGATAAAGAGATCACAGTTTGGGGAAGAGCAGACCTGAAGGACGTCGATGATGCCAATCTCGGCCTGAAAGGTTCTCCTACTAAAATAGCAAAGGCTTCGGATAAGGTCCGCAAGGGCGCCGGTGAAGTCGTTACACTGGATCCGGGCGAGGCTGCCACTTATATCGTTGACAAATTAAAGGAAAAGCATGTTATCTAGTCTGCAAAATGCAGAGAGAAAAACAGATTGGAGGGTAAAAATGAATTTAGAAGAATATAAAGGTGTTTATGTCTTTGCCCAGCAGGTTGACGGTGAGATGAGCAGCATCGCATATGAACTTTTAGGCAAAGCAAAGGACCTGGCAAAAGATTTGGACACAGAGGTAACAGCAGTACTTTTGGGCTCCGGCATAAAGGGACTGGCAGATTCTCTTGCTGAATACGGCGCCGACAAGGTTATCGTAGTAGATGACCCGGAGCTTGCCATCTATAAAACAGAGCCATATGCCCATGCATTAGCCTCTGTTATTAATGAGTATAAGCCGGAGATAATGTTGGTTGGCGCTACTGCTATCGGCCGCGATCTGGGTCCCAGGGTATCTGCCCGCGTGGCAACCGGATTGACGGCAGACTGTACAGTATTGGAGATTGGCGATTTCACCGACAGCATGACGAAGGAAGTAATTCCAAAACAGCTCCTGATGACGCGTCCGGCATTCGGCGGTAATACAATAGCTACCATTGCCTGTCCGTATAACCGTCCTCAGATGGCTACAGTTCGGGCCGGCGTTATGCAGAAGATTGACCCGGTTAAGGGAGCGAAAGCAGAAATTATGGAATATAATCCGGGATTCACCCCAAATAATAAATATGTGGAAATTCTGGATGTGGTAAAATCCGTAACGGATACGGTGGATATTATGGACGCCAAAATTCTTGTATCCGGCGGCCGCGGGGTTGGAAGTCCGGAGAACTTCAAGCTGTTAGAGGATCTGGCTGCAGTAATCGGCGGAACAGTAAGCTGTTCCCGCGCGGTAGTAGATAATGGCTGGCTGCCGAAAGACCTTCAGGTAGGGCAGACCGGTAAGACTGTCCGCCCGAATGTATATTTTGCCATTGGTATTTCCGGCGCAATCCAGCATGTGGCAGGTATGGAAGAATCCGATATTATTATCGCCATCAATAAAGATGAAACAGCACCTATCTTTGATGTGGCAGATTATGGGATTGTAGGCGACTTAAATAAAATTCTTCCTCAGTTGACCGAGATGTTAAAGGCTGAGTTGGCTGCAAAATAAAAAAATAATATTCCGGCAGAGCCGGAGGGGAGAAGCAGTCGGGAAACCGGCTGCTTTTTCTAACACAAAGGGGGAACGGGAATGGCGCCGATAGGAATTGTAATATGTAATTATAATAAAAAGGATTTTGTGGTAGACTGCATCCGCAGCGTAAAGGAAAGCAAAGTACATAATTTTGATATTTATGTCGTGGATAACGCTTCGACGGATGGCAGTGTAAAGGCGATACAGGAGGAGTTTGGAGATAGTGTAACAGTTTTGGAAAACAAAGAAAACCTGGGCGGTTCCGGCGGATTTAATACCGGGCTCAGACTGGTAAGGGACAAGGGCTATGAATATTTTGTCTGTCTGGACAATGATGTTTTAGTGGACGAAAACGCCATTTTGGCATTATATGAATATATGGAAAAAAATCCGGATGTGGGGATGGCAGGTTCCCGGGTATATCATATGCAGATGCCGGATTATATCCAGCAGTGCGGACTTTTGCTGGATTTTGAACACGGCAGCGCAAAAACCCTGTATGCAGACAGGCTGGAGGACGGTACGCTGCCGGAGGTGATTGAGTGTGACACCGTGGCAACCTGTTCGGTAATGATACGGGGCTCCGTTATCCGGGAAACTAACGTGGGGATTATGCCGGAAGGGAATTTTATTTATTGGGATGACATGGAATGGGGCTACCGGATTCATCTTGCCGGTTACCGTATTGTGACCCTGGCGGCTTCTAAGGTGCTGCATCAGATGGGAGCCAATGTGAGGAAGCCGAATACTTTTTTGAATTATTATATGTGGCGGAACCGGACGAATTTCTTTATGCGGTATACCCCGGAAGATATGCTGGATCAGATGAGTGTTCAGGTTCTTGGCAGTGTATTTGATGCTTTGTATGAGAGCATGTACAGAGAAGAACATAACGTTATGCAGTCGATTTCCTATGCCTTCCATGATGCCGTGTGCGGAGTGAAAGGGAAAGCGGCGGATTATAAAATCTTGAAAAATGATGCGAATGATGATAAATTAATAGAGTACATTAAGGATAAAAAATCATATTATATTATCTCAGATGGGCAAAAAGAAGATAGTGTTTATCTCCGGAATTTTCTGCAGCATAACAACGCAGATATAAAAGAGGCGGGAAAGAAAGAGGAAGCAGATGCCGTATTTCATCTTTGCCCTTATATTTTTGGAGTGCGGGATTTTTCCCTTCAGGAAATTTACATTGATTCAGAGAGAAACTGTATGATAGACAGCGAGGATGTGACAGCCGTCCAAAACTATGAATACAGTAAGCTGCTTTTTATCTATATGAATCAGGGAGTTTTTCTGGCGGAAGCCCATCGGATGAGAGAACAAGGAGCCGACTATGAATAAAAAATTTATGCGTTTTCCGGGAGGGAAAACAAAGACCGTTACATTAAGCTATGATGACGCCATGGAAGAGGATGGAAAATTAATCGGATTAATGGAAAAATATGGGATGAAAGGGACCTTTAATCTGATCCCGGGCTGGTTTGCCAGGGAAGGCACGGAGTATCCGGAGGGGGAAACCTACCGGCTGGTATCGGAAAAAAAGGCAAAGGAGATCTATAACCATCCTCTTGTGGAGGTATCCAATCATGGGAACTGCCACCGGTATATGCCTACCTTATCTCAGGCTGAAATGGCAGAGGATATGTTAAGCTGCCGGAAAAAGCTGGAGGCATTATTTGATAAAAATATCCGGGGAATGGCATACCCGTATGGCTGGTACAGTAAAGAATGCAAGGAGGTGCTGTCCATGTGCGGCATTGTTTATTCCCGCACGGTATCCGGCACCCATAACTTTGAATTCCCGGAAGACTGGCTGGAATGGAATCCAACCTGCCACCATGACGATGAATGCCTGATGGCTTTGGCGGAGGAATTTGTCAGTAAAAAGGTCAGCGAAAATCCCCTCATGTTTTATCTGTGGGGGCACACCTTTGAATTTGAGAGAAACGGGAACTGGCAGGTAATAGAAGACTTCATGCAGAAGGTTTCGGGAAAAGAAGATACCTGGTATGCTGCGAATATGGAGATTTATCAATATGTAAAGGCATATGAGAGCCTTGACATATCCCTGGACGGCAGACGGATCACGAATCCTACCCGGATTCCGGTCTGGGCAGAGATCGATGGAAAGATCTATGAAATAAAAGATGAAATTATTTTATAAAAGGAGAGATGGGTTATGAGAAAAAAACTCTTACTTGCTTTTACTGTGTTGGCGCTCTGTTTTTTGGGAGCGGCAGTCACTTCCTCCTCTTCCCGGGCAGCCACCCCGGTAAAAAAATGGGGACGGCTGTCTGTCCGGGGAACCGACATAGTAAATTCCAAGGGAAAGAAAGTGCAGTTAAAAGGAGTCAGTACCCACGGGATCGCCTGGTTTCCCCAGTACATTAATACCTCCTGTTTTAAGAGCTTTCGGAAAATGGGGGTAAATACGATCCGGCTGGCGCTTTACAGTAATCCGGCGGACGGATTTTCCACAAAGCTTTACGGGAAAGTGGAAGAAGGCGTCCGCATCGCTACAAGCCTTGGCATGTATGTCATCATCGACTGGCATGTTTTAAACGACCAGAATCCGAAAAAATATCAGAAGCGCGCCTTAAAGTTTTTTTCCCGGATGGCAAAAAAATATGGCGGGCAGAAAAACATTCTCTATGAAATATGCAATGAGCCAAACGGCAATGTCACATGGGATAAAGACATCCGGCCCTATGCCAATAAAGTAATAAAACGAATCCGAAAATATGATAAAAAAAATATCATTATAGTCGGAACGCCAACCTGGTCGCAGGATGTGGATATTGCGGCGAAATCGCCCCTGAAGCATAAAAATATCGCGTACGCCCTTCACTTTTATGCCGCCACCCATAAGGAGTTTTTGCAGCAGAAATTAAAAACAGCAAGAAAAGCCGGACTGCCCGTCCTCGTATCTGAATTTAATATCAGCGATGCTTCCGGCAATGGCGCCCTTAGTAAAAGCAGCGGGAAAAAGTGGATGAAATTATTAAAAAAATATAAGATAGGATATGTAGCATGGAGCATCTGCAATAAAGCAGAGAGTTCTGCCCTGATCAAGTCCTCCTGTCAAAAGACCGGAAATATAAAAAAGAGCAATCTTTCCAAGTCAGGGCGGTGGATCGCCGGCTGGTGGAAAAAGTAAAGAATTTATTGCATGAGAAAAAATAATATAGTATACTGGATATAGTTTAAGTTAGGAGGCATTGTATGAGTATAAAAATTCAAAAAGTAACGGATAGCAGCTTTAAAAAATACGGACGGATACTTTCCGCAGATTATGATGTTGCCGAATTGATTCAGGCGATGGGAAAGACTCCGTGTCCGGAAGATGTCATCTATATTCCCTCTGATCCGGAATTAGAAAAACTTCCGGTAATGAAAGATTTTACGGACAGCCTGTATGGCGGGCTCCCCATCCAGATTGGCTATTGTAATGGCCATAATCATCTGTTGAATGCGGTTGAGTATCACCGTTCTTCTGAGATCAATGTAGCCTGTACCGATTTGATTCTGCTCATTGGCATGCAGCAGGATATCGAAGAGGACTTTACTTACCAAACTGATAAAATAGAAGCCTTTCTTGTGCCGGCGGGCACAATGATTGAGGTATATGCCACAACGCTCCATTATGCCCCCTGCAGTGTGGACGGACAGGGCTTCCGCTGTGTTGTTGTTCTGCCAAAGGATACCAATCTGGATCTTGTGGCTGAACCGAAGGGAGCAAAGGAGGATAAGCTTCTGACAGCAAGAAATAAATGGCTCATTGCTCATGCCGACGCCGGCATTCCCGGCGCCTTTAACGGATTAAAGGGCGAAAATATATCTGTGGATTAGTTAGTTGCTTGATGAAAGGATGTAAAGTATGCGTAAGACAATTAAAGGACGCCTGACGATCAGTATCATTATTATTGTGGTGGGAATTATTATTCTGACGACCGTGGGGATTATTTCTGTTTCCGGAAGCAGACTTATGAATAAACAAAAAGAAGAGCTGCAGATCCAGGCAGATAAATATGCCGAGCAGATTAACACCTGGGTAGAAAGCGAAATGATGATGGCAACCGGGACAGCCAACAGCATTGAGGCAACCGGAAGTTTAGAAAAGGGCTTTTTGCAAAAGGTGGTAGATACTCATGCAGAGGGACGGGAAGAACTTTTGAACCTCTATTGCGGAACGGGCGATTCCCGGTTTTATCAGTCGAATGAGGAGGCGGAAATCCCGGAAGGTTATAATCCTGTAGAACGAGGCTGGTATAAACAGGCGGCAGAAGCCAAAGAAACAGTAGTTACCGACCCATATTGGGACGTTTTGACCAATCAGATGTGCGCGACAATCGCCTCTCCGGTTATGATAGGAGGAAAGGTGGCGGCGGTGATCGGAGCGGACGTTAAGCTGACCACCGTAACCGATTTGACGGGAAGCATTAATTATGAGGACGGTGTTTACGGATTTCTGGTAGACAGCAGTAATAATTATATTTCGCATAAAAATAAAAAATATGAGCCTACGGAAGAAACGGCTACACCGGTAAAAGACGTTATGCCGGCATTGCAGCCGTTATTGGAGAAGACGGGAAGCGATATATTAAGAGCCTCCGATTATGACGGAACGGCTACTTATTTTGCTACGGCATTAGTGAATAACTGTAATTGGAAACTGGGCGTTGTAATTCCGACTTCCAATATTATGTCTTCTGTTATTAATATGATTCTGGTAGCGGCGATTATCGCTGTCATTGCCATCGTGCTTGTCGTTATTATTATGGCCGGCATCATCGGAAAAATGTTGGCGCCGATTCAGACCCTGAAGCAGTTTGCCTCTGGAGATTTCTCCGGGCGCGCCACAGTGGAAAAAGCGATCCCGAAGGAATACCGGAATGAAACAGAGCAGATCGAGGTTGCGACCGCTAATGTGCGGGATCAGATTCGGGGAATTATCCTGAATACAAAGGATGAGGCTGGGAAAATCGGTGATATTGCGGAGAGTACGACGGAGAAAATGTCTGTGCTTAATAATTACATAACGGATATCCGCAATGCCGTTACGGATGTGTTTGAAGATACCGCTTCTGCCAACGAACTGTCCCAGGGCATGTATGCCACGGGGGAAGAACTGGGGAATGCTATTGAGCAGGTGGCCGGAAAAGCGAGTGAATCTGCGATACAGGCGGCAGATATACTGGAGAGGGCAAAGGATTTATATCGCTCCTCTGTAGAATCCAGCGAGCAGGCAAACCAGTTGTATGATGAAACGAAGCTGGAATTGAAAGAAGCGATAGAGAATAGTAAACGGGTAGAGGAGATTAACAGCCTGACCGAAGAAATCCTTGCCATAAGCACGCAGACAAATTTACTTGCCCTGAATGCCTCGATTGAGGCGGCAAGAGCCGGTGAAACAGGACGGGGATTTGCCGTCGTGGCAGATGAGATCCGGGTTTTGGCGGATGATTCCCGCCAGACCGTGGATAAGATCAAAGAGGTAACCGAATCCATTGTGTCCAGCGTGTCAAAACTTTCTACCAGCGCGGAGAAGATTCTTTCCTTTATGAATGATAAGGTAGTTGAGGATTATAAGCATATGACGGATATTGCCAAGCAGTATGAAGAGGATGCCGTCTTCTACAATGAAGTGTCCAGCGATTTGGGTGCCTCCTCGGAAGAGATGAGCGTCAGCATGGCAGGAGTCAATGAATCCCTTGCTACGATTCATCATCTAATGGAAAATATAGTAGAATATGTGAAGAACATCCAGAACTCCGCAGGAGAATCCGGAGATAATTCCAATGATGTGCTGGATCAGGTACAGACGCTGTCGAAGCTGAGTGATGATTTGAATCGGACAGTGGCTGCATTCCGCGTGTAATGTAAGAGGTACGCAGGTTTGCCGCCCGCTAAAATAAAAAATCAAAGCCTCCCGTCAGGTAATCTTGACGGGAGGCTTTTTATAGAAAAGTTCGTCGTTTGCCGAGCGAAAAACGCGGTCATTCAACGGTAACGCTTTTGGCGAGATTTCGCGGCTGGTCTACGTTTAGTCCTTTTTCTACGGCAACATAGTAAGCAAGATACTGAAGGACGACGGCCGCTAAGAATGGGGCGAACAGGGCGTCGGTTTCCGGCAGTACAATCTGGTGGTCACACAGAGCAGCGTCAACGGCAGCATCCTGTCCGGTAATAAAAATCACCCTGGCGCCGCGGGAGCGTACCTCCTGGACATTGGATATCATTTTTGCGTATACATCCGGTTGTGTGGCAACAGCGATGACCGGGACGTTATCGGTTATTAGAGATATTGTTCCGTGCTTTAATTCTCCCGCCGCATAGGCCTCCGAATGGATATAGCTGATTTCCTTTAATTTCAACGAACCCTCGCAGGAGAGAGCGTAATCCAGCCCCCTTCCCAGAAAGAAAATATCGTCCGCCTTTGTTAACCGTTTGGCAATACTTTCTATCTGCGTGTCATATCCCAAAACTTCATCAACTTTGTCAATAGTATTTAATAATTCTTCCATATAGCGCATTGCCTCTTCCTCTTTGATTTTGCCGCTGATAAGGGCAAGGCGAAAGGCGATGAGATACATGACAGATACTTGTACGCTGTATGCCTTTGTGCTCGCTACGGCAATTTCCGGTCCGGCATGAGTGTACAGGACATAGTCGCTCTCTCTGGCAATAGAGGAACCTTTTACATTAATAACGGAGAGGGTTCTGGCGCCATATTCCTTGGCAAGGCGGAGGGCAGCAAGGGTGTCTGCGGTTTCTCCGGATTGTGAAATCGTGATCAACAAGGTCTTTTCATCTATAATCGGATTTTGGTAGCGGAATTCGGAAGCGATTTCCACAGTAACCGGTATCCGGCACAGACGCTCAATCATATTTCTTCCCATAAGTCCGGCGTGCATCGCCGTACCGCAGGCGGTAATAACAATCCGGTCAATACCGGTAAAAATATCGTCCGTTACATGATCGGCGGAAAAATCAGGCAGTCCGTTTACAATGCGCGGCTTTATCGTATTGCGGAGCGCTTCCGGCTGCTCATGGATTTCCTTCATCATAAAGTAATCATAACCGCCTTTTTTGGCGGCGGCGACATCCCAACTGATATGATGGATAGTAGGGCCGTAGAGCGCCCCGTATTCATCTTTCACAAGGATCTCATCCTTTGTCATTTTTGCAATATGTCCTTCTTTTAAAACAAAATAATGTTTTGAATAGCTTACCAGCGCCACCATATCCGAGGCAATAATCGAACCTTTATCGGTGTGGGCGGCTACCAGCGGGCTTCCATTGCGGACAGCGTAAATAGTTTCCGGTATATCGGAAAACATAATGCAGAACCCATAGGAGCCCTCCAATTTATTTATGGCCTTTCTTATGGCGGCTTCCGGATCGCCGTTATAATAGGAATCAATTACCATGGCGGCAATCTCGGTATCGGTCTGGGAAACCGGCGTCTTCCCCATTTCCCGTAATTCTTCCTGTAATTCCGTATAGTTTTCGATGATCCCGTTGTGGATCAATGTGACCTTTCCTGCTGTATGAGGATGGGAATTTGTTTCTGACACGCCGCCGTGGGTAGCCCAGCGAGTGTGTCCGATCCCGCATGTGGCGCTGTCCCCTCCGGTAGCGGAAGCTACCTTATCTTTCAGACAGGACACTTTGCCTACTGTTTTAATGGATTTAATTTTATTTTCCGAAAAATAAGCGATGCCGGCGCTGTCATAGCCACGGTATTCCAGTGTCTGCAAGCCGTTTATCAAAGCCTTTTTTGCATCCTGGACGCCGACATATCCAATGATTCCACACATAGTCTTTCTCCTTTTATTTTCTGGGGATTAATGCTTTTATATTCTATGAAATGGTATCATTTCTTGTTCCTGTTGTCAAGAAAATCACGGCCGCGGCATGGGCGGCGGGTTATTATTTGGTTGCGGAAATGGCAGAGATAAGGTATACTATGAGAGAGCGTCCATTTTGACCGCTGAAATTGTGGATGAAAAATGGGAGGAAATGAGGTTAGGTATGAAAGATTTTCGTGTAGAGCTGAAAAAGGTTGTGGATGATTCCTATGACGTAAAAATCGGACGCAATCTGATTCCCGTATTAATAGAAGATATCAAAAACGGGCTTGCCGGCAATATTAAAAAATTTGCCGTTATTACCGATTCGGTTGTGGAACCGTTGTATGGGGAGCCGATTTTAAACGCCCTGAAGGAAGCCGGTTATCAGGGCGATATATTTACATTTCCGGCGGGGGAAAAAAGCAAGGTAAGAAAAACAAAGGAAATATTAGAAGATGCCATGCTGGCAAAGGAATACCGGAGGGATTGCTGCGTCATCGCCGCAGGCGGAGGCGTGGTAACGGATTTAGCCGGATTTTTGGCGGGAACCTTTGGACGGGGAGTGCCTTTTATTAATTTTGCCACGACACTGTTATCGGCGGCGGACGCCTCTATCGGCGGAAAGACCGCAGTGGATACCGACCTTGCCACCAACCTGATTGGACTTATTTATCAGCCGTTAAAGGTATATGTGGATATTGATACCTGGAAAACGCTGCCGAAGCGCCAGTTGATAAACGGTCTGGCAGAAACCGTTAAGCATGCCTGTCTTGCCGACCGGGAATTCTTTACTTATATAGAAAATCATGTAGAGGAAATCTTAGACTGCGTTCCCGGGGTATGCGAGCATATTTCGGAAAAAAACTGCGAAGTGAAGTATCAGGTCGTAATGAAGGACGAGAGGGAAAAGAGCCTGAGGGAAGTATTAAATCTGGGGCATACCGTAGGACGGGCGATTGAAACTGTCAGCGGATACCGCCTGCTCCATGGAGAGGCGCTTGCCATTGGCATGACGGCGCAGGTCACTCTGGGATGCCGGCTTGGGTATCTGACCCCGCAGGAAAGGGATCGGGTAATCGCCCTTCAAAAGCGGATAGGCCTTCCGGTAACGATTCCGGATTATATTGATAAAGAGGAGCTGGTAAAGAAGCTCTATACGGATAAAAAGGTGCGGGACGGGAAGCTGAGATTTGTATTCCAGAAGGGAATCGGCGAGGTAATGACCTTTGGGGATGAGATTTATGCCAGAGAAGTGGCAGAGGAGGAAATCCGTGAAATTATTTTTGCCATGTAATAACAGCAATATCAGGTGGCAGATAATATAAAAAATAAATTTTAAAACACAGGAGGGCGAAATGATAGCAGCAATTATAATTGGAGCAATAGTTCTGATCCTCATTATTTTTGTGATCAGCAGCTATAACGGATTGGTAAAACGAAAGATTACCGTGGAAGAGGCTTTTTCCACCATGGATGTGTATCTGAAAAAACGGTTTGATTTGATACCGAATCTGGTGGAAACGGTAAAGGGATATGCCGGACATGAGAAAAGCACGCTGGAACAGGTGGTTGCCCTGAGAGGAGAAAATTATAACGGGATGTCGGATGAGGAAAAACTCAAAAACGGCGCCGCTATTTCCCGTGTGATGCCAAAGATTATGGCTCTGGCAGAGGCCTATCCGGATTTGAAGGCAAATCAGAATTTCCGGGAGCTCAGCGAGCAGATAGAAGCGGTAGAGAATGATATTGCCAATGCGCGGAAATATTACAATGGGGCGGTAAAACGGTATAATATGGCAGTCCAGACCATTCCCCGAAATATAATAGCCGGACTATTCCACTTTAAAACAAAGCCTATGTTTGAGGTGGACGGCGTAGAAGAGAGAGAAAATGTGAAGGTGAGTTTTGAATGAAAAAAAGAGTGTTTTTCGCCGGGATTTTTCTTGCGCTTGTCTGCCTGTTTTTCCCAAAACCGTTTACGGCAGCCGCTTATGAGATACCGGACGATGCTTATGAAATAACGGGTTATCCTTATGAAATACAGGGCTATCAGGTTAATATAAAGGTTACCTCTGCTAATGTCTACCAGATAGAGGAAAAGTTGTCCGTTGATTTCAATCAGGGGCGGCATGGCATCATCCGAAAGATTCCGCTCATTAATCATGTGGAACGGACGGACGGAAGCAAGGCGACAACTTATGCGAGAGTTTATAATATTGAATGCCAGGATGATTTCAGCGTTTCTACGGAAAATAATGAATGCCAGATAAAAATCGGCAATGAGGATGACACTATTACCGGCAGAAAAGAATACCGTATCTCCTATTTTTACAATATGGGAAAAGATGTGCTGGAAGGCGCAGACGAATTTTACTTTAATATTATCGGCGCAAGCTGGGATACTACGATTCGGAATGTGTATTTTCAGATAGAAATGCCAAAGGAATTTGATGAGGATAAGATTGGCATGTCCTATGGGAAAAAAGGCTCTGCCAAGACGGATAAGCTGAAATACTATTGCGAGGGGAAACGGATTGTCGGCATGTTGGATAGCTCTGCCGTCCTTTCTCCGTACTCCGGCATTACCGTCCGCCTGACTCTGCCGGAGGGCTATTTTGAAGTTTCCGGGCAGACGCCCTGGCTGGCGTATATTTCTATTATCCTCGCTCTGGCAGCGATCGCCCTGGCATTCTTTTTATGGTGGATTTACGGGCGGGATGATCCGGTAGTGGAAACGGTGGAATTTCATGCGCCGGACGGTTTAAACAGCGTGGAGCTGGCATTTGCCTATAAGGGAGAGTTATCCAGAGAGGATGTTGTTTCGCTGATTGTATTTTTGGCGGAAAAGGGATACATTGAGATACATGAGGGGACGGATAAAAATCCGGACAAAGGGTTTACCCTCAAAAAGAAGATGGATTATCAGGGGAACAACAGCGCCGAAAAGATATTTATGGATGGACTTTTTGCTTCCGGCTCTACTGTGACCAAACGGGAACTGGAAAATTCCTTTTACAAAATCATTGACCGCATTATAGCGGTAGTAAGCAGCCGGGAAAATAAGGAAAAGATTTTTTGCGCCAATTCAATCAATAAAGGCTGGATTCTGTGGCTGGCTTCCCTGCTTCCCTGTGTTTTAGCAGGTTTCCTTCCGGTTTATGAGTATCAGTATTCCCTGCTTGCGGCGATTGGAACTCCGCTGGGAGGCTGCATTCTTTTTCTTGTGGGATTTGCGCTACTGTTTCATCATCAGGCAAAATGGCTCCCCCGGATTATACTTTTTGTGTCAATGACGGGGAGCGGCATTATGGTATATGTACTTTTTATGAGCGATGCGTTTCTCTTTTTCCCTGCATGGTATCAGGGAGCTTATCTGTTTGCCCTGCTGGCCGGAGGGGGCGTAATGTTTTTCAATAGCTACCTGTCGAAGCGCACGGAATACGGAACAGAAATTCTCGGAAGAATCCTGGGCTTTAAAAATTTTCTGGAAACAGCAGAAAAGGACAGGCTGGAAGCGTTAGTATCAGAAAATCCGCAGTATTTTTATGAAATCCTGCCGTATACTTATGTGCTGGGAATATCTGATAAATGGATGAAAAAATTTGAGGCGGTTACGATAGAGCAGCCGGTCTGGTATTACAGCAGCCATGATACGATGTTTAATATGGTAATGTTTCATCAGTTTATGAACTCTACTATGACGTCAGCGACTTCTTCCATGACTTCTGTGCCGCAATCCGGCGGAGGAGGATTTTCCGGCGGCGGTTCCGGCGGAGGCGGAGGCAGCTCCTGGTAAAATTGACACAAAGATAATTTTATGTTATACTATATGACAGATTGAGAGGGTATCTCAGGAAGGGGCACACCACCTCGGGTGTGGACTTTCTTGAGATACCCTGTTTTATTATAGCGGCAGGAGAAAAGGAAAGGAGGATATTATGATTCGGCTAAACGGAGATGAAAAAAGCGGCTATGAGGATAGTCCCTTAGATAAGCTGCTGGTAAAAGAGGGCTTTGATAAAACACGTATCGCAGTGGAGATAAATGGTGTGATAGTAAGTAAAAAGGAATATGAAAACACGATTGTCCATGACGGCGATGTGATCGAGGTAGTAAGTTTTGTAGGGGGAGGCTGAAAAGAAGGGAGTTTACCAGATTATTTTATTAAAGTAGAAAGGAAATATGCATTGATGAAAAAGAAAGAAGACAAATTAGTTATTGGCGGCAGGGAATTTGATTCCCGCTTTATTCTGGGCTCCGGGAAATATTCGCTGGATCTGATTCAGGCGGCGGTAAAAAATGCCGGCGCCCAGATTATAACGCTGGCGCTGCGCCGCGCCAACCAGGACGGACGGGCGAATATCTTAGATTACATACCGGAGGGAATCACTCTGCTTCCGAATACTTCCGGGGCGAGAAACGCCGAGGAGGCAGTCCGCATTGCCAGATTATCAAGGGAAGTGGGCTGCGGGGATTTTGTTAAGATTGAGATAATGCGTGATACAAAATATCTGCTGCCGGATAATTACGAAACGATTAAGGCGACGGAAATACTTGCGGGAGAGGGCTTTATCGTCATGCCGTATATGTATCCGGATTTAAATGTGGCAAGGGATTTAAAAGAGGCGGGAGCCGCCTCCATTATGCCGTTAGCCGCCCCTATTGGCTCTAATAAGGGGCTTTGCACAAAGGAATTTATACAGATTCTGCTGGATGAAATAGATTTACCGATTATTGTCGATGCCGGCATAGGAAAGCCCTCCGAGGCTTGTGAAGCGATGGAGATGGGAGTTTCGGCGGTCATGGCGAACACCGGAATCGCAACGGCAGGAGATATCCCGGCTATGGCGGAGGCATTTAAGCTTGCGATTGAGGCAGGGAGGAAGGCTTATCTGGCCGGCACCGGCCGGGTGCTGAAACGCGGGGCAAGCGCTTCTTCCCCTCTGACCGGCTATATTCAGGACGGCTCCGATAAACAATAACAGATTGGACTGTATGGAGGAAAATATGTCAAAGGAAATGATAAATGAAAGTATTTTGAATGATAAGATCCGGCAGGAGCAGAAAGAAAGCCGCATCGACCATATGACTTATCTGGAGGGGATGGAGGTGCTGGAATCTGACGTAGGAGAAACGGTGACAGCTGCCGCCGCCGCTTATGATTATAACAGATATACGGCATCCGACGTAAGGCGGGCACTGGATAAGGAGAACCGGACACCGGAAGATTTTGCCGCTCTGTTATCTCCGGCGGCCCTTCCTTTTCTGGAAGAAATGGCGCAATTAGCTCAGGCAGAAACGAGAAAGCATTTCGGAAATTCCATCTATATGTTTACGCCATTGTATATCGCAAATTATTGTGAGAATTATTGTATTTACTGCGGTTTTAACTGTCATAACAAAATCCGGAGGGCGAAACTGGATGCGGCCGGCATTGAGAAAGAGATGCAGGAAATTGCAAAAACCGGCTTACAGGAAATTTTGATCCTTACCGGAGAAAGCCCGAAGATGTCTGACGTCAGGTACATTGGGGAGGCATGTAGGATTGCCCGAAAATATTTTAAAGTTATTGGACTGGAGGTTTATCCGGCAAACTCAGAAGATTACCGGTACTGGCATGAATGCGGGGCCGATTATGTAACCGTATTTCAGGAAACGTATAATTCAGATAAATATGAAACGCTGCATCTGGAAGGCCGCAAAAGAATTTTCCCCTACCGGCTGAATGCGCAGGAGAGAGCGTTAAAGGGCGGGATGCGCGGCGTGGGCTTTGCCGCCCTGCTGGGGCTGGATGACTTCAGAAAGGATGCATTTGCCACCGGAGTTCATGCTTATCTTTTACAGAGAAAGTATCCACAGGCAGAAATTGCTTTTTCCTGTCCGAGGTTAAGGCCGATTTTGAACAATGACCGCATCCATCCGATGGATGTCCATGAAGCGCAGCTTTTACAGGTCGTTTGCGCTTACCGGCTTTTACTCCCCTTTGCCTCTATTACCGTGTCCACCAGAGAATGCGCCAGAGTGCGGGATAATCTGATCCGGATAGCCGTGACCAAAATCTCAGCGGGAGTCAATGTGGGAATCGGAGGGCACAGCGGGGAGGAGCAGGGAGATGAGCAATTTGAAATATCGGATACCAGAGGAGTAGACGAGGTGTATCAGGCAATTTTGGAGGCCGGGCTTCAACCGGTTATGAGTGATTATATTTATGTATAGAATAGCAGTGACAAACAGGCATTTATGTAAGGGAGATTTTCTTGTCCGGGTGGAAGAACTGGCGTCCGGGACTTATTATGATGCCATTTTATTAAGAGAAAAAGATATGTTGGAAAACGAATATGAAAAGCTGGCTGTCTGTGTATTGGAAATTTGTGAGAAATACAATAAAAAATGCATTCTGCATACCTTCGAGAAGACGGCGGAGAAGTTGGGCCATCCGTATCTCCACCTGCCCCTTTCTCTTTTTTCGGAAGGGAAAAAGGAGCAGAGAAAGAGATGGAAGGAGCTCGGAACCTCTGTCCATTCCCTTGAGGAATTAAGAAAGGCTGAGGAGGGGGGAGCCTCTTACGTCGTGGCGGGGCATATTTTCTCCACCGATTGCAAACGGGGAGTCCCCCCGAGAGGACTGCCGTTTTTACGGGAAATATGCGCCGCTTCTTCCCTGCCGGTCTATGGGATCGGAGGGATTTCGGCAGAAACAGAAAAGCAGGTAGAAAGGCAGGGAGCGGCAGGCGTATGCATGATGTCCGGCTGTATGCGGGGAGATCTGCCCTGAATTTTTCTCCCCGGCGGCTGTGTAATTTTTCTCCCTGGCGGCTGCTTGCATATCCCCGTGTTTTGTGCTACAATGGCAGCTAACCCGGTATGCGGTTTTCCATGCCGTCCGGGTTTATCATAGAGAAAAAAGGAGTGGTGGCAGTGCCAATTAAAATTCGGGATTCTCTGCCGGCGCAAAAGACGCTGGAGAGTGAAAATATATTTGTTATGACAGAATACAGGGCAATGCATCAGGACATCCGGCCCTTGCATGTGCTTGTGCTGAACCTGATGCCTACGAAAATAGAAACGGAAACGCAGCTCCTCAGAAAATTATCGAATACGCCGCTTCAGGTGGAAGTGGAGTTTATGCAGACGGCAAGCTATCAGCCAAGACATGTGGAATCCAACCATTTGGAAACCTTCTACACAATCTTTGATGAGGTAAAAGAAAAAAAATTTGACGGGATGATTATCACCGGCGCGCCGTTAGATTATACCAGATTTGAGGACGTCAATTACTGGGAGGAACTGTGCGAGATTATGGAGTGGAGCAAAACCCATGTCCACTGTACTCTCCATATGTGCTGGGGAACCTATGCGGGCCTGTACTACCACTATGGAATCAACAAAGTGGATTTGGACAAAAAGCTATCCGGTATTTATAAACACTGCGTCCTGAAAAAAAGTTCTCCGCTTTTCCGCGGCTTTGACGACTTCTTTTATGCTCCCCAGTCCCGGGCGATGACCGTCTTAAAGGAAGACATAGAAAAAGTGCCGGAGCTGGAGCTGTTGGCAATTTCGGATGAAGCGGGGGTCACGATGTTAAAAACAAAAGACAGCCGACAATTCTTTATGACCTGCCATCCGGAATATGATGCCGATACCCTGGCAAAGGAGTATTTCAGGGATTTGGAAAAAGGAATGGAGCCGGAAATCCCGATTAATTATTTTCCCGATAATGATCCGGCGAAAAAACCGGTTGTCCGCTGGCGTTCCGCCGGACAGTTGTTTTACAGTAACTGGCTGAATTACTACGTATATCAGAGCACGCCGTATGATGTAGGCAGGATCAATGGAAAAGAGAAAATCTGACATAACGTATCTTGTCATTTTTTGGTATTAATGATATAATTGGTTTGTAATGGGAGAAAAGATAACGGCAGGAAACGGTACGAACTGAAAAAGGAGTGTGTGAGTTGAAAAAATCAATTGGAGTTAAAATATTAATACCATTTTTTATTCTGGCAGTAGTATGCGGCGTGTGTTCCGGTATCATTTATTCAAGAATTTCCCAGATGAGTAAGGTGACAGGAAGAATCAGCGACAATTATCTGACTATTCTGGAAAAAACGGACGAAATCGATACAGATTTTGTTACCTTGAAGTATCGGATCGTAACGTATGCCACCTCTATGGATGATGAGGAGATCAAAAAAATAAAAGCCGACATTGAATCGATTCAGAACAATATTTCCGCTTCTTTTAAAACAGTAGAGGGGAAAGCGACAAATGATGAGGAAAAAAATGCCGTTAATAAGCTAAAGACAGCATACGATACTTTTTTGAAAAAGTATAACGGCGCTATAGCGGAGATTGATACGGCGGAGATTATGGGATTGAAAGCCCTGAATGAATATATGGGCGATTCTTATGATGTATTTGAAAATAATATCAAAGAACTGCAGCAGTATAACAGGAAACAGGTTGCTTCCTCCCAGGGAGCGTTGGATTTGGCGGGGGTACAGAGTACGACGGCATTTATTGTCCTGATCGTGCTTTTGGTCATCTCTATTTTGGTATGCAGCATCCTCGTTCTGTATAATGTACTGCGTCCGACCAAACATGCGATTCGCAAGCTGGACGGCATTGTCCAAAGCATTGAAAACAACAGAGGGGATCTGACCACACAGATAAAGGTAGAAACGAAAGATGAGATAGGTACCCTGGTCATTGGCATTAATAAATTTATGGATTTATTAAAGAACATCATTACCGAGATCAAGATGAATGCCGCAGAGCTCCAGACCAATGTGGAATCTGTATTCAGCGGTGTCAATCATTCCAATTCCGATATCAATATGGTGTCAGATGCCATGGCGAAATTATCAGACGGCATGGGAGAGGTTGCAAACCATACGGAAAATCTGAATTCTCAGGCTGCCAATGTATATGAAACTATGGAGGAAATGTCCGGACAGGCAAACGGCGGCTCCGAATTTGCCAAGGAAATCAAAGACAGGGCGGACGAACTCAGAATGAGCGGGCAGGAAAGAAGAAAGATTACCGGAGAGATGGCAGGGGACATTAACGCTCTGTTACAAAATTCTCTGGAAAAGAGTAAAGATGTAGAGAAGATAAATGCGCTGACGAATGAGATTTTGGAAATTTCTTCCCAGACCAATCTGCTGGCATTGAATGCCTCGATTGAGGCGGCGAGAGCCGGAGAGGTAGGAAAGGGATTTGCCGTTGTGGCAGATGAAATCCGCCAGTTAGCGGATTCCAGCCGTGAAACTGCGAATAATATTCAGGAGATCAGCAGAGAAGTTACCTCGTCGGTAAGCGAGCTGGCGGCGAACGCCAATAAGATGCTCAGTTTTATTCAGGAAGAGGTGTTGCCGGATTACGATAAATTTGTAGATACTGGGAATCAGTACAGTGATGATGCCAGCCGTGTAGATGATATTATGCTGCAGTTTGCCGACAGCGCTGCAGGGTTGAAAAATACGATGCATGATATTACTACGCTGATTCGCGAAATCTCAAAAACAATTAACGACAGTACGGATCAGGTTTCCGGCGTATCCAGTTCCGTTGCAACGCTGACAGACAGTATGTCAGAAATCCAGAACAGTATCAGCCATGCAGAGGCGGTATCGAATCGTCTGGATTCGGAAGTGGCAAAATTTGTTACATCCGGAAGATAGGAAGAATATAAAAATATAAAAAAAGGATTGACGGCCGGATTAGCCGCCAATCCTTTTTTGAATGGATTTTAGTCTTTATTTTTCTTTCTTTTCCACTTCTGCCATTTTCATGGCGCGAACCTTAGTGGAAAGGCCGAATAAATTGATAAATCCTTCGGCATCATGGTGATCGTACAAATCTCCGGTTGTGAAAGAAGCAATGCTTTCATTATACAAGCTGTAAGGGGAGGTGGTTCCCGCCTTAATGATATTTCCTTTATAGAGCTTAAATTTAACTTCGCCCGTCACATATTTCTGCGTGGACTCAATAAATGCCTGTACGGCTTCCCTGAGAGGAGAGAACCATTTTCCCTCGTAGCAGATTTGGGCAAGTTTATTTCCCATATCCATTTTTACTGCGGTAGTATCGCGGTCGAGAATCAACTCCTCCAGCTGCTGATGCGCTTCGTAGAGAATTGTTCCGCCCGGAGTTTCATATACGCCGCGGGATTTCATGCCGACAACACGGTTTTCCACAATATCGACAATACCGATGCCGTGCTTGCCTCCCAGCTTATTCAAAGTGCGGATAATATCGGAAACTTTCATCTCTTTTCCATTTACGCTCTTGGGAACGCCCGCCTCAAAAGTCATTGTCACATATTCTCCCTCCTCCGGCGCTTTTTCCGGAGTGGTTCCCAATACGAGAAGATGTTCAAAATTCGGCTCATTTGCCGGTTCTTCCAACTCAAGCCCCTCATGGCTGATGTGCCACAGGTTGCGGTCGCGGCTGTAGCTGCTGTCGGCAGAAAACGGTAAATTAATTCCGTGCGCCTTGCAGTACTCAATTTCTGATTCACGGGAATCCAATGTCCATTTATCGCTTCTCCAGGCAGCGATAATCTTTAAGTCAGGAGCCAGCGCTTTAATCCCAAGCTCAAAACGGATCTGGTCGTTGCCTTTACCGGTCGCGCCATGGCAAATAGCAGTAGCGCCTTCCTTACGGGCGATTTCTACCAGACGCTTGGCAATGACCGGGCGAGCCATAGAAGTACCGAGCAGATATTTATTCTCGTAAACAGCATGCGCCTGTACGCAAGGCACAACATATTCATCACAAAATTCATCTACTACATCCTCTATGTACAATTTGGAAGCACCGCAGAATTTTGCTCTTTCCTCCAGACCGTCCAGTTCTTCACCCTGTCCGCAGTCAATACAGACGCAGATTACTTCATAATCAAAATTTTCCTTCAGCCATGGAATAATTGCCGTCGTATCCAGACCGCCGGAGTAGGCTAGAATTACTTTCTCTTTCATAATAAAAACCTCCATATTTTTTTCTAAGCAGCAGAGCTGCGGATAGTTTGAAACAAAAAAACAGATCCGGCAACGCTACTGATATTTAATATACACCAGAAATGTATATTATGCAAGAGGGAATTAACATGCTCCTGTGTAAAACAGAAGAAATATTAATATAGTATTGCATAATGAAACAAAAAGAGTTATAATGAGAAAAGTTTATGAATATTATGAATAAATATACATATTTTATGCATAAAATAATATGCAGAGAGGAGAGGGACAGAATATGATAAAGGCAGGTGTTATAGGAGCAACCGGATATGCGGGACAGGAACTGGTACGTCTGCTCTTAGCCCATAAGGAGGCGGAAATTGTATGGTATGGCTCCCGAAGCTATGTGGATAAAAAATTTGCTTCTGTTTTCGGCAACGTATTTCAGATTGTAGAGGACGTCTGCAAGGATGATAATTTACATGAATTAGCCAAACAGGCAGATGTGATTTTTACCGCAACCCCGCAGGGCTATCTGGCGGGAGTGCTGGATGATGAGATATTGAATCAATGTAAGGTGATCGACCTGAGCGCGGATTACCGGATCAAAGATGTCGCCGTGTATGAGAAATGGTACGGGATAGAGCATAAAAGCCCTCAATATATTCCGGAGGCGGTTTACGGGCTTTGCGAGATAAACAGGGAACAGATCAGAAAAGCAAGGCTGATTGCCAATCCGGGGTGTTATCCCACCTGTTCCACCCTGTCGATTTATCCTCTTGCCAAGGAGGGTCTGATTGATATGGGGACGCTGATCATTGATGCCAAATCCGGAACCTCGGGCGCCGGGCGGGGGGCTAAGATACAAAATCTTTACTGCGAGGTAAATGAAAATATAAAAGCCTATGGCGTGACCTCGCACCGGCATACGCCGGAAATCGAGGAGCAGTTAAGCTATGCCGGCGGGCAGAAAGTGACGTTGAATTTCACGCCGCATCTCGTTCCGATGAACCGCGGCATATTAATTACCGCCTATGCCTCTTACCGGAAAGGCGTAACGAAGGAACAGATCCGGCAGGCATACGAGAACGCATATAAGAATGAATATTTTGTCAGAGTGCTGGATGAGGATGTGTGTCCGGAAACCAAGTGGGTGGAGGGAAGTAACTTTGTGGATGTCAATGTAAAAGTGGACGAGAGGACCGGCCGGGTCATTATGATGGGAGCTATGGACAATATTACAAAGGGGGCGGCAGGACAGGCCGTCCAGAATATGAATCTGTTGTTTGGGCTGGAGGAAACAGAGGGGCTTCGCTATGTCCCGATGGTGCCCTGATAGGAAACAGACGGAAAGGACGGAAAAATATGAAGAAATTAAACGGTGGGGTAACGGCGGCAAAAGGATATATGGCGGCTGCGGCCGCGGCAGGAATCAAATATAAGGGAAGAACAGATATGGCGCTGGTGTATTCCCGGACGCCCGCCGTCTGCGCCGGCGCCTTTACTACAAATGTAGTAAAGGCGGCTCCGGTTTACTGGGACAAGGAAATTGTAGCAAAGGGGAACGGGGTTCATGCCGTTGTATTAAACAGTGGAATAGCCAATGCCTGTACCGGCAAAGAGGGAAAAGAGAGGAATTTCTATATGGCGTCTGAAATTGCCGGACAGCTTGGCGTGAAACCGGAAGAGGTATTGACGGCATCCACCGGGGTTATTGGCGTTCTGATGGAAAAGAGCCCGCTGTCAAAGGGAGCAGAGCTATTAAAAAAGGCTCTTTCTGATACGGAAGAAGCGGGGACAGAAGCGGCAGAGGCTATTATGACGACAGATACCGTGTCAAAGGAAGCGGCAGCCTGTTTTGAGGCAGACGGAAAAACCGTAACGCTGGGAGGCATGAGTAAGGGCTCCGGCATGATTCATCCCAATATGGCTACGATGCTCAGCGTTACTACAACAGACGCTGCCATTTCTGCCGGGGATCTGCAGGAATTAGTAAGCGAGATCGTATCCGATACGTTTAATATGATTTCGGTAGACCGGGACACTTCTACGAACGATACCTATCTTGTACTGGCAAATGGGGAATCCGGCGTGGAAATAAAAAAAGGGACAAAGGCATATGAAGATTTTCGGGAGGCTCTTTTCTATGTTTCCTGCGAGCTGGCAAAGAAAATGGCAGGCGATGGAGAGGGCTGTACGAAATTACTGGAAGTTCAGGTGACGCATTGCCAGTCGAAGGATAAGGCAAAGGTATTGAGTAAATCTGTCATAACCTCCAATCTGGTCAAAACGGCGGTTTATGGCAGCGATGCCAACTGGGGCCGGATTTTATGCGCGTTGGGATATGCCGGCGTGGATTTTCACCCGGATAAGGTGGACGTAACCATAGAGGCAGAGGGCGAGGAGTTAATGCTTGTCCGGGACGGAGCAGCGGCAGATTACAGCGAAGAAAAGGCGACAAAATTGCTTTCCCAAAAAGAAGTTACCGTAATCTGTGATATGAAGGAGGGAGAGGCCTCGGCAACGGCATGGGGGTGTGATTTAACTTACGATTATGTAAAGATCAACGGGGATTACAGAAGCTAGAAAGCAAGGAACCTTTGTTTGAAATGGAGGAAGAAAGATGGATGAATTGATGAAGGATGTTACGTTAAAGGCGCAGACGCTGATCGAGGCGCTGCCGTACATTCGGGATTTTAATGGAAAAAAGGTAGTGGTAAAATACGGCGGGAGCGCTATGCTGGATGAAAAACTGCAGGAATCCGTTATTAAAGATGTTGCGCTGCTAAAGCTGGTGGGAATGCAGCCGATTATCGTTCATGGCGGCGGAAAAGAAATCAGCAAATGGCTGTCGTATATGGGAAAAGAAAGTCAATTTGTAGAGGGACTCAGGGTCACGGATGAAGATACGATCGAAGTGGCGGAAATGGTGTTAAATAAGGTAAATAAGCATCTGGTACAGATGATGGAGAAGCTGGGGGTAAAGGCCGCCGGTATCAGCGGGAAAGACGGCGCTACCATGCTCTGTGAGAAAAAGAAAGTAAAGGGAAAGGATATCGGCTTTGTCGGCGAGGTAAAGGCTGTAAATTCAGACCTTATTGACACACTGATTGCTAAGGATTTTATTCCGATCATTGCTCCAATCGGCATGGATGAGAATTTTCAGGCCTATAATATTAATGCGGATGATGCCGCCAGCGCGGTGGCGAAATGCATTCATGCTGAAAAGCTGGCATTTATGACTGATATTGAGGGAGTATGTCTGGATCCGGACAATCCTAAAACCCTGATTTCCGTGCTTTCTCTGGATGAAGCAAAGGAATTGATTCAAAACGGGACGATTGGCGGCGGTATGATCCCCAAAATCCGAAATTGCGTGGAGGCAGTGGAGCAGGGCGTCAGCAGGGTACATATTCTGGATGGCAGGAGAGAGCATTGCCTTTTGCTTGAATTTTTTACCAAAAAAGGAATCGGTACGGCAATCATTGACAATCATGTAAATTTATACCCGCATGAAAAAGAATAGAAAGAGGGATAGGAATGGAGAAAAAAATAGAGCAGGCGGAACAATATTTAATTCATGCCTATAACCGTTACCCGGTTATGTTAGAGCGTGGGGAGGGAGCGTACCTGTACGATACGGAAGGAAAGAAATATCTGGACTTTGGAGCCGGGATCGCCGTGTGCGCGCTGGGCTATGGAGATGAAGAATTTAAGGCGGCGCTGATACAGCAGATAGAAAAGGGCATCCATTTTTCCAACTATTTTTACTCGGAGCCTCTGATGCAGGCGGCAAAGGGGCTTGCCCGGATTACCGGGATGGAAAAAGTATTTATGGCAAACAGCGGTACGGAGGCAAATGAGGGAGCCTTAAAACTGGCGCGGAAATATGCTATCTTACAGGGACATGAAAACCGCCACGAGATTATTTCCATGGAAAAGGCTTTCCATGGAAGAAGTATGGGAGCTCTCTCGGTAACCGGAACGGCAAAATATCGGGAACCGTTTGAACCTATGTTAGCGGGCGTCAGCTTTGCGCAGTACAACAATCTTTCGAGCGTCGAAGAAAAAATAACAGAGAATACCTATGCGATCATCTTAGAAGCAGTCCAGGGCGAGGGCGGGGTTTATCCGGCGGAGGAATCTTTTATTCGGGGGATCCGAAAACTTTGCGACGAGCATGATATTGTGATGATCTGTGATGAGATACAGTGCGGCATGGGGCGCACCGGAAAAATGTTTGCCTATGAGCATTACGGCGTCCGCCCGGATATTGTTACGATGGCAAAAGGGATTGGAAACGGAATTACGGTAGGGGCGTTCGCTGCAAATGAAAAAATAGCGTCTGCATTTGTCCCGGGGGATCATGGAACGACCTTCGGCGGTAATCCTCTTGCCTGCGCGGCGGTTGCCAAAACGATTTCCATTTTTGAGGAGAAAAAAATTCCGGCGCATGTGGAGGAAATGGGAAAATATCTGACGGAACGGCTGAGCCGGTTGGCGCAGACGAAGGAAAAGGTAAAAGAATGCCGTGGGATAGGGCTCCTTCAGGGGCTGGAACTGACAGAGCCGGCAGCTCCTTATATCCAAAAGGCGCTGGAAAAAGGACTGATTCTGATGGGGGCCGGCGTCAATGTTATTCGCTTTGTCCCTCCGCTGATAATTGAGAAAAAACATATGGATGAAATGATAACAGTATTGGAAAGCGTTTTGTAATCCATGAAATTTTCCGGTACGGAATAAAAAACCCTGCGGATGACGATACTATTTGTCATAGAAAAGAAAGGCAAATAGCAGAAAGCAGGTGTTTTTTATGTGGGGAATATTAGTAGCGGCAATCTCCGGCGCCCTTATGAGCATTCAGGGAGTATTTAATGCCGAGGTAACCAAGCAGAGCAGTATCTGGCTGTCGGCATCCTTTGTTCAGTTGACGGCGTTTATTGTATGTGTGGCGGCTTGGCTCCTTACGGGACGGGATGGGACAGTGGGGAGCATATTTCAGGTTACTCCGAAATATATGCTTCTTGGCGGCGCTATCGGGGCTTTTATCACCTATACCGTAATTTACAGCATGAATGCTATCGGACCGGCGCGGTCTGTTATGTTTATTGTGGCTGTCCAGCTTCTGGTAGCATATCTTATTGAGCTTCTCGGGTGCTTTGGAGTGGATAAGCAGCCCTTTGAGTGGAGGAAATGTATCGGAGTCGTGATAATTATTGCCGGAATTGTCACATTTAAGTGGAAATAAATAATAAGAAAATTGGAATTTGTTATTGTCAAATATGAATTTGGTTGGTAAAATAGCATTGTACATCGAGTTTCCTTTTCCGGCCTTGGAAATAAAGGAGAATATCGTATGGACAAAAAAAAGAAAAAATCGGCGATAGCAGTGTGCGCTGTTATCCTCTGCGGCGTGATTTATTTCTATGCCGGTTACACGCCCGGCTCCGATGCGGTTGTGACAGAGTCCTTCCGGGATGTTTCGGATGAAACAGGCTCAGGGGAGAAAGCGGCGCCGGCGGAGAAAGAGGCGTCGGAGAAGAAAGTGTATATTCATATATGCGGCGAGGTCAAAAAGCCGGGAGTATACATTTTTGACAGGGAACCGAGAGTGATGGAGGTAGTGCAAAGGGCCGGCGGATTTACAAAAAAGGCGGACCCAAGCGCCATAAATCAGGCAGAGTCGGTGGCAGATGGGACACAGCTTCAGATTGTCAGAAAAGGCGGCAAAAATAACGCCGGAGGCTCTGAGAAAAATACAGAAAGTTCCGGAAAGATAAATCTTAATCAGGCGTCAAAGGAAGACCTGATGACAATAAGCGGGATAGGGGAATCCAAAGCATCACAAATCATAGCCTATCGGGAAGCCAATGGCAGATTTTCCCGGATAGAAGACATTATGAATATATCCGGCATAAAAAACGGTATATTTGAAAAAATCAAGGATTTCATTACGGTTTAAGTAAAGTGGAGGCGGACATGGCAAAAAAAGTGCTGGTAGTGGATGATGAAAAATTAATAGTAAAAGGAATCCGTTTCAGCCTGGAGCAGGACGGGATGGAGGTAGATTATGCCTATGATGGAGAAGAGGCGCTGAATGCTGCCCGCCGTACGGAATATGATGTTATTCTTTTAGACGTGATGCTGCCCAAAATGACGGGGTTTGAAGTGTGCCAGCAAATACGCGAATTTTCGGATGTCCCGATTATCATGCTGACAGCCAAGGGCGACGATATGGACAAAATTCTGGGACTGGAGTACGGAGCCGATGATTATATTACAAAGCCCTTTAATATTCTTGAAGTAAAGGCGAGGATTAAAGCGATTATCCGCAGAAGCACAGGGAGCAGCCGGGGAAAGAAGGAGTCTGCTGTCTTAGTGTTCGGCGATATGAAGGTGGATACGGACAGCCGCCGTGTCTTTGTTTTTGATAAGGAGGTAAATCTGACAGCGAAGGAATTTGACCTTTTAGAGCTGTTGATGAACCATCCTAATAAAGTGTATAGCAGGGAAAAGCTGTTAAATGACGTATGGGGCTACGAATACCCGGGCGACGTCCGTACAGTGGATGTCCATATCCGCCGGCTGCGGGAAAAGATAGAACCGAATCCAAGCGAACCAAATTATATACATACAAAATGGGGTGTTGGCTATTATTTCCAAAATCAGGGATAAAATCAAAAAAATTAAAAGCCTTCGGGTCCAGAGTTTGTGTGTGTTAATTCTAACCGGTATCATCCCTCTGGTTATATTCACTCTTATTCTTCTAAATACTTACCGCTCTAAGGCAATTTCACAGCGAATGACAGAACTGCAGGCAAGGGGTACGATTATTTGTAACCTTGTTTTGTCTTCGGCATTTTTAACCAATGATGTTACCTCTGAAGTAGATTCGGAGCTGACACAGATTTCGGACATTTACGACGGACGGATTCTGGTGGCGGATTCGGGTCTTGTTGTGAGGAGGGACACCTACGGGCTGGACGAGGGCAGGATTCTTCTGTTAAAGGATGTGATTCTCTGTATTCAGGGCGAACAGCCGCGGGTGGTCAATCAATACGATAATAATGTACAGATCATTCTTCCTGTATGCCCCTCGGATCATAACGATGTCGAGGGAGCCGTCATTATGGATTTTTCCCTGAGCAGCGTCAACAAAATGTATGACAGTATTCAAAATATTACCCTTACCATGATCTTACTGCTGGGAGTGGTGGTTATTGTGAGTTCGGTGTTGTATTCGGGCCAGATTGTAAAGCCAATGCGGGAGGTTGCCGGTTCTATTGCCAAAATAACGGCAGGGGATTTTAACGAAACAATGGAACTCCATGGATATGCGGAAACTGAACAGATTTCCGAGGACTTTAACCTGATGTTAAGCGATCTGCAGAATTTGGAGGATGCCAGACAGGAATTTGTGGCAAATGTGTCCCACGAGCTGAAAACCCCGATTACTTCCGTAAAGGTTCTGGCAGAATCGCTGATGGCACAGGAAGATGCCCCGGTAGAGCTGTATCAGGAATTTATGGGGGACATCAATAATGAACTGGAGCGGATGAATAAGATAATCAATGATCTGCTCTCTCTTGTAAAAATGGATAAAAATGCCGCGGAGGTTAATATTGTAGAGATTAATGTAAATGAATTTGTGGAAAGCATCTTAAAACAGCTCCAGCCTATTGCGGATAAGCGGAATATCGAAATTATTTTTGAGAGCGCGCGGCCTGTTACGGCACAGATTGATGAAGTCAAAATCGAGATGGCATTTCGGAATTTGATCGAAAATGCCATAAAGTACAACTACGATGGAGGCTGGGTCCGGGTATCTTTAAATGCCGACCATAAGTTTTTCTACCTGAAGGTGTCGGATTCCGGAGTGGGGATTCCGGAGGAACTTCAGGATAATATTTTTGAGCGGTTTTTCCGTGTGGACAAAGCGCGTTCCAGGGAAACCGGAGGGAACGGACTGGGTCTTGCGATTACCAGAAATGCGATTTTATTACACCGGGGTTCTATTCGCGTACACAGTGAAGAGAAACAGGGAACTACCTTTAATGTAAGGATTCCTTTAATGTATCTGGAATAGGAGGATAGTATGAAACGGTTTGGCTATATTCTAATGATGCTATTGTGTACCTTGCTTTTTTCTTCCTGTGGAGAGAAAAATTCCAATGGCCAAAACAGGTATTTGATTTATTATGTAGATTCCGATGGCGCCGGGCTGGTAAGTGAAGAATATCAGGCGGCAACGCCTCCGGAGGATACCGTGAACCTTATCCGTGAACTTTTTACTCAGTTGAAAACCGGAGGGACAGAGGGGATTTATAAAACACCGGTAGCTCCGGAAGTCGAGGTAAATAATTTCCAGATAAAGGAAACCCAGCTTTCCGTGTATTTCTCTGCCGGTTACAATGCGAAGACGGGAATTGATGAAATTCTTTCCCGGGCGGCTATAGTAAAGACGCTTTGCCAGGTAGAGGGAATTGAGCATGTGGAATTTTACATCGAGGATCAGCCTCTTATGATTGCCGGCAATGATGTCGGGCTTATGGATGCGGACAGTTTCAGCAGCGGCCTTAGTGAAAGCCAGGAAAAACAAAGTAAGAAGGCTGCCTTATATTTTGCGGATGACAGCGGTAAGAAGCTGGTGGCGGTTTTCGCCGCCGTTACCTATGATGCGGCGAAGCCCTTCGCCCAGCTTTTAGTGGAAAAACTCATAGAAGGGCCGGAGAATCTGGACATAAATTCTTCTGCGGTTTATCCATCGGTGCCTCCGAATACAGTGATAAACAGTATTACCATACGGGATAATATCTGCTATGTGGACTTCAGCAGGGAATTTAATGAAAGACTGGAAGCAGTATCCAGTGACGTCACTATCTATTCGATCGTAAATACCTTGTGCGAGTTATCGAATGTAAATCGGGTGCAGTTCACAATAGCGGGAGAATTTCAGGAGCAGTATGGGGAAACGAAAGACTTCCATGCTGCCTATGAGAGAAATCTAAATTTGATAAAAGGAGGAAATTAGTTGGGAAAACGCCCATTACTTGCGGCGTTAGTGATTGTGGCAGCCGGGCTTTTATTGCAGCATTACAGACAGTCCCTGCAATCGGTTCCGGCTTACGATAGCGTAGAAAAAAGCCTGGAATGCCAGGTGGAAGATATTTCAGGGCAGGGGGAAGCATTATCGGTAACTGCCCGGGATGTGACGGAGCACAAAAAATTTTTCTGCTCCCGTATCAAATTATATTCCGGGGAAGGCCGGACTCTTTTTTCAAATCTAAAGGTAGGAAATATCATTTTAATCCAGGGGAAACTCTATTCTTTTTCTGAACCGGGAAATCCCGGACAATTCAATGAAGCTCAATATTACAGGGAACAGGGAATTGATTACCGTTTCCTGGTACAATCACTGACGATAACCGATCAAAATTATAATAAGAGAAAACAATGGCTCCATCAGTGGAAAAACCGTTTTTTACATAAGCTGGAGCAGTGTCTGCCGGAGGGCGATGCCGGTATTATGGCAGCTATGCTCTTAGGGGAAAAAAGCGGTTTGACAGAGGAAATAAAGGAATTATACCAGAAAAACGGGATTGCCCATATCCTCGCGATTTCCGGACTTCATATTACGATGCTGGGAACCGGTATTTTTTTCTTTTTACGAAAGTTTATACTGCCCATGAAGGGCGCCGCCGTTCTGTCGGGTATTCTGCTTATATTATATGGAGAATTTACCGGATTTTCCATTGCTACGCAGCGTGCCGTATGGATGATGCTCTGCCTCCTTTTGGCAAAGGCAGCGGGCAGGCGGTATGATGCGATGAATGCGCTGGCATTAAGCGGCTGCATCCAGCTTTTTTTTCAGCCGGGCTCCCTTTTTCAATCCGGCTTCTGGCTGTCCTATGGGACGGTGTTCGGAATCCTGCTATTTACGGAGCCCTTTCGGGATATGAAAAAGAGAGGCGGTCGTCTGTGGGAGGCTGTTTCCGGTTCTCTTGCGATACAGCTTGTCACCCTTCCCATTCTCCTGTATTCGTATTATGAATTTCCCCTGTATAGTATTTTCATCAATCTGGTCATCCTTCCCTTTGTCTGTTTCCTGATAGGGCTATCGGCAGCGGGGATCGGCATTTCTTTTTTTTCCCTGTCCTTAGGGAGGTTTCTTTTTGGGACTGTCCATTTTATATTAAAGTATTATCAGCTTATATGTTATAAGGCAGAGAAACTGCCTTTTCATCAAATCGTCACCGGCTCCCCTTTTTTCTGGCAGATATTACTATATTATGTTTTTCTGCTTATCTGGCGGCGGTTTCAAAAAAAAGAGAAAAAAAGAAACTATAGCTGGTTATTAATTGCCGCCGTACTGCTATTACTTTTTCCCTTCCGGGGAAACCGGGAATTGAGTATTACAAATTTGGATGTGGGGCAGGGGGATTGTACCTGTATCCGGTTTAAACAAACGGTTATTCTTGTAGACGGAGGAAGCTCTGATGTAGAGCGCATCGGGAAATACAGGATTCATAAGTTTTTGAAATATAATGGAATCAATACGGTGGATATGGTGTTTTTATCCCACAGCGACAGCGATCATACAAACGGCATTCTGGAAATGATAGAGGAGTCGGGCAGGTCGGGGCCGGAGATTAAAACGATTGTACTTCCCGATATAAAAAAACAGGATGAAAATTATCGGATGCTGGAGAGAAAATGCCGGCAGTCCGGCATACAGATAAAAAAGATGGAGAGGGGGGACAGGATTTCTATCGGACAACTTTCTCTTCGGTGTCTGCATCCGAATCGCTCCTACGAATGGCAAAGTGAAAATGATTATTCCCTTGTCCTTTCTGTGGAATACGGGAAATTCCGCGGGTTATTGACCGGGGATTTGGAAGAGGCGGGAGAAGAAACTATAAAAGACCTGTTATCAAAGGTAGATTATTTAAAAGTAGGGCACCATGGCTCCAAAAGCTCCAGCAGCGAATATTTTCTACAAAAACTGCAACCGAAAATCGCTGTTATTTCAGCAGGGAAGAAAAACCGCTACGGGCATCCTGCCAAAGAAGTATTAGACCGCTTAAAAAAAGCAGGTTCCCAAATTTATTCCACCATAGAAAACGGCGCCGTAACCGTTCACAGTGACGGCAAAAAAACAACCGTATCCACATATAAATAACTTGAAAAACCTGTAAAATGTAGTAAAATATTATATAACTGTTTCGTGCCGCAGGATGTAGCAGAACACTGCCGCTGCAAACTTGTTTGCAAAGAGGCAGTGTTCTGCTACATCCTATGGCGCGTTCAGCGCTAAGCGAGATGGAGCGCTGCGCTTTGCGCAGCGTGGGAATCGAGCTGGCACGAAACAGAGGGCAGAGGAAAGCGCTGCGCTTTGCGCAGCGTGGGAATCGAGCTGGCACGAAACAGAGGGCAGAGGAAAGCGCTGCGCTTTGCGCAGCGTGGGAATCGAGCTGGCACGAAACAGAAGGCAGAGGAAAGCGCTGCGCAAAGCGCGGCGTGAGAATCGAGCTGGCACGAAACAGAGGGCAGAGGAAAACGCTGCGCAAAGCGCAGCGAGGAAATGGAGATGCAGCATGCAAAAAATCACAGAAGAATTAAAAAACAATACCCTGTCGCATTTTCATCTGATTTACGGTGAGGAACGCTACATGGTAAGATACTATAAAAATATTCTCGTGGAAAAACTATCTGCGCCGGGAGATGAGATGAACTGCACCTATTTTCAGGGAAATGACATAAAAGAATCTGCCATAGCAGACGTGGGGCAGATTCTCCCCTTTCTGGCGCCCAATCGATTACTTATCGTGCAGGACAGCGGTTTTTTCAAAAGAGCGGGAGAGATGGCGGATTATCTGGCAGAATTTCCGGACAGCACCTATGTAGTATTTGTGGAAAGAGAAGTGGATAAAAGAAACCGCCTGTTTAAATGGGTGGACAAAAACGGCTGCGTGACAGAATGTCAGGTGCAGAGCGAGCCGATGCTGAAAAAATGGATTGCCGGCTATTTAAAACGCGCCGGAAAAAGCATTGAGGCGCCGGCGGTAGAATTTTTGATAGAGCGTGTGGGAACGGACATGGAAGTGCTGAGCAGCGAAATGGATAAATTAATTAGTTACACGGGAGAACGCATGGAAATAAAAAGAGCGGATGTCGGGGACATCTGCTCCGGCTCTGCCGTATCAAAGATCTTTGATATGATCGATGCCGTGGCGTTGGGACAAAAAGAACGGGCATTGCAGCTATATGGAGATTTACTGGAAAATAAAGAACCGCCGATGTCAATTTTATATCTTTTCACAAGACATATTAATATTTTACTTCAGATGAAAGAATTATCTGCCGAGGGAAAGAATAAGAATGAAATAGCAAAAAAAATTGGGATTCCCCCTTTTGCCGTACCAAAATATGGAAGGCAGGCGGCGTTATTTAAACGAAACAGGCTATTTAAGATGCTCTCGGACCGGGCAGATTTTGAGGAAAACTTTAAAAATGGAAAGATAGGCGACCAGTTGGCAGTTGAGTTGTTTTTAATTCAAGCATTGACAAATTGCTAAATAAATGGTTTAATCATATTGCTTGCTTATTTTTTTAAGCAGAGAATTTCTGCTATGGAGACGTATCGAAGTGGTCATAACGAGAACGACTCGAAATCGTTTTGCCTTCACGGGCACGTGGGTTCGAATCCCACCGTCTCCGTTTTGTTTTTTACACAGCGTAATCCGGAGATGGTTACCGGTTTTATATGGAGGGAAATATAATGAAAAAAAAGAAGTTGCTCATTGGCTGTATTATAGGTGGTGCGGTTTTTGCTGCACTGCTTGTTTTGTTTTTCCTGTCCAGTAAAGAGTTTTATATGGGCCGTTTTTCTCCAAGCGTAATGGTAAGCAACACGGATGTCAGCGCTATGACGGTAGAGGAAGCCGTAAATTCCATGAACCGTTCCGACGGCTTTTCCCTTGTGTTAAAAAAGGAAGATACCGATTACACGGTCGATATTTCTCAGGCTGTTTCCCGTGTCTTTAATAATTCCGAAGTGGAAAAATGCCAAAGGGAGCTTTCCTTTTTGGATTACTTATTCCACCGGGACGTAGTGCTTTCCCTGAAACCGGAATCCGCAAAGGTAGATCAGGTAAAACTGCAAAAGATACTGGAGCAAAAACTGCCAAAGCCGGTTTCTTATACGGCGGATGCGTACTTTGATAAAAATCTGAATCTGGTAAAAGAGATTCAGGGAGATGATATTAATTATAAAAATCTATTGTCCAGGGTAACCGGCGATATTACGGCGGGAAATGAATTGGAATATAACCTGAGTGATTTTTATAATCATCCTCAGATAAAATCGACAGATGCTGCGATTGCTACGGCGGGTACGCAGATCAATGCTTATAAGAAAATGAAGATTACTTTTATGTTCGGCGAAAAGGAAGAGGTCATCGACAGTAATATGATATGCCGGCATTTATCCTTTGAAAATGGGAAATTGAAGCTGAAAAAAGGTTGGATCGATGAGTATGTGAGAAATCTGGGGAAAAAATATAATACATATGGAAAGACCCGGAAGTTTAAGTCCACAAAAGACGGTACCGTTACGATCCACGGCGGCATTATGGGCTGGTGGATTAACGAAACCGAAACGGTGAAAAAAATCAAAAAGCTTTTGTCCAAACAAAAATCCGAGGTGCTGGAGCCGATTTATCGAAATGTGGCGGCGCAGCACGGTAAAAATGACATTGGAAATACCTATGTGGAGGTTTCCCTGAAAAGACAGCAGCTTTGGTATTACAAAAACGGCAAGAAGCTGATGACTTCTAAATTTGTATCCGGTCTTCCCACCAAGGACAGAGAAACCGTAAAAGGAGTGCATCAGATATTCGGAAAACAAAGGGACCGTTATCTCGGCACCATTGCGGTACAGGGCTATCATACCCATGTAAACTACTGGATGCCGTTTAACTGGAGCGGTCAGGGACTTCACGATGCCGTCTGGAGGCATGGAAGGTTTGGGGGGAATATTTATAAGACAAACGGCTCCCACGGATGTGTAAATCTGCCTTATGATGCTGCGAAGAAACTATATAATTATGTCAGCATCGGTACGCCGGTGGTAGTTTATTAAAGGATAGGATCAACGAGAAAAGATAATACTTTCCCAATCGGCTCGTGGATGATCAGGTCTGCCTGATTGTCCCGGCCGGTTTTGTCTTTATTGATAAGAACAAGTTTGTTTCCACGGTAATAGTCAATCAAACCGGCGGCGGGGTATACGGCGAGGGAAGTGCCGCCAATGATAAGCATATCGGCATTGGCAATGTAAGAAACGGCTTTTTCCAACAGATAGGAGTCCAGTCCCTCCTCGTAGAGAACGACGTCCGGTTTTATGATACCGCCGCATTCACAATGGGGAACCCCCTCCTGTGCAAGGATCGTTTCCAGAGAGTGAAAATGATGGCAGTTCATACAGTAATTTCGCAGGACGGAACCATGCAGCTCTAATACTTCTTTGCTTCCTGCTTTCTGGTGCAGCCCGTCAATATTCTGAGTAATGACAGCTTTTAATTTTCCCTGTTTCTCCAAATTGGCAAGAGCAATATGGGCCGGATTTGGCTTTGCCTCCTTAAATATCATTTTGTTGCGGTAAAACCGGAAAAATTCTTCGGTGTTTTCCATAAAAAAATGATGGGAAAGGATATGTTCCGGCGGATAATCATATTGCTGGTGGTATAGTCCGTCTACACTGCGAAAGTCAGGTATATTACTTTCGGTAGAAACACCGGCGCCGCCAAAAAATACAATATTATTACTTGCTTCAATCCATTCCTTTAACTGTGTTGTTTCGCTCATTATTTTCCCTCCTTGAGATAAATGCTGCTATATTATTTCAGCCGATATACCTTGGTATAGAATGAATAATGCCATATTCCGTGCCGTTTAATTCGGCTTCGTAATCGGATGCGTATCTTTTTTTTGCCCCGTTTTCCGGATGCTTTCCGGGAATATTTTATGGAGCAGGAAGTTTTTTTGGTTGTTTTCTTTTTCTTCCATTTGCCCTGTCCATACCGGACATATAGGATTGTCTGGCTGCCGGGAGTTTCCTTTTTCCAGCGTATCTGATATTGTTTCTTTTTCTTTTTATACTTATATTTAATTTTTACGGGAGCTCTCGGTCTGCTCCATAATCCCCCGGTAACTCTTGGTGTTGCGGGCGGCGCAGGAGATTTTGAAACCGAAGGGGAAACCGGTTTAACGGTAGGAAGGATGGCGTCTGAGCTGACCGCCACTTCTTTTACGGCAAAGAGGGCGCCGCTGTCATTGGAATAATATAAGGTGCCGTCCTTTCCCGGCGCTATGCTGGACATACAGTATTGTTTTGCCTTTGCCGGAACAAACAGGGTTTCTGCTCTGCCGGAAACCGCAGTTTCATCATCTCTGATATAATACAATCCGCCCGGCGACGTATTACAGGAGAAATACACATACACTGTCTGGTGATTATCCTCACTGGCATAGCCGGCGCTTACAAGGGGAGAGGATTTTACCTCTCCGGCACATTTCACGGTATAGTGAAGTGAGAGGGAAGCGGCGTCAAAGACAGAAAGATAACCGCAGGAATCTGCGTAACTGCCAATATATAACCGTCCGTTCCAGATAGTGGGAGTGCTGGTGCAGTTATGGGATCTGCTGCCGGGGACAACGGCACAGGAATGTACTTCCTTTATCCTGCCATCCTTTGCAGCCGTTATCTGATACAGAGTGCCGTCATTGGCGGCAGTATACAGAGCGTCTGTTTCATTGTCATAAGTAATGCCTGCCCGTATCTGGGCAGTATTGCTCAGGGCGCGGGTATCGTATACGGTATCCTCATAAAGACTGTGGGATACTAAAATTCCATTGTCGCCTGCAAAATAGAGGGCATCGCCATAGGAAACCGCGCCGCTCCAATAATAACCGCCGGGGTGTTCCGTGTCCTGATAGCGCCATTTCGTATGTCCGGAGGATGCCTCCAGACAATAAAAGGTACCGGTAGTAGCGGCAGCGCCGGCCATGGCAGTAGTCCCGGCGTATAAATATCCTTCATGGTAATAGATCGTGGAAAGCGACTGACCGCCAAAGGCTTCGCTTTCCCATACTGTTTTCATGGAAGAAGCCTGTATGCATTGGATTTTCCCGCCATTTAGGGGAATGTAGAGAAAATCATCCTGTAACAGCATATGGCAGACAGAATCCATAGAGGAAGACAAGGTCAGCTTTCCTTTTATATTGCCCCGTAAATCCAGAGCATATAAAACATTCCGGTTTACAATATAAATGGCGGAATCCGTTATTACGGGGGAAGAATTACAGGAAGTTGGCAGCCCGGGGGCAGGAAAGGAGCGTGTCCAGATAGTTCCTCCCTTTTTCGTGTTAATAGGTGTTTTTTCCGATATTACGTTAGCATGGCCCTGTCCGTATTCCTCCCGGAAGGTAGACCACGAGCATAAAAAAACCGCGGCGGCCATAATAAAAAATACAGATAAAATACTCCTTTTTTTCTTCTTCATGTCCGGTCACTCCATTTCTTTATTTTAATTCTTAAAATCCTGCCTGCCTTTCCGTAAAGGCGCCTGCCTCCTGATTTAACGTAAGCCGTTACCTTAATATAATAGACGCCCTTTTTGCGCTTAAAGGTAAACGTGGGTTTTTTTGTATCTGCCAGCTTTTTGTAGCCTTTCTTTTTCTTTTTTGATATTGCGATACGGTAACCCGCCGCTTTCTTTACTTTTTTCCAGGTAAGTTTAACTGTTTTTTTCTTCTTCTTTGATTTTTTTACCACCGCTTTTATCGACTTCGGTTTAGCCGGAGCGGATATTGTTTTTGGCTTTTTTTCTTTTTTTACGCTGTCGGCAGGAGGGAAAGAAACAGACGGGGCGTTTCTTTTTGTCACGGTTACGGTAGCGTACGGTCTGGAAATATCAGTGTGAATGCCATCTGCCGCTGTCCGATAGGCAGAAAGGACATAAGTACCGGGTGTGGAAATCGTAAGAAAAGCATTTCCATTCTTATCCGTAGTCCCGGCGGCTATTGCGGTACGCTTCAGCGCCATACTGCCGGAGGAACCGGTAGAAGGAGAGGCGATAACCGAAGCGCCTTCTATTTTTTTTAATATCGCATTGCCGTTTTCATCATAACCAAGACCATTCAGACATACGCAGAACCGGCTCCCGGCAGAAACCCGGAAGGTAGTTTTGTCAAAGAAACAATAATTGGTTTCTACGACATCCGGCCATATGCCGCCGCTCCAAAGGCCATAAAAGACAACCGACTGCCGATCCTTTAATTCATAGGTATCCATAGATACGGAAGGATAGGTATTGTTCACGGCAAACATCCAGGAAACATTATCCTGCGTGCCGGCGGCAGGACTGCCATCGGAAATCCCGTCGGTAGAAATTCCCGTTACAAATAGCCCATAGGAGGAACGGGAGGCGGTAATATAATTTTTCATTGTTTCTTCTGTAGCCCCTCGGTTTTCTATCATATATTTGGCAAGGGCGTGAAGCGGGGTTATAATATCCGTGGGAAGTCCGATGCCGTAATCTTTTTTGTCTGCTTCTGTCAGCGTTACCTGCACCGGGGGAATCAGAGTATATTCATCCTGCTCCACACGGAGGGTAATGGTAAGGGTATCCGCCGCCTTTGCCACCGGACGGCATTCCCATGAAAGCGCCAGAGCAAAAATAAAAATCAGAAATAATAATATTTTCCTGCACCTCATAAAATATCCTCCTTCTGTTCACTCTCTTATGAAATAATACTTTTATCCATTATAGCAAATAAAAAAAGTATTTGTCTACTACCAAAAATACCTTGTACATTTCCTTTATATTTGTTAAAGTGGGAATAAAGCAAAGAATGAAAGAAGCGATAGAATGCAGTGGAATAAAAAGTGGCTTATTCTGTGCGCCGCCGCTCTTATAGCGGTAGCCGGCGTCTTATTGGGAAAGGGAATCCGGCAGCAAACGACATCCACGCCGAAATTTGCCTCAGAAACAGAGCTTGCCGTTCCGATTTCCGGCCCGGCGGCATCCCGGAGCGCAGCGGAAAAGAAAGAGAAAAACGATGCGCAAAAAACTTCTCCGCCCAAAAAAGAAGAGAAAGAAAAAAAATCTGCCGCTCCGGACAAAAGGGCAAATCCGATAAAGAAGGAAAATAAGAGCGGGCAAAAGCAGGAGAAAAGCCGGAAGAAAAAAACAGATAAAGAGAAAAAACCAACGGAATCCGGCAAAAGAAATGCCACACCGGTTCCGACACAGAAACCTCAAATCACGCCGGCGCCGACGCCAAAAAATGAGGTTACCGTTCAGATCCAATGCCTCAGTATTATGGATCAGCGGAGTTTGTGGAAAGAGGGGATAGAGGAGATCATTCCCGCCTCCGGCGTCTTTTATTCCGGGACATGCAGTATAAAGAATAAGGATACCGCTTATGATGTCTTGAAAACGGTCTGTAAAAACAATAATATAGCGCTGGACAGCCAATATACCCCGCTTTATGGAACCTATTACATCCGCGGCATAGGAAATCTCTATCAATTTGATTGCGGCGGCGAGAGCGGCTGGAAATACTCCGTCAATGGAGTGGTACCGGGAGTTGGCTGCAGCGGATATCCGGTAAAAGCAGGAGATACGATTGTTTTTTTCTTTGATTGCCGGGTTTGAGGGGCGAATACGAAAAAAGGAGGGTATCGGATGGATGCGTTTTCTAAATATCATCCGGCGGTGATCCTGTGCTATTATGTTGTGGCAGCGCTGACTGTCATTATAGGGAACCGCCCGGCGCTTTCTTTTACCGCTCTGGTAATGGCGGCGCTGGCCTATGGCAGTGTTTCGGGCTGGAAAAAATGCTTGTATCAATCCCTTATCAGCCTGGGAGCCATGTTCTTGTGTGTAATAATAAATCCCTTATTAAATCACAGGGGCGTGACGGTCCTTTTTGAGGCGGGGGAGATAAAGATTACCAGGGAGTCCGTATTGTATGGAGGGAATATGGCGCTTATGCTGTTCGCTTCGCTTTTTTTGTTTGCCTGTTTTAGCCATTATATGACATCAGAAAAAATTATGGCGCTGTTTGCCGGCAGATTTCCCTCGTTTTCGCTCCTTTTTTCTATGGTGCTGCGTCTGATTCCCAAGGTGGGGCGGGATTTCAAAGAGATGACGGCGCTGCATGGGAAAAAACCGGCCGTATATTCCGCCCTGATGGGAATCTTACTGGAAGAGTCACTAGAGAAGGGCTTATCCATGAAGAGCAGAGGCTATGGAAGGGGGATAAGAACCTGTTTTTACCGGAGGCGCTTGCGCCGGAAAGATATTGCGCTGTTGTTTTTTGCTCTCCTTACCGGGGCAGCGGCATTATGGTCTGCGGCGGGGAGCGGGGGAGCCGTACGTTTCTTTCCCAGCATACGGATCGAACCCTTACCGGTCTGGCAGTGGTTCGTATTCCCTTTATATTTTAGTGTTCCTTTAATACTGCGAGGAAAAGAGGAGATAGCATGGTTATTGTCGAGGCGGAAAATTACCGGTTTACCTATCCGGAACAGTTAGAGCCGGCATTAGATCTTTCGGAATTAAAAATCGAAAAGGGCGACTTTACTCTTTTAACCGGGGAATCCGGGAGCGGGAAGACAACCCTGCTGCGCCGTCTGGCAGGAGAGGATATCCTTCAGGGAAAAGAGGAGGGAAGGTTAAAAAAGACATGCCAAAGCCATGCCTATGTGTGGCAGAATCCCTCCGCCCAGATTGTAACAGACAGCGTAAGCTATGAAATTGTATTTGGGCTTGAGAACATGGGAATGGAGAAATCCCGGATGCAGCGGAGGCTGGCGGAGGTGGTTACTTTTTTCGGTCTGGAAGGACTTTTGGAGCGGGAGCCGATGAAGCTGAGCGGAGGGGAGATGCAGACCCTGAACGTGGCGGCGGCAGTCGCTATGGATCCGGAGCTTCTGCTGTTGGACGAGCCCTTCAGCAGGCTTGACCCGGTGGCCGCCCACAGGCTGGCAGAATTTCTGCGGCGCATACAGGAGGAGCTGGGGATTACGATTCTGATTGCCGAACAGCGGCTGGAGGATGTGCTTGCCCTGGCAGACCGGATGATTGTAATGGAAAACGGAAAGATCAGGGCGCAGGGAACCCCGGAGGAGGTATTACAGGCACAGAAAGTCACAGAAAACATCAGTTACTTTCCCTCTTATGTAAAGCTGTACTATGAAATGTCGGGAGGGACAGGGTTCCATACCGTGCCGCTATCGGCAAAAGAAGCAAGACGATGGTTTGAAGCGGACTTTATTTCCGCCGGGGAAGAAAAGCCGGAAATACCGGATAGCCCAAAGGAAGAAATAATCGGTAAAGAGGTATGGTTCCGCTATGAAAAAAATTTGCCGGATGTATTACGGGGGTGCGATTTTTCCTTTCCAAAGGAAAGGATTACCTGTCTGTCCGGTGGAAACGGAAGCGGAAAAACAACCCTGCTTTTCCTGCTTTATGGCAGATATAAACCGTATCATGGCAAAATAAAAAATATGCCGCAAAGCGTTTCCCTTTTGCCGCAGCAGTCAGAATATTTCAGCATCTGTGAATCCGTGGAAAAGGAATGCGCCCGCATTTCCGGAGCGAAGGAACTCGCCTGCCGTTTTGGATTACAGGAATTGTTTTCCAGAAATCCGGCGGATTTAAGCGGCGGAGAGCGGCAAAGACTGGGACTGGCGCTTGCTCTGTCAAAGGAGGCGGAATGTTATTTTTTGGATGAGCCGACCAAAGGGCTGGATGCGGTGTCGAAAACTGTTCTGGGAGAGATATTGCAGGAATGGAAACAACGGGGAAAGACGATTTTGATTGTATCCCACGATATGGAATTTGCGGCCTGCCAGGCTGATTTCATGGCGTTGATGTTTCAGGGGAAGGTTGAGCTGATAACAGATACCAGAAGTTTCTTTGAGGGAAACCAGTTTTATACGACAAGCCTGAACCGCATCTGCCGGGGAGTGTCAGAACATATTATAACACAGGAGGATGCGCCTATATATGCAAAGAAAAAATGTGATTAACGGTATTTTGCTGGGTTTGATCCTGCTGCTTTTATGGTATGGGATTTTTGTGCTGCGGGGAAAAGATTATTATTACATCAGTCTGGGGATTATGCTGACAGGCATCATCGGTTTTTTACTGAGTTTTGAAAAAAGCCGTCCTACGGTGGCGCTTTTAACCATGATTGCCACTCTGTGCGCCGTAGCAACCGCCTCCCGCATTGTATTCTTTTTTTTGCCGCAGATAAAGCCCATGGCGGCGATTGTGATTATTGCCGGAGCCGCCTTTGGCGCGGAAACCGGGTTTATTACGGGAGCGGTCAGCGCCTTTGTGTCTAATTTTTACTTCGGGCAGGGCTCGTGGACTCCCTTTCAAATGTTTGCCATGGGGCTGATCGGTTTTCTTGCCGGGCTTTTCTTCCGGAAAAAAAAGAGCCGGCTGCCGGTTATGTTATACGGATTTTTTTCTGTCATAATATTATACGGCGGCATTGTAGATCTGAATACCTTGTTTTTTGCCGCAAAGGAGCCGACGCCTGCCCTCGTGCTTGGCGTATATGCCAGCGGTTTTCCCTTTAATCTGTTATACGGGGCAGCAACGGCGTTTTTTCTTTTTTGGCTCTACTTTCCAATCCTGAACCGACTGGAGAGGATACAAAAGAAGTATTCGCTCATTGACAAGGAGGAGAAAAAATAGTATAGTAGTCAGTATTATGAGAAGCTTGCGGACGCCGCAGGAAAGGGATGCTGATATGAAGAAAATAGCCATTATGACAGATAGTAACAGTGGTATCACACAATCGCAGGGAAAGGAACTGGGAATCCATGTTATACCGATGCCTTTTTTTGTAAATGGAGATACCTACTATGAAGATATTAGTATGAGCCAGAAAGAATTTTATGAGTATCTTGCTCAGGGCGCGGAGGTTATGACATCCCAGCCAAGCCCGGAAACACTGACGACACAGTGGAGGGAGATTTTAGAGGAACAGGATGAGATCGTATATATCCCCATGTCCAGCGGTCTGAGCAGTTCCTGTGGGACAGCGGCGATGCTCGCTTATGATGAGGAATTTGCCGGAAGGGTTTTTGTCATAGATAACCAGCGCATTTCCGTGACCCAGAGGCAGTCTGTATTAGATGCGATAGAATTGGCGAAAAGAGAATTTGACGGAGAACAGATTAAGGAAATTTTACTCCGGGAAAAATTCGAGTCCAGTATTTATATTATGGTGGATACCTTATCCTATCTGAAAAAGGGAGGACGAATCACACCGGCGGCAGCGGCTATCGGTACGATGCTCCGCATTAAACCGGTACTGCAGATTCAGGGGGAAAAGCTGGATGCCTACGCTAAGGTAAAAACGTTAAAACAGGCAAAAACAACTATGATAAAAGCGGTGCGCCGGGATTTGGAAGAGCGTTTTTTTGACCCGGACGGCGATAATTTTTATATGGAAATTGCCCATACTGCCAATGAGGAGGAGGCGCTTCTCTTTAAAGAGGAGTTGGAGCAGGAATTTCCGGGACACGAAATCTGGGTGGATCCCTTGTCGTTGAGCGTATCCTGCCATATTGGCCCGGGGGCTCTCGCCTTTGCTATTTCAAGAAGAGTAGACGAACTGATAGAGTAACCTTTTATAAACAGATAGCAAAAAAAGACAGATACGATAAAGCGGCAATTATGGTATCTGTCTTTTCTTTATAATCAGAAAAAACGGCAGCCTGCGTCATTCGGATTTTTTGGCGGCTTTTACATAGACATTATCATCGCTAATGTCGTCATCCTCAAAATCATCCTCAAATTCATCATAATCAAAGTCACCGTCAAAGTCTGCATACTTTGGATTCATATAGCGGTATACGGCAAAGGCAATCAAAGCGACAGAGGCTACGGCGCCGATAATCGCCAATACCCATAATACACAGTTTTTATTTTCTTCCTCTGCCTTTTTCTTATTTAAAATCTCCGTGATTTTTGCATTGTTAATGATTTCATCTAATTTTCCAGCCATCTTTGACCATCCTTTCTACGAATAAGATATTATTATTGTAACACGTTTTCCCATTTTATACTACTGCTTTTTTACTTTTTTCGCAATTTAGCAAAAGAAGAGCGGAGCTTTCGCTGCCCAAAGCCCTCAAAATTAACAACAACCTCATAATCATTATCCAGTTTTGACATAGAAGTTACCACTCCGACGCCAAACTTAAAGTGAGTAACCGTATCGCCGATATGGTATTCCGGCTCTCCCGTGGAAGAAGAGGGGGGCAGTCCCTTTTGTATGTAAGGGTTGTTTTCAAAGGGATTCTTTTTATTTTTGGAATAAATAGAAGCCTTTTTTATAGAAGACTCCCTGTTTTCCTGAGGCAGGGGACTTTCCCCGCCCCCAAAGGAAAAACCGGACTCCTTCTTATAAACGGCGCCGCAGGTCTGTTTCATAAGATAGCGGGGGATTTCATTAATAAAACGGGAGGGACGGTTAAAATTTATTTCCCCGTTTCTCATCCGCTGGTTGGCGCTTGTCAGGGTTAATTTTTCTTTGGCACGGGTAATACCGACATAGCACAGACGCCGTTCTTCCTCGATTTCCGTCGGGTCATCTCCAAATACCGCCATGGCGCCGGGGAAAATATTTTCTTCCATGCCGCATATATATACATATGGAAATTCCAGTCCCTTGGCGCTGTGCAGGGTCATTAAGAGGACTTGGTTTTCGTCGTCCGATACCGTGTCAATATCCGCCACCAGCGCGATTTCCTCTAACAGGCCGTTCAGGGTCGGTTCTTCCTCGCAGTCTTCTTCATATTGCACAACTTTATTTAACAGGGACTCAATATTTTCCATCCGGGATTGCGCCTCGACAGAATCCTCCGCCTGTAAAAGGCGGACATATCCGGTCGTATCAATGATTTCATTTAATAAATCCTCCAGAGAGTAGGAAACATCCCGGAGCTTTTTCCTCAGCGTTTCGATAAAGCTGACAAAGGAGCTTATCTGTGAGGCGGCGCGGCTGCAGCCCGGAATGTGGTCAGCCTGGCAGAGCGCCTCATAGAAGGAGATTCCATTCTCCAGCGCATAGTCTGTGAGCCGGCTGATCGTAGTCTGTCCAATGCCGCGTTTTGGTATATTGATTACCCTTTTTATGGCGATATCGTCGGCGCTGTTATTCACTGTTTTCATATAACAGAGTAAATCCTTGATTTCCTTTCTGGCATAAAAATTTATCGAGCCGATAACGCGGTAGGGAATCCCCTCGTATACAAGTTTTTCCTCCAGAACCCGGGATTGCGCGTTGGTGCGGTAGAGGATAGCAAAGTCCGAATAATTTTTCCCTTCCCTGTCGGCCGCATGGCGGATATCGGATGCGATCCCCCCGGCTTCCTCATATTCGTTATCGTATCTTCCGTAGAAAATAGGGGCGCCATCCTCCGCTTTGCTCCAAAGCGCCTTCTCTTTTCGCATTGTATTATTTTTTATTACTTCATTGGCGGCGGTTAAAATATTTTGAGTGGAGCGGTAATTCTGCTCCAGGCGGATTACTCTGGTTGATGGGAATGTTTTCTCAAAGTCTAAAATGTTGTGAATATTTGCCCCCCGGAACTTGTAAATCGACTGGTCGTCATCCCCGACGACGCAAAGGTTCTGGTAGCGGCTGGCCAACAGGCTCAACAGAGCGAATTGCGCTGTGTTTGTGTCCTGATATTCGTCCACCAGAATAAATTGGAAACGCTGCTGATAATAGTCCAATACCTCCGGGACTGAGCGGAAAAGCTCTACTGTCAGCATGATCAGGTCGTCAAAATCTAATGCATTATTATTCTTCAGGCGTTTTTGATATTCCTTATATACCGTGCCGAAAATCTTTTTATTATATTCCTTCGCCACCTCATCCGCATACTGCTCAGGAGTTTTTAATTCGTTTTTGGCAGAAGAGATGGCATTTAAAAATGTCCGCTCCCGGTATTTTTTTGTATCAATATTCAGATGCTTGCAGATATCCCTCATCAGGGTTTTCTGGTCGTCCGTGTCATAAATGGTAAACTGCCTGTCATATCCCAGATGGTCAATATAGCGCCTGAGAATGCGTACGCAGGTAGAATGAAAAGTGCTGACCCAGATATTTTCGGCTTCCTGCTTCATAATCAAATCTACCCGGTCCTTCATTTCCTTTGCCGCCTTGTTGGTAAAGGTAAGGGCAAGGATATTATAGGGACTAATGTTATGCTCCTCAATCAAATAAGCGATCCGGTGAGTCAGTACCCTTGTTTTCCCGGAACCGGCGCCCGCCAAAATAAGGAGCGGCCCCTCGAAATGGAGAACCGCCTCCTGTTGTTTTTTGTTTAAACCTTCTAAGTATTGATTCATACTATCCTTTATCCTTTCCGGTATCCGAAGAGAGAGTTTCATCAATTAGCCGTTCCACCAGCTGCTTTTTTAAATAGGCGTCAAAGCTCAGCAGGCAGATAAAGGCAAAGCGGGAGAGGAAATCCGCCTCCTTTTCATCCTTTGCATTGGGGAAAAGCCCCTGAGAAGCCTTAAAGCGCCGCACAATATCCTTTGTCAGATTATCCGTCTGAATCCTTTCCATCCTGAAAATACTGCGGTATATATCTTCTAAGGAAACATCCCGCGAGCGGTTGTCAAAAAACATATCGGTCAGAGGAGTAAAGATTTTTTGTATATCATTAATGGAAAGTACATTTTTAAAGTAATACAAAAAAATCAATAAAAACATATGCTCCTTGGAATATTTTTTCTTTACGGGAGGCGGAAGAAAATCGTTTTTGGTATAGTTATTAATCATGGTTTTCGTAAGGATTTTATCCTCGTCCGTCCGTTTACAGGCGGCAAGATGAGCATCCATAAAGGTAGTAACCTGATCCATATATAATTCTATATTTGGAATGTCTTCCGGATTAATATAGTTGATTTCATTCAACTTATGAATAATGTCCATGATGTTTTCTTCATTTGACTGGTCCATATAATACCTCGCAATCTGTTATTGAATACTATATAGTATAGCGGATTTGACCATGTAAATCAACCTTTCGCAGGAAAAGTTTTATTCTCCAGACAGGAGTTGTACAGATTTTATATTTTTGCTATAATAAAAAAGATAAAATAAAGGAGCTTGCAGACGGAATGAAAAAAAACGAGTATTATGAGGGAGAGGTCGTATCCCTTCAATTCCCCAATAAAGGGCTTGTTCATACGGCGGAGAGCGAAGCGCCGATCCTTGTGAAAAATACAATTCCGGGTCAGGTAGTCAGGTTTCAGCTCAAAAAAATAAGAAAATCCGTACCGGAGGGCAGACTGGTGGAAGTAAAGAAACCGTCACCCCTGGAATGCGCCGAGCCGCCGTGTCCCCACTTTGCCGACTGCGGAGGCTGTTCCTATCAGAGGCTGGATTATGAAACGCAAAAGGAATTAAAACTGTCCCAGGTAAAGGACTTATTAAAAAAAGCCTGCCCGGAATTTCCCCTGAAGGAATGTCTGGACAGCCCGGCGGTTTGGGAATATCGGAACAAAATGGAATTTTCCTTTGGCGATGAGGAAAAGGAGGGCCCCCTGACGCTGGGGCTTCATAAAAGAGGAAGTTTTTACGACATAGTCCCCGTACCGGAGTGCCGGATTATAGAGGAGGATTTCCGCAAAATCCTGAGGGGAGTTTTGGATTTTTTTCAATCCCGGGAAGAAGCGGGGGAAAAGATTCCTTTTTACCATAAAATGCGGCATGAGGGCATATTGCGCCATCTGCTCCTGCGAAAGGGCCGCTATACAGGAGAAATCCTGATTGGATTGGTGACGACTTCCCAGGGGGAGATTCCGGCAGAGGAATTTTGCGATATGTTGTTGCGCCTGCCCCTTAACGGCAGTATTGCCGGGATTTTACATATTCTCAATGACAGTCTGTCGGATGTAGTAAAAGCGGACAAGATAAGAATTTTATATGGAAGGGATTATTTTTATGAAACAATATTGGGGCTGGAATTTAAAATTTCCCCGTTTTCCTTTTTCCAGACAAATTCTGCCGGAGCAGAGGCTCTTTACCGTGTTGTAAGGGAGTATGCGGGAAATCTGAAAAATAAGGTAGTTTTTGATCTGTACAGCGGAACGGGGACGATAGCGCAGATACTGGCGCCGGAGGCAAAACAGGTAGTAGGGGTGGAAATTGTAGAAGAGGCGGTTTTGGCGGCGCGGGAAAATGCCGCGCGCAATCAGTTGGATAACTGTACCTTCCTTGCCGGCGACGTTTTGCAGGTTCTGGATGAATGGGAAGGGACGCCGGATTTTATTGTGCTGGATCCGCCCCGGGAGGGAATCCATCCGAAGGCGCTTAAAAGGATTTTAAAGTATTCGGTAGAAAAAATCCTATATATTTCCTGTAAGCCTACCAGCCTGGCAAGAGATTTGGAATTGTTTTTGGAATACGGATACCAGCCGGTAAAAGCCTGCTGCGTGGATATGTTTCCGTGGACAAGAAATGTGGAGACGGTGGTTCTCTTGTCCCAACAAAAACCGGACGGCCATATCCCCGTTAAGGTAGAATTTGGAGAGGGCTAAGGTACATACAGCGTATATAGCAGAGGTAAAGAGAGATTTGGGGCTGCCGATGTATGATGCTCCGAATGCGGTGGAGGAACTGAAACAGCCGAGGAAGCATCCGACAGCGGAGAAGGTGGAAGCAATCAAAGGTGCTTTGAAGCATTTTGAAGTTATTTGATGTGTATTTTGGAGGTTGGAAATATGAGTATAGATAATGTAATATCAATAGTTATTAGTATATTGAGTTCTTCTCTGCTTACATTAATTTTGTCTACTTTTATTTTTCAGCCGATGCAGGAAAAAAAGAAATATATATTTGATGAGAAAAAGAGAGTGTATGAATCAATATTTGGAAGACAAAGACGATTTTGGTCTTTGGAAAAATAGCATTGGGAGGAACATGATGACAAAAAAGAAAAATGAGATATCTATTCATAGTTCGGCGGCTGAATATTTGACGTATGTTGCATCTATTGGTGATAGTGCGGATAGCATGGAAATGCGCTATGAGGATGAAAATATATGGTTGACGCAGAGAATGATGGCACAGCTTTATGATGTAAGTTTGCCGACAATAAATGAGCATATTAAAAAGATATATGGTGATGGTGAGCTTATTGAGGAAGCAACTATTCGGAAATTCCGAATAGTTCAAACGGAAGGAATAAGACAGGTAAACCGTGAAGTCATCCACTATAATTTGCAGATGATTATTGCTGTTGGATTTAAGGTTAATAATGACCGGGCGGTTCGTTTTCGGAAATGGTCGGGACAAATCGTTAAAGATTATACCATTCAGGGTTGGACAATGGATAAAGAACGTTTAAAAAAAGGTCATATGTTCACAGATGAGTATTTTGAGCGGCAGTTGGAGAACATCCGTGAGATAAGGCTTTCGGAGCGCAAATTTTATCAAAAAATTACTGACCTATATGCTACTGCTTTTGATTATGATAAGGATGCGGTGACTACCAGACGTTTTTTTCAGACTGTGCAAAATAAAATGCATTGGGCTGTTCATAGACATACGGCGGCAGAACTTATTGTTGAACGAGCTAGTGCAGAGAAGGAACATATGGGATTGTCTACATGGGAAGCAGCTCCTAACGGAAAAATTGTAAAAGGTGATGTATCAATAGCAAAGAATTATTTGAGTGACAAAGAAATGTCCTATATGGAAAGAATTGTATCTCTATATCTTGATTATGCAGAATTGCAGGCAGAACGTCATATTCCGATGAGTATGGAAGATTGGGCAAAACGGTTGGATGGTTTTCTGGAATTTAACGGAAACGAAATACTTACAGGTGCAGGTAAGATTAGTGCAGAGCAGGCAAAACTCCATGCAGAAACAGAGTTTGAAAAATATCGTATTGTACAAGATAGGCTATTTATGTCTGATTATGATAAGTTTTTGATAGAATTAGAAGAAAAAGGAAAGCAGAATTTATAAAATAGGGAGTAGAGGAAGATAAAATAACGGTGTTTAAGGTAAGAATTAAAATATTGCATCGGGGTGATGAAATATTAATGGTATCCATTTTTGTGGGAAAAGAGCTACACGAGCGGTATTAGTACTGCACAAATAAAGCTGCATATTTCCGTCATTTTGTGAGGATATGTTTTAGAGAGATCAGCATGGGCGAGGAGACAAACAAAAAACAGAATGAGGAGGTTTCCGACAAAAAGTTGGAGAGCACGGCGGGCGGATTGGGAGTTATTAGTAGCTTTCCATCAGATGGTAGTAGATCTCTATTCAAGAAGCAGCAAGGTCGGTGTCCGTCCTGCGGGAAAGAATACGTGATTGACGCTGGCGAATATATGTTCTATTGTGACAGGTGCGGTAAAAGGTTATAGAAGGCAGATAAGAAACAGGAGGAAAACAGATGGTGCTGGAAACTTTGGCGGAGTGTTATCCGCAGTTATATCTGAAGCCCGGAGAAGGCATGGAGGATGCGTACAAGGACGCGGCGCTGAGGGGAAACAGGCCGGAGAATCACTCCCTTGAACTGTTTTTGGGAAGCGACAGGGATTCCCTGACGGAGGAACAGACGCCGGCGGGACCGGTAAATGTTCTGTACCTGTACCGCAGAGAGGATTTCGAGAACGCACTGCGGCTGCTGGTCTACCGCTGCAGACCGGAGGAGATCCCGCCCACGGTTGGGGCAATGACGGTCAACGGACTCGCCAACTGGAAGAAGATCAACGATCACAGGACGGCGTATTTTGCAGCCGGACATACGGACTGGGCGGAGGAGTGGAAGCGTTTCACCGCAGATAAGCGCAATTATCGTGACATTTTGATTCTCTTAAGCGACGGGCCATACAGCGGCGTATCCGCCGAGAGAGCCGGCGTACCGCAGGAGGGATGGCTGGAGATCTCAAGAAAGATCCGCCTGTACCACGAATGTACGCATGTGATCTGCCGGAGACTGTTTCCTCAGCAGAAGGAGGCCGTCTGGGACGAGGTCGTGGCGGACGCGATCGGTATCCGAAAGGCGCTGGGGCGTTACGACGCGAAGCTGGCTGGACTGTTCCTGGGCGTGTCGGAGGACGGATATATGGGCGGCAGGCTGGAGAATTATATCCCGGAGAAAAGGATGGGTTCCCTGCCCGATATAGCCGCAAAGGTATATGACCTGACAAAGTGGATCGAGCAGGAGTCGCTTGAAAAACAGGGGATTGACAGTTGGGATTTTCTGATGTATCTTCAGGAAAGACAGGACGATATCTTCAGGACGAAGTAGCTTTTTTAGGAGTTCGGAAAAGCCGCAGAGTTCTCGGACGGAGAGCTGAACGCTGTGGATTCGTCCACCATCGCTGAAAAATCCTTCATTAACTTATATAGTCGTCTGATGTTGTTCAGGCGGCTTTTTAATTTAATTAGCATAAAATTTAATTTTTTTGTCCCAAATAGTATTATTTTGTCCCGATACATGATATAATATAAAAAAGTAATGGAGGTGCACTCTTGTGAAAAAACAAAATATATTAAATTTGATAAAATATCATGTTGAAAAAAATGAGAATGCATTTAGAAATGAGGCAGTAAGCATAGCGAAATATTTTGATTCTATCGGCGATTATCAGCTGGCTGAATATATAATGGGGTTAATGGCAGAATCCAATTTGTATGTTCCACAGGCCAGTGATTTTGAAAGTGAATTTTTAAAACAGGTAGATATTAGAGAAATGCAGCTATTGAATTTGCCAGTAGTAATATCTAATGATATAAAAGGCATTATTAATGCAGTTAATCATAATATTGGGATAAATAAATTTTTGCTTGAAGGACTGCCAGGCAGTGGAAAAACAGAGGCGGCGAAGCATATTGCAAGACTGCTTGATAGAATATTATATTGTGTTGATTTTGAGCATTTGATTGACAGTAAACTAGGGCAAACGAATAAAAATATTGCCAAAGTTTTTGCTGAAATAAATATGATTCCATATTCGAATAAAATTGTTATTTTATTTGATGAAATCGATGCGATTGCCCTGGACAGAGTTAATAGAAATGATGTGCGAGAAATGGGGCGGGTTACTTCGACTATATTGAGGGAACTTGATAGATTGACTGATTTAAACAAGGACGTAGTAATTATTGCGACAACAAATTTATTTTCTGATTTTGATAAAGCTTTAATCAGACGTTTTGATGCAATAATTAATTTTAACCGATATAGTAAAGAAGATTTGGTAGAAGTTGCAGAATATTATTTTTCAGCTTTTATTAAAAATTTTAAAGGCATTCCTAAAGATATCAGGTTGTTTAAGAAAATTTTGAGGGTATCGCCGGATTTGCCTTACCCGGGAGAATTGAAGAATACTATAAAAACCTCTTTGGCGTTTAGTGATACAAATATCGAATATGATTATTTGAGAAGGCTTTATAATTCTTTGATCGGTAATTTAGAAGAAATCGATATAGAACAACTTCATGAGCAAGGATTTACGCTCAGAGAAATAGAAAAGCTCAAAGGAGAATCTAAAAGCGCTGTATCCAGAAAATTGAGCAAGGGGGAAGATATGAATGAATAATGTGCTGGAATTAAGGGGGAAGCGATTTATACAAGCTTCGGAAACCGGTGGTGGCGGCGGAGCGTCTATGAACAGCAAAAAAATTGTAACAAGAGAACAGATGCTTAGATTGGTAGAAAGAATCAGTCAAATTAAAGAATTTTGGGAGCAGGAAAGACGTCCCTTTGAGGGAATATTAATTAGTGTCCATTATAATAAAATAGTTGCAAAGAGCAATCGGATTGCAGGATTATTTAAAGGAAAAGATTCTAATTATGCTATCGTGGGCGCTAAATTTAACAAGGAAAAAACAAAACATATTATTACATATTTTCTTGATATGGGAGATTTGGTCAAAAGTATAGAACTACTTTTGAAAACGAGTGATGTAATCAAGGCAAAATTTCCAACTGGAATAGATAAAGCTGCTTTTGATAATAAAATAACAATAAATAAAATACCATTCCCTAAGTTTTCGATAACAAAGTCTATGTTTAAGCAGGTAGTCGCAGATGTTTCATATATCGAAGATTTTGAGGTGGAGATGGCAACGCGCCAATTAAACCAAAGTATCATAACATTGTATAATACGAATACAGATACAAAAACATTATTTGAAAATATTGGAATTAATATTTTAAAAAGCAGAATATTGGATAATCAGACAGTATTTTTAGATGAAGATCAATTACGGATTTTATTTGAAAAAGCGCCATATCTTGTTTCTATGGCAACAGAGGATTTATCCGGATTATCTCGGGAAGACTTCATGCAGGAATATCAGCAAGAGCCTTTGTATATGCCCGCTCCAACGATTGAGCCAACGATTGGTGTGATGGATACTCTTTTTGATGAGCAAGTTTATTTTGGCGAATGGGTAGAATATCATGATATGGTTGACGATAATATTCCTAAAAAACCAGATGATTATCGTCACGGTACAGCAGTGGATTCCATTATTGTAGATGGCGCAAGGTTAAATCCCTGGCTTGATGACGGATGCGGCAGATTTAGAGTGCGCCATTTTGGTGTTGCGACAGGTTCAAAATTTTCTTCTTTTACTATTACAAAACTGATAAAAGAGATTATTGCAGAAAATAAAGATATAAAGGTTTGGAATATTTCGCTTGGAAGTAATCAAGAAGTTAATGATAATTTTATTTCTGCCGAAGCTGCTATATTAGATAAAATTCAATATGAAAATGATGTAATTTTTGTTGTTACGGGAACAAACAAGCCCAGTGATGAAATTGAAAAAATAGGATCGCCTGCTGACTCAATAAACAGTATGGTAGTTAATGCAGTGACGCAGAAGGGTTTGTCAACTAAATATGCAAGGCGAGGACTGGCATTATCCTTTTTTGCAAAACCGGATGTTAGCTATTATGGTGGGAGTGAGGAAAAATATATTAAGGTTTGTGAACCATTAGGGGAAGCAAATGTTGCCGGCACCTCATTTGCGGCGCCTTGGATTGCCCGAAAATTATCTTATCTAATTGATATTTTGGGACTGAACAGAGAAGTTGCAAAAGCAATGATTATTGATGCTGCAAGGGGATGGAATGAAAAGCCGACACCGGAAGCAGTTGCTTTATATGGACATGGCATAGTACCGATTAAAATAGATGATATTGTTTATACGAAAGAGGATGAAATTAAATTTTTGGTATATGATGTGAGTGAAAAATGGAATACATATAATTATTATTTTCCGGTTCCAATTAAAGACGACAAATACCCTTTTATTGCAAGAGCAACGATGTGTTATTTCCCTATGTGCGATAGAACACAGGGTGTCGATTATACAAATACAGAACTTAATTTACATTTTGGCAGAATTAATGATAAAGGGAGGATAGTGGATATTAAGGGTGATAAACAAAATCAGGACGTAATATTCGATGATGGAAAATATTTTCTTCTGGAGGGTGAGGCAAGAGAAAGATTCAGAAAATGGGAGAATGTAAAATATATTACAGAAAAGCCCAAAAACAAGATGATGCCGAAGAAATCTTATGAAAATAAAAATTGGGGAATGGAAATAAAAACAAATAACCGCTTAGATCCTAAAGATGGAATGGGGATTCGTTTTGGCGCTGTAGTTACATTAAAAGAAATCAATGGCGTCAATAGAATTGATGAATTTATTAAAAATTGCACTTTGAATGGTTGGCTGGTTAATAAAATTGATGTCCAGACAAGAATTGATATTAATAAAAAAGTCAATGAGGATATTGAGTTCGAGTAAATAGGGAAGCATCCGACGGTGGAAAAGATTGTAGTAATAAAAGAGGCTTTGAGGTTATTTGAATTGATTCCTATTATTCTTTTATTAATCGTTATGTTAAAAAATGCAAAGTAAAGCGTTGGAAAAGTATATATTAGATTAAAAAGGAGATGATGTCGTGAGTGATACAGTATTTACCATAAAAAATATTATGGCTTTGGTAAAACCCCTTGCTGAAAAATATCAGGTGCAGCAGATTTACTTGTTCGGTTCATATGCAAGAGGAGAAGCGGAGATAGATAGTGATATAGATTTTTTGGTTTATGGAGGAGAAAACTTCAAGCTTACCAAGATCTTTGCACTTGCAGAGGATTTACGAGAGGTATTAAATAAGAAAGTTGATGTGTTTGAGATTCACGAAATTAACCCGGACAGTGAATTTTATAATACAATTATGAAAGAGAGGTTGCTTGTGGCATGAAATATTCGGATCAACAGCGTATTCAAAAGATATATGACAATGCAGTAAAATTATATGAATATATTAGGGCAAATCACATCAGTAAAGAAAATCTAATCAGGGAATTTTCTCTGCAATGGCTTGTTACAACACCCCTATATAATATCGGTGAACATGTCTATAATCTGTCAAAGGATTATAAAGAAGTCCATAATGAAATTCAATGGGCTATGATTGCCGGAGTCAGGCATAGATTGGTTCATGACTACGAAGGTACGAATTGGAATATCATAGCTGATGTTGTATTTGAGGAGCTGCCAATTTTAATAAGACAATTGAAAGAAATTTTGGATAGCGAGCAATAATTTTGATTAAGAACCACCGCTCCATAGTCGCTCTCTCAGAAATTAAAAGATATCTTTCTGCTAAGCACGAAGGGAAAGATATGCAGGAAATTTGATTTGCAGTAGAAAAAGTGTTGCAGTCGTGGTATAATTTACAAGAGCGATGTGGAAAGTATTGCGTTTTTGTCCGCAAATCACCAGATAGTGTTATCAATATGAAAGTGGAGTTTGGGGAAGATGAGGGTATGAGGTAACAGAAATTTCTGTAAATCGTGAGTTGTGGTTTCAAATGCGTTTCTGTCAGCTCCAGAAAAAAGTTAGCATAAAAAGATATACAAAAGGAGGAATATTGTTTATGAAAAACAAAAAGGTAAAATTGTCATTAAAGTGGGAGATTTTTGGGCTAACCCTGATTCCCCTGCTGATCCTTACCGTTATCGTCACGCTGTATTCAGTAAATTCACTGAAAACCAGCATGCAGCAGGAGTCGCTGCTGGCGCTTGAGGACGTCTGCCACAGTCTGGATGCGGCTTATGCCGCCTTGGATTCAGGCGACTATGCGATGCAGGGAGAGGATTTGCTGAAGGGGTCTTATAATGTGACGCAGAACGAAACCATGATTGATGCTTTTGCGAAGGATTCCAGCACAGAGGTCACTCTGTTCTACGGCGACACCAGGCGCGCCACCTCCCTTCTGGATGCCGACACAAGCAAGAAACTTCTGGGAACTCAGGCATCCGACTCCGTAGTGGAGAAAGTAGTGAAGAAAGGCGAGGAATTTTCTTCGGTCAGTTTAGAGATCAATGGCCAGAACTATTATGCCTATTACATCCCGATGAAGAATTCAGACGGTTCGATTGTGGGAATGTTTTTTGCCGGAAAGCCGAGTGCGGATATTGACGCTACCATTTCCAAAAAGACGCTGGGAATTCTGGGGATTTCCTTTGCACTGCTTATACTGGTGGTTGTGATTTCCCTCTTAGTATCCGGAAAAATCGGGAAAGCTGTCCGCTTGGCAGAGGAGATGCTGCAAAAACTGGCGCAGGGGGATCTGACTGTTTCCGTTGAGCCAAGACTGCTGCACCGAAACGATGAATTGGGCGTTATGTGCGGCTCCCTGCAGGAACTTCTGAACCAGCTGCGGAACACCGTCGGGAAAATCCAGCATTCGGCAGATATTTTATCTGTTTCCGGACAGGAGCTGCAGGAACTGGCGGATAAAACCAATTTGACGGCAGAGGAAGTAAGCCGCACGGTGGACGGGGTATCCCAGGGTATCATATCTCAGGCACAGGATACGGAGCATGCCACGATCAATGTGGGCGATATGGGAGATTCTATCCGGAAAATTGTAGATAAGGTCGAAACACTGCATAACACCTCGGAAACCATGGAGGAGGCAAAGAATGAGGCGGAACGCATCATTGCAGAACTTGGAGAATCCAGCGTGCAGACCTTTGAGGCCGTGAAGCGCATTGAGCATCAGGTCAAGCTCACGGACGATTCCGTTATGCAAATTCAGGATGCGGTATCACTGATTTCCTCCATCGCCGAGGAAACGAACCTGCTGTCGCTGAATGCCAGTATTGAGGCGGCAAGAGCGGGAGAAGCGGGCAAAGGATTTGCTGTCGTAGCTTCCGAGATCCAGAAACTGGCAGAGGAGTCGAACACTTCTGCAGCTTCTATTGCCGAGGTAATCCGCAATCTGGCGAGAGAATCCAAAAATACGGTGGAGGCAATGAACCAGATGCAGGAAATCATCGAGAATCAACAGGAAAAGCTGCAGGAAACCCAGGTAAAATTCGAGGGCGTGAGCGCGGGAATCCAGTCCTCTCGGGAAGAGGTCGACATTATCAACGAGGACTCCCAGGCATGCGACAGGGCGAGAGAGGTTGTCACGGATGCGATTCAGAGTCTTTCGGCGGTATCAGAGGAAAATGCAGCTTCCACAGAGCATACGATGTCCTCTGTGAAAGAACTGAATTCCGCCATGGCGCATTTGGCGGGTAAGGCAGACGGATTGAAATCCATGGCGCAGGAATTGGAAAACAATATGAAATTTTTCAAGATATGATAAAAGAGAGCGAAACAGAAAAAAACTAAACAATATGGTTAGTTAGAAAAGCGGCATTTTCCTTAAAGCGGAGATACCGCTTTTCCGTTATTAAAAACAGGTATTTTTATGGAGGCAGACAGCATGAAACGAAGAATCACAAAGGAAGCGCTGGAAAATTACAGAATCTATCTTTATGAGCAGGAAAAAGGCAGGAGGACGATAGAAAAATATATGCGGGATCTGGACAAACTGGCTCGGTATGCGGCAGGACGGAGTTTGGATAAAGAATTGGTACTTGAATATAAAGAGTATCTGAAAAATAACGGAGATTATAAAACAAGCAGCATAAATTCTTTCCTTGTGGCGGCAAACCAGTTTTTCCATTTTATGCAATGGCATGACTTGAAGGTAAAAACATATCGCATCCAGACAGAAATTTTTCTGCCGGAAAACAGGGAATTGTCAAAGGAAGAATATAAAAAACTGGTAAAGACTGCCATGAAGACAGGAAGAGAAAAAATTGGCATGATCGCCCAGACAATATGCGCCACGGGCATACGGGTAAGCGAACTATCGTCAATTACTGTAGCGGCAGCAAAATCCGGAATGGCCGTCACCTACAACAAGGGAAAAGAGCGGAAGATTCTGATACCGAGGGACCTTCAGGTGCGGCTGCTCCACTATATCCGGAAAAACGGTATAAAATCCGGAGCTGTATTCCAGACCAAAAAAGGAAAAGCCGTGGACCGGACATGGATCTGGCGCGAACTGAAAAAGCTGTGTGAAACTGCAAAAGTCAATAAAGATAAGGTATTTCCCCATAATCTTCGGCATTTATTTGCCAGAACATTTTACGGGATGTACCGGGATATTGTAAAACTTGCGGATATGCTGGGACATAGCAGGATTGAAACAACAAAAATCTATTTGAAAGAATCTTATGCCGAGTACCGAAGACAACTGGAAGGTATGAATCTGCTGGTAAAAATAAAATCCACATAATAAATATTATGTAATAATAAATAATGTGTAAAAATTTCCATGTATTAGAGTATACTATAGTTCGGGGATATATGCAAGTGTGAAATTTTGCAGAAATTTCCAGCTTTTTTGTGATTTTTTTTATTTGCTTTATTATTTGCAGGGAAAACTGAGGTTTTTCCTGCTTTTTTATTTTAGGGGAAGTTCATCTTGAGGAGAAGTTCATTTTAGGTGGATTGAAAAACGCTATGTATTTTTCAGGACGGCACAATTCTCAGTCGCCGCTTTTTGTCGTTATCTGCCGGTTTTCGACGTATTTTTCTCTCTTCCTTTTCTATGCCACTATTCATAATATTTATTATGTTGTTAAAGTGTATGAGGGCTTTGCGGCAAGGCTGCAAAGCTAAAAAACTTACAGAAATGATTAAGACAGGGGAAACGGTATTTTTACATCCGCATCCCCGGAAATGGAGGAAAGAATGAAACAAAAAAAGACAATCATCTTATTACTAATCGCTTCTCTGATATGCGGAGGCAGCGCATTCGGCGCCTCATCAACCGTCGTCGAGGCGGCGAAGAAAAAGAAAGTGACCCTGACGCCGAAAAAAGTTACGATAACCGTAGGCAAGACGAAGAAACTAAAACTGAAGAATAATAAAAAGAAAGTAAAGTGGACGATCAAGTCCGGCAAGAAATTCGTTACCCTGAAGTCGAAGAAAAAGACCGGCGTGACCGTTAAGGGAAAGAAAGCGGGCAAAGCAAAAGTACAGGCGAAAGTCGGCAAGAAAAAATACACTTGTACTGTGAAAGTAAAAGCAAAGAAAAGCAATAAGGACAGCAAAAATAATAAAAACAATCAGAATACCAACAGCGGTAAGAATAACGGGACGAACAGTCGACCGACCACAACTCCGTCTGCAGTAACTTCACCAACAGGAACCAACAAAATACTAACCCTGCATTATAATGAGGAAAATGCGGCTGAAGTGAGAAGTCAGATAGAGGTTTCGGAAGTCCCTGTGCATGTGATTGTAGATGAGGGTGTAACGAAAATCGAGGAGAGGGCATTTAATGAATGTAGCAGCCTTGCGAGTATAGAGATACCGAATAGCGTAACGAGCATAGGGTATATGGCATTTGCTTTCTGTAGCAGCCTTGCGGAAATCGAGATACCGGGAAGTGTAACTAGTATCGGGGAGTCTGCATTTTATGGTTGTAGCAGCCTTACGAGAATAGAGATACCGAACAGCGTAACTAGCATAGGGGAATCTACATTTTATGATTGTAGCAGCCTTACTAGTATAAAGATACCGGGAAGCGTAACAAGCATAGGGAATTCTGCATTTGAGGACTGTAGCAGCCTTACGAGAATTGAGATACCAGAAAGCGTAACGAGCATCGGGGTGTGGGCATTTTGTGGCTGTAGCAATCTTGCGAGTATTCAAGTAGTGGTAGGTAATAGGGTGTATGATAGTCGGGAAGATTGTAATGCGATTATAGAAAGCGAAAGCAATACAATGATTGCAGGGTGCAAGAATACAAAGATTCCAGAAAGCGTAACGAGTATCGAGAATAGTGTATTTAAGGGCTGTAGCAGTCTTACGAGTATAAAGATACCAAGAAGCGTAACGTACATCGGGGTACAGGCATTTTCTGGCTGTAGCGGCCTTGCTAGTATTCAAGTAGCGGCAGATAATAAGGTGTACGATAGCCGAGAAGATTGTAATGCGATTATAGAAAGTGAAAGCAATCAAATAATTTTTGGGTGTAAGAATACAAAGATACCGGGAAGCGTAACGAGCATCGGAGATTCTGCATTTTCTGGCTGTAGTAGCCTTGCGAGTGTAGAGATTCCAGAAAGCGTAACGAGCATTGAGGATTCTGCATTTTCTGGCTGTAGTAGCCTTGCGAGCATAAAGATACCGGGAAGCGTAACGTACATCGGGGAGTATGCATTTTCTGGCTGTAGCAGTCTTGAGAGTATCAAGATACTGGGAAGCGTAACAAATATCGGGGATTATGCATTTGCATACTGTAGCAGTCTTGCGAAAATCGAGATACCGGGAGGTGTAACGAGTATTGGGAATCATGCATTTGAAGATTGTAGCAGTCTTGTGGGTATTAAGATACCGAACAGTGTAACGAGCATCGGAAATTCTGCATTTTGGGGCTGTAGTAGACTTGCGAGTGTAGAGATTCCAGATAGCGTAACAAGCATCGGGGAATGGGTATTTACTAACTGTACCCATCTAAAAGAAATCCTCTGGAAAGGAACCGTTTATACCTCCCCGGATGATTTCCTATCCGCTTTCTATGAGGCGAACCCGCCAGAGGAGTAACGGCGATATGTGCACAATGATTAAGACAGGGGAAACGGTATTTTTACATCCGCATCCCCGGAAATGGAGGAAAGAATGAAACAAAAAAAGACAATCATCTTATTACTAATCGCTTCTCTGATATGCGGAGGCAGCGCATTCGGCGCCTCATCAACCGTCGTCGAGGCGGCGAAGAAAAAGAAAGTGACCCTGACGCCGAAAAAAGTTACGATAACCGTAGGCAAGACGAAGAAACTAAAACTGAAGAATAATAAAAAGAAAGTAAAGTGGACGATCAAGTCCGGCAAGAAATTCGTTACCCTGAAGTCGAAGAAAAAGACCGGCGTGACCGTTAAGGGAAAGAAAGCGGGCAAAGCAAAAGTACAGGCGAAAGTCGGCAAGAAAAAATACACTTGTACTGTGAAAGTAAAAGCAAAGAAAAGCAATAAGGACAGCAAAAATAATAAAAACAATCAGAATACCAACAGCGGTAAGAATAACGGGACGAACAGTCGACCGACGACGCCGACAGATTCAGGGAAAATACTAACTCTGCATTATAATGATAAAAATGCGGATGCAGTGGTAAGTCAGATAAAGGATTCAAAAGTCCCGGTGCATGTAATCGTAGATGAGGGGGTAACGAGCATCGGGGATTTAGCATTTGATGAATGTAGAAGTCTTGCGAGTATAGAAATACCGAATAGCGTAACGAGTATCGGATATGCTGCATTTAGTAAATGTAGTGGCCTTGTGAGCATAGAGATACCAAATAGCGTGAAGAGTATCGGAGAGTGGGCATTTGATCACTGTAGCAGCCTTTCAAGCATCGAAATTCCGAGTGGCATTACGAGCATTGAAAATCATGCATTTTATGCCTGTAGTAGCCTTACGAGTATAGGGATACCAAATAGTGTAACGAGTATTGAATATCAGGCATTTGATGAATGTAGAAGTCTTGCGAGTATAGAAATACCGAATAGCGTAACGAGTATTGGGAGTCATGCATTTAGTCAATGTAGTGGCCTTGTGAGCATAGAGATACCAAGTAGTGTAACTAGCATCTGGTCTGGAACATTTTGGCAATGTACTAGTCTTATAAGTATCAAGATACCAGGGAGTATAACGAACATTGAGGGGGATACATTTAGAGATTGTACCAGTCTTGTAAGTATAGAGATACCGAATAGTGTAACGAGCATTGGGGATTATGCATTTGAAGGCTGCAGCAGCCTTGCGAGTATCAAGATACCAGAAAGCGTAACAAGCATTGGGAATTCTGCATTTGAGTACTGTAGCAGCCTTGCAAGTATAAAAATACCAGAAAGCGTAACAAGCATTGGGAATTCTGCATTTGAGTTCTGTAGCAGTCTTAAGAGAATCGAAATATCGGGAAGCATAACAAGCATCGGGCAGAATGTATTTTTGGGATGTGATAATTTGAATAACATTCTATGGAAAGGAACAATTTATACTGATATTAATAGTTTCTTCAACGCTTTTTATAATGAAAAATATGGGTATTAACGGCGATACCATGCACAATGATTAAAACAGGGGAAACGGTATTTTTACATCCGTATCCCCGGAAATGGAGGAAAGAATGAAACAAAAAAAGACAATCATCTTATTACTAATTGCTTCTCTGATATGCGGAGGCAGCGCATTCGGCGCATCATCAACTGCAGAGGCGAAGAAAAAGAAAGTGACCCTGACGCCGAAAAAAGTTACGATAACCGTAGGCAAGACGAAGAAACTAAAACTGAAGAATAATAAAAAGAAAGTAAAGTGGACGATCAAGTCCGGCAAGAAATTCGTTACCCTGAAGTCGAAGAAAAAGACCGGCGTGACCGTTAAGGGAAAGAAAGCGGGCAAAGCAAAAGTACAGGCGAAAGTCGGCAAGAAAAAATACACTTGTACTGTGAAAGTAAAAGCAAAGAAAAGCAATAAGGACAGCAAAAATAATAAAAACAATCAGAATACCAACAGCGGTAAGAATAACGGGACGAACAGTCGACCGACGGCAACTCCGCCTGCAGTAACTTCACCAACAGGAACAGACAATATACTAATCCTGCATTATAATGAGGAAAATGCGGCTGAAGTGGTAAGTCAGATAATGAATTCGGAAGTCCCGGTTCATGTAATCGTAGATGAGGGCGTAACGAAAATCAAAGATTGGGCATTTTGTGGCTGTAGAAGCCTTGCTAGTATAGAGATACCGAATAGCGTAACGAGCATCGGGGTACAGGCATTTATGTACTGTAGCAGCCTTGCGAAAATCGAGATACCGAACAGCGTAACGAGCATTGGGGAGTATGCATTTGAGGAATGTAGCAGCCTTGCGAGTGTAGAGATTCCAGAAAGCGTAACGAGCATAGGGTATATGGCATTTTATGACTGTAGCAGCCTTACGAAAATCGAAATTCCAGAAAGCGTAACAAGCATCGGGAATTGGGCATTTGGGAAATGTAGAAGCCTTACGAAAATTGAGATACCAGAAAGTGTAATGAGCATTGGGTTACAGGCATTTGGTTACTGCAGCAATCTTGCTAGTATTCAAGTAGCGGTAGGTAATAAGGTGTATGATAGCCGTGAAGATTGTAATGCGATTATAGAAAGCGAAAGCAATACAATAATTGCAGGGTGCAAGAATACAAAGATACCAGAAAGCGTAACGAGTATCGGGAGAGATGCATTTTACGACTGTAGCAGCCTTACGAGAATTGAAATACCGGGAAGCGTAACAAATATCGGGGATTATGCATTTGCAAACTGTAGCAGCCTTGCGAGAATTGAAATACCGGAAAGCGTAACAAATATCGGAAATAATGTATTTGAAAACTGTAGTAGCCTTGCGAGTATTCAAGTAGCGGCAAATAATAAGGTGTATGATAGCCGTGATGATTGTAATGCGATTATAGAAAGTAAAAGCAATACAATGATTAGAGGGTGCAAGAATACAAAGATACCGGGAAGCGTAACGAGCATTGGGGATGATGCATTTGATGGCTGCAGCAGCCTTGCGAGTATCAAGATACCAGAAAGCGTAACGAGCATTGGGGATGGTGCATTTGCAGGCTGTAGCAGTCTTACGAAAATCGAAATACCAGAAAGCGTAACGAGCATTGGGGATGACGCATTTGCATACTGTAGCAGTCTTGAGGGTATCAAGATACTGGGAAGCATAACAAATATCGGGGATTATACATTTCAACACTGTAGCAGCCTTACGAAAATCGAAATTCCGGGAAGCGTAACAAGCATTGGGGAGTATGCATTTTGCTACTGTAGAAGCCTTGCGAGTGTAGAAATTCCAGAAAGCGTAACGAGCATTGGGGATGAGGCATTTGCAAAATGTAGCAACCTTACGAAAATCGAAATTCCAGAAAGCGTAATAAGCATTGGGGATGAGGCATTTTACTACTGTACCAGTCTAAAAGAAATCCTCTGGAAAGGAACCGTTTATACCGACCCGGATGATTTCCTATCCGCTTTTCATGAGGCGAACCCGCCAGAGGAGTAACGGCGATAGTAATGACGGTTCGAGGGGCTAGGGAAAAGCTGTAGAAACATGATAGCGGAAAATCAGTTTGAGTTGTAACATATGTATTGTAATCCTACATTATTTGTACTAGTGAACTGTCGAATTATGTAGATTATGGAGAGATATACTACTTGTATTTAAGTAAGGATAAAAATTGGAGATTTGGAGGCGAAATTATGAGTGCTAAGGATTGGATAATTTTACTTGTACCTATTTTGTGCAATGGTGTCATTATATTTATATTGCAAAAGATATTTGAAAGAAAGCAATTGATTACAAGTGAAAAATATGAATATGTATTTATTATGTTGAAAAAGGTAGATGAGGCGCTTTCTTTATTTATAAAAGCGACACAGTCAACTGGTGATGATATAGTGCAAAATAATTACTTAAATAAGTTCATAAATAGTTATTGTGATATATTCTACTATTATCAACAAAATCAGAAATTATTTAAGGTTTTAAAAGATTATATGGTTGAGATAGTAAGTGAACACGAAAAACTAAAAAAGGAACTAGATACATTAGGAAATAATGAAATTAGTCCTGAAACTAAAACTCGTGTGGGAACGGGGTATTACAGAATTTATGAATTATTACAATCTATACAGAATGATTGCATAAATTATAAAGTGTAATATGTGGATAGGAATTTCATATTATTAAGGTTACAACTAGTCTGATACAGGACATTTTCCCCGATAAGAAAGTTGTGTAGATAAGTTGCCGAAATCCGGGAAATAGCTTATGCATTTGCTGTTGGCAGCAACATGGAATAACATCCTCTGGAAAGGAACCGTTTATACCTCCCCGGATGATTTCCTATCCGCTTTCTATGAGGCGAACCCGCCAGAGGAGTAACGGCGATAAATACCAGCCTGCTCAATGACGGCTTGAAGGTTAAGGAAAAGCTGCAATGATGGTTTTCATTGCGGCTTTTTTTCGTCACAAAAAACAGGAGGGCGGAAAGCTCGTATGAAATTGACCGATGCCGCTTTGCTGTGATATAATAAAAAATGAAAATCTTCAGGAAAGAAAAGTAAAGTAAAAGAGGTTTCATAAAAAATGCGACAACATAAGGCAATGTTTCAATATGTAGAGGATATTCTTACCGGTTATGACAGAAAAAACGGGGAAAACAGCAAGAATAAAATTGCCTATGACCGCTATCAGCATACGGTCCGGGTTTATAAATGGATGATCCGCATTACCAATCAGCTGCAGGATGATAATCTGGATGTGGAATCGTTGAAAATTGCCACGATTTTTCACGATGCCGGTTACGGAGATCCCCGCCGGGATGTTTCCCATGCCGGGACGGGGGCGGCCATCTGCCGGGATTATCTGGAGCGTAGGCAGTATCCGCCGGCTCAGATTGATTTTATTTGTTATCTTATCGAGGAACATTCCAATAAAAAGCTATTTCACGAAAAGAATACCCCTCTGGAATTGGTAGTTTTGATGGAAGCCGATATGTTAGATGATACCGGGGCAATGGGAATTATTTTGGATTCCTGGATTGAGTCAAGAGAAGAGAACGCCACTTTTGAATCGATGTGCCGTCATTTTGAAAAATATACGTATCGCCATATGAAGCAGATGGAATTTGTCACGGCGCCCGGACGTCGGTTCTGGCATGAAAAACGCAAGCTGGTTTACGAATTTTTGCGCCAGTACAGACGGGATTTGGGCGACATGAAATAAGCGAAAATGCCTGCTCGTTATATCAGCAGGGTTCATTGGAGCGAAAATTGCAGGAAAAACGTTCGTGGAGGGGTTTGCCCTGCCAGACGCTGAGATGGAAATCCTGTAGGATATCGCTTGTGAGAGTGATGGCGTTATCATACAAAAACTGTAGGCTTTGATTGGTTTTTCTGGCATAGCTTTTGGGGAACAGCCCCATCATATGTCCCTCTAACTGCCGGTAATGCAAGGATAAGTGCATGAAAAGACGGACAAGAAAACGTTTTATGGAGTGCCCGCCGCCGGTCAGCAGCCATTTATAAAAACGCATGCTGTACAGCGCCTCGCGGACTTCCTCGCGGGAAATCCTCAGCGGTTTGTAGGCTTTCACAATCGTGTCCACAATATGTTTGCTATAGGGTATTTTTTTCCATACGGGATAAGTAAGCGGACGGTGTCCGTCCTTGCGGATCAGATGTCGGTCAAATTCTGTTTCTATGGCAAGATGGTTATAGCCGGGACGTTGGGAAAGGGGAATAATAAAGGTATGGCATTCGCTGTCCAGCATATAATGGCATAGAAACCCCAATATATAAGCATAAACCCCGGAATCACTGCCTTCCTTCCGCAGTATTGGCAAAAGATGATGAAGATATTTGGTAAGGGGCTGTTTGTGCTGCCAGTAACCGATTTGATTGGTGCGGAGTTTTAAAAAGGGATGATAGAAAAAAAGAAAATCCGGTCCCTGGAGTCCCGCTTCAAACTCCTCCTTGTGATTTTCTATAATAGTTTTGATTTCTTCCGGCAGTTTGGCAGTAACCTTTCTGCCGAAGGAATGATGGGCATAAACGCTTGGCATATTGTTTCCTCCTTTTAGAAATAGTATATCAAATCCCGATAAAAATATAAAGGGCAAAATATCAGGAAAGGGAAAAAGAACGCTTATGAATATAATCCAAAAAGAAAAGGACGGTGTAGTCTATCTGACGTTTCCTCTGTTTGAGGCAGAGGGAATCTGTCATGGCTTTTCCACAAGAGAGGGCGGCGCCAGCAGGGGGGCTCTTGCTTCTATGAACCTGAGCTTTAGCCGGGGCGACGACCCGGAGCGCGTAATGGAAAACCACCGGCGTTTTTCATCGGCGGTGGGCTATGAGGCAAGCCGTCTGGTGTTTACCAATCAGGTGCATGGAACGAATATCCGAAAAGTAGACCGCGCGGACTGCGGCGAGGGGATTTTCCGCCCGTTAGACAGCGCGGGGGCGGACGGGATCATCACGCAGGATCCGGAGGTGGTTTTGATGGCGTTTTTTGCCGATTGCGTTCCGCTGTTTTTTTACGATAAAGGGACAAGGGCGATTGGTGCCGTGCATGCCGGGTGGCGGGGAACCTTAAAGAGAATCGGGGCTTGCGCCGTGGAGCGGATGAGAGAGGAATTTGGCACAAGGCCGGAGGATATTCTGGCGGTTATCGGCCCTTCTATCTGCCGGGACTGCTATGAGGTCAGTGAAGATGTGGCAGAGGCATTTCGACAGGAATTTCCGGCGCATCAGCAGGAAATCCTTTCGCCAAAGCCGGGAAATAAATATCTTCTCGACCTTTGGCGTACGAATGAAATTATTTTGCGGGAAGCGAAGATCCCGCCGGGACAAATACAGGTCAGCGGCCTTTGTACCTGCTGCCATCCGGATTTTCTGTTTTCCCACCGGGCATCGGGAGGAAAGCGGGGGAATCTGGCGGGAGCCATTACTCTGGCGAGGCGAAAGGAAGGCGGAGAGAAAACGGATGAATAAGAGAAATTTCCAGAAAGAACTGGAGGAACTGTTAAAAAAACAAAAAGGGAAAAAAAATTTGCTGTTACACTGCTGCTGCGCGCCGTGCAGCAGTTCGGTAATAGAATATCTGCGCCCTTATTTTAATATTACCGTATTTTTTTATAATCCCAATATTACTTCGGAGGAAGAATATGAAAAAAGGAAGCAGGAATTAAAGAGATATATCCGGGAGGTTTCTTATGGAGAAGAAATTTCCATGATAGACGGCGATTATGAGCCGGAGCGTTTTTTCTCTCTGGCAAAAGGCTATGAGAAGGAGCCGGAGCGGGGAAAACGCTGCGAGCGTTGTTTTTTGCTCCGGCTGGAGAAAACGGCAAAAGAAGCAAGGGAAAGAGGCTTTGATTATTATGCCACCACGTTATCTGTCAGTCCGCATAAGGATGCGAAAAAGCTGATGGAAATCGGGGAGCTGCTGGCGAAAAAGCATGGAGTAGAGTATCTTCCCTCCGATTTTAAGAAACGGAACGGATATATAAGAAGCATAGAATTATCCAAAAAATACGGGCTGTACAGACAGGATTACTGCGGCTGCATTTATTCAAAGAATCAGCGGGAGAAGACAAAGGGCGGCGCGGGAAGAAGGCAGAAACGGAGGACAAAAGATGAAGGTTAAAGGGATTGCGCTCTTTTTGTTTTTTTCATTTTTACTGACCTCCTGTGGAACGGAGCGGGTTTCAGACATCGGAAAAACTAAGAAACAGGTTTATGCGATGGATACCATTATGGATTTAACTCTGTATGGGGACGATACCGAAAAGGTAATGGATGAGGCGCTAAAGCTGATCTGGCGCTATGAGTCGCTCTTTTCCGTAAACAGGGAAAAAAGCGATGTTGCCAGGATAAACGCTGCCGGGGGAGCTCCCGTCACGGTATCGGGAGAAACCTATGAACTGCTGAGCCGGAGTCTGGAGTTCTCTGAAGAAACAAACGGATTATTTGATATTTCCATTTATCCTCTTGTGCGGATTTGGGGCTTTACTACCGGAGATTATCAGATTCCGCCGCTTTCCCGGAGAAGGGAGGCGCAAAAACTGGTAAATTACAAAAAAATCCGCCTGATGAAAAACAGTCAGGTTCAGTTGGAAAAAGGGATGCAGATTGACTTAGGGGCGGTTGCCAAGGGATATTTATCCCAGAAACTGATGGAGTTATTTAAGAACCGCGGGATTTCTTCCGCGCTGGTTTCGCTGGGAGGCAATGTGCAGAGCATCGGCGCGAAAGAGAATGGGGAATTATTTCAGATAGGAATTACCGATCCCGCGGATGGAACCGGTATTTACGGCGTACTGAAAACAAAGGATAAAGCCGTGGTCACAAGTGGAATATACCAGCGCTATTTTACGCAGGGGGGAAAGCAGTATCACCATATTATGGATAAAAGAACCGGGATGCCGGCGGAGAATTCGTTAAGCTCTGTCACGGTAGTGGCGGATAATGGGACGGCGGCCGACGCCCTTGCCACCGCCCTGTATGTAATGGGGGAAGAAAAAGCAATCCGCTATCAGAAAAGCCATCCGGATATAGGAGTGCTCCTGATCCGCAAGGATGGCAGCTATTGGCAGTCCGAGGGGCTGGGGTTTGAAAAAGAATGAAACGGGCAGAATAAAAACCATGAAACGGCGGTAAAGCTCCGGCTGTGCGCCGGATATTTCCACCAATCCATGGTTTTTTTGTTTCCAATCCTGCCGAAGTTTAGATAAAATGATAAATAATTGCCGCGACAATAATGCCGAGGATACTGGCGATGGTAAATCGTATTGTCAGCCCAAAGGTGAGAACCAGCACGCCAATGTCCAATGTAAGGGGATGGGACAAGCCGAAACTTTTCCCGAAATTCAACCATGACAGGGCGGGAACGCCGCTTGCCATCTGGGCGATAAAACTTCCTAATACAACGCCGGCAAGAATGAGTAAAAAGAGCGCCCACGCATTTTTTCCTGCTCCACGAGCCATAGGCAGATACCTCCGTTTTCTTTCTTTCGTTATTTTTTTCCTGTAAATAGCATACACCATTTTGAATAAATTGACAATGGCAAAGGAAGAATTGTCTGCTTATCGGCAGGTAAAAAAATAAAAAAATTTTAAATCAAAAAAAGGAAATTCCTTTTTCACGTTGTAATATTATAAGTGTAGGATAAAATTTAAAAGTATGGCAACATTGCTTGCAGAAATAAGGTGCATATGACAATAAGGGAAAAATTAGAAAAAAGAGAACATGCGATCCTCAGTCCCTACGCAGCTTTCAGTGACTGCTCAAAGGGGCGGGATGTGCCGGAGGAACCCTGCGACCTACGGCCGGTATACCAGCGCGACAGGGACCGGATACTGCATACGAAATCCTTTCGGCGGCTGAAGGGGAAAACTCAGGTTTTTCTTTCTCCGGAGGGGGATCATTACCGCACCCGGCTGACCCATACGCTGGAGGTTTCCCAGAACGCCAGAACGATAGCGAAGGCGCTGCGGCTCAATGAAGATTTAACCGAAGCCATAGCGCTGGGGCATGATTTGGGACACACGCCCTTCGGACATGCCGGCGAGAGAGAACTGAACCGGATATGCCCTGAAGGATTCCGACATCAGGAGCAGAGCGTCCGGGTCGTAGAGCTATTGGAAAAGAATGGAAGGGGATTGAACCTGACAAAAGAAGTGAGGGACGGCATACGCCATCATTCTACTGCCGGGACGCCCTCCACCATGGAAGGGAAAGTAGTGCAGCTCTGTGATAAGATTGCCTATGTTAATTCGGATATTGATGATGCGATACGGGGTAAAATAATTAAAGAGGAGGATATTCCCAAAAAGTATAAGGAAATACTGGGGGACACCCTGCGGGAGAGGCTCAATACCCTGATCCATGATGTTATCAGCCACAGCATGGAGCAAAAGGATATTATTATGTCACAGGAAAAAAGGGAGGCGCTGCAGGGGTTACGGCAGTTTATGTTTGAGAGAGTGTATATAAATTCCGCCGCCAAGACGGAAGAGGGGAAGGCGCAGTATATGATCGGACAGTTGTATGATTATTATATCCGGCATGTAGAGCAGCTGCCGGAGGAATTTTTGAAATTGATACATACAACAGGCGCTTCCGTAGAGCGCACGGTATGCGATTTTATTGCCGGCATGACGGATCGCTATGCCGTAATGACCTATGAGGGGCTGGTGATTCCCCGTACCTGGTCGGTATTATAGAAAATAAGAAAATAGTAATTATTTCAGCAGAGAGGTTGTATATGTATTACGAAGAAGAATTTGTAGAGGAAGTAAGGCGTCAAAATGATATTGTGGATATTATATCCTCTTATGTGAATCTGAAACGAAGCGGCAGTAATTATGTGGGGCTTTGTCCGTTCCACAATGAAAAGACGGCGTCTTTTTCTGTGAGCCCGGGAAAACAGATGTATTACTGTTTTGGATGCGGCGCCGGCGGGAATGTCTTTACCTTTCTTATGGAATATGAGAATCTGACCTTTGTGGAGGCGCTGGAGCAGCTTGCGGAGAAAGCGGGCATGGAACTGCCGAAAAAAAGTAATTCTGCCGCAGATCGCAAAAGACGGGATATGAGGGATTCCATTCTGGAAATTAATAAACTCGCCGCCCATTACTACTTTGCCAAACTGAAGTCCGACGCCGGACAAGCAGGCTGGCAGTATTTGTTGAACCGGCAGATAAAACCGGAAACCATAGTTAAATTTGGCCTCGGATTTTCCGATAAGGGAGAGGGAGGGCTTTACCGGTATATGAAAAGCAAGGGATATCCGGATGCCATTCTAAAAGAAACCGGGCTTTTTACTTATGACGAAAAACGGGGAGCATATGATAAATTCTGGAACCGGGTTATGTTTCCCATACTGGACAGAAATAACAGGGTTATCGCCTTCGGAGGGCGCGTTATGGGAGAGGCAAAGCCCAAATACTTAAATTCCCCGGAAACTCTTGTTTTTGATAAGAGCCGGAACCTTTACGGGCTGAATTTTCTTCACGGCAAACAGGAGGGGGGCGTGATTATCTGTGAGGGCTATATGGATGTGATCGCCCTGCATCAGGCGGGCTTCACGAACGCGGTTGCCTCTCTGGGCACGGCATTTACCAGCCAGCACAGCAGCCTGCTGAAACGGTATACGGATCTGGTATATTTGTGTTACGACAGCGACGGAGCCGGCGTCCGCGCCGCCCTGCGCGCGATTCCTATGCTGAAGGAGGCGGGCCTTCGGGTAAAGGTCATTGATATGCGCCCTTATAAGGATCCGGATGAATTTATGAAGGGACTTTCCCCGGAGGAATTTTCCCGGCGGATAAAAGAGGCAAAAAACAGTTTCTTTTATGAGGTTGATATAATAAAAAACGAGTACGATATGAAGGATCCGGAATCAAAAACGCGATTTATGAATGAAGTTGCCAAAAAATGCCTAACCTTTGATAATGAGATAGAAAGAAATAATTATATCGAGGCCTTTGCCAGAGAATATGGGGCGAGGTCGGAGGACTTCCGCAAATTAGTCGCCTATCACAGCGCAAAAATGGCGGGGATTGATTACGAGAGAAGGAAGAAGGAGAGAAAGCAGAATGCTTCCGGGAGCCGAGAAGATGGAATGGCAAAAAGCCAGGGGGTTTTTCTTACCTGGCTGTGCAATGATTTCAGTCTGTTTGAAAAGACAAAAGGAATTGTCAGCGAGGATGATTTTGTCGACGAACCCTATCACCGGGTGGCTGAATTGATGTATGAGCAATACCGGACCACGGGAAAAGTAGAGCCGGCAAAGATTGTCAGCCAGTTCCAGAGCCGGGAGGAGCAATCTCTTGTGGCAGGAATCTTTAATAAAGAGTTAAAGGAAATAGACAGGGATTCGGGACAAAAAAAAGCAATCAATGAAGTAGTGCGCAATATTAAGAAGTACAGTCTGGATTTTCGCAGTAGAAGGGTAACGGATTTGGCAGAGCTTCAAAATCTGATAGAAGAAAAAAGAAAACTGCAGAATTTACAACTGGATTTATAAAAGATTTTTCGTTGCAGATGCAGCAGGAATGGAGGAAAACATGGAAAATAAAAACACAAATGCAGAAGAACAGCACAAGATTCTTGAGGTAATGAACAGCTTAGTGGAGGCGGGGAAGAAAAAGGATAACATCCTGGATTTCGATGAAATCGACAAAGCCTTTACAAGCAAGGGAATCGAACTGGATGCAGAGAGAACGGAGAAGGTTTTTGAGTATCTGGAAAATAATGGAATTGTCGCCATGGTTCCCGACAGCGATGCCGATGATGAAATAATCCTCGATGTGGATGATGAGCCGACGGAGGAGGAGTTGGAAAATATTGAACTCTCTGTCCCGGACGGCGTCAGCATCGAGGACCCGGTGCGGATGTACCTGAAAGAGATTGGAAAGGTGCCTCTTTTAACAGCCGATGAAGAAAAGGAGCTGGCGATGCAAATGGAGGCCGGGGATATGGAGGCGAAAAAACGTCTGGCGGAAGCAAATCTCCGACTGGTCGTTAGTATTGCCAAGCGTTATGTGGGGCGCGGCATGCTGTTTCTCGATTTGATTCAGGAGGGCAACTTAGGCCTGATTAAAGCAGTGGAAAAATTTGATTACCGCAAGGGTTATAAATTCAGCACCTATGCTACCTGGTGGATCCGTCAGGCTATTACAAGAGCCATTGCCGATCAGGCAAGAACCATCCGTATCCCGGTTCATATGGTGGAAACGATCAATAAGCTCATCCGTGTCCAGCGGCAGTTATTACAGGAGCTTGGCAGGGAACCATATCCGGAAGAAATTGCGGAAAAAATGAGTCTTCCGGTGGAACGGGTTCGGGAGATCCAGAAAATTTCTCAGGAGCCGGTATCGTTAGAAACTCCGATTGGAGAAGAGGAGGACAGCCATCTGGGCGATTTTATTCAGGATGATAATGTCCCGGTACCGGCAGAGGCGGCGGCGTTTACTCTGTTAAAGGAACAGCTTGTGGAAGTGCTGGCAACGCTGACAGACAGAGAGCAAAAGGTACTGCGCCTTCGTTTCGGGTTGGATGACGGCAGGGCGAGGACGCTGGAGGAGGTAGGAAAGGAATTTGATGTGACCAGAGAGCGCATCCGCCAGATTGAGGCGAAAGCGCTGCGCAAACTCCGCCATCCCAGCCGCAGCAGAAAATTAAAGGATTATCTGGATTAATGGAGCTCTCCGGACGGTTGCAGATGAATGCGGATTTAATCCCGGAGGGCAGCGCGGTCTGTGATATCGGCTGCGACCACGGATATGTATCGATTTATCTGGCACAAAAAGAAATATGCTCCCGGATAATAGCAATGGATGTAAATCCGGGTCCCTTGGAAAAAGCGAAAAAAAACATAGAGCAGGCGGGATGTTCGGGAAGGATCGACTGCAGGCTCAGTGATGGGATGGAAAATCTTATGCCGGGAGAGGCAGATACTCTTTTGATTGCCGGCATGGGAGGCATGCTGATTTCCCGGATTTTAAAAGAACATAAGGAAATTCTTGAAAAAGTCCAGACCCTCGTGTTACAGCCTCAGTCGGATTTGGCGAAGGTGCGAAAGACGATTCACATGCTGGGATTTTGGCTGGAGGAGGAAAGGATCTGTAAAGAGGGCGGAAAATATTACTTCGCTTTCCGCGCCAGAAGGGGAAGGGAAGGAAAGCCCTACACGCAGGCAGAATATGAATACGGGCGTATTTTAGCCCAAAGAGGGGATTTGCTTTATGGGGAATATTTATCCGCTGAGAAAGACAAAACGGAACATATAAGGGACAAGCTGCGGCATACAAAGACAGAATCGGCAAAAGAAAGAATCAAAGAGCTGACGCATATACTGAATGGAATAAGTGAAACACAGAGGTGTTTTGAAAGGAGTACAAATGGAAACAGAAACGATAACGATAACGCTGGAAAAGGAAACGGTCGCCTGTAAAAAAGGCATGACCCTGTACGAGTTGAGCCGGGAATATCAGAAAAATTATGAATATCCGATTATTGTGGCAAAATGCGACGGCGTTATCCGGGAGCTATACCATGAGGTGCCGCAGGATGCCCATGTGGAGTTTTGCACCACGAAGGATAAGGACGGAGCCCGCGTCTATTTCAGAGGGATTTCCATGATATTGTTAAAGGCAATATACAAAGAGATCCCCAGAGAAAATATTGAGCGCGTTTCTTTTGAATTTTGTCTGGATACCGGATATTTCTGCCGGATTGACGGCGCTGTGGAAATGAATGAGGAATTGCTTCGCCGGATTGAGATGCGGATGAGAAAATATGTGGCAAAGGATATTCCCTTTGAAAAGAAGGTAATCCGCACAAGGGATGCCGGACGTCTGTTTGAGGAACTGCATATGCACGAAAAGGGGAAACTGATGCAGTACCGGAAAAATTCCCGCATGACCGTATATCATTTGGGAAAATTTACGGATTATTACTATGGCGCCATGCCCTACAGCACCTCCATACTGCAATATTTTAAACTGGATTTATTTGAGGACGGCTTTGTCTTTATCATCCCCAAATCCGACAGCCCGGTCACCATGCCTGAATTTTCTCCCAGCATGAAGCAATACCGCACCCTGCAGGAAACCAACGAGTGGAGCAGGAAACTGCGGGTTTCCACTGTGGGAGAGTTAAATCAGGAAATTGTGAGCGGACATATGCAGGATTTAATGTTGACGCAGGAAGCCCTGCACGAGAAAAAAATCGGGGATATTGCTGTACAGATTGCAGAAAGGAATTGCCGTATCGTCACGATAGCAGGGCCGTCTTCCTCCGGCAAGACAACCTTTTCCTACCGATTGTCGACGCAGTTGAAAACATTGGGCTTAAAGCCTCATCCCATTGCGTTAGATGATTATTTCGTCAATCGGGTAGACACCCCGAGGGCAGAAGACGGAACGTATAACTATGAATGTCTGGAGGCGATTGATACCAGACAATTTAACAAAGATTTGGGTATGCTGCTTCAGGGGCAGACCGTACAGCTGCCGACTTATAATTTTGTTACCGGCTGCCGGGAATACGACAAGGAGCCCCTGACGCTGGAGGAGAATGAGATCCTTGTGATTGAGGGAATCCACGGCCTGAATGATAAATTAACCTATGCGATCCCAAAAGAAAATAAATTTAAAATATATATCAGCGCACTGACGACCCTGAATCTCGACGGGCATAACCGGATTCCGACGACAGAGGGACGGCTTTTGCGCCGGATCATCCGGGATGCCAGAACCAGAGGAAATTCAGCCCGGAAAACGATTTCCATGTGGAATTCTGTCCGGGCGGGCGAGACCCTGAATATTTTCCCGTTTCAGGAACAGGCGGACGCTATGTTTAATTCGGCGCTGATATACGAACTGGCGGCTATGAAATTATATGCCGACCCCCTTCTTTTTCAGGTGACGCCGGATTGCCCGGAATATTCCGAAGCGCAGCGGCTTCTGAAGTTTTTGGATTATTTTATCCCCATCGATCCCCATGATGTTCCGCTAAATTCTATCTTGCGGGAATTTATCGGCGGTGGTATTCTATTGGGGTAATGTATGAGCAGCACAGGTGGCCGCGCCCGTCCGGACGAAAGGGGGCGGGTGAGGAAAGTCCGAGCTTTATAGGGCAGGATGCCGGATAACGTCCGGTGGAGGCGACTCCCAGGCTAGTGCAACAGAAATAAACCGCCGCCTTTGGCGGTAAGGGTGGAACGGCGAGGTAAGAGCTCACCGCCTTTTTGGTAACAAAAAGGGCACATGTAAACCCCATCCAAAGCAAGACCGAACAGAAAGCGATACGGCGGCCCGTCGTGCTTTCGGGTAGGTCGCTTGAGCCTGTTGGTAACAGCAGGTCCAGATAGATGGCCACTCAACGACAGAACTCGGCTTATCGTGCTGCTCATGCTTACTAAAAAACGGATACAGGAGGTAGCTATGTCGCGACTGGACCAGCAGATGAAATTTATTGAAGAGCTGGATAGAAATAAGGGAATCGAACGCAGAACCTATGCGCTGAAAGGGAAAAGAAGGGAAAATGATGCCGAGCATATGTTTCATCTGGCGATTATGGCGGCTGTGCTGAGCGAACATGCCAATGAACCGGTAGATGTACTCCGGGTTATGACTATGGTGTTGATCCATGATGTGGTAGAGATTGATGCCGGAGATACTTTTGCCTATGATGAAGCAGGGCACAAGACGAAGAGAGAACGGGAGTGCAGGGCGGCGGATCGTATTTTTCATATTCTTCCGGCGGATCAGGAGGAATATTTCCGGGAATTATGGGAAGAATTTGAAGCAAACGAAACACCGGAGGCGCGGTTTGCCAAGGCATTGGATAAAATACAGCCCACCATGCTGAATCATGCTTCCGGCGGGCGTACCTGGCTGGAAAATGGCATATCAGCCAGCCAGATATATAAAAGAAATGAAAATACGGCGGACGGCTCAAGGGTTCTATGGGATTATGCCGTTTCCCATTATATTGAGCCCCATGTAGAAAAATCGGGGAAACCGGGAGAAATTAAAGAGGATAGGATATGAGCGCAGTAGAAGAAAGATATAAACTGGCAAAAGAGCGGATAAAGGAATTGGCAGGGGAAGTACAGGGCTGCTATTCCGACTATATCCAAAAATCCGCTTTTCTTTTTCAGACGTTATCTGAAATTTTGGAATCAGAAAAGGAATACCCGGACGATCCGGCGTGGAATGACCGCTTATACCGGGAAATCGAAAAAGAGGCATATGAAACCTCCTATGCGAATCCCGCCTATGCCGCGCGGCAGTTTGGAAAAATGACAGGGCAGTATCTTTGCTGGTACTATGCCCGTTTTCGGGATGCTATTACCGCTGCCTATGAAAAGGATAAATACGAGGTCACTCTCCGGATGGAGTTGTTTTTACAGGCGGCGGAGGTTCTTTTGGAAGAGGAAGAAAAGGATCGCTACTTAAAGGAAACCATGTATTATTATGTCCACGACTATGACGCGGAGCAGATGGAAAAAAGCCTCCGGCAGATGTTATGCCCCGGAGATTCCCTTATCTACCGCATTGTCATGGAAAGCGATTTTTCCCATACGGATTATTTATACCGGTACGGCGAGTTTATTTCGGAAAACGAGAAAAAAATGGCTGCTTTTTTAGCTTCGCTGCCGGAACAAACACTGGCTTCCATGGCGAGAACCTATACGGAGGGTTACCGGAAAGGTTTTGAGGCCGCCGGGATTGATTTGTCAGAGAAAAAAACAGTGCAGATCCGCTTCCACATTGGCTTTGAGCCAATGGTCAGGCAGGCGGTGCTGCAATTTAAGGAGATGGGGCTGGAAACGGTATTTACGCGGAAAACAAATACAAAGGCAGTTGGCGTTGTTTCTACCTCTCCCAACAAGCAGTATCAATACGACCACCGCTATGCGGATGCTTTGTACCTGAACCGGGCGCTCGTACAGGAAAGGTTGAAAATAGCAGAGCGCCTGTATGAAACCTATAAAGAAGAGGCTGCTGTTTATGCAGGCCCCGCCGTTATTGAAGTTTTTGGCGAGGAGCTCTTTGCGCCGGCTGTGAAAGAGGAGAGCCCATCTTACACAAAGGAGCAGGAAGCCCTTTCGATTGAATATACGAGAGAGTACAGGCTGATTCAGAACCGCTATATTCCGCAGGATTCCTGCAGCTTTACGATTATTGCCTATCCCATACCGGAAATCGGCGAACAGTTTGAAGAGATTTTTAAGGAAACGATAAAGGTAAATACGCTGGATATGGAGGAATACCTCCGGATTCAGCAGGTTATGATCGATGCGCTGGATCAGGGGGACAGGGTGCATGTGACCGGGAGAAAGGACAATATCACGGATATATGGATTCAACTGCATGAGCTGGACGATCCAAAAAAACAGACGAATTTTGAAAACTGTCTGGCAGATGTAAATATTCCGGTGGGAGAAGTCTTTACTTCTCCGGTGCTTGCCGGGACAAGCGGCGTCCTCCATGTAACACAGGTTTATCTCAATGAACTCCGATATGAAAATCTGGAATTTACCTTTGAGGATGGCATGGTAACGAACTATCGCTGCTCCAATTATGAAAAGGAAGAGGAAAACAAAAAGTATGTGAAGGAAAACATCCTGCATGACCGCGACACTCTGCCGATGGGAGAATTTGCCATTGGCACCAATACGACAGCCTATGTGATGGGAAGGAAATATGGCATTGAGGCAAAGCTCCCGATCCTGATCGCCGAGAAAACCGGACCGCACTTTGCTCTGGGGGATACCTGTTATTCGATGAGTGAAGATGTGGTACTGCATAATCCGGACGGCAAAGAGATCATAGCAAAGGAAAATGAGCGTTCCGCCCTGCGGCATACCAATATAGCCGACGCCTATTTTAACTGTCACACCGATATAACGATTCCCTATGATGAACTGGGCGATATTATTGTCTTTACAAAAGAGGGAAAAGAGATTACACTGATAAAGGACGGCAGGTTTGTCCTGCCCGGAACAGAAAGTCTGAATATGGAGGAAAAATATTATGGCTAAGGTAGGAATCTTAATGGGAAGCGACTCAGATCTTCCGGTTATGAAAAAAGCAGCGGATATGCTGAAGAAGTTTGGAATTGAATATGAGATGACAATTATTTCGGCTCACCGTATGCCGGATGTATTTGTGGATTATGCCACAAAAGCAGAGGAACGGGGCATTGAGGTGATTATCGCCGGGGCGGGCGGCGCCGCGCATCTGCCCGGCATGTGCGCCGCATTATTTGACCTGCCGGTTATTGGCATCCCGATCCATACCAAAAGTCTGGGCGGGGTTGACAGTCTGTATTCCATTGTACAGATGCCGTCGGGGATTCCGGTAGCCACCGTGGCAATAGACGGCGCTGCTAACGCGGCGATATTGGCGGCAAAAATGCTGTCAATATCCGATAAGGAGCTGCGGAGCCGGTTAAAAGAATATAAAAAAGAGATGAAGGATGGCGTTCTTGCCAAGGCAGATAAGCTGGAACAGCTTGGCTGCGATGCCTACATAGAGCAGATGAAATAAAAAAGATATTGTTTACGATATAAATCCACGGACTGCCGGGATTTTGCTCTGCTTTACGGCAGATGTCCCGACGGTCCGTGGTTTTTGTCCTATCGCGCTTTTTAGCCCGCCTTAAAGAGCTGCTTTAACGCCGCCATGAAAAAGTCGGTATAGCCCGCCTTTATCGCATCCTGTCTTGCCAGAAGGGGAACCGTGCCTAAGAGTTTTCCCTGATAGCGATACGTGATAGCGCCCACGGGATCCCCCTTTTTGACAGGGGCTGAAATTGTTTTATATTCTACCTTCTTTTCAATCTTCTTTTCCTCATATTCGGAAGTAAAGGTATGAGAGAATTTTTCCCCGGGATACGCTGTTATCTGGGAGGGAATTCCTCCTTTTACCGGTAACGGCTCAAAATTCATGCCGGAAAAATCGTCCTCATAAACGGAGCAATTCGCAAAGCCGTAATCTAAAAGGGCCTGTGCTTCCGTGAACCGCACCTTGTGATCCGGCGCCGCCATGATAACGGCAATCAGGTTCATTCCGTTTCGTTTTGCGGTGGCGCTGAGGCAATATTTTGCCTTGCTTGTGGAGCCGGTTTTCAGGCCGGTAATGCCATCGTAGAAGCGCACCAGTTTATTTGTATTTGTCAGACCGAAGGTGGACTCCCCCTTCTTGGTCTTATGGACAATGGAATCCATCCATACGGTGGAGTAGGAGGAGATTTTCGGATGCTTCATAATTAATTCCCGGGACATTAAAGCAACATCATAGGCGCTGGAATAGTGCCCCGATTGGATCGTATCGTCCAGACCGGTACAGTTTTTAAACTGCGTATGCTTCATTCCCAGTTCCTTTGCTTTCTGATTCATCATCTTTACGAAATTTTGTTCGGAGCCGGCAATTTTTTCTGCCATGGCAACAGCAGCATCGTTGGCGCTGGCGATACTGATACATTTTATCATGGTGTTTACCGTCTGGGTTTCCTGAGGCTCAAGAAAGACCTGGGATCCTCCCATGCCGGCGGCGTATTCACTGACGCTGACCGGATCGTCCAGGGATATTTTTCCCTGATCCAGCGCTTCAAAAATTAATGTCAAAGTCATAATTTTGGTAATGCTGGCGGGTACCAGTTCGGTATCTTTCTTTTTTTCATATAAGATTTCCCCGGTATCTCCTTCAATGAGCACCGCCGCTCCCGCCGTGATATTTACGGCGGAGCCTGTGGCTGTGTCTGCCTTTGCGTCGCCTGACGTAATAAGGGGAGCCAATAAGAAAAGGAGAAAAAGAATTCCTAATACAGGAAATATTTTTTTGGTTACGGTTTTCATAATAACCTCCCGATAGTATGTATATATCATTGTTATGTATTTTTTTCCCTGTTTATGACAGCTTACATTGACAAAAAAGAACTCCTTCTTTATCATAGAAATATAGAAAATAAGCGAGGTGTTTATGGAAACAGTAGGGATTTGTCTTGTGATTGCGGCCGGTCTGATTATCGCATATGGATGGCTGGAAAATTTTTTCCCGGTAATCCGGCATTACGAGATCACATCGGATAAAATAAAAAAAGAGGCAGTTTTTGTCCTGCTTTCGGATTTACACGCCTGTCAGATAGGAAAAGAAAATGAGAAGCTGAAAAAACTGATTCAGTCGGCGGCGCCGGATTTTATTTGTATCGCCGGGGATATGACAATAAAAAACGGCAGGCATACCCGGCGGACGCTTTCTTTTTTGACCGGGCTGGCGCAGATATATCCGGTGTATTATGCCCCGGGCAACCATGAGATCCGGATGCCCGGCTACGGGGATTATAAAGAGGCGTTACAGGAGGCGGGGATTTGTTATTTGGAAAACAAATCGGCGGCTGTAGCGGAAAACCTGTGGATTACCGGTCTGGATCTGCCGGAATACTGGTATCATAAGTGCTGGCAGAAAAGGAAACTGACTCCGGCAGAACTGGAGGAATTGTTAGGGGCTAAAAAGAAATCGGTATTTGCCATTCTTCTTGCCCATAATCCCGAATACTTTGAACAGTATGCGGCATGGGGGGCGGATTTAGTGTTGAGCGGACATATTCATGGCGGTATTGCCCGGCTGCCTTTTTTGGGAGGCGTGATTTCCCCGTCCCTCCGTCTTTTTCCGCGGTATGACGCCGGGGAATTCAAAAAACGGGACAGCCAGATGATTGTCAGCCGGGGGCTTGGCATGCATCATATCCGTCTGCGCTTTTTTAACCGGCCCGAGGTCAGTGTAATAAAATTATCTTGCCTTTTGAGGGAAAAATAGGTAAAATAAATTGATACCCGGAGGTGAGAACAAAATGGGAATACCGGTAAAACTGGATAATTTTGAAGGCCCTTTAGATTTACTCCTTCACTTAATCGAAAAGAATAAAGTAGATATTTATGATATTCCGATTGTTCTTATTACGGAGCAGTATCTGGAATATGTAAGCAATATGAGGACGAAGGACATGGATATTATGAGCGAATTTCTTGTGATGGCGGCGACGCTTGTCCGCATTAAGTCCAAAATGCTTTTGCCAAAAGAAGAAAAAGAGGAAGAGGAAGAGGAGGACCCGAGGCAGGAATTAGTGGAGCGTTTGCTGGAGTACAAAATGTACAAATACGCTTCTTTTGAGTTAAAGGACAGGCAATATGACGCCGCAAGGGTCTTTTACAAAGAGCCCTCGATTCCGGAGGAGATAAAAAATTATAAAGAGGATATTGATTATGATGAATTGCTGTCGGATGTGACCCTGTCAAAATTGCAGGATATTTTTGATTCCGTCATGCAAAAGCAGATTGACAAGATTGACCCGATCCGGAGTAAATTCGGCGAGATAGAAAAGGAAGAAATCAATATCGAGGATCAGATGATTTTTGTAGAAGAGTACGCCATGCGGCATGGCACCTTCCGTTTTCGCAAGCTGCTGGAAAACGGTTCCGGAAAAGGGTACGTGATCGTGACTTTTTTAAGCGTGCTGGAGTTAATGAAAACCGGGATGCTTTGTATAGAGCAGAAAAAATTATTTGACGATATTCTGATTACATATCAGTCCCCGAAAAAGAAGAATACGAAAACGGGCGTGAATGGAGGAGAACAGTGAACATAAAAAAACTGGAGGCCGTAGTAGAGGCTATTTTATTTACCATGGGAGAAGCGGTGGAGATAGAAAGGCTGTCGGCGGCTGTGGAGCATGATGAGGATACCGTGAGAAAAATTATCCGCAATATGATGACCCGGTATGAGGAGGAGGACAGAGGGATCCACCTGATCGAATTGGACGGTTCTTTCCAGCTTTGCACAAAACCGGAAATGTATGAATATCTTATTAAAGTAGCCCATATTCCAAAAAAACATGTTCTGACCGATGTGTTGCTCGAAACACTTTCCATCGTCGCCTATAAGCAGCCGATTACCCGGTTGGAAATAGAAAAAATCCGGGGAGTATCGTGCGACCATGCGGTAAATAAGCTGGTGGAATATGGATTGATCTGCGAGGCGGGAAGATTGGAGGCGCCGGGACGGCCGATCCTGTTTGCCACCACGGAAGAATTCCTGCGCTACTTCGGAATCGAATCCCTGGATGATCTGCCGATCCTCAACCAGGAAACGATTGAGGATTTCAAAGAAGAAGCCAAACGGGAGGTCTGGGGAGAAGCAGAAGCAGAGGCAGAAGAGGAGGGTTTGGGAGAAGCAGACGGGGCACAGGATTTTACGGAAAAAAATTAGGACTTGTTTTTTTTTCGATACTGGTATATAATGAGCAAAGACAAAGGCGTCAAAAGGATACCCATAGTGGATTCTTTTGACGCCTTTTATAGTCTTAAAAGGCAGCGAAGGTTTACTATGTTTTTTGACTATCAGATGCGTCAATAAAATGGATGCGTCAAAAAATGTGGCAAGGAGGATTTTTCATGAGTGAGTATGTAGAAGAGTGTAAAAGGAAACCGATCGGGCTGTATCATCCGAGTTTTGAGCATGATAACTGTGGAATTGGCGCGATTGTTAATATCAGGGGGAAGAAAACCCATGATACGGTAAAGAATGCGTTGGAAATTGTTGCGAACTTAGAGCACCGGGCAGGAAAGGACGGAGAGGGGAAAACTGGCGACGGTGTTGGTATTTTATTACAAATATCCCATAAGTTTTTCAAAAAAATCGCAGAGGAGATGTCCCTTGACATCGGCGGAGAAAGAGAATATGGCGTCGGCATGTTCTTTTTCCCACAGGATGAGCTGAAGAAAAATCAGGCAAAAAAAATGTTTGAAACCATTGTGGATAAAGAAGAAATGGAATTTTTGGCATGGCGCGAGGTGCCGATTGCGCCGGATATTTTGGGAAAGCGCGCCGTGGAGTGCATGCCATGTATTATGCAGTGTTTTGTTAAGAAACCGAAGGATGTGAAAAAAGGGCTGGATTTTGACCGCAAGCTGTATATTGCCCGCCGGGTATTTGAACAGTCCAATGAAAATACTTATGTGGTTTCTCTTTCCTCCCGCACGATCGTATATAAAGGAATGTTCTTAGTTTCCCAGCTAAGGCTCTTTTTTGACGATTTACAGGATGAGGACTATGAATCTGCCATTGCGATCGTACATTCCCGTTTTTCCACAAATACGCAGCCAAGCTGGCAGCGCGCGCATCCGAACCGTTTTATCGTGCATAATGGGGAGATCAATACCATCCGCGGTAATGCGGATAAAATGTTAGCCCGCGAGGAAACCATGGAATCCCGGCAGCTGCAGGGAGAACTTCATAAGGTTCTTCCGGTTATCAATTCCGAGGGTTCTGATTCCGCCATGCTGGATAATACATTGGAATTTTTAGTGATGAGCGGAATGGAGCTGCCGTTGGCGGTTATGATTACCATACCGGAGCCCTGGGCAAACAACCGCTATATCAGCGAGAAGAAAAAGGATTTTTACCAATATTATGCGACGATGATGGAGCCCTGGGATGGCCCGGCTTCCATTTTGTTTTCGGACGGCGATATGGTTGGCGCGGTTCTCGACAGAAACGGCCTGCGCCCGTCCCGTTATTATATTACGGATGACGACCAGTTGATACTTTCCTCTGAGGTGGGAGTTATGCCTATCAGCGAGGAACATGTCGTAAAGAAAGACCGGCTGCGCCCGGGCAAAATGCTCCTGGTAGATACCGTGCAGGGGAAATTGGTGGATGACGACGATTTGAAGGAAAAATATGCTTCCCGTCAGCCTTACGGCGAATGGCTGGATAATTATCTCGTTCAGTTAAAGGATATTCATATCCCGAATCAGCGGATCAACCACTATTCGGTAGAGGAAAGGAGAAAATTGCAAAAGGCATTCGGCTATACCTATGAGGAAGTAAAAAATTCGATTCTTCCTATGGCGAAAAACGGTTCCGAGCCGATTGCCGCCATGGGACACGATTCCCCTCTGCCGGTTCTCAGTAAGCAGCCGCAGCCGCTGTTCAACTATTTCAGACAACGGTTTGCCCAGGTTACGAATCCGCCCATTGATGCGATTCGCGAGGAAGTGGTCACCTCAACCTCCGTCTACATCGGCGAGGACGGAAACCTCCTGCATGAGGAACCGGAAAACTGTCGGGTGCTTCGGATTCAGAATCCGATTTTGACCGATACCGACCTGCTGAAGATTAAGAACATGAAAGTTCCGGGCTTTCGCGCCGGCGTCATTCCGATTACGTATTATAAAAATACTTCTCTGGAAAAAGCTATTGACCGCCTGTATCTGGAGGCAGACCGCGCCTATAAGGACGGTATCAATGTGCTGATTCTTTCCGACCGGGGCGTGGATGAAAACCATGTGGCAATTCCTTCTCTGTTGGCAGTATCGGCGATGCAGCAGCATCTTGTTAAAACCAAGAGAAGAACCCGCGTGGCAATGATTCTGGAAAGCGCAGAGCCGAGAGAGGTACATCATTTTGCAACGCTGCTGGGCTATGGCGCCTGCGCCGTCAATCCATATCTGGCGCTGGATACGATTAAACGTCTGATAGACTGCGGCATGCTGGATAAGGATTATTATGCCGCGGTTGATGATTATAACAATGCCGTTTTGCATGGTATTGTAAAAATAGCGTCAAAAATGGGAATTTCTACCATACAATCCTATCAGGGCTCAAAGATTTTTGAGGCGATCGGCATTTCCGGGGAAGTGACCAATAAATATTTTACCGATACGATTTCCCGGATTGGGGGAATTACGATCAAGGATATTGAAAAACAGGTAGAAGACCTCCATACCAGAGCCTTTGACCCGCTGGAGCTGGAAAATGATACGACGCTGGACAGTGTGGGGACTCACAAGGCAAGAAGCGGCAGGGAGGAGCATTTATATAATCCGAAGACGATTCATCTGCTGCAGCAATCTACGCAAAGGGGAGATTATAAGCTCTTTAAGGAATATTCAAAAGAAATTGACAACGAGGAGCGGTTTATGAACCTGAGAAGCCTGTTAGGCTTCCGGTTTCCCAAAAAAGGTGTTCCTTTATCGCAGGTGGAAAGCGTCGACAGCATTGTAAAGAGATTTAAGACCGGCGCAATGTCCTATGGCTCGATTTCCCAGGAAGCCCATGAAACTCTTGCGATAGCCATGAACCGCCTTCATGGAAAGTCAAACAGCGGCGAGGGAGGAGAGAGTTTAGAACGCCTGAGCGTCGGCAAGGACGGATTGAACCGTTGCTCCGCTATTAAGCAGGTGGCATCCGGCCGTTTTGGCGTAACCTCGCATTATTTAGTAAGCGCAAAAGAAATTCAGATAAAAATGGCGCAGGGGGCAAAGCCCGGCGAAGGAGGTCATCTGCCGGGCGGGAAGGTATATCCGTGGATTGCCAAAACAAGGCTTTCTACTCCGGGCGTGTCGTTAATTTCCCCGCCGCCTCACCATGATATTTATTCGATTGAGGATTTGGCGCAATTAATCTATGATTTGAAGTGCTCCAATACGGAAGCAAGAATTTCGGTTAAGCTTGTTTCGGAAGCGGGAGTCGGCACCGTAGCCGCCGGAGTGGCAAAAGCGGGCGCAGGCGTAATCCTTATTTCCGGTTATGACGGCGGTACCGGCGCGGCGCCGGGAAGCTCGATCCACAATGCGGGACTTCCCTGGGAACTCGGATTGGCAGAAACTCATCAGACGCTTTTGATGAACGGGCTCCGCTCCAAGGTTGTTATTGAAACAGACGGTAAGCTTATGACCGGACGGGACGTTGTCATAGCGGCTATGCTGGGGGCGGAGGAATTTGGCTTTGCCACGGCTCCGCTTGTTACCATGGGCTGCGTTATGATGCGCGTCTGCAATCTGGATACCTGCCCGGTCGGCGTAGCAACTCAGAATCCGGAGCTTAGAAAACGTTTTGCGGGGAAACCCGAATATGTGGAAAACTTTATGCGTTTTATTGCCGAAGAAGTCCGGGAGATTATGGCAAAACTTGGCGTAAAGAAATTAGATGATCTGATTGGACGTTCTGATTTCCTGAAGGTGAGGGATGATATTGCCGAAGACGACAGGGCAGGGAAAATTGATTTATCTCCTATTATCAATAACCCATTTATCAAGGAGAAGAAACGGATCTATAACGAAAAGGATGCCTATGACTTTAAGTTAAATAAGACAGTGGATGAAAAGATTTTCCTGAAGAAATTTAAGAATGCGCTGGAGTCGGGTGAAAAAACCAAAATCAGCGCCAGAGTATCGAATATCGACCGGGCGCTGGGAACGATTCTCGGCTCAGAAGTCACAAAAAGGCTGGGGGATGAGGTAGAGCAGGATACCCTGGCAATCGAGTGCATCGGAAGCGGAGGACAGAGCTTCGGCGCCTTTATCCCGAAAGGACTGACCCTGGAGCTGGTAGGCGACAGTAACGACTATTTCGGCAAGGGCCTTTCCGGTGGGAAACTCATCGTGTACCCGCCGGAAAATATCCAGTACAAACCGCAGGATAATATTATTATCGGAAACGTGGCGTTATATGGCGCTACAAGCGGGGAGGCCTATATCAACGGAGTTGCCGGCGAACGGTTCTGCGTGCGAAATTCCGGCGCCTGCGCGGTTGTAGAGGGCGTGGGAGATCACGGCTGTGAATATATGACCGGAGGCTGCGTGGTAATTCTCGGCAGTACCGGCAAAAACTTTGCCGCCGGCATGAGCGGCGGAATCGCCTATGTGCTGGATGAAAACAGTGATTTGTATTTGAAACTGAACAAGGAATTGGTATCTTCCAACTCGGTATCGGATAAATATGACGTAATGCAGTTGAAAAATATGATCACGGCTCATGTGGAGGCTACGGGTTCGGAGCGTGGCAGGGAGATTCTTGAGAACTTCAGCGAATACCTGCCTAAGTTCAAAAAGATTATTCCGCATGATTATCAGGATATGCTTCAGCGAATTGCCAAAATGGAGGAAAAGGGCCTGAGCAACGAACAGGCGCAGATTGAAGCGTTTTATCAGTTGAAAAAAGCGGAGTGACCGGTTTGGTTCCGTTTTATATGTCAGGTTGCAATTCACAGTAAATTAATTTATAATAGAAAGGGTTGAAGGATATGGGTAAACCAACCGGTTTTTTAGAGTATGACCGCCACGGCAACGCCGAGGTGAAACCACTGGACAGGATCAAAAATTTTGAAGAGTTCCATGTGCCGATGAGCGAAGAAGAAAGACGGATACAGGCAGCGCGCTGTATGGATTGCGGAGTCCCTTTCTGCCAGTCGGGAATGATGATAGGGGGAATGGCATCCGGCTGTCCGTTAAATAATATGTGCCCGGAGTGGAACGACCTGCTTTATAGCGGGAATTATGAACAGGCGCTGGGAAGATTGTTAAAGACAAATAATTTTCCGGAATTTACCTCCCGCGTATGTCCGGCTCCCTGCGAGGCGGCATGTACCTGCGGCCTAAATGATTCTCCCGTTACGATCAAGGAAAATGAAAATGCGATTATCGAATATGGCTATGCCAATGGGCTGATGGAGCCTGAGCCCCCTAAGGTACGGACGGGAAAAAAAGTAGCGATTATCGGTTCCGGCCCATCGGGGCTGGCTGCGGCAGACCAGCTTAACCGGAGGGGACACAGCGTTACGGTTTATGAAAGGGCGGATGCGCCGGGAGGGCTTTTGATGTACGGCATCCCCAATATGAAGCTTGACAAATCCGTAATAGAACGTAAAATAAAAAATATGGAGGCGGAAGGCGTTGTCTTTAAGACTAACGTGAACGTTGGAGTTGACCTTAAAGCCGATGAACTGAAAAAGGAATACGACCGTATAATCCTGACCTGTGGAGCTTCCCAGCCGAGAGATATTAAGGCGAAGGGAAGGGAAGCAAAGGGAATTTACTTTGCCGTGGATTATCTGACCAGAGTTACCAAACATCTGAGAAATCCGGAATTTGCGGATTTTATTGACGCCAAAGGGAAAAACGTTCTGGTTATCGGCGGCGGAGATACCGGAAATGATTGTGTTGGTTCTTCGATCCGTCAGGGAGCGAAAAGTGTAGTGCAGCTGGAAATGATGCCGAAGCCGCCGGAAAATAGAGGAGCGGACAATCCGTGGCCGGAGTGGCCGAAGGTATTGAAGACCGATTACGGTCAGCAGGAAGCCATTGCCGTATTCGGCGAGGATCCGAGAATCTATGAAACTACGGTCAAAGAATTTATCCCGGACGCGAAGGGCAATCTAAAGCAGGTGAAGGCAGTAAGGCTTGCGTGGACAAAGGATGAGAAGACAGGAAAGATGTCCATGAGCGAAATACCGGGCAGCGAGTTTGTCATAGAGGCGGATTTGGTATTTATTGCGGCAGGGTTTCTTGGTTCAGAGGAATATGTCACAAAGGATTTCGGCGTAAAGGTGACAGAGCGCACAAATGTGCAGACAAAGCCGGGCAAGTATAGCACGAGTGAAAAGGGTGTATTTACCGCAGGAGATATGCACCGTGGACAATCATTAGTGGTATGGGCAATCCGGGAGGGACGAGAGGTTGCCAGAGCGGTAGATGAAGATCTTATGGGCTATACAAACCTGAATTAATATTCCGGCGGTGCTTTTTCTTGGCACCGCCGTTTTTTGGGGAATAGAAACAATGGATTTAAGAAAGGAGTCAGGAATATGTCAGGTTACACGAAGGAAGATATTATGCGTTTAGTGGAGGAAGAGGATGTCGAATTTATCCGCCTCCAGTTTGTAGATGTTTTTGGTTGCTTAAAAAATATGGCGGTCACGGCAAAGCAGCTGGATGTCGTATTGAACAACCAATGCCTGTTTGATGGCGCCGCCATTCAGGGATTTAACACAAAGGATGTGGATGAACTTGTTTTAGTGCCGGATCTGGATTCGTTTGCGATTTTCCCATGGCGTCCCCAAAGAGGGCGGGTGGCGAGATTTATCTGTGATGTATGCTATCCGGACGGACGCCCGTTTTTGTTAGATTCCCGCTATGTGCTTAGTGAGGTGGTAAAAGAGGCGGCAAAGGAAGGCTATACCTTTAATGTAGGGCCCGAATCCGAGTTTTTCCTCTTTAATACCGCCGAAGATGGCTCTCCGACCACGAATACGGATGAAAAGGGAAGTTTTTTTGATATCGGCCCGGTAGATATGGGGGAAAATGCACGCCGTGATATTGTGCTTTCCCTGTCGGAGATGGGATTTGAAATGGAGTCCTCGTACCATTCCAATGAGAGCGCCCAGCATCATATTGAATTCAAATTTGATGACGGCATCCACACAGCGGATAATATTATGACGTATAAACTGGCAGTCCGGACTGTGGCAAAACGCCACGGGCTCCACGCCACCTTTATGCCAAAGCCTAATTATGGGAAAAAAGGCTCCGGCATGTTTTTCAATATGTTTTTATGCAAAGAGGGAAAGAATATATTCCGGGATGAAACGGAAGAATATGGATTAAGCAGAGAAGCTTATTATTTTATGGGAGGCATTATCCGCCACATAAAGGGAATGACTTTGATTAACAATCCTATTATTAATTCCTATAAACGTCTGGTGCCGGGTTATAATGCCCCGGTAAATATCAGCTGGTCAAGAAAAAACAGGACGCCCCTTATGCGGATTACCAGTACCGGCGTCCTCGGCCCGAGAGTGGTATTGCGGAGCCCGGATGGCGCCTGCAACCCGTATCTGGTATTAGCCGGCTGCCTTGCTGCCGGTCTGGAGGGAATCCGGAATAAGATAGAGCCGCCGGTCAGCCTGGACGACCAGACAGGAGAAAACGGAGCCGATTTTGATATTTTGCCAAGAACGCTGGCGGAAGCCATTATGGAATTCCAAAAGGATACCTTCCTTCAGAAAATATATGGGGAGCAGCTATCCCATATTCTGGTAAAGAAGAAAAAGGAGGAGTGGAATGAATTTTGCGAGCAGGTGACAGCCTGGGAAGTTGAAAAATATCTGGACCGTATTTAAATCGCCTCATACCAGCAAATTTCTGCCAAAAACAGCAGTTTTACGGTAGATTGGAGCGAGGAGGTGCGAATCGTGTTACGGATAATAATAGCGTTTCCAAAGCTGGCTGATGCAAAAAAATTAAAAAATGTTTTGAATCGGAACGGATATGATGATATACTAGCATGTAATAGCGCATCTCATGTAATTGCTGCCGCCAACGAAAGTGACGGCGGTATTGTGCTGTGCGGATATCGTCTGCCGGATATGCACTACCATGAGTTATACGGCTATCTGCCAAGGGAATTTCAAATGCTTTTAGTGGCATCTCCGGACAAGTTGCAGGAATGCTCTATCGGCAATATTATGTGTCTTGCCATGCCGATCCATTCCCATGAGTTAGTCAGTACGATACAGACAATGTTCTGGGAAATGGAAAGACCCAAAAAAAGTCCCGGCAGGCCCCGGCCCAAAAAGCGCTCGGAAAAGGAACAAAAACTGATTCAGAATGCGAAGAGCCTTCTGATGGAGAGAAATCATCTGTCGGAAAGCGAAGCGCATAAATATATTCAGAAACTCAGTATGGATAGTGGAAATACTTTAGTGGAAACCGCAGAAATGATTTTAGCGCTGAATGAATAGAGAAGTCCCTTCCCAGGGGAAAAAGGAGGACAAAATGAAGGCATATTTAATACTGGAGGACGGAACCAGATTTACCGGCAAGAGCATCGGAAGCACAAGGGAGGTAATCAGCGAGATTGTTTTCAATACTTCCATGACAGGATATCTGGAAGTGCTGACTGACCCAAGCTATGCGGGACAGGCAGTCGTTATGACCTATCCCTTAATTGGCAATTACGGCATCTGCCGAAAGGATATGGAAGCAAAGGGCTCCTATACGGATGGCTTTATTGTCCGTGAGCTGGCGCGGCTGGGAAGTAATTTCCGCAATGAGCAGGCGATACAGGATTTCCTGACAGAACAGGATATCCCCGGCATCCAGGGCATCGATACCCGCGCCCTGACTAAGATTCTGCGTGAAAAGGGAACGATGAATGGCATGATTACGACAGAAGAACCGGAAGATATGGAGGCCGCCATAAAAAAAATCAAACAATATTCTGTCCGGGGCGTGGTAGAGAAAGTTACCACCAGGGAAATTATTTCCTACCGGCCGGGAGATTTAAATACTGATAGCAACATTCCGGTAACAAAGAAGGTTGCTATTCTTGATGTTGGTACAAAATTTAACATTGCCAGATGCCTGTTAAAAAGAGGCTGTCAGGTCACGATATATCCGGCTTATACAAAGGCGGAAGATATTCTTGCCTCGAAGCCGGACGGGATTATGCTGACGAATGGTCCCGGGGATCCCAAAGAAGCTGTCGGGGTTATAGAAGAGCTGAAAAAACTGTATGCATCGGATGTGCCGATTTTTGCCATTTGTCTGGGGCATCAGCTGATGGCGCTGGCAAACGGCTGCGACACGGAGAAAATGAAGTATGGACACCGGGGCGCCAATCATCCGGTAAAAGATCTGGAAACCAGACGCGTTTATATTTCCTCTCAGAACCATGGCTATGTAGTAAAGGCGGATTCGGTGCCTGCCGATGTGGCGGAGGTAGCTTTTGTCAATGTAAACGACGGTACGGTAGAAGGGTTAAAATATAAAAACAAAAAGATATTTACGGTTCAGTTCCATCCGGAGGCCTGCGCGGGCCCGAGGGATTCCGAAGTGCTTTTTGACAGATTTATCAAAATGATGGAGGGAGAGTAAAATGCCAAAAATTGAGGGAATAAAGAAAGTATTAGTCATCGGTTCCGGCCCGATTGTCATTGGACAGGCGGCGGAATTTGATTATGCCGGCACACAGGCATGCCGCTCCCTGAAGGAAGAGGGAATGGAGGTTGTGCTGATCAATTCCAATCCGGCTACCATTATGACCGATAAAGATATTGCTGACCGGGTTTATATTGAGCCTCTGACACCGGATATCGTAAAAAAATTAATCCAAAAGGAAAGGCCGGACAGCATCCTGCCGACTCTCGGAGGGCAGGCGGCTCTGAACATCGCGATGGAACTGGAAGAATCCGGATTTTTAGCCGAGGAGAATGTCCGGCTTATCGGTACGACCGCCCTGACGATAAAAAAAGCCGAGGATCGTTTGGAATTTAAAGAAACCATGGAAAAGATCGGCGAGCCTATTGCAGCAAGCACCGTTGTGGAAACTGTGGAAGAGGCTATTGCCTTTGCTGAGGAAATCGGGTATCCGGTAGTGATCCGTCCTGCTTATACCCTGGGGGGAAGCGGCGGCGGAATTGCCCATAATGGAGAAGAACTCCACGATATATGCTCCAACGGGCTGCGGTTAAGCCGCGTCGGACAGTGCCTGATTGAACGCTGTATCGCCGGTTGGAAGGAAATCGAATATGAGGTGATGCGGGATTCCAATGGAAACTGTATTACGGTCTGTAATATGGAAAACATTGACCCTGTCGGAGTACATACCGGCGACAGCATTGTTGTGGCGCCGTCCCAGACCCTGGCAGATAAAGAGTACCAGATGCTTCGTTCCTCCGCTTTAAACATCATTACGGAATTGGAAATCACAGGAGGCTGTAACGTGCAGTTCGCTCTCCATCCGGAGAGTTTTGAGTACTGTGTTATTGAGGTAAATCCAAGAGTGAGCCGTTCTTCCGCCTTGGCTTCTAAGGCGACAGGATATCCAATCGCCAAGGTGGCGGCAAAGATTGCCCTCGGCTATACGCTGGATGAAATCCCGAATGCCATTACCGGAAAAACCTTTGCCAGTTTTGAGCCGGCATTGGATTACTGCGTGGTAAAAATCCCGCGGCTTCCTTTTGATAAATTTATTAAGGCGAAGAGAACGCTCACAACCCAGATGAAAGCAACCGGAGAGGTTATGAGTATCTGCGATAACTTTGAGGGCGCTTTGATGAAGGCGCTGCGCTCGCTGGAACAGCATATTGACAGCTTGGATATAGGACGGTATACAGACCGCTCCAAAGAAGAATTATTAGAGCGGGTGCATATTGTGGATGACCGCCGTATCTTTGTCATTGCCGAGCTGCTGCGCAAAGGGGCTACCTATGAGGAAATCCATGAAATTACAATGATTGACTGCTGGTTCATTGATAAGATTGCCCGGCTGGTGGAGATGGAATACACGCTGAAAACCAAAAGCCTTACGCCGGAAATACTGGCGGAGGCAAAACGAATGGAATTTCCTGACTCTGTAATTGCCGGATATGTCGGGAAGACCGAAAAGGAAATCCGTCAGATGCGTCTTGACAACGGCATAGTAGCCGCCTTCAAGATGGTGGATACCTGCGCGGCGGAATTTGAGGCATCTACCCCGTATTATTACAGTGTCTTTGGCAGTGAAACCGAAGTAAAAAAGAAAAAAGATAAAAAACGCGTTATGGTACTTGGCTCCGGCCCGATTCGCATCGGGCAGGGAATCGAGTTTGATTTCTGCTCCGTCCACAGCGTATGGTCACTGGCACAGAGCGGCTATGAAACGATTATTGTCAATAACAATCCGGAAACTGTCAGCACGGATTTTGATGTGGCGGATAAGCTCTATTTTGAACCGTTGACGCCGGAGGATGTAGAAAATATCGTGGATATAGAAAATCCGGACGGCGCCGTTGTGCAGTTTGGCGGCCAGACTGCCATTAAATTAACGGAGGCGCTCTTAAAAATGGGAGTGCCGATTCTCGGCACCAGCGGCGAGAATGTGGATAAAGCCGAGGACCGTGAGCTCTTCGATGCAATCTTGGAGGAGTGCAAAATTCCAAGACCGGCGGGGCGTACTGTATTTACTACAGAGGAGGCGCTGCAGGCGGCAGAGGAGTTGGGCTATCCGGTTCTTGTCCGTCCTTCCTATGTATTGGGAGGACAGGGAATGCAGATTGCCATTCAGGATGATGATATCAGGGAATTTATGTCGATCATTAACCGTCATGTACAGGAACATCCGATTTTGGTGGATAAATACCTGATGGGAAAAGAGGTTGAGGTAGATGCCGTCTGCGACGGGGAAGACATCCTGATTCCGGGCATTATGGAACATGTCGAACGCGCCGGGATCCATTCCGGCGACAGTATTTCCGTATATCCGGCTCAAAGCATTAAGCCTGCTGTACAGGAGGTTCTGGTAGATTATACGGCAAAGCTGGCAAAGAGCCTGAATGTCGTGGGGCTGATTAACATTCAGTTCATCGTCTATCAGGATGAAGTTTATGTGATTGAAGTAAATCCGCGTTCCAGCCGTACCGTGCCTTATATCAGCAAAGTAACCGGCATCCCGATTGTAAAACTTGCCTCCCGTGTTATTCTGGGGGAGAAAATACGAGATATGGGTTATACGCCGGGGCTGGCGCAGCCGGCAGATTATATTGCTATTAAAATGCCGGTCTTCTCCTTTGAAAAATTGAGAGGAGCCGAAATCAGCCTGGGGCCGGAGATGAAATCTACCGGAGAGTGTCTGGGTATTGCGAAAACCTTTAATGAAGCCCTCCACAAGGCATTTATGGGGGCGGGCATCAATCTTCCCAAATATAAGAAAATGATACTGACGGTAAAGGATGATTCCAAAAAAGAAGCGGTTTCCGTGGCAAGACGTTTTCAGGCATTGGGATATGAAATTTATGCGACTAAGGGAACGGCAAAATATCTTTCCGGCCAGGGAATAGAAGTAATCGGAGTAAATAAGATCGAGCAGGAATCGCCGACCTTAATGGATTTGCTTTTGGGACATGAGATTGACCTTGTCATTGATATTCCCAAGCAGGGAGAACACTCCCATGACGGTTTCCTCATCCGCCGTACTTCTATCGAAACCGGCGTAACCTGTTTGACTTCTATCGATACTGCCAATGCGCTTTTGACCGCGCTGGAGGATTCCGATAAGAATGAAATGACCTTAGTGGATATTGCGACAATACGAACGAGGTCGGAATAAAAACAGCTTTACAACAGGAAAAAAGTATGTTATGATACAAAAGTTAATAATCTGCCATTACCAGGATTTTGGAGAACTCCGACCAGGTCTTAGTAAATGGGGAAAGAATGCGGGAAAGATACGCATAAAACAATATGGAGGTATAGGAAAATGATGACAACAGAAAAGAAAAAGGAAATTATTGAAGCCTATGGAAGAACACCGAACGATACAGGTTCGCCGGAGGTTCAGGTAGCTCTTTTAACCGAGAGGATCAACACGTTGACCGAGCATTTGAAGGCAAACAAAAAAGACCACCACTCCCGCAGGGGACTGTTGAAGATGGTTGGTAAGAGAAGAGGCCTTCTGGACTATTTAAAGAGAACAGACTTGGAGAGTTATCGTACCTTAATTGAAAAATTAGGCTTGCGTAAGTAAGGATTATTGTGCTTCTGTATACGTTTGTGTATGGAAGCACTTTTATCTTTTTCACAGAAAAAAGAGGAGTGTAAAAATGAAACGAAACCGAAGCCAGGCAGTTGTCTGCCGGGATGGGAAACTGCTGTTAGTGGAACATATTATGAAAGGGAGGGACTTTTTTAATCTCCCCGGCGGCGGGATAGAGGACGGCGAAACGCCGGAGCAGGCAGCCCTGCGCGAATTAAAAGAGGAAACGCATCTGGAGGGTAAAATTCTTCGCCCCCTTGCCGTAGAGTACAAGCCGGATTTAGAGAGCCGTATTTTTTCTTTTTTAGTAGAAATACCCGAAGGGGCAGAGGCAGTAAAAGGAATAGACCCGGAGCTTTCCGCAGAGGAGCAGACAATTGTGGGCGTAGTGTGGCGTTCCCTGAATGAAATCCCGGAGCGTGACCGCGCTTATCTTTTTGGGGCGGGGTTGATGCGCATCCCGCTGTTCCATGATGAAGTATTGACCTGGGACGACAATGACATCAGCTATCCCTCCCTCCATGAGGATTGAGAAAGGAAGCGGGAAAAGGGCGGGGGATTATTATTTGCAATTTATTGCAATATCGTGTATAATATCACAGTATGCAAAATTACGGAGATAAAGCCGAGACTTCTGAAAAGCGCATTGCCCGGGGAATAATGCCTGACAGCGGATGTGTTTTTCAGATGTTTCGGTATCTCCAAATAAAATTAAAGGAGACAGAATATGTACAAAACATTTAGTATGGAACTTGCCGGCAGAACCCTGTCTGTAGATATCGGACGCATGGCTGCCCAGGCAAACGGAGCTGCTTTTATGCGTTACGGGAATACTGTCGTGTTATCAACGGCGACAGCTTCCGAAAAACCGAGAGAGGGGATTGATTTTTTCCCGCTCAGCGTGGAATACCATGAAAAAATGTATTCAGTAGGGAGAATCCCGGGAGGTTTTACCAGAAGAGAGGGAAAACCTACTGAAAATTCAATTTTAACCTGCCGTGTAATCGACCGGCCGATGCGCCCGTTATTTCCTAAAGATTACCGCAATGATGTGACGTTAGAGAATCTGGTTATGGATGTAGATCAGGATTGCAGTCCGGAGCTTTTGGCAATGCTTGGCTCCGCCCTTGCCACCAGTATATCGGACATCCCGTTTGACGGCCCTACGGCGGCGACGCAGGTTGGCCTGGTGGACGGGGAGCTTGTCTACAACCCGACCAGCGCCCAGAGAGAGGTATCGGATTTGGCGTTGACGGTGGCTTCTACCCGTGAAAAGGTAATTATGATTGAGGCGGGAGCCAATGAAGTAGATGAGGAAACGATGATTAAGGCTATCTATGGCGCCCATGAATTAAATGGTCAGATTATCGAGTTCTTTGATAAAATAGTGGCAGAATGCGGAAAAGAAAAGCATGAGTATGAGCATTTTGACATTCCCGAGGATATGTTTGAGGATATGGTAAACTTTATTACGCCGCAGGCGATGGAAGAGGCTGTATTTACTGATGTAAAGCAGGTGCGTGAGGAAAATATCCGAAAGATCAAAGACCAGTTGGAGGAGCGTTATGCCGAGGAACATGAAGACTGGCTGCCGTTGATTGATGAAGCAGTTTACAAATTCCAGAAAAAAACCGTGCGGAAAATGATCCTGAAGGACCGCAAACGTCCTGACGGACGCGAAATAAAACAGATCCGTCCGCTCCATGCCGAGGTAGATGTGCTGCCGACGGTACATGGTTCCGGTTTATTCTCCCGCGGACAGACGCAGGTGCTGAATATTACGACATTAGCCCCGCTTTCCGAAAAGCAGAAATTAGACGGGCTGGATGAAAATAAGACAAGCAAGAGATATATCCATCACTACAATTTCCCATCCTGGTCTGTAGGGGAAACCAGACCTTCCAGAGGACCGGGACGTCGTGAAATCGGTCATGGCGCTTTAGCAGAAAGAGCCCTGCTTCCTATGATCCCAAGTGAAGAGGAGTTCCCGTACGCCATCCGTACCGTATCGGAAATTTTAGAATCCAACGGCTCTACTTCCCAGGGAAGTATTTGTGCCTCCACCTTATCCCTGATGGCGGCAGGCGTTCCTATTAAGGCGCCGGTAGCCGGTATTTCAGTTGGTCTGGTGACAGGAGAAACGGATGATGATTATCTGATCCTCACGGATATACAGGGGTTAGAGGACTTCTTTGGCGACATGGACTTTAAGGTTGCTGGGACGCACAAGGGTATTACCGCAATCCAGATGGATATTAAGATCCATGGTCTGACAAGAGAAATCGTAGAACAGGCGATTTACCGGACGAAGGAAGCCAGAGAATATATTCTGGATGAAGTAATGAAGAAGGCTATTTCCGAGCCGAGAAAAGAAGTCAGCGTATATGCGCCAAAGATCAAACAGATTATGATTGATCCTTCTAAGATTGGCGATGTTGTAGGCCAGAGAGGAAAGACGATCAATGCGCTGATAGAGCTTACCGGCGTTAAAATCGACATTACCGATGATGGCGCCGTATCCGTTTGCGGAACAGACAAGGCGGCAATGGACGAGGCTATCCGTCTGATCGAGATTATTGTTACTGATTTTGAAAAAGGACAGATCCTTGAAGGAAAAGTAGTCAGTATTAAAGATTTCGGCGCATTTATTGAATTCGCTCCGGGCAAGGAGGGGATGGTCCATATTTCCAATATTGCCAAACGCCGCATTAACCATGTGGAAGATGAACTGACACTGGGCGATAAGGTTAAAGTGATATGTCTGGGAAAAGATAAAATGGGACGCATCAGCTTCAGCATAAAGGATGTGCCGGAAGCGTAGAAGCGAAAGGAAAATAACCGGCGGAAAAAGCGCCGGAAAATCACGGCGGTTTGAGAAATCGGACCGCCTTTTTTATTGGCAGCCTGCGGGAAGGTAAGGCGAAAGAGATAACTGAAGCGCATGAAAATCGTATGAAACAGCACTTGTAATCCCTTCTGTCCTTTGTTACAATACTCCTGCCTGGTATTATTTTGTAATAATGTGAAGGGAGTCTGTATGACCAAAAAACAATTTACAGAGCAGCTGGCGGAGCAGCTAAGGGGTTTACTCGCTGACGATGGATGCCAAATCCGTTATGACGTATTTATGAAAAACAATGACGTTGCCCGTTATGGAATCATTGTGCAAAGGGAGGGAGAAACCATTTCCCCTACCATTTATATCGAAAATTATTATGATGATTATATCCAAATGAAACGGACGATGAGTGAGATTGCAGAGCAGATACTGTCCGTCCTCTGCCAGGTGCGGGAGCATGCGGGGCAATATGATTCCTTTGCTATGGATTTTGAAGCCTGTCAGGATAAAATTATTTACCGGCTTATTTCCACAGAGAAAAATAAAAAAGTATTGCAGGGAATCCCCCATATTCCGTTCCTTAATATGTCGATTACCTTCGCCGTTGTGTGCAATTTATCCCCAGATGGCCTGGAATCTATCCGGATCAACAATGAGTTAATGGAAAAATGGGAGGTTTCGCTGAAAAAACTGTATCAGCTCGCCCGGGAAAATACTCCGAGAATTTTCCCGGTAAAAATAGATTTGCTGGAAAACCTTATCGCTTCCTATCTTGGATTGAAAGAGGAATTTTTACCGGCGTCGAAGGAGGAATCCCTTGCTGAAAAAAATTCCCCCTTAATCGCAACAAATGAAAGCGGCATCCAGGGCGCTACCGTTTTACTCTATGAAAACCTGATCCAGAATCTGGCAGAAAAGTATAATAGTAACCTGTACATACTGCCCAGCAGCATCCATGAAATTATAGTGATACCGGGTAACGATGATAAGAATCTTTCCGATTTGACAGCGATGGTGGAAGACATTAATAAAAAACATGTCAGCCGGGAAGAAATCCTGGCGGATACTGCTTTTTATTATGACAGGGAGGAGAAAAAATTTGTATATTAGATAGTAATTCCGACTCCCGCCGGTGTGATTTTATTTCCATTAGAGCAGATTTTCCTGTAAATTTTTCTTTACAAATCATAGGAATATGATATATAATGGATAAGCAATGCACCTGTGGCTCAGTGGATAGAGTAGAGGCTTCCGAAGCCTTTGGCCGGGGGTTCGAATCCCTCCAGGTGCATTTTTTGTATGCCGGAAGGAAACACAGGCAGACGCTTGGGAATGGAGGGCTGGAATGAAAGACTATATTGTACGCGGCATTGCGGCAGAGGGACAGATACGCTGTTTCGCGATTACCGCCCGCGAGCTTACGGAAGAGGCGCGAAAACGTCATAAGACAAGCCCGGTTATGACAGCGGCGCTGGGACGCCTGTTGTCCGGCGGCGCGATGATGGGAGCGATGATGAAGGGAGAAAAAGATCTGCTGACCTTACAGATTCAATGCAGCGGTCCCGCCAAAGGGCTGACGGTAACGGCGGATGCTTTGGGACATGTTAAGGGATACGCCGTAAACCCTGTGGTTTCCCTGCCTGCGAGTCCGGCAGGAAAACTGGATGTAGGAAAGGCATTGGATCTGGGTATTCTCACCGTGATCAAGGATATTGGATTAAAAGAGCCCTATTCGGGACAGGTGCAATTAGTTTCCGGGGAAATTGCGGAGGATCTGACCTATTATTTTGCCGCTTCGGAGCAGACTCCGTCTTCCGTTGCCCTGGGAGTTTTGATGAATAAAAATAACACCGTGGCACAGGCGGGAGGCTATATAATACAGCTTATGCCGGATACCCCGGAGGAAATAATCGGGAAGCTGGAAAGCCGGTTAAAGGAAACAGAGCCGGTGACCGCCCTGTTTTCCAAAGGACGCACGCCGGAAACCATGTTACAGGAAATTCTGGATGGCTTTGGACTGGTGTTATCCAAAGAACGGATGCCGGCATCATTTTCCTGTAATTGCTCCAAAGAGAGGGTAAAGAAGGCGCTTATCAGTCTGGGAAGCGCGCAATTAGAGGAAATAATCAGGGATAAAGAGCCTATTGAAATGAATTGTCACTTTTGCAATACGAATTATCATTTTACCTGGGAGGAACTGCGCCAGATAAAAAACTCACTAAAGGCATAGACAAATCTTTCAAAAATTGTTATACTATGTTGGTAAATGTAGATTGATGAAAGAAAGTTGGAATTTCTATGAAATTAAAATATAAAAAACTTGTAATTGTCATTTCCGTCGTTACTTTACTGTTAAGCTTTTTTATTCTGACTCTGATACCAACCGGCGGTTCCCAGGTTAATCATGCAGAAGATGCCGAATTAATGTTAAACCAAAATGAAGAGATCAATAAGCTGATCAAGGATTATTATGCGGCGAAAAAGGCGGTAGATATTGAAACGATGGGGACTCTGGTCAGCGATCCCAATCAGATCAACCGGGAAACCCTGACTATCAAGGCGAAATATGTGGAGGATTACCGCAATATCAACTGCTATGTTATCAAGCAGGACGATGCCGACGCCTACCAGGTTTTCGCCCGTTATGATATGAAATTGAAAAATATCCAGACTCTGTCACCCGGCCTTACCGCTTTTTATGTGACAGTTACTTCAGACGGAAAGTATACGATTTATTTAAGCGCATTGGATGAGGTTCAGGTAGAATTTATTAATTCCACCTATAAAAATGAAGAGCTGATTAAATTGAGGGAAGATGTGAAAAAGAAGCTGGAGGAGGCTGCGGAAAAGGATGAGAGCCTGAAACATTTGCTGCAGGATAAGCAAAAGGAAATTGAGGAATCTGCGGAACAGAGGGCAAGCGCCGCTCCAACAGCCGCTCCGAATTCTGCCAATCCGGTTTCCCAGACGCCGGCAGCGCAGGCGCCGGTCACTCAGGCGCCGGCATCGGTCACTCAGGCGCCGGCATCGGTCACTCAGGCGCCGGCGGCAAATCCCGCCGCTTCTCCGTATGCCGTCACACCGGCAGCACAGCCTAAATAATAATTAATAAATTCCGGATAAAGATATTACAGGATGAGAAAATGGTACGTTTCAGCAAACGTACCATTTTTTCAGACAGATATTCGTTAAATTTTAAAGCCGCTGCAGGAAAGGCAGGAAAGAAGAGGACGATTCAATGGAAAAGGAAGCCATTCGCATCAATAAGTATATCAGTCAATGCGGGATTTGTTCCCGGAGAGAAACAGACCGTAGAATTGAAATGGGCCGTATTACCATAAACGGCAGGCTGGCAGTAATGGGAGATATGGTAACTGACAGCGATGAAATCTGCATGGACGGGTTGCCGGTAAAAAGGACAAAAAAGGAAATTATCCTCGCTTATCATAAGCCGGAAGGAGTAGTCTGTACAACAAGCCCGAAGGAAAAAAATAATATTATTGACGCCATAGGGTTTCCGGAAAGAATTTATCCGATAGGACGTCTGGATAAGGCTTCTACCGGTTTAATTTTATTAACGAATAACGGACAATTAATGGATGATATTCTCCGGGGCAGCCACTATCACGAAAAGGAATACGCCGTTACTTTGAACCGTCCGATGTCCCCTGAGATTTATGAGGCAATGGAACAGGGTGTGCCAATATTAGATACCATAACAAGACCCTGCCGTATTATCAAAAGAAAAGGAAGGCATTTTCATATTATTCTGACGCAGGGGTTAAATCGTCAGATAAGAAGGATGTGTGAATATTTTGGATATCGGGTACAAATATTAAAAAGGCTCCGGATTATGAATATTTCTTTGGGAGATTTGCCGGAGGGTCAGTGGCGTTATCTGACGGAGGAAGAAACCATACAGTTAAAAAAATGCTGTGCAGAAAGGAAAGTAAGCAATGAAACAGGAAATGCTCCGAATGAAAGAATTAATCAATAAGTTGAATGAGGCGGCTCGGGTGTATTATCAGGGACAGGATGAAGTTATGTCCAATTATGAGTATGACAAACTTTATGATGAATTGGCGGCATTAGAAGAAAAAACCGGCGTGGTCATGTCCGCCAGTCCGACTGTTCATGTCGGATACGAAACAATCAGCGAACTGCCAAAGGAGGCCCATATTGCCCCTATGCTTTCTCTGGACAAAACAAAAGAGGTAGCCTCCCTGGTGGACTGGATAGGAGAAAAAAAGGGGCTTCTTTCTCTAAAGCTGGACGGTATCAGTGTTATCCTGACCTATGAGGGCGGCAGGTTATCCAAGGCTTTGACGAGAGGAAACGGGGAAGTGGGAGAGGTTATTACAAACAATGCCCGCACCTTTGTGAACATTCCGGAAAGATTATCTTTTACCGGACGCTTAGTGGTGAGAGGCGAGGCTTTAATCCGCTATTCCGATTTTGAAATTCTAAATAATCAGACGGCAGAAATTGGCGAAAAGTATAAGAATCCCCGAAACCTCTGCAGCGGCAGCGTCAGGCAGTTAAACAATGAGATCACGGCAAAAAGGCGGGTGCATTTTTATACGTATAACCTTATTATGACGGATGATAACAGGGAATTTTCCACCAAGGAGGAGGGGCTTGACTGGTTATCCGGCCTTGGCTTTGATATTGTCCCTTTCAAAACGGTAGATAAGAATACGCTGTCGGAAAGCGTGGCGCAATTTTCAGAGGAAATCGCATCCTGCGATTTGCCCAGCGACGGTCTGGTATTAACCTATGACGATGTTTCCTATAGCCGCTCGCTGGGGAGAACTGCGAAATTCCCCAGAGATTCCATCGCTTTTAAATGGAAGGATGAACTGGCAGATACAACGCTGCGCAAAATAGAGTGGAGCGCTTCCCGCACCGGGCTGATCAATCCGGTGGCTGTATTTGACCCGGTAGAGCTGGAGGGGACTACGGTCAGCCGCGCCAGCGTCCATAACGTCAGCGTCCTCCGGGATTTAAAGCTGGGTATCGGCGACCGCATTTCCGTCTATAAGGCGAATATGATCATTCCGCAGATTTATGAAAATAAAACAAAAAATGATCATTGCGAGATTCCGAAAAAATGTCCGATATGCGGACAGGAAACCACCCTGGTAAATGATAACGGTTCCGTTGTCCTCATGTGTCAGAATCCAAACTGCTATGCAAAAAAGATTAAGGCTCTCAGCCATTTTGTCAGCCGGGATGCGTTAAATATTGACGGGCTGTCGGAGGCAACTTTGGAGAAATTGGTAAATGAGAAGGTAATACACTCCCTGACTGATATTTTTTCATTAGAGAAAAGCAAAGATATTTTTGTGGAAATGGAAGGTTTTGGAGAAAAGTCCTATCAAAATCTTCTGGAGGCGATTGAAGCGGCTAAGGACGTGCCGGCAGCCAAGGTAGTATACAGCCTTGGCATTAAGGGAATCGGATTGAGTACGGCAAAACTGATTATGAATGCTTATCCGGTTTCGCTTTCGGAATTAAAAAACCTGACAAAGGAAGAACTTTGCCGCATTGAGGGAATCGGAGAGGTGCTTGCCTGCTCCTTTGTTGATTTTTTTGCCCAGGAAAAAAATCAGCAGATGGTAGAAGAGTTAGAAAAGATTCTCCGGATACAGTATCCGTCCGTGGAAGGAGAACAGCCGTTAGCAGGAAAAACCTTTGTCATCACGGGAACTCTTACGCAATTTGCCAACCGCAGTGAGTGTAAAGAAAAAATTGAATCGCTGGGTGGAAAAGTATCGGGCAGCGTCAGCGCCAAAACAAGCTATCTTGTGAATAATGATATAACCTCCTCCTCTTCAAAGAACAAAAAAGCAAAAGAGCTTTCAATCCCGATTATTACAGAGGAAGAGCTGCTTTCCCTTATTTCCTCCTGAAATCGGCAGGGAGAATGAGTTGAAATCGCCATAAATAAAGGAGGATAAGGATAGCGGCGGGAAGAATAAAAGAAAATCCCGCTAACGGATGGGAGATATAATTTTGCAACAGGGAGCCGGCGAGCTTGGATATATATAAAATACAGGAGCAAAAGATCATCGGCCATACAAAATGGTTCATAAGCTGGAACCGGATGCCATTTTGCCTGATAAGGTAAATCCCATTTAGCAGGCATGTCACGATCTGGCTGATCGTCATGCCAAAAAGATAGCCATAAATACCATATGCCGGAGTAACAAAAACCAGAAACAGAATACGCAGGCAAAGCCCGATTATCATATGGAAAAAGGTAATGCCGGTTTTTCCTAATCCGTTAATCACGCTGGTCAATGTCGTGGAAACATATAAAAACGGACAGAGGAACGAGAGGGCGGTCAATAGTTTCCCGGAGTTTTCGCTCTGAAAGACAAACAGTCCGATTTCCCTTCCATAATTTAAAAACAGGCTGCTGGTAATGACGCCCAGTAAAATGGAATACCGCAGGGCAGTGTCGGTTGTCCTCTTGACAATACGGTACTGGTCGTTTCCTGCGGCGCGGGATATCGCGGGCAGTAGAAGGACCGAAAGTGAATTGGTAAGGGTGCCCGGGAATAAAATAAAGGGCAGCACAATGCCGGTCAGGATACCAAAAAGGGCAAGGGCGTCCTCATAGGCATATCCGTACTGGTACAGCATAGCGGGGATCAGGACGGATTCGATGCTTCCCAGAATGGAGATGACCAGCTTGTTTGCACTGAGGGGAAGGGACAGGGCTACGAGTCTTTTGATATTCATCCGGCTCTTTTTTATTATCCGGAAGGGTATATGGGGAAAAAGACGCACAATGTTATAAACATGGGAGGCAAGCTCCCCTATGATTAATCCCAGTACGGCGATTTCACTTGTTAATCTCCCCGACAGGACAAGCAGCGAGATCCCGACTACAAACCCGACTCGGAATAACTGCTCGACGATCTGGGAAATAGCGGGGATACGGGCATCGCTTATGCCGTAAAAATAACCATTAATGACAGAGGTTACCCCGCAAAAGGGAAACAAAAAGGCAAGGATCCGGAGCAGGGATGCCGTTTCTTTTGTCCCCAGAAAAGAGGAGGCTATTTCATCGGAAAAATAGAACAGGGAAAAAGAGAGGAAAACTGCTATAAGAACAGACAGACAAATTCCGCTCTTTAAAATACCGGGATGTTTGCTGCCCGGTTCATGGGAAATCATCTGCGATACGGCAGTCTGAATACCGGAGGCATATAAGGTAAAACATATGCTGTATACCGGGAAGATCAACTGATAAATTCCCAAATTAGTTTCGCCCAGCGTTCCCGCCAGAAAAATGCGGTATACAAATCCGATTACCCGGGTAATGATACCGGCGCCGGTTAAAATAATCGTTCCTTTTAATAATTGATTCTTCAAGAAATTCTATGTAATCCCCTTTTTTTATAGTCTATGTAAACAAAAGTGAAAAAATGTTGTCATCTTACTTATTTTATAGTATTATATATATGTATATTTGTGTAAAAAAGGGGCGTTATATGTGTTATTAAAAAGAAATGTGCCGACAATACTTTATTCTTTTTTATTTATCCTGTTTTTTGGATTAGGCTTTTTGGAGTTGGTTTATTTATCCATTACCAATAGTACTCACTATCGTAATGTAATTGCCTGTCTTATTGTAATGGGGATTATTATATATTTGATCAGCGCCTTTTTTCTGAAGGAAAGCAGACGGCTGGAGTTTTTCCAAAAAAACAGGTCTATTCTTATATTGCCGGAGGCGATGATTGGAATAGTTGTCTGTGGCATGCTTTTTTATTTGAATCTGGATAAGGGGATTGACAATGACGTTTTGATTCTCTGCCTGCTGCTTGGCATTTACCTCTCGGCGCGCCTGTTAGGGGGAAGATTGTGCGGCTGCGCCGCTTTTGTCATGGGATTTTTCTTTATATTGGCAATGGCAAACCAAACCTTTGATGCCAGCCAGTATATTGACAGCATTTGTTTCCTTCTTCCTTACGCCTTATTCCTTTTTGTGACGCTGGTACTTACGAAATCCTTTGTAAACAACGGATTTATTATTGCGGCTTCCTATCTGGCGCTGGCGGGTATTTTTGCCCTTGCCATCGTAGTGAATCCTTTTGTGGTCATCTTATTATTTGGCTGTGCCGTCACGTTAATCTTTGGAAAAACAAAAGAAAAGGGGGGCATATTCTCTAACGGATTTGTCTGCGCTATTTTCTTTGTTTTGTTTACCGCCCTTTTCCTTCTGGGCGCCAATTTATATCTGAAAGAATTATTTTCTTTTCCGGTATTAAATATAGACGGACGGCTCTTAGAGTTTACGCAATTAGAAGATATCGGGAGTTATTTATTAAATAAATATGCAAAAGCGGTACGATATTTGTATGAACCGTTCCGGTACGGCTTATTTCCTTCTATCTTGATGTTTTTAGCTACGCTGTGCGGCTATTACAGCATCCGGAAGAAGACATCCGGTATTGGCCCGTTATGTCTGACTTACCTCGTTGTTTTGGCGGAATATCTGTTATACGGGGAAGAAGGCAGCCATTTTTATTACATGACATATTTCCTGCCTGTTTTTTCGGCATACGGACTATCGAATACCCTGTTGCCGGAGCCGGAAACAGAAACGGCATTGCCGGATGCCGGATACGCAAAGGAAGGGGAAGAAGAATCAGAAGAGGAATGGGAACCGGAAGAAGAAACCAAATCGGAAAAAATAACCGAACCGGAAGAAGAAACTAAATCGGAAAAAATAACCAAACCGGAAAAAGAAGATACAGAAGACACAGTAAAGGAGGAAGCTGCCATTAAGAAAAAAGACGACCAGACAAAGGAGGCAGTCCTGACAGAGGCTGTCAGTCCCGTTTCGGAAGAGAAAATTTCTCCTGCCGGAAGTAGGGATGAACTGCCGGAATGGAGCGCGCCCAGACAATATATCCCGGGATATAAAAAGGAAACAGAAGAACCGGCGGCAGAAGAACCGGACACAGAAGAAGAAACCGTTACAGACGGGAAAACGGAGGAGGAAGCGCCGGAAGAAAAAATAGAAATCGTCAGTCCGCAAACGGAAGAAGAAACAGAGAACCTGCTGACCCCGGTTGAAGAATCGCCGGATGCCGAAGAAAATATAATCGCAGAAAAAACAGACGAAAATGAACAGACGGATATGGAGCAGTTTTTGTCCTTTGACACGGGCATGGACACACAGGAAAACACAATATCGTTAGAAGAAGACAGCCAGCTAAATCACTTTTTAGACCGGCTGGATATTTCCGATAATATACGCCGTATGAATGAAAGCGCCCAGGAGGATATGGCAGACGTCATTGAAAGCGGCGATGCCGAAGAGGAAAGCGTTCCTGTCGTTTTAGATGAACCGGAAATCACGGAGGATTTAGAGGTGCTTACGGATGAGGAGGGAAATTTCTACACTCAGAATTCCCCGAGCTCCCAAAGCGCGATGCCTCCTTATGAGAAACCGGAATTTGATATGGAGCCGGTTACCAGACCGATAACGGATTCCTATGAGGCCTCTCAGGAATATGCCAAGGTGCCGACAATAGAAGATCTGGAGAAGGAATGGCAGTCGGAAAAACAGGAGGGAGAAGCGCCGTATAATGGATTTGCCTATTCCCTGAAGGATGTAATAGAGCCAAAGAGTGAACCGGTACCGCAGCCGGAAACGGAAACGGCGCCGACAGAAAAGGAAGGGCAGGCCAATGAGAAGGCTTTGCATGTTCACAGTGAAGAGATTATAAAGAAAAACGGAGTTGCCAAACGCTCCTATCACAAAATTACCATTCGCTAATGTTTTATTTTTGTTAGTATATAACATTTTCCTTAAGCGGCGGCGCAGTTTTGCCGCCGCTTTTTCTTTTTTAGACGTCACAATACGACAAAATCCGAATAAATTGTATTATAGCGACAGGAGAGGGGGCTCTGGCTCACATGGACAAACGAATTTATCTGGATAATGCGGCAACAACGCAGATATCCGATGAAGTACTAAGCTATATGCTTCCCTATTTGAAAGAGGAATATGGAAATCCTTCCAGTATATATGATTTAGGGGCAGATAATAAGCGGGCGCTTCTTACCGCCCGAAAGAGTATTGCCGGTGTTTTGGGATGCGAACCTCAAAATATATATTTTACTTCCGGCGGAACAGAGAGTGATAACTGGGCGCTGATAGGAAGCGCGGAAAGCCGCTGTCAGACCGGACGGCATATTATTACAAGTAAAATTGAACACCATGCCGTTATTCATACCTGTGAATATCTTGAAAAGAGGGGATTTGAAGTAACCTATCTGGATGTCGACGAGCAGGGGAGAGTAGATCCGGAACGTCTAAAAAAAGCATTACGGCGGGATACCATTCTGGTATCAATTATGACGGCTAATAATGAAATCGGGACAATTCAACCGATAGAACGCATCGGGCAGATTTTAAAAAAGCATCCGGCTCTTTTTCATACGGATGCCGTTCAGGCATTTGGGCATATTCCGGTTCTTCCCGAACAATGGCAGGTTGATCTTCTCAGCGCCAGCGGCCATAAATTTCACGGGCCGAAGGGAACCGGATTTTTATATATTCGCGATGGGGTTAAACTGCCTTCATTTTTACACGGAGGAAAACAGGAGAGAGGGATGCGGGCAGGCACAGAAAATGTGGCGGCCATTGCCGGTATGGGAAAGGCGGCGGAAATTGCGGGAAAAACAATGCAAAAGCGGATAGAACAGGAAACGGCGCTGCGGGATTATATGATTCACCGTATTGAGAGGGAAATCCCATATTGCCGGTTAAACGGTCCAAGAACCGATCGTCTTGCCAATAATGTCAATATGAGTTTTTCCTTTGTCGATGGCGAAACGATTGTTATTTTACTGGATATGGAGGGAATCTGCGCGTCCAGCGGCTCCGCCTGCACTGCCGGACAGGCGGCATCTTCCCATGTACTGACAGAAATCGGGCTGCCGGAGGAGATCGCAAGAGGAGCGCTGCGGTTTACCCTCTCGGAAAAGACGAGCAGGCAGGACATTGATGATACAGTAGATGTATTGAAACAGGTGTTGGAGAAAAACAGAAAAATGAATCCTGCGTATTCTGCCTTTGTAAAATTGAATCAAAAACGATAAAGAATACAGAGGTTTCTATAAATCATGAAAAACCGGTTTGCGCTGATGGTATGTCACATATTGATGCAGACCGGCTTTTTTTATCCTGTCGGGGAGAAGGTCAAATCCATACGCCATTTGCTCCGTGGTATGGGCATCCGAGCCGATAGTCAGCAGTTTTCCCCCTAATTGCACATAGCGTTTCAGTATAAAATCATGGGGATTCTGCGTATGGACGGCGGATCGTAAACCGGAGGTGTTTAACTCCAGCGCCTTATCCCGGCGGATTAAAAATAAAAGGATCTCGTCGATAATAGTCTGATATTTTTCCGGCTCATAGAGATAACCATCCGGCGCATATCTTACGACATAGTCCATATGTCCCAGAGAGTCAAAATCGGAAAATAGCAGGATATTTTCATAAAGCTGTTCAAAATAACGGCGTACACAGACATCTGCTTCTCTTTCTTCCCAATAAGAGGAATTATAGGGATCCTCCCCATCAATCAGATGCAGCGAGCCGATAATATAATCCCAGGGGTAATCGGCAGAGAGGCTTTGATTCTTTTCCCGCACAGAGGGAGCGGTCTGCAGCCCGCATTCTACCCCCGTTCCAATATTAATAGCCGGATACCGGGATTTGCAGTCCTCTATTTCTTCAAAATAACGTACGGGATCAAAAACAAAGGGGCAGGGTTCTTTCTTACTGATTAGTTCAGGCGGAAAGCCGTAATCCATATGGTCTGTCACGCAGATGCCGCTTAGACCCAGCCGGACAGCCTGTTGGATTTGGGCGGACAGGGGAGTAGAGCTGTCCGTGGAATAATTGGTATGCAGATGGGTATCGTAGGCGATTTTGCTCATAAATAACTCCTTTCCAAAAAGACGCTATCTTCCTTGTCCGGACATCGTATGCCTTCAATCCGGGAGGAGGCGATCAAAGAATAGTTGGTATAATAAATGACAAAGCCCGGCTTACTTCCATTTGGCTTTTTCAGATTTTTTTTCTGCGTATAGTCAATTTCCAGCTTATCCGAGCCCTTTCCCTTTGAAAAATAGGCGGCAAGGCTCGCGGCTTCCTCAAAGGTGCGGATCGGCGGTTCTTTTCCGTTGCATTTTACGATGACATGGGAGCCCGGCATGTTCTTGGCATGGAACCACCAGTCATTTCCCGTGGCGATATGAAAAGTCAGCTCATCGTTCTGATAATTATTTTTCCCCACATAAATATCGTAGCCGTCGGAGGAAATGAAATGGAGCGGGCTGCTTTTGGGCATCCGCTGCCCCTTTTTTTTGCCGGTATTTTTTTTCTTTATATATCCGCAATCCTCCAGTTCTCTGCGGATAAACAAAAGATCTTCCTCTTTTCTGGCAATATCCAGTTCGGTCAGAATGGATTCCAGATGGGAAATTGTTTCCGATGTTTCCTGCAGCTGCAGAGTAACAGCCTCAAAGGTCCGTTTCATTTTGTTATACCGGTTAAAATATTTATTGGCATTTTCCGATGGCGTCATCGAACAATCGATGGGGATTGTAATTTCCTGATTATCATAATAATTTATGCAGGTAAGTTTAGTATCCTCCGGAGCCAGCTGGTATCCGTATGTGTTGATTAACTCCCCGTATATTTTAAATTTTTCCCTTTTATCGGTATCCTTTAGCTGTTTGTTCTGTAAAAGCATTTTTTTGCGGCTTCGCTCCAATATCGTCGTGACCGTTCTTCTCAAATCTGTAGATTTCTGACGTATCCGGCTGATCACTTCCTTTTCCCCATAGAAGGTTTCAATAACCCGGGAAATGGAGTCATACGTCCGTCTGTCTTTCGTTTCATACATTGTCAGGGGAACCGCCGCAAATTCCAACGGCACCGGTCCGTCAAAAATAATGCAGGGCCGGAAATTAGCGGTCTGTATATCCTCCAACAAAGAACGGTATGCGCTCATCAGGGCAGATTTCTCATTTCCATTTAGAGAGGCGATGGGCATATCCCCGTCCAGATGGCTGCGGTAGGCAAGTTCCTGCGCGATAACAGAACTAAATCCGGTAATAGAGCCATACAATGCCTTAGCAAGGGAAACAGGCTTTTGGAATAGTTTCTGATTCCATAACTCTGTTGTTATGTGGAAGGGATTTTCTTTGTTTTTCGTATTCGGGATAAAATATTTTCTCCCCGGGAGCACTTCCCGGACAGAGCTTATTATGCCGTTAATATGCTTGATGCTGTCCACAATCTGATTGGCGTCATCGACAAAGATAATATTACTGTGCTTACCCATAATTTCAACCATCAGGGATTTTTGTACCAGATCCCCCAGTTCATTCAGGTTTTCCATTTGGAGCTGTATCACTCTTTCAAAGCCAATCTGGTTTATTCCAATAATTCTTGCTCCATTTAAATGTTTTCGCAAAAGCATGCAAAAATTAGGAGCCGTCAGCGGAGAGGGCTTCGGTTTTTCGGTCAGATGCATGAGGGGGAGAGAAGCATTGGCAGAAATCTGCAGTTTATACGTTGTTTTATTATTTTTTACCGTCAGCAGGAGCTCGTCGGATTCCGGCTGTGCAATTTTTTGTATATGCCCGTTTAAAAGGCGCTCCCTCAATTCCTGCACCAGGGCCGCTATGGTAATTCCGTCAAAAGCCATAGTTATCATCCTCCTTCACACCGTCTATTATACTATAACCGAGGGGGGAAAAAAAGCAGAATTAAAAGAAATCCATGAATTCTTGACTTATTCCCTGGTTTGCTCTATAATAAAACGGTATGCGGTATTATACTATTGGGAGGATGCTATGATTCAAAGTATGACAGGTTTTGGCAGAGGAGAAGTAAGTAATGACCGGTATAAGGTTGTGATTGAGATGAAATCCGTCAATCACCGTTACTGCGATATTATGGTCCGGCTGCCCAGGAAACTGAATTTTTTTGAAACAGCGATCCGAAATCAGATAAAAACCTTTGCCAACCGGGGAAAAATAGATGTGTTTGTCAGTTTTGAAGATTTGGCGGAAGCAAACACCAGTGTACAATATAACAGAGAAACAGCGGAGCGGTATCTTCAGGGAATCCGGCAGATATCCCGGGATTTTTCACTGGAGGACCGGGTAGACGCCTATATGCTTTCCCGTTTTCCGGAGGTATTTACGACAGAGGAAACGGATTTGGATGAAGACGCGGTTACCGGAGTGATCGGGGAGGCCCTGGCGCTTGCCGGAAGGCAGTTTTGTGAAAGCAGAAGAGCAGAAGGGGAAAAGCTTCAGAAGGATTTGCTCCAAAAGCTGGATACGGTTTATCAATATGCCGAAGAAATTGAAAAACGTGAACCGAAAATCCTTTCTGAATACCGGAAAAAGCTGACGGATAAGGTGTCGGAGCTGTTAGGGGATACGAAAATAGATGACAATGTCCTGGCGACGGAGTTAGTTATTTATGCGGATAAAATTTGTGTGGACGAAGAACTTGTCCGCCTGAAGACACATATTATACATATGAAAGAAACCCTGCAGATGTCGGAAAGCGTTGGCAGGAAGTTAGATTTTCTAACCCAGGAAATGAATCGTGAGGCTAATACGATTTTATCAAAATCGAATGATATTGAAGTTTCAAATTTAGGAATTGATGTAAAGACGGAAATTGAAAAGATCCGGGAACAGATTCAGAATATCGAATAACGAGGTAAGGAATGGCTTTTATTAATATCGGTTACGGCAATGTAGTAAACAGTGATAAAGTATGCAGTATTGTAAGTCCGGATGCAGCGCCGGTAAAGCGTATGATCCAGAATGCAAAGGACAAGGGGGACGCTATTGACGGAACCTGTGGAAGAAAGACAAAGGCGGTGCTGGTTATGGAAAACCACTCCCTTGTATTATCTTCTTTATTACCGGAAACGATTGCCTCCCGCATGAATTCGGAGGACGAAAGGAGATAGCGGTTTATGGGAAAAAAAGGTATCTTAACGGTTATTTCCGGTTTTTCCGGAGCGGGTAAAGGTACGATAATGAAAGAACTGGTGAAAAAGTACCCCTACTTTCTTTCTGTTTCAGCCACGACAAGGCCGCCGAGAGAAGGAGAAACAGACGGGGAGGATTATTTTTTCCATACAAGGGAAGAGTTTGAGCGCATGATCGCAGCAGGAGAACTGATTGAATATGCGGAATATGTGGGAAATTATTACGGTACCCCAAAGGCGGCGGTAGAGAAGCAGTTAAGGGACGGAAAGGATGTCCTGCTGGAAATCGAAATGCAGGGCGGCATGTTGGTGAAAGAACAATTTCCGGACGCGCTCCTTTTATTTGTCGCACCACCCTCCGCTGAGATTTTAAAGGCAAGGCTCAATGGACGCGGAACAGAATCCGTAGAAGAGATAGAAAAGCGTTTACAACGCGCCTCGGAAGAAGTTACCTATATGAAATCCTATGATTATATTATAGTAAATAATGAGTTAGAGAAAGCCGTAGAGCAGGTTCATTCTATTATTGTGAATGAGCATTGCCGCACGGGATATTGCACCGAATTGATAACAATGATGGAGTCTGAACTAACTCAATTTGCGAAGGGGGATTGACATGAGCAGCGAAGCGGAAACAGAAAACCGGAAGGACACCGAACCTAATGGGAAGGAAAAAAAGAAGCGTTCACTCATTAGCTATATTGCAGAAGGGCTTATCTATGTAGCGTTGATTGTTGTTTGCGTATATGTAGTTCCCAATTATGTACTGCAGCGCACCGTAGTCAGCGGCGAGTCCATGGAAGATACGCTCCATGATGGCGAGAGCCTTTTGGTAGATAAACTGACATACCGGTTCAGCGATCCGAAGCGTTATGATATTATTGTGTTTTATCCAAAGGGAAAAAGCGTAGACGAATATTTTGTAAAGCGAATTTACGGATTGCCCGGCGAAACGATACAGATTACCGATAATACCATTTATATCAATGGGAAAGCAATCGAGGATCCTTATCCAAAGGACGCCATGAGCGACGGCGGTCTGGCGGAAAAGCCATATACGTTAAAACAAGATGAATATTTTGTACTGGGAGATCATCGCTCCGTCAGCTTAGACAGCCGTACAACATCACAGGAGGACCCGGATGGACCGGGACCGGTAAAGTTTGAGAATATTGCCGGCAAGGTATTTTTAAGGATTTGGCCATTAAGCAAATTCGGAATACCGTAATTGTCCGGAAATAATAAATATAGGTACCATAATTGGAAAGGAGCAGATAACTATGTTACATCCGTCTTATACAGATTTAATGAATATTGCCAACAGTGAGGTAGAACAGGGAGAGCAGCCGGTTGTCAACAGCCGTTATTCTATTGTCCTTGCCACCGCCAAGAGGGCAAGGCAGATTATTGCAGGCTCGGAGCCTCTGACAGAAAAACCATCTTGTCCAAAGCCTCTCTCGATTGCCATCGATGAACTTTCCTCCAGCGCGATTAAAATTGACGCGGAGGAAGAGGAAAACGACAGGGATTTGTCCTGAATTATTGCAGAATCATAAGAATTATAACAAAAAACCCGAAAATATTTTCGGGTTTTTTTATGTTTTCTATTGACAAACATTTGTTCATGTCTTATACTGTATGTAAACATTCGTTCGTATCATATGTTCGATAAAAGGAGTGAGTATTATGAAACAGCATACAATAATAAAAAATTCATTTATTTTTCTTATCCCTGCCGTATTGTTCCTTTTTGCCTTTTCCCTGTTTTCAAGTTCGCAGGTATCGGCAGATTCCGGTAATCTGAATACTATGAAAAGCTATGAATCCATCCTGATCCGGGAAGGGGATACCTTAACTGCGCTGGCAGACCGATATGCCGGGGACAAATCACATTTTTCCTCCCGGCAATATATGACCGCTATTATTTCCCTGAATAACCTTTCTTCGGAATATATTGAAGCCGGCCAGTATTTATTGCTGCCAAATTACCTGTAAGACATATAATTTGACAGCCTCAAAATAATTTTTATGCTCGCGGCAAAAAGGAAAGGGCGTACCGCTATAAGGACAAAGACAGTAGAAAAATGTAAAGGATTGTAAAATTTTCAGACAGATGACAAATTTCTGTCATTACCATTTGATATGCTTCACTGTATTAAAGTATAGGAGATGAGTAGTTTATGCAGTCCAACATATCGGGAAAGAAGAAAAAAATACGGCTCTTTTTTTTGCTGCTGCTTTTATTTGCCGCAGGCCTCAGCGTCAGTTCCGGCATTTCGTCAAAAGCTGCCAGCAGTGTGAAAATTCGCTATAATGGAAAGACATACAAAAACAAGAGTAAGAAACGTACGGTAAAATATAATTCAAAAACCGTTTCTAAGAAAGCATATAAAGCTCTGATCATAAAAAAATCTTATATGGTGCCTTACAGCCATGTATTTAAAAAAGGGGTAAAGGCAAAGTGCCGTTATGTAAAGAAAAAGAAAACCCTTACGATCTCGAAAAATAATGTTACCATTAAAATGAAGATTGGTAAAAAAACGGCGACGGTAAACGGGAAAAAGACGAAACTCCCAACGGCGCCGCTGTCCGTGCGATATGTTTCCAAGAAAAAGACCATGATTTTTGTTCCGGTTGCCTTTGTGGCAAAAACGTTGCACTTATCCTATGAAAAAAAAGGCTCCGGTATTTATCTGGGAGCCCCATTGCAGATCGCTTATGACGGCAAGACTACATATTACTCAGGAGTACAGGGGAGCATTTACTACAATCACAAAAATTATAAACTGTCCTCCCTGCCGGTGATTAAATTATCCGGAAGTATGTATATGCCCGCAGAAGAAACGATAAACAATATTTTAAATCTGGAATATGATTATAATGCCTCCACAGGAAAAATCACGATTACAAACGAGGATCTTGATATAGAATTTGTCTGTTATGTAAATTCCAAACAGGCGCTTTTGAATTCTAAACAGGTTGCTCTGAATGCGCCTGTTAAAATAATTAAAAATGTTAAAAAGAATAAAAATATTGTTTCACTCCCGGCATCAAAGACTTTAAAGTATTTAAACTACACCCGTGAGTGGAAAAAATCACAGAAATATTATTTGGCGCAATCCAAGTCCTTTTTTGACTGGCAGGCGAAGCTGACAGACTCTCAGCAGGCGGATACCGAAACCAATCATATTTATGCGGTAAACGCTTCCTATTCACAGTCCAATGGAACGGGAGCCGTTAATTTTAAAGTTACAGGCTCAGGCAGTGAAATTATGAAAACCCTGACAGTTAAGCGTTCCGGAAATGTTATTACCGTTACCATACCAAAATCAAAGTATCTGTTAGATAAACATTCCTTCCGGAATTTTGGGGAAATAGTAGCGAAATATGAGGTTACGAGCACAAAGGACAATGTGGTTATTACCTTAACCTGTACGGCCGTGGCGGATTATTCCTATACGGTACAAAAAAATACCCTGGAGCTGAATGTTTTGTACACCTATGGCAATAGTTCCGGCAGCGTGATCAATTATTCACTGTCTATCCCGAAGCCCCCCAATACGACGATTGCCAATGTTTCAAATCAGGATTTGTATGCCAGCAAGAAGTTCCAGATTATTATCCAGGGCGACCACGTTGACTTTTTTAAGAAAACGCCGATTATTATTAATAATAATTCCATAAAAAATATTGCGATAACAAAAAGCGGTTCTAACACGGTTATCACAGTTACCACCTCCTCGCTGAGAGGATATAAAATTTATGAGCGGGGCAATAATTTTGTCGTATCCGTCGGAGCGCCGAAAAATATATATAAATCCATCGTTGTACTGGATGCGGGACATGGCGGGTTCGACCCCGGCGCCCAGCATAAGAAGACCAATGAAAAGGATTTAACGTATAAAATCATTTATACGCTGATGAAACCTTATTTTTCCTCCAATGCGCCGGATATTAAAGTATATTGGACAAGAACCAGCGATGTTTTTGTAACTCTTGCCAATCGAGCCGCCTTTGCAAAAAGCGTGGGAGCGGATGTTTTCATCAGCCTGCACATGAATTCAGCTTCGTCTTCCTCGGCAAACGGCACGGAAGTCTATTATTCGGTTTCCAATAATGCGAAAAGTTTTGGCAGCCTTACCAGCAAGAAAATGGCGACCTTATTTAAAAACCGTCTGATAAGCGACCTTAATACGAAAAACAGAGGGGTAAAATCCGCCGGCTACTATGTTTTAAAGCATAATACCGTTCCTTCCATTTTAATTGAACTTGGTTTTATTTCCGGTAGCAGCGATTATTCCAAGTTAATCAACCCTTCTTTTCAGAGTAAGGCGGCAAAATCGATATATAACGGAATTGTTTCCCTGTTTTCTACTTATCGTACCGGACGATGAAAAAGGGGCGCATTCCTCAGCGCCCCTTAAAAAAGCTCATATTTTTTGATTTAAGCATCTGTTTTGCGAAGGGATACAGCAGACGCGGCGCGCCGTTTTCTGTCTTCTTCCAGGGCCGCATAATGCTTTCTGGTGGTGTTTACATCATTATGCCCGAGGACTTCCGCCACCAGATAAATATCCCCGGTTTCCCGATACAGGCTGGTGCCGTAGGTGCTCCGCAGTTTATGGGGAGTAATATGTTTGATTGTTGTGACATGTTTGGCGCAGTCCGACACAAGATTTTCTATAGCCTGAACACACATCCGACGCTTTTGTACTGAAAGAAATAAGGCGTGTTCATGGCCTTCTTTTGCCGCGACCTGCTTTCGCTCAACAAAATAATCGTAAAGCGATTCCCTGACTTCATCTCCGAAATAGACAAAATCCTCTTTGCCGCCTTTTCGTATTATTTTAATGCGGTTATTTTTAAAATCCAAATCCTCGAGATCCAGTCCGACACATTCCGACACACGGATTCCTGTTCCCAGCAGGAGAGTGAAGAGCGCCAGATTTCTTGTTTTGTTTTTTTCAAAATAAACCTTTTTCATTCCCGTCATTTCATCGCCGCCATGTTCCACATAATCTAACAAATTTGCCACCTCGTCATAGTCCAGGCGGACAATTTCCCGTTTATGCAGCTTTGGCATATCGACAATTACCGTAGGATTATTCCGAATCAGTTCCCGTTTATAATAATAGTTAAAAAAGCTGCGTAAAGCAGCCAGTTTTCGATGCAGGCCGCGTTCATTATTAGTATGGGTAATACCTTCGGAATCTGTATAATATTTCAAATATTCTAAATATTCTTCAATATCCACCGGCTGTAATTGCTCCAAATCAGTTAGTTTTATTGCCGTAATATCATTCATTTTTTGAAAATAGGGATTTGTATCGCATAAAAAGTAAAAAAACAAACGGATGTCATATACATAGGATATCCGCGTCTTAGCGGAAGTATTCGGCTCAATGGCGCGAAAATAATCCCTCGTAAAATTCGGCAGAGTAGCCAGAACATTACGCAGTTTTAACGTGTTTTCCCGGTTTACCTGTTCATGGTATGTCAGCTTTTTATCCATAAAAACCCTCCTTGATTACCTCTATTATACTATAAAGAAAAACAAAAAGCAACTCTTTTTGAAAAACTGGAGTTTGTCCAATAGAGTTATATAACAAAATCTATTGTCCCCTGCCATCTATTATGCTATACTAAGAAAAAACGCAAGGAATGGAGGGATTCATTACATTATGATGAAAAAAAGAAAATGGATAATGATAGGCAGTCTTTCTCTTCTGCTTTTGGGAGTTACCGGCTGCGGCAATAATAATGGGCAGGATAAAACGAATAATGCGACAACGGTACCGGCAGCCACCGAACAAACGCAGCCTACGGATAACGGCGAAGTTTCCGCCACGCAAAGTCCGGACGCCTCCGGGACTGATATATCACAGGAGGAAGCGATAAAGATCGCTTTAAAGGAAGTAAAAGGAGCAAAAGAATCTGATATCCGCATTCATAAAGACCGTGACGATGGCCGGGATGTCTATGAGGGCTCTATTCTCTACAACGAAATTAAATATGAATTTGAAATTGATGCCTCTGACGGAAAGATTTTAGAATGGGATGAAGAATCGATATACGATGATTAATAAAAAAGGTGAGCTTGTAAAATATTATGATACAAACTCACCTTATCTTTTTCAATTAAAATATTCGTTTTCTTCTACTACTTTTTTCAGCTCAAGAAGCTCTTCTGAAGTAAGTCGTCTTCCATCGAAATAATCATGGATAAAACAGGAAAGGGAACGATTATACAGATTTCTTATCAGTACGCTGGTTTCAATATCCTGAACCTGTTTTTTTGTAATCGTTGCCCGGCAAAGAAACCCCGGATCTTCCCGGGAAACGGCGCCCTTATCAATTAATCGTTTAATTACGGTATAGGTTGTATTCTTTTCCCAGCCGATATATTCCTTGATTATTTTGGAAATATCCTTTGCAGCAAGGACCTTATTCGACCATAACAGTTCCATGACGTTTAATTCGCCCTCATGCAACCGTATTTCTTTTGTTGTTGCTTTGCTCATTGTATTATCGGTCCTCCTTGCTACTTTGTCTACAGTCGTAGTTTCTGTTATCTACTATTGTAGACTAATTACTTCTATTTCTTCTACGCTTGTTGTAAGAAGAAACAACTTTATACTACACCTATAGTAGTCCGATTGTCAAGCAATTTTCGTAAATTTTTCTTCTTTTTTTCCCTATTTTCCGAGGGTTTTCAGCACATCCACAAAATATTGAGGCAACGGAGCTTCTATCTCAATATATTGATTTTTATTCGGGTGGATAAATCCAATCGTGCGCGCATGCAATGTTTGTCCCTGCAGCCCGGAAAACTGTCTGGGCGGCTGCGGCCCATACACGGTATCGCCCAATATAGGATGCCGGATATATGACATATGGACGCGAATCTGATGTGTACGCCCGGTTTCCAGATGGCATTCAATATGATTAAACTGCCGGTTCAAAGAATTTAACACCCGGTAATGCGTTACTGCTCTTCTTCCCTTCCCCTCGGTCAGGACAGCCATCTTTTTACGATCAACAGGATGTCTGCCTATGGGAAAATCTATCGTGCCCTCTTCCGTTAAAAAATTGTTGTATACAACAGCCTCATATTTTCGTGTAATGGAATGCTCGCTTAATTGCTCCGCCAGAGATTGATGGGCGTCATTTGTCTTGCACACCACAAGAGCCCCTGTCGTGTCTTTATCGATACGGTGCACAATTCCGGGGCGCAGTACCCCGTTAATGCCTGACAATTTGCCGCGGCAATGATATAATAAGCCATTTACCAGAGTATGGCTCATATGGCCTGTCGACGGATGGACTACCATTCCCTTTGGCTTATTGACTACCAGAAGATCTTCATCTTCATAGAGAATATCCAGATTTAAATTTTCTGGAAGTATCTCGATAGGTTCCGGTTCCGGAACCGAAACAATTATGCGGTCATTACAATGAACGGGAACTTTCGCTTTCACGTTTAAGTTCCCGTTGTAGTTCACGTTATTATTTTTAATCAGCTTTTGTATATAAGCTCTGGAAAAGGTCAGCGCCTCTGCCAGATAAGAGTCTAACCGGATGCCCTCAAATTCATCCGTTACGGTAAGCTCTAGGATTTCCTCTTCCATAAAAAATCTTCTTCCTTATAGCGAAATAACAAACAATAGAGTAACAAAATCGCGGCAATGCATACAAAACAATCCGCAACATTAAACACGGGAAAATGAATCCATTCAACATAAATAAAGTCCACAACATAATGCCAGATAATACGATCGATAAAATTCCCAATCGCCCCCGCCGACAGTAATATCAGGGAAAAGCGAAGCAGATGATATCTTTTGTCAAACGGGATTCTGGCATAAAACATTACCATAAACAGGATTACGATAAGCGTTATGATAAAAAACAGCCAAAAAGCATTCTGGAAAATACCCCAGGCGGCGCCTCTGTTTTCCAAATAATGAAAAGATAATACGCCCGGGATCAATTCCTTATCTCCCTTCATCAGGTAAGCGGCGGCGCATTTTTTCGTAATGCGGTCTGCCGCTACTAAAAGAATAAATAATGCGGAGTATATAAAATTTGTGATCAAAACTTTACGTTTCATTAAAAATCATCAACAGAGCCGAGAAATTCAAACGGATCCTCTTCCTGTCCTTTCTTCTTTTTCTTTTTACTGCTCATGTTCATGCTTTGTAAAAGAGCGTCCAGAGTTGGCGCTTCTTTGTTATCCTCTGCCACAGGTTCCAGTACTTCTTTTTTCTTTGGATTAACCTCTTTTAATTCTGCTTCAAGCGGTTCGGAGGTTACCGCATTCACGGGTTCGATGACCATGGCATCCTTGACTTCTTTTGGCTCCGCCTCCACCGGCTTTTGGATGGTGTTCTCCTCTTCCTCCCTGACCTTATGAATCGAATCCCTTAAATCAATCGTATCCGCCGTTAGAATAGAAACCGCTTCTTCGTCATCGATATCCGGCTCTTTTTTGTTTCGCTCCGGCTTGACATCCGGTATTATCATGGTCTTATCCAGTTCTTTCGCTTCTTCATTCTCGATTTCGCTCTCAAATACAAGATCTGCCGCCGCTTCTTCGCCGGTATCACTGCTCTCCGGCTCCTCCTCGGGTATTATAGTATCTGTTTCCGCAGCCAAATCGTTATTTTCTTCGGCTGGCAGGGAATGGGCGACATACTGCATGGATTCCAGCTCCGGGGAATTCACATCAAAAGATTCGCTTGTGATTAATTCCAACTGTGCCGTCGCTACCTGCTTTAACTGTAATTTATATTGATTAAATTGCTGCATCAGATAAAGACATTTGTCTTTTACCTTTTCATATTCCTGCTCTGCCTCTGAAAGGATCTTTGCCGCTTTGGAGTTTGCTTCTTTTTCAATCGCTTCTGCCTTTAATACAGCGGCGTCTTTTGTTTCCTTTGAGGTTTTTTCTGCCAGCACCAAGGCTTTCTGCATGGTGGATTCAATGGAACGGTAATACTGCACGCCGTCACTTAAGGTCTTGATTTTTTTCTGCAATTCCTGGTTTTCATTAAACAAGGCTTTATAGTTTTCAAATACCAGCTCCAGGTACTCGTCCATTTCTGCTTTGTCGTACTTACGTTTCTTTGTTACAACCTTTTTGCTCTGTAGATCCAATGGTGATAACATCGAGATTCCTCCCTTAAATGTATTTATAAATGATAATTTTTTGTTTTCCCTTTTTTGTAATGGAATCTGACGGGATATCCAGACGATACCTGCCATATCCACGGATACTGATGATCATATCCTGTTTACAGTTGAAACTAACTGCGCTGCGCTCTTCATATCCTGCCACGACATTGCCCTGAGTGATTAATTCTACCGCCCTCTTTCTGGAGGAACCGATCATGGCGGCAACGACGTTATCCAGACGAAGGGAAGATACCGTGCGTTGGATTTCTTCAAATTTCTGTGGTGGAATTTCAATCATATTTTCAACAATCTCACAATAAACTGTCGTGTGCTTCACCATAGAAAGCTGTTCCAAAATAAAAGAAGCAAAATCCTTTTTGCAGAATATAAAAGCGGTCTGGTCACAGAGGCGGATATCGCCAATAACCGAACGTTCCAACCCTAAATTTAAAATCGCCCCTAAATAGTCGCGGTGTGTCAATGTTTGCGCATATTTGCCGTTTTTTGCCGCAATCCGTATACAAACAATAGGAAACATGGATAGCGCGGCGTCCGTAAAAGAATCTGGGAAAAAGCCTCCCATCATACGGCTGCAGTCTTCATGTCCCCCGAAACAAATGGCGGTAACCCCGGAAAATTTGCCCTGGCATCTATTCAGGATCCGGTATTCTTTGGTTGTCATAAAATCCGTGAATGCCGGATAATTCCTCTGATAGGCGCGGGCGGCGAGATCGAGCAAATGTTTTTCAAAAAACTGTTCCTTCTTTTCCTCCATCGCGCGTTAAAACTCACGATTAATGGTTGGCATAGTAGCCGTATGGCCGTCAAAGGAAAGGGAATCTCCGCTAATATCTACATTTTCCGGTGAGAAAATAAAGATATATTTGGCAATCTGATGATATTTGCCGTTAATGGCATAAATACAGCCGGAAATGAAATCCATAATCCGTTGCGCATCATCCGGATCAAATCCCTCGAGATTTACCACTACCGGACGTCCCGACAGGAGCATATTGCAGATTTCCTGTGAATCCTCAAAGCTGCTCGGTTTAATAATATTGACTTCCATCATGCTGCGGTTCATGGAAACCACCTTTGGCTTGCTGCCAAGAAAACCACCCCGCTGCTTTGGCTCCTCCTCATACTCCTCCGCCGGACGGGGACGAGGCGCCTTACGGCGGGGAGGCTCGCTCTTCTCTTCATAGGTTTCCTCAAATCCATTGTCGTCATAATCGTCGTCAAGGTCTTCGTCTAATTTAAAGAAATTTAAGATTGAATTTAAGCCCATAGTTCCAATCCTTTCTATATGTATTGTCGGCTCCCGAAAATACCCGTTCCTACCCGAATAAAAGTAGCGCCCTCTTCAATAGCCACTTCATAATCACCGGACATTCCCATGGAAAGCTCATTCATACTAATATTATCAATGTTTTTACTGTTAATGTCAACTAGTAATTTGTGCAAATTACGGAAATGAACACGATTATCCTCCGGATTTTCCACAAAAGGAGCTATTGTCATAAGCCCCCTGACGCAAACATTGGGAAATGCTGCTATTTCCCTCAGCGCTTCTTCCGTTTCCTCCGGCATAAAGCCAAATTTCGACTCTTCCCTTGCCATATTGACTTCAATCAATATATCAGCGGTTATCCCCTGTTTTTCGTAATCACGCTGTATCTGCTCTGCCAGCCGGACGGAATCCACCGAATGGATTCGTTCTACCTTTCCGACAATCTGCTTTACCTTATTCCGCTGTAAATGTCCAATAAGATGCCAGGCAAGAGGTTCTGTCAATATCTCCTGCTTTTTTACCAGTTCCTGTACCTTGTTCTCGCCGAAAGTGACAATGCCGGACGACATTGCTTCCCGCATCATTTCCACCGGCTTTGTTTTGCTGACAGCGATCAGCGTGACCTCTTCTCTTTTCCGCCCGGCGCGCCCGCATGCCGCCCGGATCCTCTTTTCTACTGTTTTTAGGTTTTCTGTAACCATAATACTTCACCTGCCATTTATGATAAATGTTATTTAATAAAATCATCATCCTTCAGACGGGTCGGATCCACTACAATGTGGTCGTAGGCAGACAGACCACCCTTCGTCGTGTCGGATATGATCGTATATTCTTTATTTTGATACCGGATGTCAATCGGGCAAAATTCGCAATAGCCCTGATTGACGCAATAGACGCCGGAAACCGGTTCTTTGGAGCTGACAATATAGCTTTCGTTTTTCCCGGAATCCCTTAAAATATCGCCGCCGGATACAATAGAGGAACTGACATAGTATTGCTTATCCCGGTGGGCGCTGTTTTCCAGAGAAATAAACTGGTAGGATATTTTTCCATCTTCTGTCACGATTTGTTTTACAATCCCTGTTTCATTTCCGCTGGTAGTGGTAATGCTTTCCGGAATCACATAAAAATCCTTTGTTAAAATAGAGCTGTTTGGGATTTTCAGGCCGGAAGCAGATTTTAAATGAAACTCAATCTCTAAAAACCGGTCATTCATATAACGCTCCATAAAGCGCGACGTTCCCAGTTTTGCAAAGCGGACGCCGTCTTTTTCAAACAATTCCACAGAGGCGTTAAAGGAAATATGGTCCTTAACAATGCTGACAGGGATATAATCCTGTTGTTTCAGCGCCTCATAATAAGAATCGTCTAATTTAACAACAATGGACCAGTCGTTGCTTGTAATCAGCCGGTAAACCGCAGCTCCTGTTTTTATGCTCTCATTCTTTTGAAGCTGTTGTCTGGATACCATGCCGTATTGCTCAAAAAGCTTTGGCGTAATGTCTTTTTGCTTTATTGTTTCATAGCCGTCTACGGAATAAGAAATAACGCCGCTTTTTTTTGCGGATATCTTAGTAAAATTTTTTCTTGAACCGGAAGCTTCCACTGCATGATTCAAGTCGCTATATAAACTGCCCCGGCTTTGTTCAAAAATCACATTACTGATTGCATATTTGAATGCGGAAACCTGTCCGTAGGAGGACAGGGAAAAGGAGTTCCGGAAAGAGGCAATCGCTTCTCTCATGGCAGAAATATTTTCGGCATTTTTAGTTTTACTCTGCAGATTTTCTAAAAGGCTGTTCACTTCGCCATTTTTGTCTACCGTATATACTACGCTTCCCGTCTTAATCCGGCTTCCCTCCGCATTATAATAGTTAATATACCCATCTCCCTCTGAGGCGACGACCTCTTCTTCCCGCATTACAAATCCGTAAATCGGAGCATCATCTGAAATATCGGAAGTATTAACCTCGTAGATGGAAATATGCTCTCTGGTGAGATAATTCCAGCCGAGGACGACAAGATAAATTATTATGATAATAAAAATAAAAAATGCCAGATTCGGACGGAAACTTTTTCGGTAGGGAACGATCTTTCTATCGGACACGAAACATACATCCTTTCTTTTTTCCAAAATAGTTATGAATATTTTTTATTATTTTTAACAATACTATTGCCAAAGGAGGTTATCTCGATGAAAGGATTGGATTATACCGTACTAATTCTAATAATAATCGGTGCCATCAACTGGGGACTGGTAGGCTTTTTCGGGTTAGACCTGGTAGCGTTTATTTGCGGCTCCATGTCGATCATATCCCGAATTATTTACGCCGTAATCGGTGTCTGCGGTCTTTACGCGATCAGTTATTTTGGCAGAATTGGCAGCAGCAATTAGTACAAAATAAGTGAGGCCACCATGATGTCGCGGATGGTGGTCTTTCTTTATGTAACAGAGTTACATACGAACCAGTTTACGCCAATCCAGATCACCCCGCTCCAGAGCTTTCACTAAGAGCTCTGCCGTAGCAAGATTGGTAGCTAACGGAATATTATGGATGTCACACAGCCGGAATACGGTATTTACATCCGGCTCATGTATTTTGGGCGTCAAAGGATCCCGGAGAAAAATAACGAGGTCCAACTCATTATTTTCTATCTGGGAGCCTAATTGCTTTTCTCCTCCCAGATGCCCTGCCAGATATTTATGGATGGTCAGGTTTGTCACCTCTTCCACCAGTCTGCCGGTAGTTCCTGTGGCATAAATGGTATGGCGGCTCAAAATCCCCCTATAGGCAATACAGAAATTTTGCATTAATACCTTTTTTGAATCGTGCGCAATTAAGCCTATGTTCAAATAAATTCCTCCTTCCGGTTATCGAATCTCAAAGCTGCTGTTATTTCCTCTGTTTGGCTGAATCCCAATATTGAGCAAAATACCGATTGTCATCATGTTGCTGAGCAAAGAAGTCAGGCCATTGCTCAAAAACGGAAGCGGAAGTCCGGTATTTGGCAACAGGGAGGTCGCTACTCCCACGTTGAAAAAGGTTTGAAAACATATCATGGAGCCGATTCCAATGGCAATCATCATGCCCAGATAATCCTTTGCGTTTTTGGCAATAAAGAAACATTTTATGATGATAATCGAAAGCAGCGCCAAAATAATAATGCAACCGATGAATCCAAACTCCTCGCTGATGGGAGCCCATATAAAATCACTCTCTACGACATCAACACTTGTATAATTTCTGGCAGTATCTACTCCTTCTAACAGCTTACCATAAAGCCGGCCGGATGCAATAGACAAAATGGAATTATTCTGCTGATACATAACGCCGAGAGCTTCTGTTTCGGGATGGAGCCACCCCATAATGCGCTCCAACTGATAGCCGTGCAAAAGAAGCTGGTTTGGCTGCTGGATATACCAGAATAAAAAGGCGATTACGGGCAGGACAACGGCGGCCACCGGACCCAGTACCTTTCTGCCGATTCCGGAGGAAAGCAGCATCATGACCAGGACCACCATAATAACGACGCTGGAGGATAAGTCTGACTGTATCAGAATGAAAAAGGTAGGGACCGCAGCGATTGCCGTAGCAATAAAGAAATTCTTAAAGGATTTCAAATTCTCCCTGGAACGGTAAAAAAAGGCTGCCAGCGCCAGAATGACCACAATTTTGCAAATCTCGGATGGCTGGAACTTGATAATTTTGAAATCCAGCCACCGATAGGAACCGGTTGTCTGGTCATCTCCCAGCGGGCTTAATTTCGTAGCCGCTGCCATCAGCGTGGAAATGATATAGATAATCGGTATATAAAGGCACAAATCATGGTAATCGATCAGGGAAAAAATAAATATAACAAGAAAACCTCCCATGATAGCCACTGCCTGCCGTTTTAGGGAAAATTCCCCCTCCGGTAAAGCAACGGACAAAATATAAGAACTGATCAGGGACAATATGAAAACGACTACTACTAATGAAAAGTCGTAATTTTTCCAGTTATACCGTTTAATCTGAAGCCATTGTATGATTCTTTCCCGCATGATAATAACCCGCCTGTCTGATTGTTTTATTTTATCTTCGGTTTCATGTCCTTAATTGGTATATTGGCAAATAGCGCCGGTACCGTACCATTACTTCCCTCGGATTCGGTCTGTTCGATCTTGATATCCAGTCCCTCCAAATCAATTTCCACATATTTGGAAATTACGTGTATAATATCATTCTTTATTTGTTCCATTATATCAGGAGAACAGTTGGCGCGGTCGGAAACCAGCACCAGTTTTAACCGGTCTTTTGCTATGTTGCTTGATGATTTTTTCTTAAAAAAGTCTGCAAAACCCATTCCATTCATCTCCTTAGTTTTTAAATTTGTTCTTCAGCTTTGAAAAGAAGCCATTTTTTTGGAGCAGGTTCAAAAACGGGACTTCTTCCCCCATAATCCTGCGGCAAATATTTTCATATGCCTGTCCTGCCAGTGACTTGCTCCCTACCAGAGGTTCTCCCTGATTCGTGGACACAACAATATTTTCATCGTCCGGCACAACTCCCAGCATATCGATCGCCAGTATTTCCACTACATCCTCGCTGGACATCATATCGCCGCGCTTTACCATATCGGCGCGGAGCCGGTTGACAATCAGCTCCGTCTTCCCGATTTCATTTGCCTCCAGCAGGCCGATGATACGGTCAGCATCGCGGACGGCGGAAACCTCCGGCGTAGTTACCACAATAGCTCTGTCAGCGCCGGCAATAGCATTTTTAAAGCCCTGTTCAATTCCTGCCGGACAGTCTAGCAATATGTAATCAAATTCCTCTTTCAGTTCGTTTGTCAGCTTCTCCATCTGTTCCGGATTTACCGCTGTCTTATCCCTTGTCTGGGCAGACGGCAGCAAATATAGGTTCGGATACCGTTTATCCTTGATCAGCGCCTGTTTAATACGGCAGTTTCCTTCAATAACATCCACCAGATTATATACAATCCGGTTTTCTAATCCCATAACAACATCCAGATTCCTAAGACCGATATCTGTATCAATCAATACGACCTTTTTTCCTTCTTTCGCAAGGCCGGTTCCTACGTTTGCCGTAGTGGTGGTTTTCCCTACGCCGCCCTTGCCTGATGTTATTACAATAACTTCACTCATAGTTCCTCTCTTTCCGCCGTAAAAATATCCGGCTTACCTGTTTTTCTGTTATATTTTTATATCTGTCAATGTTTTTCTTGACAGCGTATCCACATAAATATTGCCTCCCTCCAGATAGGCGATCTGCGGCTCCTTAGGCGGCTCTGACTTTTCGTCGGAGGCTCTTGCGATCACATCTCCAATCCGGATCTGGATCGGATTCATTTTCAGGGCGACCACAAAAGAGTTTTCTCTTCCCGAAGCCCCTGCATATACAGTGCCGTAAAGGTTCCCCAACACAACAACATTTCCGGTAGATACTATCTGGGCGCCTACATTCACATCCCCGAGAATCACAATACTGGTTTCAAATTCCATGACCTGGCCGGAGCGCAGGTTGCCTTTAAAAAACTGTCCCGTGTTGGAATTTAATTGGAGCAGATGCTCATTCAGGGAGCGGTTAAAATATTCTTCTCTTTTTTTATCATTGTCAATGATGCAGACAATATCCAGATTAGAATGATCCGAAATGCACTGCAAAAGCACTGCCTCCTCTTCTTCCGATAATTCCCTTCCCTCAAAAGAAACTGCCACCTGGGCGTTCCCGAGAAAATCTGCGCCGGAAGAAAATTTATGCTCCACCTCAGTCAGCAGATCTTCAAAAGATAAATTTTCATCTAAGACTATCCGGATGCCGGATTTGCTGCCTTTAATTACGACAGGTGCTTTTTTCATGTTGTTTTCCTCCCTCTTAATCGGTAACTCCGTGGCTGTTCATAGTTGGATTGGTGGCGCGCCCATTTAGTAATGACTTACGGGATTTCTTATCATAATAATATTTATATATGTTGCTGGCAAGCTCCGCGGCATTGGACGATACAAAACCATTCGGAATAACAACAACAACGGAAATTTCAGGGTTTGAATACGGGGCAAAGCTGACAAACAGAGCGTGGTTCGGCTCATTAGCCGTAATCTGCGCTGTACCGGTCTTCCCCGCCACCTGAATCGGAACTTTCCGGAACAACGTGGTAATGCTGCCGTTATTTATAACCCGGTTCATTCCTGTCTTTATTGCCGATAAGGTGGAAGGGCTGAAATCCAGCTCGCTGTTTACCTTTGCCGAGTTCTTCTTCTCTTTTCCCGTTCTGGTGTTTTTTACCTTATCAACCAGCGTTAAATCATAGCAGGTGCCGCCATTGGCTATGGTGGTCACATAGCGGGACAACTGGATTGGCGTATAGCTGTTTGAGCCCTGACCGATTGCCGAACGCACAATATCCACATCGGAAAAGGTCGGCTCTGCCTCCGACAGCTCAACGCCGGATTTTTTTGTCAGTCCGTATTTGTCGGCATATTTTTTTAACCGGGACAGGCCCTTTTCGTTATCGACAATATTGCTTCGCCCGTTTCCCAGCCGGTATCCCATTTCATAAAAGAAATAGTTGCATGAGTGCTGGATTGCCTGAGAAACATTCAGGGTACCATGTGAAACACTGCTCCAGCATTTTGGCCATGGCTTATTGATTTTGGAAAACTGGACGCCGTCGTGTACTGTCGAGTAAGGATTAATAAATCCCTCCTCTAAGACTGCCGTTGCCGTCACCATTTTAAAGGTGGAACCCGGCGCTGTCTTTTGTTGGGTGGCGCGGTTTAACAGAGCCGAAGCGCTGCTTGTACTAACTTTATTATAATAGTCGCTATCCACGTTATTTGCAAATTTATTATTATCATAGCTCGGATAGGATACCATCGATAATACTTTGCCGGTTTTTACAGAAGTGACTACAACAGAGCAGGCACAGGGCGTCAGTCCCAGCTCGCCCGGTGATATTTCCAGCGATTTAATCTTTGATTTCAGGAAGCTGTATGGCGCTATCATGCCGGTACGCAGTTTATCGTAGGTCGTTTTGTTCTTTTTCAGCACCTTTTGATCGTAAAGCAGCATACAGATTTCCCGTCCATATATGCTTCCTCTATCTACCATGGCATGGTAAACCTTTTTATCAAAGGAAATATCGTCTAAGATCTCGTCATAAATATAATCGCATATCTTTTTAAAAACCTCTTCGGAACTGTAAAATTCATCCCCAATATCCAGATTTTTTAACTGGATCCAGTTATTTTTTATGGCATAAATTAAAAACTGGCTTAAACTGATCTCATCATTCACATATTTATTATAGATGGAATCCGTCGTATCCATATTGGAACTGTCCAAAATGCCATTCTCCTTCAGCATGGAAAAAAAGTAATCCATATAGCTGTCCATGGCGTCCGACAGCTGTTCCCCGTCTGTCTTATTATCATAGGTGAGATGCCTCTTAATGCTTCGGATAGCTGATTTTTTGGCAGATATAAATTTCCGGTAGACAGACTTTTCCAGCGAGGTGGCATCCTCTGCCCCGAAATGCTGAATATCGACGATACTGTTTTGTAAAATGGCATCGTAGACATCATAGATGGACACTAAAATACCGGAAGCCTTTCTCCCTTTTGTCCCATGCCCTTTACCGTTGACCAGCTTAGAAGCTAAAATACCGGCAATTTCCTTTTCCGCCAGTTTATAGGTAGCCTTTTGCAAATTGGAATTGATTGACAGATAAATATCGTTTCCCGCTACGGCGTCCTTTGTTTTCTCCGAAGAAACGATGCGGGAGCTGCTGTCAAGCAAAAGGGTTTCCGAACCCTTCTGTCCCTTTAGATCTTCCTCATATTCTTTCTCAATCCCGGTTTTTCCTATCTGGTCTGCCGCCGTATATTCCGTTTTGGGATTTTCCTCCTGCATCTGGGCAAGCGTATCGGAGGAAATCAGGCCGGTATACCCGATAATATGGGAAAAGTATTTACTGTCGTAATATACCCGGTTCATCTCGGCAGAAACTTCCACGCCCGGTAATTCGGCGGAACTTTCCTTAATGGCGGCAACCGTTCTCTCGGAAACATTGTTACTGACAGAGATCGCCTCATATTTTGAATAGGTATTCATTAACATGGCATAGCGGACTGTCATAATTTTCAGAGCATCTTCATTGCTGAACTTTTCGCTGTATCTGCCCTCCTGATCCGTCTTCCCCTCTTCTTTTACATCAAAGAAATGGGTGGTATTTGCCTTCGCCGTGTTGCGCAGATACCAAAAACAGTCTTCCGCTGTCATATCCTGCTGTTCCTGCGTCAGCTCGTCTATTGATTTGCAGTAAAAAATATCCCGTTTAAATCTAAGCTGGGCGGATTTATTGGTATTAAACTTAAATTTCCCTTTTTTCGTCATGGAAATGGGGAATTCCAGATCCAGCTTATCCCCGTTTTTCTCAATGAGCCGGATGCATTTTATGATAACCTGGTTTTTTGTAAGATTATCTTTCAGCTCACCGGAATCCTCGATTGTTATGGCATAGCTTTGTTCATTCGTGGCAAGCAGCCTTCCCGTGCTGTCATATATTTTTCCTCTGGCGCTTTTAATAGTCTTAACTTTTTGCTTTTGGAGCGTGGCTTCTTTATCATAGGTTTCGCCTTTGATTATCTGAAGATAAAACATACGGCCAATCAGTATACTAAATAGCACAATATAGGTTATGACTGCGGAAAACAGCCGGGATTTTACAATATTTTTCAAATTTTCCAGTATACTGTCTAACAAAACTACGCCTCCTCCCGCTTTTTGCTAAGAAACCGTTCCAGCATGGCGATGAAACGGTAAACTAATATCCCCACTAAAACGGTATATACCATCTCCGGTAAAATCCTGTGCAGAAAATAAAATACAAAATGAGTCCTGGCGCGGACTAAAAATTCCGTCACATAAACATAAATGCCATATACAAAATCACTGCCGAAGATTAAAAGAGCCGGCAGCAACAGACTGTCCGTAAAGTATATTTTCTGGCAAAAGCCAATAACAAAGCCAATCGTCATACAGATAAAGGCATAAAGGCCAATCACGGTACCAAACTGCATATCCAGCATCAGGCCGCAGAAAAACCCGGTTACCAGACCGGAAGTTCTGCCGCGCAGGTATCCGTAGCAGACAGTGAGGATCAGTAAAAGGTTTGGTACTACATCAGCCAGCTTCAAGGCTTGGAATACCGTTGTCTGCAGCACAAAGGCTATTAAAATGATAAGGGCAGAAACAATTTTTCTTTTAATCATAATTTGAAATATCCTTGATTTCTTTTGAATCTCTTAACTGGGTAATGACTAATACATACTCCAGCTGGTCAAAGGCAACCACCGGCGTCAGATGCGCGGTTTTGGTCAACGAGGAGGCATCTGTTGTAATATCCTTTACATAACCGACGGACAGCCCCTGTAAAAACTTATCGCTCACATGAGAGGTGACAACTTCATCGCCTTCCTTTATTTTAGCGGAGTTGCTGATCATTTCCACATCAATGTAGCCGTTGTAAATGCTTTCCATATTTCCCTTGACCATACAGGTTTCTTTCGTTTCGGCAAACATGGAGCTGACATTGCTTTTATCATCAATGATCGAGCGGACCTTGGCATAGGTTTCGCCCACCTCGGAAATAATGCCGACCAGTCCGTTTCCGGAGATGACGTTCATATCCACCTGGATGCCATCTCTTTTCCCCTTGTCGATGGTAAATACGTTAAACCAGTTGTTGCCGTCGCGGCTGATGATCTGGGCGGCAACTTTCGGATAATCCGGATATTTTTTATCCAGATGATACAGCTTCTGGTAATTTTCCAGTTCGCTGTTTTCTCCAATCAGAATCTTATTATCGTAGCTGAGGGCATCCAACTGTTCCTTCAACTTCTGGTTTTCCTGCAAAATCTTCTCTTTGGAGGCTAACAAATCCATCTTCCCCGACAAATATCCGCCCACGGTATTGATCCCCTTCTGCATGGGCGTCACAATATCCCCGAAAGCAGTCTTTACCGAAGAGAGCTGATTGGAAAATTTAAAGGTAAGCACAACCAGCATCACACACACAAGAGATAAACAGATATATAAAATTTTCGGATGAATCCAATTTTTCTTTCTTCTTCTTTTCATTGCATCCTCCCTTCAAAATGCCAGAGAATTTCCTCCTGTCGATCCGTAAGGAACAAAAACGGCTCCATGATGAGGCGCTATACTGTCAGTTTTGCCAGGGCAGGGTCTTCAATGATAGAACCGAGTCCCATAATAACCGTACTTTCCGGTTCATCACAGAGATTTACTTTTAATCCGAGCTGTTCGTATACAAATTTCCCTAAATCCTGAATCCGGCTGGAACCGCCGGTCAAATAAACACCGGCTTTGTAAATGTCGGATGAAATTTCCGGCGGCGTGCGCTCCAAAATGATTTTTATGGAATCCACAATATTCTGGAATAATTCGCTGAGGGCGCCGTATACATCCTCGCTGGTAACGGTAATTTCACTGGGCAGCCCGGTTACCAGATTACGTCCGCAAATATCAATCGAAGCATCTGTCACGTAGGCAGAACCAATGGTCTTCTTAATCTGCTCTGCCGTTTTTTCGCCAATAACAAAATTTTTATCTTTTTTGATCTTGCCGATAATGGCTTCATCAAAACGATTTCCCCCCACGGGAATCAGACGGCTCAGCACAATACCGCCCAGAGATAAAACCGATATCTCCGTCGTATTTGCCCCGATATCCACAACCAGCGTCCCGGTGGACTTTGTGATGTCCAGGCTCATGCCCAACGCATCGGCAACGGGCTTTTCTACTACATGGATTTTTTTTGGTTTTAGATTGGTATTGGATATCAGATCAAAATAAGCTCTTTTTTCTACTTCGGTAATATCCGTAGGAACAGCGATATAATAATCGGCTCCTTTTAATTTGCGTTTCCCGTCCAAATCATGGAAAAAATAATCAATCATTGCCTGCATATTTCCGATATCGGCTATGACGCCGTTTTTTACCGGATAGGAAACCTCAATGTTGACCGGCGCTTTTTCATACATTTCAAATGCCTCATTGCCGACGGCAAACGTATGATTCTTATTATATATGGCAATGACGCTTTTTTCGTGGAGGATAACACCCTCGCCGTTTTTATAAAACTTGATGGAACTGGTTCCAAAATCAATACCAATTGCTTTTCCTGACATAATCACTCTTCCTCTCTTTATATACAGCCTCTTTCTTTTAAACTGATATATTGATTATCCCCAATTATAATATGATCCATTAGTGGAATACCAATAATTTCAGACGCCTCTTTTAACCGTCCGGTAATAACAATATCCTCCTTACTGGGCGTGGAATCTCCGCTGGGATGATTGTGCAGGACAATATAGTGCGCCGCATCATAGCGAAGCGCCAGCCGCAGGATTTCTCTCGGATTGGCAATGGAGGACTGTATCGTGCCGATAAATACTATCTGATGGCGGAGAAGCCTTCCACTGGCATCCAGATATGCCACATAGAGATGTTCTGTTTCCAGATTTCTCATTTCTTCCATGAAAAAATCAGCCGCTTCCGAGGGGGAACGAAGATAAACGGAGTCTTTCTTTGTAGTCCTCGCCATTCTTTTGGACAACTCCACCACGCATAAAAGCTGGATTGCTTTTACCCTGCCGATTCCTTTAATACAGGTCAGATCCTCATAGGCCAGATGCTTTAATCCGATAAGGCCGGGATATGAGGGATGCCTCTGTAAGACATCCATGGCAAGGGAAAGGCTTGTCTTTTCTTTTGTGCCTGTTTTTATGATGACCGCCAAAAGCTCCGCATCCGATAATTGTTCCACGCCAAAACTGACGCATTTTTCATACGGCCGTTCAGAAACAGGCAGTTCTTTCATGGTAAAATAATTCTTTTTCATTCGGGCTCCTTCCGAGGGATTCCCAAATCTAACCAAACATAATTATTCTAACACACTATAATGAAAAAGTATACCTTTTAACCAAGTTTTTTCTGTGAAATTTCCCAATATTTCTGACGGCATTTATGGTAATTCGACAAAACCGCCATCCAGCATATTCTGTAACGTCTTTAAAATTCCCAGTTTACCATGCTGCCAGGTAAGCCCTCCCTGAAAGAATACGCTGTACGGAGGTTCGATTGGCGCATCTGCGCTTAGTTCGATTGAGGCGCCCTGAACAAAAGCGCCCGCCGCCATTATGACATCACTGTGATAGCCGGGCATGGCATAGGGCTCCGGCAGGACATAGGAATCCACCGGCGCCGCCTGCTGGATTCCCTGACAAAAGGCGATCACCCGCTCCGGAGAGCCAAAGGCGATTGCCTGGATGATGTCATGCCGTTCTTCCGTCCCGGAGGGACTTGCCTCAAAGCCGAGCTTTTCATAGAGATTGGCGGCAAAAATTGCCGATTTCAGCGCGCTTGCCACAACCGTAGGGGCTAAAAACAATCCCTGATAAAAGGAAGCGTTTACTCCGAGAGAGGCGCCTACTTCTTTTCCCAGTCCCGGCGCCGTCAGACGGTATGCTGCCAACTCTATCAGTTCTTTTTTCCCGACAATATAACCGCCTAAGGGAGCCAGTCCCCCACCCGGATTTTTTATGAGGGAGCCGACGCAGATATCCGCTCCGACATCGGCAGGCTCGATCGGTTCTACAAATTCCCCATAGCAGTTATCCACCATGCAGATAACATCCGGTTTCTTCCCTTTGATAAAACGGATCAGCTCGCCTATTTTTTCTACCGACAAGGTTTTTCTCATAGCGTATCCCTTAGAACGCTGTATCGTAACCATACGGGTCTTTTCCGTGATGGCTCTGCCAATTCCCTCATAATCAAATCCGCTGTCCTTTGTTAAATCCACCTGCCGGTATCCGATGCCAAATTCCTTTAAGGAGCCCTTTGTATCCGAGCCCGGAATGCCGATAATCCCCTCCAGGGTATCATAGGGTTTTCCTACCGGGGAAAGCAGTTCATCTCCCGGACGGAGAATCCCTGCGAGGGCAATTGTGAGGGCATGCGTGCCGCAGGTTATCTGGGAGCGCACTAACGCATCCTCCGTGTGGAAAATATCCGCATATACCTTTTCCAGCGTATCTCTGCCGAGATCGTGATAGCCATATCCGGTCGTCCCCCAAAGATGGCTCTCACTGACCCGGTTCTTTTGCATCGCATGAATAATTTTCAACTGGTTTATCTCTGCTATCTCGTCTATATCGTCAAAACGGCTCTGAATGGACTTTAGCACGTCTTTACTAAAGTCCAGCACCTTTTTACTGATGCCGAATTTTTGATACATTTCTTCTTTGTTCATCGTAATCTCCATTCTTGGCTTATTCTAATATTCCTTTTTCCCTTGCCAGGGAAAGAATAGCTTCCATAATTTCTTCATCGGAGGAAAACGCCTCCTTTGAGAGCATTGTGACTTCTTTTTCCCTGCGAAACCAGGTCATCTGCCGCTTGGCAAAATGCCGGGTATCCCTTTTCAAACGGCTGACGGCTTCCTCCATCGTGCACTCATGGTTCAGCGCCGCCGCTATTTCTTTATAGCCAAGCCCCTGCATGGATACTAAGGAGGTGTCATATCCCTGCCGCAGCAGCCCTTCCACTTCTTTCTCCAGACCTTCTTCCAGCATGCGATCGACCCGTCTGTCAATGCGTTTATATAAGGTTTCCCGTTCCATCGTCAGGACAATATATAAAAAAGAATAGGGAGATTTCCGCTCCCTTTGGCTGGCATTGTGCAGAGAAAATTTTTCTCCCGTAAAATGATAATACTCGAGGGCGCGGATCACTCTTTTTATATTGTTTTTATGAATCGCAGCAGCCGATTCGGCATCCACCTTTTCCAACTCTCCGTGGAGCCATCCGGCGCCCTTTTCCTCCGCCTTTTGAGCCAGCATATTGCGATAGCTGCCATCATCCGCGCCATTGGTAAATTCCGTGTCGTATAATACGGCATGAATATAAAATCCGGTCCCTCCCACGAGCAGGGGAATCTTTCCTCTGGCATAAATCTCCTCGATATATTTTTTTACCTGCTTTTGAAAAAGATACGCATTAAATTCCTCATCCGGCTCCCATTCATCAATCATATAATGGGGAACGCCCTGCCTTTGCTCCGGGCGTATCTTGGCTGTTCCTATGTCCATATGCCGGTAAACCTGCATAGAGTCGGCAGAAATAATTTCTCCATTGCAGGCTTTGGCAAGCCGGATAGACAACTCTGTCTTTCCCACTGCCGTAGGACCGGTCAGGACGATCAAAGGTTTCTTAGTCATAATCTCATTTCCCGTCATAAAATACGTTTAAATTTTTTATCAAATTCCTGCCTGCTCATAGCGATTGCCGTCGGCCGCCCGTGAGGGCAGTGATAAGGCTGCTCCATTTGCAGCATCTGTTCAATCAGCTTTTGCGCTTCGGCATAAGATAGCCGGTAATTTCCCTTTACCGCCGCCTTACATGCCATAGAGGCGCAGCGTTCGAGAACCAGTTCCGGTTCATTTTGCCTTCCCCCCTCCATCAGGCCGTCCAGAATTTCTAAAAACAGCTTCTTTGGATCTACATGAATAAAATCTGCCGGTATGCCGTTAATAAGATAATCTTTATCCCCGAAGGGTTCAAACCGGAATCCGATCCGGGTAAAGGCATCGACCATTTTTGACAGCGTTTCTATTTCCCTTCCGGATAACGTCACCACGATTGGGGCTAATAGGTTCTGGGAGAGTCCTTCTTTTTCCCGTAAATTTGCCATCAGCTTTTCATACAATACCTTTTCATGCGCCGCATGCTGGTCAATAATTAAAAGTTCCGATTCATATTCGATCAGCCAGTAGGTATCAAAAACCTGTCCGATAATACGAAATGCCGGCGTGTTTTCTTTTTCCGCCTCCTCCTTCAAAAGATTCATCTGGGAAAAATCTATCTTAGACGGTTGGGATGCCGACGCCTCCGGCAGGGGAGGCTCCTTTTTTTGCTCCGACGGCATAACAGGCGCCGGTATGCTCTCCTGCCAGTTTGCGTGTTCCTGCAGCTGCCTCTCTTTTTCAAATGGCTCCGGCATTTTCCGCCCAATCGAAAAAGCGGCGGTCTGTTTTTGTTTTTTCTCCGGCTCCGGAGATACCTCGGGAATTAAGGTAATGTTTTGGAGGGTATCAAGAATCGTATGGTAAAAAAGATTATAGACCTCCTCCTGATTCGTAAATCGTATTTCCATTTTCGCAGGATGTACATTGACGTCAATATATTGGCTGTCCACCGTCAATAAAAGAGCGGTAAAAGGATAGCGGCGTCCCATAAGGAAATTTTTATAGGCATGCTCAATAGCGCTGGTTATCACCGGGCTTTTGATATATCTCCCGTTGACAAAATAATTCATAAAGGTACGGTTCCCCCGGGAAAGCTCCGGTTTTCCGATAAAGCCTGACAATTCCATATCCCCCGCCGCGCCCCGAACAGGAATCACGCGCTTTGTCACATCGGCTCCATAATTATAAAATATATTGGTTTTCATCTGTCCATCGCCGGAGGTTTGCAATTTGCTTTTTCCGTCTGCGATAAAATGAAACCGGATATCCGGATGGGAAAGGGAATACCGCAGCAAAAGCTCCTGTATATAATTTCCCTCTGTCGTTTTTGTCTTTAAAAATTTTCTTCTGGCAGGCGTGTTGTAAAAGAGATTTTTGACAATAAAGGTAGTTCCCGCCGGACATCCCACCTCTTCCATTCCCTTTTCCCTGCCGCCCTCAATTTCGTAACGGGAGCCGGTAATTTCCTCCCGGTGCCTGGTAATCAGTTCCACCTGCGCCACAGCGGCAATGCTGGATAATGCTTCTCCACGAAAACCAAGACTATGGATAGTAAGCAGATCCTCCATAGTCTTGATTTTACTCGTAGCGTGGCGTAAAAACGCCGTCGGTATTTCCTCTCTGGCAATTCCTGTTCCATTGTCTGTTATCCGGATAAAAGAAATGCCGCCCTCTTTAATTTCAACAGTAACCGCCGTTGCCCCGGCGTCCAGAGAATTTTCCAACAGCTCCTTTACTACTGCCGATGGGCGTTCAATTACCTCTCCCGCCGCAATCTGATTAATCGTTTTTTGGTCTAATACCTGAATCATAAAATTTACCACCGTTCTTTTAATTGATTCTGCCATTTATAAACCAGATTCATGGCATCCATTGGCGTGACATTGGATAAATCAATATCCCGAAGTTCAAATAAAATATCATCGGTTTGATTGCTGCCCATCGTATCAAAAATAGATAGCTGCGTCATTTCAGAGTTTGCCGGCCGGTCTGCAGTCATACTATCCACCGGCACCCCGCCCTGATCCTGACTGTTGCATTCCAGGCAATCTGCAATCTCTCTGGCGCGCACCAGAACCTCCTCCGGCACCCCTGCCAGCTTCGCCACCTGAATACCATAGCTCCGGTCGGCGCCGCCCTTTACGATTTTACGCAAAAAGACAATATCCTCTCCATCTTCTTTTACCGCAATGCAATAATTTTGTACCCCCTCCAGTTTTCCTTCCAGTTCTGTCAGTTCATGGTAGTGGGTGGCAAATAAGGTCTTGGCGCCGATTATATTTTTATTTACAATATGCTCTACCACTGCCCAGGCAATGCTGAGCCCGTCGAAGGTACTGGTTCCCCTTCCGATTTCATCCAGAATAATCAGGCTTTCTTTCGTTGCATTATGTAAAATATTCGCGACTTCCGTCATTTCCACCATAAAGGTACTCTGCCCGCTGGCTAAGTCATCCGAGGCTCCCACTCTGGTAAATATCCGGTCGACCAGGGAAATATCAGCCGACTGCGCCGGTACAAAGGAGCCAATCTGAGCCATTAATACTATCAGGGCAGTCTGGCGCATGTAGGTGGATTTTCCCGCCATATTGGGTCCGGTAATGATAATGACCCGGTGGGTGTCCTCATCCAAAAAGGTATCGTTTGCAATAAACATATCCTGATTTGCCATACACTCAATAACCGGATGGCGTCCTTCCTTAATGGTAATTTCCCCCTTGTGGTTCAAGGTGGGGCGGACGTAATGATTATGCTCCGCCACATAGGCTAACGAGCTTAATACATCTATCATGGCAATGACCGCCGCTGTGTTTTGAATCCGCTCCAGCTGGGCAAAAATCTGTTCCCTGAGGTCACAAAATACGGCATATTCCAGATTGTACAGCCGATCCTCCGCTCCCAGTATCACCTCTTCCATTTCCTTTAATTCCGGCGTGGTATAGCGTTCGGTATTCGTCAGCGTCTGTTTCCTTATCCAGGTATCCGGCACCTGATTGATAAAGGACTTCGTCACCTCCAGATAGTAGCCGAATACCTTGTTAAACTTAATACGGAGATTTTTTATGCCGCTTTTTTCTTTTTCCTTTGCCTCTAAGTCTGCCAGCCAGTCTTTCCCTTCTGTTTTCGCATTTCGCAACCGGTCAATTTCCTCATGGAAGCCACTCTTGAAAATGCCGCCCTCCCGAACGGAGATCGGGGGTTCTTCTACAATGGCGTTGTGGATAAGCTCATAAATATCCTCCAGCGGGTCTAACTGACGGTACAGCGTTTGAAACAGCTCCGATTGGAAATTCCCGCACAGAAAGCGAATATGAGGAAGCATGGAAAGGGAAGATTCCAGGGCAATCATATCCCGCGGATTTACCGTCTTGTAGCTGATTTTGCTGAGAAGCCGTTCTAAATCATAGATGGGGTTCAGGTATTCCCGGAGCTCTTCTCTGGTTATCACATTGGCGTTTAATTCTTCAAGGGCGTCATACCGCTGTTCTATTTCCTTTTCGTCAATCAGGGGCTGTTCCAGACAGCTTCTTAATTTTCTTGCTCCCATGGCTGTTTTGGTCTTGTCCAGAATCCAAAGCAGGGAGCCTCTTTTTTGCTTCTCCCTTAAAGTTTCCGTAAGCTCCAGATTTCTTCTTGTATTTCTATCCAAAAGCATAAATTTCCCTGTTTGATAGGGAATAAGTTTTGAGATATGAGCCAGCGAGCATTTTTGTGTTTCCTCGAGATATTGCATTACACAGCCCGCCGCTGTCACGCCGAGAGAATATTCCTTTACCCCCATTCCCTCCAGCGTATTGATATGAAAATGGCGGCACAAAACGCTTTCGCAGGTATCCCGGTCAAAATAGCGCGGCTCCAGGGCGGAAATGGCAATGCCCATGCGCTCGGTCAAATCGGTCAAATCCACGCCGCAGATATAAAAGGAATCGTTGCATATGATTTCCGATGGCATAAATTTATTTATTTCATCCAGAAGCTTACTTAAACTGTCCACCTCTGTCACATAATATTCTCCTGTAGTCACATCTACAACGGAAATACCAAAGCTGTCCCCCATGAAAACTATCCCCATCAAATAGTTGTTCCGGGATTCATCTAATGCTTCTGTGCAACAATTCGTCCCCGGCGTCACAATGCGCACGACATCTCTTTTGACAAGTCCCTTGGCAAGTTTTGGGTCTTCCATTTGTTCGCAGATCGCCACTTTGTATCCTTTTTCCACCAGCCGGTTAATGTAACCTTCCGCAGAATGAAACGGGACACCACACATGGGTGCCCGCTCTTTTAGACCACAGCTTTTTCCTGTCAGGGTAATTTCCAGTTCTTTGGAAGCGCACAGGGCATCGTCAAAAAACATTTCATAGAAATCACCCAGACGGTAAAACAAGATACAGTCCTTATATTCCTTTTTCGTTTCCATATATTGCTGCATCATTGGCGTTAATTGTTCCATGGTTCATAACCCCTCTTAATCTTTTTCCCCATTCCATTACGGTTCTTCCGGAGTTTCCGGTGTTTCAACCGGTTCCTTGGTTGGCTCCGGCGTCGGTTTTTCTGTTGGCTCCGGCGTCGGATTCTTTGTCGGTTTCGGGGTCGGCTTCTTCGTTGGCTCCGGGGTCTTCTTCGGTTTTTTCGTTGGTTTTGGCGTCTTTTTCGGTTTTTTCGTTGGTTTTGGCGTCTTTTTCGTCGGCTTCGGCGTCTTCTTCGGCGGATTCGTGGCAGCCGGTTTCGGCGTAATGGTTATGATCGGCTGCGGCTTTGTCGCAGACAAATACATAGCGTTGATAAAGCCCTTCCTGCCGTTATAGTTAACCTCCATCCACTCCTTATCGTGAAGTTTAATGAATTTTACCTTAGTATTAGCCGGTACCTTTGTCACTACGGAGGCGGTGAGCGATGCCTCGCTTCTCATATTAACAGTAGCGGTTGTATACCCGGACTTATAAGAGTCAAGGTCGTCCTCAATCATATCATTATATTCCCCGTCCAGATTGTCATCATGGATGATCGCATCGCCAAATGGCGTTGGCGAGGGCGCCGCCGTAGCCTCTATAGCGCCTCCTGTCACAATAACGGCATCCGCCTCCTCATCCGTCACTTTATCTTCACCGGGAGAATTCCAGAATACTAATAGCAGGATAAAACTCACTGCAACAATAAAAGCAACTAAAATACTTATTACAAACATCGTTATCTCAAAGCCTTTTTTATCAGCAGTTTTCATTCTGGTAAAAAAGCCTTCCCTGTCTTCTTTATTTTCTTTCATTCCTTTGTACACTCCTTCTATTATTATCTTTGTTTATTATAACCATTTCCCTATAGTTTGTCCATGAAAAATTCTTTTTTTAAAAAAATAGAACGTCCGTTTGACATATTTCTTTTACTATGGTATAGTTATCATATAAAGCAAACTGTTGTTTGGTAAAATATAAGTAAGGAGGCTGTTTCATGGAAAAGGGACGAATATCCGGCAAGCAGACTGAGATTTTGGAGTATATAAAAGAGCAGATTATTCAGAAAGGATATCCGCCTTCGGTGCGCGAGATTTGTACCGCCGTGCATTTAAAATCTACTTCCTCTGTCCACTCGCATTTAGAAACATTGGAAAAAAACGGCTATATCCGAAGGGATCCGACAAAACCAAGAGCTATCGAAATTGTAGATGACGAATTTAATATGACACGCAGGGAAATGAGGAATATCCCAGTGCTTGGTCATGTAGCCGCCGGACTCCCTCTCTTTGCAGAACAGAATATTTCCGGTTACTTTCCTCTCCTCTCCGATGAATTGCCGGGAGGAAATTTGTTTATGCTGAATGTAAGAGGGGAAAGCATGATTAATGCCGGTATTTACGATGGGGATAAAATTATTGTGCAGCAGACGCCGGTTGCGAAAAACGGAGATATTATCGTGGCGCTGGTAGAGGACTCTGCCACGGTGAAAACCTATTACAAAGAGGATGGCAGATACCGCCTGCAGCCGGAAAATGATACGATGGAGCCCATTTATGTCGATGAGGTTATCATATTGGGCCGGGTAGTAGGTCTATACCGGTTACTGTAGTAAAAAATTAAAGGCAACCTTTCCTATAGGATAAAAAATACGGATAAAACCGAAAGTCCCAAACAATCATTTGGCAGCCGGATTTTATCCGTATTTTATTATTCCAATTCTTCCCTCGTTACCCTTTTACCGTCCCGCCAGATTCTTTCCAAATCATAAAAAAGGCGATCCTCCCTGGAAAAGATGTGAACAATCACATCGCCATAGTCCATAAGAATCCAGGTGGAATTTTTATTCCCTTCAATCCGTTTGTTTGTATAACCTGCCTGTTCCATTTTTTCCTCTGTCAGATCCACCATGGCATGAATCTGGGGCTGGTTATTTCCGCTGGCAATAATTAAATAGTCGGCAACAATAGAAATTTCATCTATTTTTAAAATTTCTATATCGATTCCCAGCTTTTCCTCTAAGGCGTCATAGACAATCTTTGCCATTTTCCCTGAATTTACATTCACTTTCCATCCCTCCGCTTCTTCTGTTTTTCCCTGTAATATTCATAGGTTTCAAAAGACAACTTATCGGTCTGCCGATTTGTTGTTTTCAAATATTGGATTGTATTTTCCAGTATCATTAAAAGTCCGGAGTCAATATCGCAAAAACACTCCTTCCGGATCTCTTCCAACGAAAAGTGTTTGCCGTCTATCTTTCTGCGCGGCTCAATATAGTCGGCAATATAAATAATTTTCTCAAGTAACGTCATATTCGGCCGTCCTGTCGTATGGTAACGGATGGCAGATAAAACCTCCTCATCTTCTATACCGTACCGCTCCTCTGCCAGGCAGGCTCCCAGCTTCCCATGAATCAAAGCGGTGTTCGTCCTTTCCAAAGGCGTTAATGCTACTCCGTTCTCATCACAAAGGGCTATCATTTCCCTGCCGGAATAGTATTTGACATGGTCATGGAGCATTCCGGCAAACTCCGCCTTTTCCACATCCGCCCCATAGCGCGCCGCCAATGCGGCAGCCGTATAGGCAACGCCAAAGGTATGAAGCAGCCGGTTGGGAGGCAGCGTGGCGTAAAGATTGTCAATCAGTTCTTTATCTGTTTTCCTTTTTTTCTCCCGCAAAGGCTCCGCGCCATACAAACCGTGCAGAGAAATATAGCGGCATACCTTTTCCGGACAAAACGACAAAACGGAACGTTTTTGTTTCAGCAAAGAGCGGATTTGTCTGGAAGAAATTGAAATCTGTTCCATGTGTACCGGCAGGATTTCCCCTCCAAAGCGCACCCCCTGTTTTTTGCAGAGAGCCATAAATTCCTCTTCTGCCATATTACCTCTTGGGGCTGCTAAGATTTGACTGTACTTCATAATTTTTTCGGGTTTGTGCCAACTGTCAAAATTCATCAGAGAATCTCCGCCAAGGATAAAAAAAATCTCATAGTCGGGATATTGGGCATGAATTTCCTTTAACGTATGGCAGGTATAGGTAGTCCCCTCCCTTTTAAACTCCCAGTCGGAAAAACAAAAATAGGGGATTCCTTCTATCGCCTTTTTTACCATTCTCTGACGGTGATCCTCCGATACCATCTCCTTTTTTTCCTTATGAGGCGGATTTTTAGACGGCATAAACCAGATTTCATCTAAATGATATTGCTCATATGCCGCCTGCGCCATCAATAAATGGACATTGTGGATCGGATTAAAAGTTCCTCCCATAATACCAATTTTTTTCAAAGTATAATGCCTCCCCTGCTGATTTTTTTTAACTAGGGTAATTCAATTCTTTTCTTTGTTGCGGATTCCCGGTATAAGACAATTTTCCTGCCAATGACCTGAACCACCTCGGCATGGGTGCGTTCTGCCAAAACAGAAGCAATTTCCCTGATGTCGGCAAAACAATTTTTTAACACATGGATCTTAATCAGCTCTCTTGCCTCTAACGCTTCCTCTGCCGTTTTCGTAATTTCCGGGGTCAATGTCGCTTTTCCGATCTGCATGACAGGCTCTGTTGTCATGGCAAGGCTTTTTAAATAGGCTCTCTGTTTCGTTGTCATATGGATTCCTCCTGTTTATTCATTATACACGTGTTTCAAGATTACCGGAAGTACTCGAATTGCCAGCCGTACATTTTAACGGTATCGCCCTCCTCAATTCCAAGACGTTCCAACTCCTCCAGAATACCATTCGTTTTTAAAAATTTCTGGAAGAATTCAAAGCCTTTCTCGGAATCCAGGTTGGTATAGCCAAGCATACGTTCAATGCGGGGGCCCTCCACCAGATAAAGCCCCTCCTCTTTTTCACTTTTTGTTACCGTATACGGTTCATCAGCAAAATCCGGCTCCTTTATCCTATATTCTTTTTCAAATATGACTGTTTCATCTTTTGTTTCCTGCAATATTTTTTTCACATGGTATAAAAGTTCCCTGACTCCCTCTCCGGTAACGGCAGAAATCGGGAATACCAAAATTCCCTCCGGCTCAAATTCCTTTTTTAATTCTGATAATACCGCTTCCTTTTCCTCGCCATAAAAGCAGTCGATTTTATTTGCGGCAATGACCTGGGGCCGTTTGGTAATATTAGGATTATAAGCCTCTAACTCCCGGTTAATGATCCGGATATCTTCCAGGGGATTTCTCCCCTCGGTCGAGGCGGCATCCACCATATGAATTATCACACGGGTCCGCTCAATATGGCGCAGGAATTCATGTCCCAGTCCCACGCCCTCCGACGCTCCCTCGATCAGTCCCGGTATATCCGCAATGATAAAGCCGTCGGTCCCTTCCAGATCCACAACGCCGAGATTCGGATTTAGCGTAGTAAAGGGATAGTTGGCAATCTTGGGGCGGGCGTTTGTTACCCGGGATAAAAAGGTAGATTTCCCTGCATTGGGAAAGCCCACCAGACCAACATCCGCAATACTTTTTAATTCTAAAAGCACTTCCATTTCTATGCCCGGTTTGCCCGGCTGCGCATATTTGGGAACCTGCATGGTGGGGGTGGCATAATGTTGGTTTCCCTTGCCTCCGTTGCCACCCTTTAGGACAATTTCTCTCGTGTTTTCATACGACATATCCGTTATTACCTGTCCGCTGGACGCCTCCCGGATAATGGTACCGGCAGGCACCTTGATAATCATATCCTTACCATCGGCGCCATGACAGCGTCTTTTCCCGCCGGGTTCGCCATCTCCCGCAAAGTATTTCCGGTTATAGCGAAACTCATTCAGGGTATTGATTCCCGGATCCACCTCAAAAATCAAATCGCCGCCCCGTCCTCCGTCGCCACCGTCGGGGCCGCCATTTGCTACATATTTTTCCCTTCGGAAACTAACATGCCCATCCCCTCCTTTTCCGGAGCGAATACGGATTTTTGCTCTGTCTGCAAACATAATAATTCCCTTCCTCAGCCTTTTAAATCAGCTAACTAATTCAAGGGCTGCCAAAAAGCAGCCCTTGGACAAATCATTTTGATATAATGTCAGCCTTATTATTTGTTCTCTACCGGATATACAGAAGCCTGTTTCTTATTCCTTCCTTTTCTCTCAAAACGAAGAACGCCGTCTACTAAAGCATACAGGGTATCGTCGCCTCCCTTACCGACATTCACGCCGGGGTGAATCTTTGTCCCACGCTGTCTGTAAAGGATATTTCCAGCCAAAACAAATTGTCCGTCAGCTCTTTTTGCGCCTAATCTTTTTGACTCAGAGTCCCTGCCGTTCTTGGTGGAACCCATTCCTTTTTTATGAGCAAATAACTGAAGGTTCATCTTCATCATGGTATTTTCCTCCTAACAATTAATTAACTTGACATACTGGCTGCCATAGGCCTCTGATATTCCTTTCAGTCCCAGAATCAAAGAATGCAGCAAAAGCTGAGATTCTTCTGAACTTTCTCCGGTCAGTTGAAAATCCATCCTGCCCGTTTTCTCATCGCTGTCCAGTAAAAATTTGTCCGAGGTAAACTCCTCGATGGAATTTACACAATTCACAGTCAGGGCAGAAACGGCGGAACAGATAATATCCAGACCATATTCGGCATAGCCGGAATGTCCTTCCATATGAAAACCTGTAATGTTTTCATCCTTTTTTTTAACAATTACCTGAATCATAGACAATACTCGGAAAGATTATGCATTGATCTTTTCAATCTTTACCTTTGTAAATGGCTGTCTGTGACCATTTTTTTTGTGGTACCCGGTCTTTCTCTTATAACGATAAACAATAATCTTCTTTCCTTTTCCCTCTGATACGACCGTCGCCTTTACGGAAGCTCCCTCCACTGTCGGGAATCCAACTTTTACGCCCTTATCGGCAACTAAAAGCACCTGGTCAAAGATAACCTCAGAGCCGGCTTCCAAACCGAGCTTTTCCACCCGGATCACGTCGCCTTCCTCTACCTTATACTGTTTACCACCGGTTGCTATAATCGCGTACATATAGCACCTCCTACTATCATTACTCGCCAACTGTGGTGCCTGCGCCTTTTATAAAAAAGGACAGAACTATAACCTCGTTGTGCGGCATACTGGAACAGTATAACACTATCTGACCGGATATGTCAAGTGATTTTTTGCCTCTACTCATCCGGTCTCAGCGCCTCCCACAATGGTCTGCTCTTTTTCATTCTCGTTATTTCCACCAATCCAAGTTTCGTAATATCGACAAGAGTAGTCCGGGTTTTATCTTTCTCCAGCTCCCGCTGCAGCAGTTCCATCAGGTCCTGCCGGTTTTCTCTTTTTTTCATATCGATAAAATCAATGAGAATAATACCGGAAATATTGCGCATGCGAATCTGTCTTGCCGCCTCGAGGGCGGCCTCGCAGTTTATTTTATAGAAGGTGGTTTCCTTATTTCGTTTCCCCTCGATCGCCTTACCTGTATTGACATCAATCACAGTCAGAGCCTCTGTCGGTTCAATAATAAGATAGCCACCGCTTTTTAACCATGCTTTTTTCTGAAATGCTTTTTTCAGCTTGCCGGAAATACCGAGGAGTTTATCTAAGGGATAGGATCCGTCCTGATAAAAAACTACTTTATCTCCGTAGTAAGACTGCAGCTGTTCATATATCTCCGGTTCATCCGTAATGACTCTCTCCCACTCGTCCGGGCGGCAGCTCTGTATATATTTCAGGTAAAAGGAATCCTCCTTCCGCAGAAGGGAAAAACAGGTTTTGTACCGGCTGTATTCCATCTTCCTGTGCAGCTCTTCCAACAGCCGGCTGCATTCCTCCTCCACTTCCTCTTCCCCGGCTGCGGCGGCATTTGTCCGGAGAACAATCCCGTATTCCTCCCCGTCCCATTTTTTCAGTAAAAGCCGCAACCGGTCTTTTTCTTCCCCCTCCTCGATTTTCCGGGAGATACTTTTCACGCTGTCCTTTGTGGATATCACGCAATACCGTCCGGATATTTCAGGGAAAAGCGTAACAACCGCCTGTTTCGACTTGACCGCCGCCTTTTTTACCTGTACAACGATTTCCTCGCCGCATTTTATTTTTTTATCCCTGAGTTCAGACAAAGGAAGATAACAAATCGCATCTCTTTTTACCTCGACAAAGGCAGCATTAATATTTTGCACAATATTCTGCACCTTGCCTAAATAAATATCCCCCACCCGGAGCGCCTGCTCCTCTTTTTCGTCCCCTACCAATACATCAAAAATGGAATCTCCCTGCATATAGAGCATAACCGGCTTATTCTGCAGTCGGGTAATAACAATCTGATTTCTGCCATTCATCATAATCCCTCCCCTGTTGTCCGGGGCGCTTCCTCTGCTGTCTTTCCCGGCAGAAAATACATCTGCAGCCGGTGGACCTGATGCGAATGAGGCGGACAGGATTCTCCACAGAACTGAAAAAATGCCTCCATGACCAGTTCCGGCTTAATATTGGTAACACTGCCGCTTGTGAGCTGCATAAATAACGCCCCGCCATTATATTCACAGTGAAGCTTTGGATACTTTTCCCCTGTTTTTTCCGCGAAGGCCTCCAGAGAAAAATCATAAGCCAGAATGAAGGGTTTTATATTGATTTCCTTTTCTGATCTTTTCGTCTTTTTTAACACGGTTATGGAAGGCTGACTGATAAATTCCTCCCATTTTCCCTTCCAGCCGGGGAAAAATTCTTCTCTCGTTTTGGGAACAACAAGATAATCCGCCTTATATAAAAGGGACATGGAATTTTTGAATCCCTCCGGCATAATTTCCAGCTCTGTCACAAAAATTTCTTCTGTCATAAACTGATTCAGATAAGAAATCAGCTCCGGTATCGGCATATCCGGCAGGGAATGGAATTCCACATCCAGATATTCTCCGTCGCTGGTAATCCCCACCCCTAACGGCGAGGCGAAGCTCATAAGCTGATGAGGGCTGTAGCCCTGCGAATAGGCGACATCCAGCCCGGCGCGACGGATTGCCTTTTGAAAAAAGCGCATACAATCCAGATGTCCGATAAATTTTACGGAACCGGTTTTCGTAAAACGTATTCTTGTTTTCATCCCCGCACCTCTCCTTTTTTTGGCTCCACGCAAACCCCGCACTGAAACCCGGCAGCGCCGCATCCGCTGCACTGCGCTCTGCAATTTGGGGTTACCTTTTCTGCCCGGGCATTTTCATACTCTCTCCACATAAATTGCTTGGTGACACCAATATCAATAATATCCCACGGGAAAATTTCTTCCTTGCCCCTTTCCCTGTAATTATAAAAATCACGGGAAACACCGCATTGCTCCAGTACCTCATCCCATATCCGCGGCTGAAAGAAATCCGTCCAGGCATCAAAAATGCAGCCCCGTTCATAGGCTTTTTCAATAACAGCCGACAGCTTCCTGTCCCCTCTGGCAAAAATCCCCTCCAGCTCTGAAGTCATGGCGTCATGGCACTGATAACGAATGGAGCGCTGATTAATCTGCTCCTTAACCTTTCCGGTTAAAAACTTCCGCTTTTCTTCAAACTGCGCTGAAGTATTCATAGAAACCCATTGAAACGGAGTAAAGGGCTTAGGGACAAAAAAAGAAGTACTGGCAGTAATCTCCGGCCGCCCCTGCCTTTTTTCTTTGGGAAGTTCAAAATAAGCAGCGGCAATTTTGTTCGCCAGCCTCGCGATCTCAGCAATATCTTCCTCTTCCTCTCCGGGAAGCCCTAACATAAAATACAGCTTAACCCGGTTCCAGCCGCCAAAGAATGCTTCTCTTGCTCCCTTTAATATACTTTCTTCCGTCAGTCCTTTATTGATCACATTCCTCATCCGCTGCGAACCCGCTTCCGGGGCAAAAGTGAGGCTGCTCTTACGAACGTCCTGAACCTTACTCATCACATCCAGGGAAAACGCATCAATACGCAGGGAAGGCAGGGAAATATTTAATTTTCTCTGCTTACATTCCTCAATCAGAAAATACACCAGCTCCGGAAGCTGCTCATAATCACTGGAGCTTAGGGAGCTAAGCGTGATTTCTTCATAGCCGGTATTTTCTAACATCTCCAGCGCCCGTTTTTTCAAAAATTCCAGATTCCTCGGGCGAATCGGCCGGTAGATCATCCCCGCCTGACAAAACCGGCAGCCGCGGATGCAACCTCTTTGGATTTCCAGCACAACCCGGTCCTGGGTGGCGCGAATATAAGGCACTAATGGCTTTGCCGGATAATAGGTATCCTCCAGATTAGTAACCACCTGTTTTTTCACCCGGTCCGGCGCTTCGGGGCAGTTCGGCGTCATAGAGGCAATCGTGCCATCTTCCCGGTAAACCACATCATAGAGCATCGGAACATAGATTCCTTCTACCTGCGCCGCCTTCTTTAAAAATTCCCGCCGGCTTATACCCTTCTTCCTGCTTTCCTTATATACATCCAGCAGTTCCCGATAGGCTGTTTCCCCTTCTCCGATATAAAAGAAGTCGAAAAAATCAGCAATGGGTTCCGGATTATAGCTGCAGGGGCCGCCCCCGATTACCAACGGATCCTCCCAGGTGCGTTCTGCGGCGTGAAGGGGAATTCCCGACAAATCCAAAATCTGCAGTATATTGGTATAGCACATTTCATATTGCAGGGTAATTCCCAGAAAATCAAATTTCCTGACCGGTTCCTGTGTTTCCAGGGCAAACAGGGGAATCTGTTTCTCCCTCATGATTTTATCCATATCCGGCCAGGGAGAATATACCCGTTCACAGTAGGTATCCTCCCACTGGTTAAACATATCATATAAAATCTGGATACCCAGGTGCGACATGCCAATTTCATATACATCAGGAAAGCACATGCAAAATCGGACATCTACCTCCTGCGGATTTTTCTTTACCATATTAATTTCGTTTCCAATATAGCGCGCCGGTTTTTCCACGCTCAATAATATTTCATCGCTTACCGCCAGTTTTCTCATGTTGCCTCCTAACCTTAGTCCTAATTTAAAACAGTATAGCAAATTTCCCTGACAAAGTCCAGTTCCATGCTTGCCTCACGGGATTTCTTATGGTATGATAAATGCGTTATTATTATAAAAAAGGAGGGATTGCGCATGCCATGGTGTCCGAACTGCAGAAATGAATACCGGGAAGGAATTGAAACCTGTGCAGACTGTGGAGTTGCTTTGGTTGATCAATTACCGGAAGAAGAAAATAAGGAAGCGCCTGTCATAATTTACACGGTAAAGGATGAGGAAACAGGAAATAAATTTGTCACCTATTTGCAATATGGAGGTATTAAAACCGCCGGCTTAATACCGGATGACGGGGGAGAATTCGGGATTGCCGTTGCCGGTTATGAAAAAGAGGCCGCCGAGGAAATGTTTACCGAACTGGAATCGGAAGAGGAATTTGAAAATGCGGATACTGCGGAACTGGTTCACGATATTGAAAAAGAGCTTTCCGATATTTCAGAAGAAGAAGCTAACGTCATGTTATCTGAGCTGAGAACCGAGGCAAGCTCTGTTTATGTAAAGAAAAAGGATAAATATGCTGATTTAAAATTCAGCGGGATTTCCTTTATTGTATTCGCTTTTCTTGGATTTTTCCTGCTGTTCTTTGACTTAATGGGATATTTGAGCTTTTTTAATAAATTTTCCATGCTTATTATGGGCGTTATCTTTATTATTTTCCTTATCATCGGTATCACTTCCCTGATCCGCGCAGGAAAATTAAAGAATATTGTTTCAGAGGAAGAGAAAGTAACCAACGAAGTGCTGGACTGGGCAGATAAAAATATAACCGATGAAGTTATCGCTTCCTGCATGCAGGAGGGACTTTCCGAGGAAGATAATTATTTTATCGTCCATTCCCGATTATGCGAGATGCTGTCAGCGCAGTTTCCGCTTTTCAGCAAAGCATATATTGATCAGCTAATGGATGACAGATATAACGAATACTGTGAAAAGCAGAATAACAGCGCAGACGAATAGACATTATTTCATTACCCGCAGTTTTCTGGCAAGGAGATATAACCGGCGCCCCATCGGGAAGTCAAATAATTCATCCCGGGTTACGCCCTTCAGCAGCAAAAAGACGACAAAGTAGACAAGTACCGCCGCGAACAGGGCAGCCAGCGTCCGCACGGCATTGGAAGGAATAATCAGCCCCAATCCCTCATACACAATGACGATGGCGACAGACATCCACAGAGAGGCTGACAGCGGCGCCAGAAAGGTTTTTGTCGTTTCCTGCCGGTAAGATGGGATATATCGTTTAATGGCAAGGAGATTGAGGGCAAAAATAACAATGGGAAACGTAACATTTCCAATAATCAGCGCATAGATTCCCGCTCCGGTAAAATTCAACAGACACGCTACCAGGATAACATGAATAACTAAAGAGATAGCAGAATGTATGACCGGAAGCCTCATTTTATCAATGCTCTGCAAAACGCCGCCGGTCACATTGGACAGGGCATAAAATATAATGGCCATGGCTCCCGCCGTGAGCATATGCCCTCCCAGCACATAATCCGTATTCGTAAAGAGCATGCGGATAATGGGCTGTCCCAGCAGGATAAAGCCGGCGGTGCACGGGAATGCAATCATCATATTAAACTTGATTCCGGAAGAAATGTTATATTTAAGCTGTTCGGTATCCCTCTCCGTATAGGCGGATACCGCGCTGGGAATCATGGAAGAAGCGATCGCGGTCGAAATAGCGATTGGCACGCTGCTCAGGGTACGGTATTTTGAGCTGTATATTCCAATCATCGTTTTTATGGTATAAGAATCTACGCCATTGTTTCCGGAAATCCATCCAAATAATTTGTAATCAATCAGTCCGCTGATGTTATACACCGTCTGAGATAAAATAATGGGCAAAATCGTAAATATCAGCAGACGGAAAAGATAGCGCGAGGATAAGGTACTCTGACTTCTGTCCCTTCTCTCTAATTTTTCCTGAATCGGCCGGTACAGCCAGTATACAAACAAAACAAGCAGCAGCGCGGAGGCCGCTCCCAGACAGGTGCCAAGCGTTCCGCCGGCGGCCCCCCAGGCAGCCTGATACATAGACTCGGCATTCCATTTTATAAAGAGATAACTGGCGCCAACACTGACTATGGCATTGACAATCTGTTCAATAACCTGAGATACCGCGGTAGGCACCATAGTCTTTTTCCCCTGAAAAAATCCCCGGAACACTCCTAATAATGCCACAATAAATATCGTCGGCGCTAAGACCCGGATGGGGATTTGCACGCCGGAATATTCCGGATAGATATAGGTTTCGATAATATTTGCCCCGAAGAACAAAAAACCGCCGAAAATACAACCGGATAAAATAGCGAAGGTCATCGCAACCCGGAATGTTTTTCCCGTATTTTTATACTGTTTTCCCGCCTGCTGCGCCGATATGATTTTCGACAGGGCAATCGGAAGACTGTAGGAGGAAATGATGAGAATAACATCATAGATTTCAAAGGCAAGTCCATAAATGCCATTTCCTTCCTCTCCCAGAATATTAGACATCGGGATCCGGTATATCATTCCGATAAAGCGAACAATCAGAGAAGCCATAGCTAAGATGCCCCCCTGTTTCAAAAAGTCAGCCCGTTTTTTTTCATTCCTTGTATTCACTGGATTTTCATCCTTTCGTTCATTTCCCTGTATTATTTTACAGCGATTAATTTTTTACGATTGCCCGGATATACTGCAATATATGTTTTTCCGGGATTTATTTTCAATACATGGCGGTCTGCATCCAGATACACCATGGTATTGGCGCTCTCGCTTCTCTCCCAGGTTATGGGGATACATTTCCCGTTGGTAAAATAATACCCTTTTCCGGTAACGTCCCCAAGTTCCATCGTCTGGTAACCGTTGTGGTCAATATTGGATTCCTTCACAAATTGCAGGATCACATTCTTAAAGCAAAGCTGTTTTTTGTAGTAAGTATCCATATGCTTACTGCCGTATTCGTATTTGAAATAAATTTTTTTCTTTTTGTCATATTTCATCCGGCAGATCGAATAATTAGAAAAGGGGATGGTAATCCGTTTTCCTTTTTTTCCGCCGGGCAAATCCGTATCGCTGCCGTAAAAGGAAAAATGTTCTGCGGCATCCCGCCCTTTCGCATTTGTGCTGTAGCCAAGCTTTTTTGCCCCCTTGAGTATTTTCTTACCGGAAGTAAATACGTTGTGAGGCGCCGCTAACGTATTGGTTCTGGCATAAACTACCGGGCCGATGCCAGATAAGCCGCTTAAATTTTCTGTTTTTAATTTTTTCATTTTAGAAACGGCATATTTGGTATGCCCGAAGTGACAAAAGACAGCATCCCATTCCCTGGCAAATTGCACATAATAGTGTCTGGCGCTTCTGACGGAGCCGATTCGCTTTACGTTAGATATATCCTGATACAATGCCATCATCCTGGTAATGCCGCCCTCGGCAAGGGCCTCGTACATAATATCGGCTTTGGAAGTTCCCATCTGGTGCCGGAAGGCATAACCAATGTTATTAATCATAACGGCAAAATACCGGTTGTCTGCCACAGACTTTTTTATCCATTCTCCGGTCATGGAACTTTTTACCATGCCGGCATGGGGGTCCTTCGTCGGCGCCGGCACTTCTCTTTTGTTCTCTTTGATGGCTGTCTGGGAAACGGTCTTTGCTGTCCGGTTTTCACGAACGCTTTTTCGTATGTAGAATCCCCCGAAGATAAGGACGATAGTAGCCATCGCCCCAAAAAACACTCCGATTACCAGCCGTTTCTGTCTGCGATTCATTGTTACCTCCCTTTATCGTCTGATTCCCAGCTTTTGCATAATCTCTTTCTGGATTTTTTCCATAAGAAGCCGTTCGTCCTCTTCCATATGGTCATATCCCAGCAGATGGAGCATACTGTGGACTACCAGAAAGGAAAACTCTCTTTGGACGGAATGCCCATATTCTTTTGCCTGCTCTTTGATTATTTCTGCGCACAACACAATATCCCCCAATAATACTTCACCGGATTCCGGCGAAACAGCCAACGTATCCCGGAAAGCCTGTCCGGAAAAATCAGCGGGCTTATCATACTGCATCATCGGAAAACTAAGGACATCCGTAGGTTGGTCCACCTGCCGGTGCCGCCGGTTCATTTGGTGGATCTCTTCCTTTGTAACAAGCAGGACGCTGACCTCGGATTCATAGGGGAATTTAAGAAAGTCCAAGGTAAACCCGACTATGGTTTCTAATTGTTTTTCTATGGAAAATGGAAATTCATAACCGCTTTCGTTTTCAAAATATATGGTCATTGCCGCCCTGCTTTCCGATTATTGTTTTTTGCTTTTTTACGGGATTCTCTGTATTTTTCCCTCGCCTCATACTTTTCGTAGGCATGTACAATTTTCTGTACCAGCGGATGTCTTACCACATCCTTATCCGTTAAATAGCTAAAACCAATTTCCTCTACGTTTTTCAGGACTCCCGCCGCCTGTTCCAGACCGGATTCGGTGCGGAAGGGCAAATCCTTCTGGGATAAATCCCCAGTGATTACAACCTTGGAGCCAAAGCCAATCCGGGTCAGAAACATTTTCATCTGAGCCGGCGTCGTGTTTTGCGCCTCGTCCAGTATAATAAAGGCATTATCCAAAGTCCGCCCCCTCATATAGGCAAGCGGAGCCACTTCGATCAGACCTTTTTCGGAATTTTTAAGAAATCCGTCGGCGCCCATTATCTGATAGAGGGCATCATAAAGCGGTCTGAGATACGGGTCGATCTTACTTTGTAAATCTCCCGGTAAAAATCCAAGATTCTCGCCGGCTTCAATCGCCGGTCTGGTCAAAATAATCTTGCCTACCCCGTCATTTTTAAACGCCTGTATCGCCATCGCCATTGCCAGATAGGTTTTTCCGGTACCGGCGGGGCCGATGCCGAACACCATCATTTTATCCCGGATCTGTTTTACATACTTTTGCTGCCCGAGAGTTTTTGGCTTGATCGGTTTTCCCTGTATGGTATAACCGATGATCTCTTTATCAATTTCTGCCAAAGACACCTCGGAATGTTCTTTTACCAGGGACAGCAGATAATCCACGTTCTGCTCTGTAATGGAATTTCCCCGCGCGGAAAGGGTGATCAACTCATTAAATATGCGCTCTGCCGCCAAGATAGCGGAAGCAGAACCCTGAATTTTTACCGAGCCGTCCCGCAAAACCACACTGACCTGCAGATTCCGCTCAATTTTTTTGACGTGGCAGTCCAAACCGCCGAATATATTCCGCTCATGCTCTGCCGGTATATCAAGAATTTTCTCCTGATTCTCCATTCTTTCCATCCTCTGCTTTTTTTATCTGTTTTTCTTTTTCGGTTACTTTTCTGACTCCCATTTTTTTACACAGAAAGGAAATCTTCCCCTGTAAGATCCAATTTTCCCTGTCTTTCTGTTTTAATACAGCAGAATGGGATAACAGCTGCATTTTATTTTCCGTTATGTTCGACAGAATCTGCTGATATCGCTTCATCCCGGCGCGCTTTAATTCCTCCTTCGAGTATACCGCCTTTTGGATACGGTATTCCCGATATTCTTTCTTTGCCATCTGGATCCGGAAAGAAAAGGGATGAATGATTCGGTCTGCGCATATTGTATTGATTATATCATATTTGTACGATTTGTGAAACCGTTTCAACGGATTTTTTATAGAAAACCTGTGATTTCCCAATCGATACGACCATGCGGAAATTGTTCTGCCGGTATACACCTTTTTCGGATAACGGACAGACAGAGGCTCCTGAAAGCTCTGCTCCACTTCTATCGCCACCTCTCCCTTTGCCGCCACAGCCATCTTATCCGCCACTTCATTATTATCATCGGTCACGGGCACAATACCGCTAATGAGGATCTCTCCTTTTTTTACTTTTTGACCCTTTTTCACGCGGGCGGTCCCACGATTGACCATAATATCCTTTACTGTTCCATTATAAAGGGAAACCAGGTGTACAGGGGCGGAGGATTTTTCGTGCGTGATAGTTTTTTTCCCTTCCTTAATGGAAATTTTCAGGACGCTTCCAATCTCCTCGGCAGAAACCCAACTGATATCCGGATAAACTTCCCGCAGTCTTTTTTCTATGGCATCACAATTTAACCGGCTCCTTTTCATGCCGGTATAGACCTCCATAGAGGTTACTGTTTTTGCCAGCGTTTCCTTGGAATAGCTGCTTTGCCCGTTATATGTAATTTCCCATATGAAGGAGGACAATACCCATAATAAGGCTAAAAAGAGAAAAAAACCGGAGTAAAAGGTCCATTTTTTCCTGACCCCTGCAAGGAAGAAGGGAAATCCCCTTTTCTCCAGAAGATGCAGCCTTACCCTCGCTTTAACTGCCAGAGGCATCAGCTCTAAAAATTCATCGGCGCGTATACAGAAAAATATTTCATTTTCCCTGTGAATATTCCATAATGTTATATTGTGATGCCGGCACATATTCATAAACCGCTCCCAGGAACCGCTTTTTGCCCGGCACAGCACATAGCCTTTAAACCACTTCAGCCTGATTTCCCCCTTACGTCTGAATATAATGAACCATTTGGATATCGCCCCGTATTTTGCAATCCTCCAGGGTAAACCGATCGATTTCCAGATTCTTTCCTTCTATCAGCAGCTTAATATGTTTTCCCTGTAATTTTATCTGATCCGGCGAGTATTCAATAATGGATTTATAGTTTTCTACTAAAGCGCTCCGGTTACCGTAGACATTAACAATCGTTGCCCCTTCCAGTATATCCGGCGGCAGATCGAGTTTTTCTGATATCTTTTTCATAATTTACCCCAATGTGGTTTCTATTATTCTATGCGGAAAAAAGTAAATGGTGATAGAAAATCTGCGGCAGGCATAGTCTGAACCAGACATGGAAAAAGCCTGCTTTCATAATATATGAAAACAGGCTTTTCCCTATGTGCTATTATTTGTATTTTCTTTTACGAGCTGCTTCAGACTTTTTCTTACGTCTTACACTTGGTTTTTCATAATGCTCTCTCTTACGAATTTCCTGCTGGATACCAGCCTTTGCGCAATTTCTCTTGAAACGACGTAATGCGCTATCCAATGATTCGTTTTCTTTAACTGTTACACTAGACATTGTATCACACCTAACCTCCCTCCAGTTGTAGATTGTGCTTCAAAACAACTGATTGGGTATTTTTCGCACAAGTTAAATTATACCATATATTTCATAAACGTCAACTGTTTTTCGCTTTTTTTATAAAATTTGTGCAGAGGAAAAATCTTTTACTTCTTATCCATTTGAATGGAAAACTGATTGCCTTCCTTTACCGCCGTAGCATAGGAGCCGCATATAAGGGGCATCATCGGAGCCAGATGTCCAATATCCAGATCCAGGAATATCGGCACCTGGAATTCTCCCAGCACGCCGGTAACCGCCTCATACTGATCCAGCCCCATCATGGCTTCGCCATAGTGCAGCGGCCTTCCTATCAAAAATCCCGCCGCATGCTCAAACCAACCGGCTTCCTTGAGATTCCACAGGCTGCGGCGCATATCCATTACATTCAAATCACAGCATTCCAAAAACCATAAAATCCCATCTTCTTTATACCGCCGGGCAAACTCGTTTACCCGGTCATAACGGGTTCCCGTGAGATTGGAAAGGCAGTCCAGGCATCCTCCCAGAAGACGCCCGCTGACCGTTATATTTTTTTCCTCCGGATAAGATGTCAGATAAAAGGGTTCTGTAACATGGTAGGGCTCCAACGGATGTTCTTCATCCTTTAAGGACTCTCTCTCCCAGAGAGGATAATTATGTACCGTCTGTTTTTTCCCCTGCAGCAGGGCAAAAGCATCCTCTATCGCCGGATGCCATGGCTCCATGCCAAAGGCGGCGGCGCATGGGCCGTAAATGGTCGCCGTATCTGTCAGGGTAGTGAGCAAAAATGTGAGGTTTGTGTTGTCCGAATATCCCATAAACCACTTTGGCTTTAGGGTCGCCAGCTTAGAAAAATCAATAAATTCCAACACCTCGCACATCAATTCCCCGCCTCCGCAGGATATCAGACAGTCTGTCCAGGAATCCTGATACAGGGAAAGAAATTCCTCTCCGCAGGCCTCCGGGGTATTACTGATCCCGATTCCCTTGTCAGCATAACAATTCGGTCCCAGCTCCACTCCAAATCCGGCGTTCCGGAATTTATCCAGGGCGTTCCGGAAGGCAGTACGATAGGGCTCCGTTGCACAGCCAAAAGACGGCGCCACAAAACCAATCGTATCCCCCGGATGAATAAACGTGGGAAATCTCATGGCATTCTCTCCTTTCCTGATTGTAGATCGCATTACCTGATTTTTATGAAAACTCCGTATTATTTATGGTATGGTTCTCCTTTTTGAATCCGGCATGCCCGGTAGAGCTGCTCGAGTAAGATAACCCGCATCAGTCCATGGGGAAAAGTCATTCTGGAAAAACAGACTGTTTCCTGCGCCCGTTCCAGCACGGCGGGATGAAGTCCCAGAGAACCTCCGATAATAAAGGCAATATGGCTGTTTCCCTGCAGCATTTTTTCAGACAGATGCTCTGCAAAAGATACCGAATCATATTCCCTGCCCTTTAAGTCCAGCGCCATAACATACATAGATTCCCGAATATGCTTCAGCAGGCGTTCCCCTTCTTTTTTCCTGATCTGCTCTTCCAGAGCGGCGGGAGCATGCTCCGGCGTTTTTTCATCTGCCACTTCAATTATTTCTACTTTTCCGTACCGGGACATTCGTTTTCCATATTCTTTTACGGCGTCGGCAAAAAATTTATCTTTAAGTTTTCCTACGCAAAGAATGGTATACTTCATTTTTTTACTTCTTTCCTTTTGTTAAATGCGGGCTTTTTTTTGTCAGGGAGCTCATAGATATATAAGATGCCGTTTTTTACCCGGTGAACCTCTTTCCCCACAAAACCAAGCCGGAATAATTCAAAAATAAAATTAAATATTAAAAATCCATGCGATACAATCAGAATATTCTCCTTTGACCAGTCAATATGGCGGAAAAAACGACGGACTCTCCTTCTCGTATCGCGGATATTTTCAGGCTGGCTTTTGGAGCGGAAAAACCAGGCAAGCCGTCCGCAAAAATGCCAGACGGGAAAAGGAAGTTTTAATCGCTCCGTATGGATAAACGGAGCGTTGTCCACCTCCCGCAGCAGTTTATCGATATAGATATTACCGCTGTATACTTCCTTTGCCGTAGCGACTGCGCGTTTGACATCGCTGCTATAGCAGATATCCCAGGTGATCCCATACATATTTACTTTCTTTTTTATAATACCGGCATGCTCATATTTTTCGGACCATTCCCGGAATTCCTTTGAGGTCATCATGTTCTTATGAGGGCAATTTACTTTGAAATGCCGGACTAAACCAATTCTCATGTTCATTCCCATTCCTTTTTGTTTCCGTGTAATATAAATTACACTATTATAGTATACTATGAAAATATCCGGATTGGCAAGAATTCTATTGTTTACATTTTGTTTATTTTTGTGCCATATTTTTGACCCAAATCACTTATATATTATTGCATGGAAAGTATAAACTTTCTACTCCCACCCTATTATACGCTTTGATACCTTATGGTATCAGAAAAAACACCTCTTCCCGGAGGTGTTTTTTCTTTGCTTTTTTATCCGATAGGAATAGTTTGCCGCCGGAGGGGCGAAAAACCGTTCTGCCTCTTATGTATTCAGGGCAAGACTTACCCTAAGCGCTGTGTCTATTTGTATGAGTACCGAATTATCCAGATGGCACACCTTTTCTCTCAGCCTTGATTTATCGATTGTCCGAACCTGCTCTAATAAAATAACGGAATCCTTTACGATCCCATACCGCTCTGCTTCCAGAGCCACATGGGTCGGGAGCTTTGCTTTGTTCATTTTAGAAGTAATGGCCGCACAAATTACGGTGGGACTATACCGGTTCCCCATATCGTTCTGAACGATAAGAACCGGCCGCACGCCTCCCTGTTCGGAGCCGACGACCGGACGCAAATCTGCATAATAAATATCGCCTCGTCTGACTACCACGGTTTCACACTCCCTTTTTCAGTATATTCCTATTATTACCATATATACGAAACGATATTCAGTGTTGTGCTAATTTTTATAAAAGCGGGGAACCCGGTTTGTGACACAGCATACCAATTCATAAGGAAAAGAATGGGACAGAGCGGCTATTTCCTCTACGGAAATCTCCTTTTCCCCATCTCTGCCAAAAATCGTGACCGTATCCCCCTCCTTTACCCCGGGAATATCCGTTACATCAATCATAAACTGATCCATGCACACTCTTCCCACGATACCGGCATACTCTCCATGTACCAGCACTCTTCCCCGGTTAGATAGTTCTCTTCGCATACCGTCGGCATATCCCACCGGAACGGTAGCAACCTTCATCTCCCTTTTTGCCGTATAGGTTCCCCCATAGCTGATTTTTGTCCCCGGCTTCACGGTTTTGACAAAAGAAATCGCGGCTTTCCATTGCATAGCCGGATGCAAAAGAACGGTATCTCTTGGCACCTCCTCTGACGGATACAGCCCATATGTCATAATACCGGCACGCACCATGTCCAGATTTGCCTCCGGGAAATGAATCACGGCAGCGCTGTTGGAAGCATGCTTAACCGGTAGGGTAATTCCCTCCTGCTCCAATTCCCCGGTAAATTCCATAAAAATTTTCAAAGGTTCCTTCGCCGCCTCCGGCGTTTTTTCATCTGCTCTGGCAAAATGCGTAAAGGCTCCCTCAATTTCCAGATACGGCAGAGCGGCAATCCGTTTTATCTTTTCTATACTCTGCTTTTCTGCCGGAAAACCGATCCGGCTCATGCCGGTATCTATCTTAATATGAATTTTCGCCTTTTTCCCCTGCTTTTCAGCCTCATTGTTTAATTTTTGGGCGGCGTCCTCCGTATATATCGTCTGGGAAATTCCATTGGCGACTAATTCCGGATACCACCCCTCTCCCGTATAACCGAGAATCAGTATCATTTTATCCAGACCTGCCTGCCTGAGCTCTAATGCTTCTTCTATTGTGGCAACTCCATAGGCGTCTACCAGATCTGACAGCGCCTTCGCCACAAAAACAGCGCCATGGCCATAAGCATTTGCCTTTACCACTGCCAGAATTGCGGTCTGCGGATTTATGTTTTTCCTTACCTGCCTTATATTATGGCGAATTGCCTCCAAATCAATTTCCGCATAGGTGCGGTTATATTCTTTCTTCATCTTCGCCTCCTATTCCGGATAAAATACGGGATATGCCAGTGATAATATCCGATGCCATTAAACTGTAGGCGCTTTTTTCCTTTGCCATAATATCACCGCTAAGTCCATGTAAATAAACACCCAGTTTAGCCGCCTCGAAAGGCTCCATCCGTTGCGCCAGCAGACCGGCAATAATACCGGACAGCACATCCCCCGCTCCTCCGGTTGCCATCCCATTATTCCCGGATACATTGACATAAGTATCTTTTCCGTCCGATACGATCGTGCGGGCGTCCTTTCCGGCAAGGATGCAGCGCCAGTCGCCGGCTGCCTTTTTTACTGCCGATAAAATATTTTCCTGTATCAAAGGTACGCTCTCCCCCGTCAGATAACTCATTTCCTTTAAATGCGGTGTCAAAATAAAATTATCCGACAGGCTGTCGGTAAGATTCCGGCACAGGCGGATCCCGTCCCCATCAATTACCGTAGGCACCGAGGAATTTTCCAATACATACTGCATCAGTTCCTCCGCTTCTTTGGAAAGCCCGAGTCCCGGGCCAATGACAATTGCGTCCGCCCAGTCCAGAATGTCAGAGATTTCTTCCCTGGCAGAAAACAATGCCTCCGGCAGCGCCGACAATATGACATCTCTGTTGTTTTCTGTCGATACTGCCCGCACAAGCCCTGCCCCTGTAGAATAAGCAGCTCTGGCGGCCAGATAACATGCGCCGCTCATTGTTTCGCTGCCTGCCACCACCAGAACTTTTCCAAAGGTTCCTTTGTGGGAGCGCCTCTTCCGCTGCGGCATCCGCTTTAAATCCTCCGTTTCATATAAATATACGGAACTGTCAACCGATAGGACGCTTTCCATGGGAAAGCCAATATCCCCGACGATAACCTCACCGGCATATTCACAGCCCGGATACAGCACCAGTCCGATTTTATTAACGCCAAAGGTAACCGTGCAGTCTGCCTTTACTGCCGTGCCAGGCACAGCTCCGGTTCCGGCATGAATTCCGGAGGGGACATCCAGCGCATATATCGTAGCGCCGCTATGATTAATCTCCTCCAATATTTTTTCATAGATTCCCTCCACCTCACGGGACAGGCCGATTCCGAACACAGCGTCTAACATTATGTCAAACTGACCGTCTGTTATGGCAGAAGGGGGAAGAACCGGCACATGACAGCCGACGGCAATCGCCATCTGTTTTTTGGTTTCCTCCGTCATATGCTCCGTCTGTCCGATGACAGTCACAGCCGCAGAATATCCCTGCTGACGCAGGATACGGGCGGCTGCAATCCCATCTCCCCCATTATTCCCGGTACCGCACACAGCTAATATCCGGCATTCCCTGTTTTCCCTCTCCATAAGAACAGCAGCTACGGTCATAGCTGCTTTTTCCATGAGGACCAGACTGGGAATCCCCACTGTATGGATGGCGTGGGTATCAATTTCTTTCGCCTCTTTATTAGTATAAATATGCCTCATAATGCTCCTTACCTCCTAATACCAAGGACAAAAGCTGTTGCCAGCTCTTTCGTATTGGTTATGGAAATCTTAAATTCGTCAATCCTCAATTCCTCTGCCTTTTCCTTCGCTTTTCCATATAATAGGATCTGCGGTTCTCCCGCCTCTCCCCGGTGGATTTCAATTTCCTTTGCCTCAATTCCGGAAAATCCGGTGCCAAACACCTTTACCACCGCCTCCTTACCGGCAAAATCCGAGGCGGCACGGCGCTTTTGCCTGTCGAACTGGGCAATCTCGCCCGGGGTGAAAATCCGGTTTACAAAATGTTCCTTTTCACAGGAACGCACGACTCTGTCAATCTCGATTGTGTCAACTCCGATTCCAACTATCACTTCAATTCCTCCCGAATCTTATAATTTCCCCTTGTCAAATAAATTCATAACAGAATGCCCCAGCAGGCCGTGCATAAGAGAATAGGCGCTGTCCATGCTTTTCTCCAGATCCACCTTCTGTTTGTTCTTTTCTTTTATCTTTTTCTGCAGCTGCTCCATCTCGGCAGTCACTTCCTTTAATTGTCTGTCGCCGTTTTCTAAACGCTGAAAACAATATTTGCTGCCGATAAGGAGTAATTTTTCATTGCATTCCTTTATCTGTTTCGGAAGTTCCATAAGTTCATCGGATTCCTCTTTAATCCTCTCTTTAATTTCCAGCAGAAGCCTCTGCTGATTATCTTTTTTCCGCTCGGACTGGCCGCTGTTTTCCCCCATGCCGGCGACAATCCCATCCATCAGCTTTTTCTTTGTGCTTTTTAAATCCTTTAGCTCATTAACAAGAAATCCCTGCCGTTTCAGTAGTTTATTGAGTTCATCCTCCAACGCTGTTACCGGCGCCGGTTTATCTCCTCCCGGAAATAAAGCATGCCAGCGGCTGTCCAGAATGAGGATCGGAACCTTTTTCCCCTTCAGGGCATTTCTGATTAAAATCTCATAATCCTTTTCCTGTCTTTTCATACACATCCCTCAATCCTTGTGTAGATTTACAATATTATAAGAAAGACGCATAAGGCTTTCCGCCAGATGTACATTTTCCACGGCAACCCCCTCCGGTAAATTTAAGTCGGTGGCGGCAAAATTCCAAAAAGCGCATACGCCAAGCTCAGCCAGCTCCTTCGCCACCTCAGGCGCTTTCCCCTTCGGGAGCGTCAGAGCGGCAATATCCACGGTATTGTCTGCTACAAAGTCCTTTAATTTTGACATGTCCAGCACTTCGATATTACTAATCTTCTGTCCCACTTTTTCCCGGTCTATATCAAAAATCCCCGACACGATAAATCCGCGTTTGGCAAAACCTCCGTAATTTGCCAGCGCCCGTCCGAGATTCCCTGCTCCCAGAATAATCACATGATACTTTTGGTCAAGCCCTAATATCTTCCCGATCTCTCCCCGTAAGACTTCTACATTATATCCATATCCCTGCTGTCCGAATCCGCCAAAATTATTAAAATCCTGCCGAATCTGGGAAGCGGTCACATGCATTTTTCGGCTTAGCTCCTGGGAAGAAATACGATCCATCCCATTCTCCAACAATTCACTAAGGTATCTATAATAGCGGGGTAAACGTTTAATTACCGCCGAAGATATTTTCTTTTCCGACACCGGTAATTCCTCCAATAAACAATATGATTTTTTTCTTTTATTATAATAAAATGTTAAATTCTTGTCAATCCGGGAACACAAAAATGGCACGCTTGCAAAGAGAGAACAGAATGTGTTAAAATAGCGCTGAAACAAAGGAGGATATTTATGATTCTGGCATGTAGTCACATTGATAAGGCGTTTCTGGAAGAGCCGATTTTAAAAGATGTTTCCTTTCATATAGAAGAGCAGGAACGGGTGGCAATAGTAGGAATAAATGGAGCGGGTAAAACAACGCTTCTCCGTATTATTGCCGGAGAGCTGTCCGCGGATGCCGGAGAAGTCATCCGGAGTAAGGATATGACGCTCGGATACCTGCCGCAGCAGCAGGGATATTACTCCGAGAACTCAATTTATGAGGAGCTTCTTGCCGTAAAATCCGATGTGATTGAAATGGATAAACAAATCCGCCGGCTGGAGGAACAGATGCAAAGAAAAGAAGGCAGGGAGCTGTCCGTTCTCTTAGAAAAATATAACCGGCTGCAGACCTCCTTTGAGTCCGGCGAGGGCTATACCTATAAAAGTAAAGTATGGGGAGTGATCCATGGGCTGGGCTTTGGGGAGGAGGCTGCCAATCAATGTATCAATCAGCTTTCCGGCGGTCAGAAAACCAGAGTTGCCCTGGGGAAACTGCTTCTTTTAGAGCCGGATCTGCTTCTTTTGGACGAGCCGACCAACCATCTGGATCTGGACTCGGTGCGTTGGCTGGAAAACTATTTGTTGAATTACAGGGGCAGCGTTCTGGTAGTGTCCCATGACCGGTATTTTATGGACCGCGTTGCCCGGAAGGTAGTAGAAATTGAACAGGGCAGGGCAATTACCTTTTCGGGTAATTACAGCAGTTATGCCCGCAAAAAGGAAGTCCTCCGGGAATCCCTCCTGCGTCAGTACAATAACCAGCAGCAGGAAATCCGCCATCAGGAGGCAGTAATTGAAAAACTAAAATCCTTTAACCGGGAAAAATCTATTAGACGGGCAGAAAGCCGGGAAAAAATGTTAAGTAAAATAGAGCGCATGGAAAAACCATTGGAAGAAAATGCTTCCATCCGCTTTACGCTGACCCCTTCCCATCCAAGCGGCAGGGATGTTCTGTCGGTATCCGGGTATGGAAAAAGCTTTGGGGACAATCATCTTTTTGAACAGGTTTCCTTTGACGTAAAACGGGGAGAAAAGATTGCTGTCATTGGAAAAAACGGGACAGGGAAAACTACTCTTTTAAAAATGATCTGCGGCATGGAGCCGGCGGATGCGGGAAGCTGCGCTACCGGTACCGGCGTAGAGATCGGATACTACGATCAGGAACACAATGTGCTGCATGAAGAGAAAACGATCCTGGATGAAATCCATGATGATTATCCGGATATGAGCCATACGGATATACGAAACATGTTAGCCGCCTTTTTGTTTATAGGGGATGATGTATTTAAGCCCATCGCTCTTCTCAGCGGCGGCGAAAAGGGACGGGTAGCTCTGGCAAAACTGATGCTGTCCAGGGCAAATTTTCTCTTGCTGGACGAGCCGACCAATCATCTGGATATTGCCTCAAAGGAAATCTTAGAGGATGCTATCAACCATTATACCGGAACCGTCCTGTATGTATCCCATGACCGGTATTTTATAAACCGGACGGCTACCAGAATCTTAGATTTGACCGGACGCAAACTTTTATCCTATTCCGGAAATTATTCGTATTATCTGGAGAAAAAAGAAACGGTGGAAAAGATTTATCTGGCGCCGGAGGAAGGCTCCGGCAAAGACAAAACGGAAACGGCGGCGAAGCTGAACTGGCAGGAACAAAAGCAGCAGCAGGCAAACCGGAGAAAATTAGAAACCCGGTATGCGCAGGTGGAACAGGATATCGAAAGGCTGGAATCTGAAATTGCCGCTATCGATAACGAGCTGTCCCGTCCTGAATATGCTTCCGACGCTGAAATGCTTCTGGAATTAAGCGGAAAAAGAGAAGAAAAAGAAGCTGCTCTCACACTCTCTCTGGAAATCTGGGAACAGCTTGCTCAGCAATTGGAAAATGAAAATTAATTTTTTATCTCATTCCGGCGATAATTCGATTTGCTTTTTCATAAATATCCTCGGCGGCTTCTTTCGTATAGAAGCTGCCGTTTTCATATAAAATAGTTCCGTCAACCATCGTCAGTTTCACATTTTCTTTACTACCGCTGTAGACAATATTTTTTATTATATTATTCTCCGGCTGCATATTGGGACGGTGCATATCAAGCAGCACAAGATCCGCTTTTTTTCCTGCCGCCAAAATATCACAATCCTCAAGCCCCATAGCCGTTGCTCCTCCTATCGTCGCCATGCGCAGAACATCGCCGGCATCCAGGGCGGCAGCATCCATTTTAGTAACCTTTTGCAAAACAGAAGCAAGATACATTTCCCGGAACATATCCAGCGCATTGTTGCTGGCGGGGCCGTCTGTCCCAAGGGCAACATTAATCCCCTTTTCCAGCATTTTGCATAAATCTGCCACGCCGCTTGCCAGTTTTACATTAGAAGCGGGATTCGATACGATCGATACTCCTTTTTGGGCGCAGATATCCATATCCTCTTCCTCTAACCATACGCCATGGAAGCCGCCGCCTCCGTATTCAAACATCCCCAACGAATCCAGATATTTTACCGGCGACATCTGATATCTCTCATAGCACTCCTCTACTTCCTTTTTCGTTTCTGACAGATGGAGATAGACCGGCTCCTTCATTTTTTGCGCCAGTTTCGCAAGCGCTTCTATCGTTGCGCCGCTGGTCGTATATTCTGCGTGAAAGCCCAATTTATAACTGACTAACGGAGAAAATTCGTTAATCTTATAATATTCCTCTTCTGTTTCTTCCACCGTGCCGCCAAAATCATTCATGCTGCCGCACATAACGGAACGAAAGCCCATATCACGGGAAGCTATTGCATGGCACATATTATCCAGATACATATCAAAATTTGCGGTAATCCCGCTGGTAAGATATTCTAAGATCCCGAGTTTTGCCAGCACTACCTGGTCCTGCTTTGTCAGCTTTGCCTCCATGGGGAATACCCGGTTATAGAGCCATTCCTGCAGAGGTAAATCATCGGCATAGGATCGAAGGAAGGTCATGGCAGAATGGGTGTGGGCATTTTTAAATCCCGGGAGCAAAAGATTCTGATCACAGTCAATTTCCCTGTCCCAATCGCGCTTCCTGTCACATGCCTCCCCCACATAGGAAATTAAATTCCCCTCTACATGAAGTTCTCCCCGGATTATTTCACTGTCCGGCTCCATTGTAAGAATCCGGGCATTATAAAAACGTATTTTCATCAAAATCTCTCCTCTGCCATACGGATAATTGCTTCCTTTACAAGTTTTTTAAACTGTGGCGCCGCCTTATTCGCAATAGCGTTTACTTCCTCATGCGTAAGAGGATTTTCACTGGTTCCTCCCGCCATATTGGAAATACAGGAAATTCCGCAGATTCTCATTCCCATATGCTTTGCGGCTATCGCCTCCGCCGCCGTACTCATTCCCACGGCGTCTGCTCCCAGTTTTCCAAACATCTTCACTTCTGCTACTGATTCATAATTAGGCCCGGTGGTCTGCAGGTAGACTCCCTGCTTTAGCGGTATGCCAAGGCGCTGCGCTGTATCCTTCAGAATCCCGCAGAGCTTTTTGTCATAGACCGTATCCATGGAGGGAAAACGCATTCCCCATGCCTCTACATTCGGGCCGATCAGGGGCGAGGGGACAAAGGAGCTGATTTGGTCGGAAATCATCATAAAATCCCCCGGCGAAAATGTCGGATTGATTCCCCCGGCAGCGTTTGTCAAAAAAAGAATCTCCGCTCCCATCCTTCTCATCAGACGAATCGGAAGCACAACCTCCGGCATCGGATAGCCCTCGTAGTAGTGAACGCGTCCCTGCATAATGATTACCGGCATCTCTCCGATATATCCCAGGACAAAACGCCCCTTATGCCCTGCCACCGTCGATACCGGAAAGCCGTTAATTTCTTTATAGGAAATAGATTCCACACAGGTAATCTCGTCTGCCAGCGCTCCCAGTCCGCTTCCCAATATCAGGGCGGCCTTCGGTACAAAATCTGTTTTTTCCCGAACCTGAAGCAGGCAGTCTTCTACTCTTTTTTCCCAGTTATCCATCTTTTATCTCCCTTCTATAAAAATCGCTCCCACACCCGGTTACTGACGTCAATTCCTCTTTTCGTAAGAAAAATTCTATCTCCCTCCCGTTTTAAAAGCCCTTCTTTTTCGCTGCCGCAAATTTCTTTTCCATATACGCTTTCGATTGTCTTTCCAAAGGAATGATAAAAACCCTCAGCCGTGACTCCCTGCATGCAGCGAAGTCCTAAAAACATAAATTCTGACATTTCCTCCCTCTCCGACAAAAACTCCCGCTCCTTTTCCGGAAATTTTCCGCTTTTTACCGCCTCCCTGTAAGCATCGTAGGTTTCCATATTAGAAAAACGGCTGTGTCCGAGGAAAGAAGAAGCGCCCAGTCCGAGCCCCAGATATTCTTCCCGACGCCAGTATTTCATATTATGCCTGCACTCTTTTCCCTCTCTGGCATAATTGGAAATTTCATAGCGGTGATAACCGGCTTTTTTCAAAAATGCTTCGGTATCCTGATACATGAGCCGGTCCGTTTCCTCATCCACCGGTGGAATGTCCCCGTAAATCTCATAAAAAGGAGTTCCCTCCTCCACGATAAGGCTGTAGGAGGATATGTGCTCCGGCTTTAGCGAAATAACTTCCTGCAGCGTTTTCCGATAGCTTTCCCTTGTCTGGGACGGAATCGCTGACATAATATCAATATTAATATTGTCAAAACCGGCTTCCCTTGCCTGCTCATAGCTCCGGGCGAAAACATCATAACTATGGATTCTCCCTAAAAGGGATAATTCTTTTTCGACAACCGACTGAAGCCCAAGGCTGATGCGGTTTACTCCCCCGTTACGGTACAGAGAAAATTTTTCTCCGGAAACGGTGCCGGGATTACATTCTATGGTAAATTCCGGTGTGTCCTCCAAAGAAAAGCAGGTATGGATGCTCTTCAGAATCTCTTCCATATCGGCTTCTTCTAACAGGGAAGGCGTGCCTCCTCCCAAAAAAACCGTATCTACCCGGTAATCAGAAAGTTTATTTTCCCACAGCGCCATTTCCTCCGCCAATACTTTCGCATATTCCCGGATTGTTTCTCTTGTTGCCGGGAAGGACAAAAAATCGCAGTATTGGCATTTTTTTACGCAAAAAGGAATATGGATATACAATCCCAGCCGCTTTTTCTTATTCTTCATCGTCCAGTTTCAAAACGCTCATAAATGCCTTTTGCGGAATTTCTACATTGCCAATCTGGCGCATCCTTTTCTTTCCCTCTTTCTGTTTTTCCAGAAGTTTTCGTTTTCGGGAAATATCGCCGCCATAACATTTGGCAAGGACATCCTTACGCACCGCCTTAACGGTTTCTCTGGCGATTACCTTATTTCCAATCGCCGCCTGTATCGGAATTTCAAATAAATGCCTTGGGATTTCCTTCTTTAATTTCTGGCACATCTTTCTTCCTCTTTCATAGGCGGAACTTTCATGGACAATAAAGGAAAGAGCGTCTACCTCCTCCCGGTTAATCAATATATTCAATTTTACAAGCTGCGCCGGCTCATAACCTTTCATCTCGTAATCAAAAGAAGCATACCCGCGGGAACGGGATTTTAAGGAGTCAAAAAAGTCATAAATAATTTCATTGAGGGGAAGGATGTATTTCAACAACGCCCTGGTTTCTTCCATATATTCCATCCCCACATATACTCCCCGGCGTTCCTGGCAAAGCTTCATGATGGCGCCGACAAATTCTGTGGTTACCATGATCTCAGCCTCTACTACCGGCTCCTCCATATGTTCGATCTCCGACGGGTCCGGCAAATTAGAGGGATTTGTCACCTCTGCTTTTTCTCCATTCGTTTTATACACATGATAGACAACTCCCGGCGCCGTCGTCACAAGATCCAGATTATACTCCCTCTCCAGACGCTCCTGTATTACCTCTAGATGCAAAAGTCCCAGAAAACCGCACCGGAATCCAAAACCCAGAGCAACGGAGGTTTCCGCTTCAAATTGCAGGGAGGCGTCATTCAGTTGAAGTTTTTCCAGGGCATCCCGCAAATCCTGATATTTGGCGCCGTCAGCCGGATACAGTCCGCAGTATACCATCGGCATGACTTTCTTGTAGCCCGGAAGCGCCTCCTTACAGGGGTTCATGGCATCCGTAACGGTGTCGCCTACCCGGGTGCCTTCTACGTTTTTCAGGCTTGCCGTAATATAGCCTACCATACCGGCGGCCAGCTCCTCGCAGGGGATGAACTGTCCGGCGCCAAAGGTGCCAACCTCTACCACTTCTTCCTCCATGCCGGTAGCCATCATATGGATGCGGGTTCCTTTTTTTACCGTCCCCTCAAAAAGACGGCAGAATATAATGACTCCCTTATAAGCATCGTACACCGAGTCAAAGATCAATGCCTTTAACGGCGCCGATTCATCTCCTTCGGGAGCCGGAATTTTTGTCACGATCTGCTCCAGCACCTCTTCAATATTCGTTCCCAGTTTTGCCGAAATCAGAGGGGCGTCCTGGGCTTCAATGCCAATGACATCTTCTATTTCATTTTTGACCCTCTCCGGATCCGCGCTGGGCAAATCAATTTTATTAATCACCGGCATAATTTCTAAATCATGGTCGATAGCTAAATAGCAGTTTGCCAGAGTCTGCGCCTCAATTCCCTGCGCGGCATCCACAATCAAAATTGCCCCCTCGCAGGCGGCAAGGCTTCTGGATACCTCGTAATTAAAATCCACATGTCCCGGCGTATCGATCAGATTAAACAGATATTCCTCCCCGTCCTTTGCCTTATAGACAAGGCGGACTGCCTGAGATTTTATCGTAATCCCGCGTTCTCTTTCCAGCTCCATGTTATCTAATACCTGCGCCTGCATTTCCCGGCTGGTCAGAAGTCCGGTTTTTTCAATTATGCGGTCGGCAAGAGTTGATTTTCCATGATCAATATGGGCAATAATGCAAAAATTTCTAATGTGGCTTTTTTTTATCGCTGACATGACATCCTCCAAAACACCAAAAATCTATTCCTATCTTAGCATAAATGCCACGGATATGCCACAAAAAAATCAGAGTGTGCCTTGTAATTTACACATATTTATTGTAGAATAGTTTTAAAATAACGTAGGAGGAATATCTGCTATGAAAAAAATCATTTCCCTGCTTCTTATTCTGTGCATGGCAGGAAGTATCTTTTTTACAGCACCGCAGACAGAGGCAGCCGCAATAAAATTAAATACGACCAAAAAGACGCTGTATGTGGGAAGCTCTTATAAATTAAAAGTAAAAGGCACTTCCCAAAAAATAACATGGAAATCCAGCAAAAAATCGGTTGCAAAGGTTTCAAAAAAGGGAGTTGTCAAGGCGAAGTCCGCCGGCAGCGCTACCATAACCGCCAAAGTGGCGCGGAAAAAACTCCGTTGTAAAATAACCGTCAAAAAGAAATCCTTTGGCAAAGGCACGAAGACGAGTCCAAAATCCGCCTACAAGACTAATACCTTTACTTTCTATGAAGAAGGAAAGAAAAAAGGGAAATTTTCCATAAAGCTGATGCGCTTTGAATCCGGAAAAAAGGCGGCCGCGCTGGCAAAGAACAACTCTGCTAATCCGGCGCCAAAACCAAATCAGGAATATATCTATTTCAAATTTAAGATTTGTTACCTCTCCGGCAGCCAGACAATAGACGCCAAGGATATTTTCAATTACTACTATAATATCTTCGGCGCCAATTCTACCAGACAGCTGACTAATCTGGACTGGGGCTTCTTCTTTGAACCGGTGGACGATCTGGGTACTACGGTTCTTTCTCCGGGGAATAAAATTGTGTGCAGCAAAGCAATCCTCATCGAAAAAGGATACGCTCCCATTACCTTTCGGATTCAGACAAAGAAAAATTCGTATACCTGGTTTACCACAGAAAAATAAAACAGACAAAAAACCGGCTGGGAGGACGCTCCCGCCGGTTCTTTATTTGTAATTTTTACTGCTTATTTTATATTTTTTGCGAAAGGCTTTTGTGCGATAAAACGCATCTTTTTTATGATCTTTTTTAAATACCTTATCGCTTTTTAAAAAATAATCTGCATACACCTGCCCATCATCCGCATCATCCTGACAGGCATCCAGATTATACCATTTTCCTTTTAATTTTACGATATTCCATGCGTGAGGATACCATTTCTTTCCATCCCTGATTGAACCGGAAATAAATCGGCAGGGAATTTTCAGTTTCGTCAAAAGTTTATATGCCATCAGCGCATATCCATTGCATACGGTTTTCTTTTTACAAAAACCGGCATAAGCGGAATATAGACAATGTTTACGCTTATCATAAGTCACATGCCGGATGATGTAACGGTAGACAAGGGCAATCCTCTCATAATTGTTTTTCCCCTGTCTTCGGATTTTTCCGGCAACTTTTTTGACTATCCGATTAACAGCCTTTCGCTGCTTGCAGCTTTCCAGATATTGAATATCCGAAAAATATAATTTCCCATTCCTGTATTCACAGTTTACCTGCCAGATATTACCGTACAAATAATCCCCGTCGTCGGTATTGCTTTTTTTATCTGCCGTCTGCGCCATTTCATACAAAACGCGGTAATAAACCTCTTCCTTCGGACTGTTCAGCTTATTTACAAGGGAAACCGCTTCTCTCTGGTTCGTGCAGCGTATGGCAAACTTCTTCTTTCCCGCCAAAAACTGTTTTGACATTTCCCGGTAGATTTCTTTTTGGGTATGCGCCGTCATTGCCCTGGCATTTTCAGACGGCGCAAGAAAAAAGATACCGGCACACAAAAAAATAAAATACAATAGTATACTATGGATCCGATTCATATCAGGCACCTCTAAAATTATCCGGTGCGGATACCCACACCGGATAATTTTTCTTTTCCCTGTTTTTTTTAACCGTATCTTATACAATTCCCTGAGCTGTCATGGCATCTGCCACTTTCTCAAAGCCGGCAATATTAGCGCCTACTACATAGTTTTTCTCAAAACCATATTTCTTAGATGCCTCATCACAGGCGTGGAAGATATTTACCATAATATCTTTCAGTTTGGAATCTACTTCTTCAAAGCTCCAGCTCAATCTCTCGCTGTTCTGCGACATCTCCAAAGCAGAGGTGGCAACGCCGCCGGCGTTAGATGCCTTGCCGGGAGCAAACAAAACGCCATTAGCCTGAAGATACTCCGTAGCTTCTAATGTCGTAGGCATGTTCGCGCCCTCTGCAACAGCGATGACTCCATTGGCTACCAGCGCTTTTGCATCATCAATATCTAATTCATTCTGTGTAGCGCACGGAAGAGCGACGTCACATTTTACAGACCATACGCCTTTCCCTTCGTGATATTCCGCGCTCTTTCTTGCCGCTGCATACTCGGTCAGACGGGCTCTCTTCACTTCCTTTATCTCTTTGAGAAGTTCTACATCGATTCCCTCAGAATCATAAACCCAGCCGGTAGAATCCGATACTGTCACAACCTTAGCTCCCATCTGCTGCGCTTTCTGGGTTGCATAGATGGCTACGTTACCGGCGCCGGAAACAACTACTGTTTTCCCTGCCATATCATGGCCATTGCATTTCATCATTTCTTCTGTATAGTATAAAAGTCCGTAACCGGTAGCCTCTGTACGGGCAAGGGAACCGCCATATGTAAGTCCCTTTCCGGTCAATACGCCTTCATAAGCGTTGCGGATTCTCTTATACTGGCCAAACATATAACCGATCTCTCTTCCGCCTACGCCGATATCACCGGCAGGAACATCTGTATCTGGTCCGATATGTTTGCAAAGCTCTGTCATAAAACTCTGGCAGAATGCCATTACCTCACGGTCAGATTTCCCTTTCGGATCAAAATCAGAACCACCCTTGCCGCCGCCGATTGGCAGTCCGGTCAGGGAATTTTTGAAAATCTGTTCAAAGCCTAAGAATTTAATAATTCCCAGATTTACGGATGGATGGAAACGTAATCCTCCTTTGTACGGTCCGATCGCGCTATTGAACTGTACGCGGTAACCGGTATTTACCTGTACCTGTCCTTTGTCGTCTACCCACGGCACGCGGAATTTAATCTGTCGTTCCGGGTTTACCAGACGCTCTAACAAAGCATCTTTACGAAATTTTTCCTCATTCTTCTCCACTACAGGACGAAGAGATTCCAGCACTTCTTTTGCTGCCTGGTGAAATTCCGGCTCAGCAGGATTTTTTTCGATCAACTGAGCCAATACCTCGTCTACATATGACATAGTCATAACCTCCTTAGTTTTTTGTCACTTACCATTATAAACACTATGGAAGTAAATGACAAGGTAAATTTTATTTTATTTTTAACGCCGGGACATATAACTATTGGAGTAGTGATAATCTTCGCTGACATCTTTCCCAAACCATGCCGGAGGCACAAAGCCTGTACCTTCCTCGACCGTGGCAAATTCAATCTCTGCCAGATAAAATCCTTCCCGTTCTCCGTGGAATTCATCCAATTCGATTATTTTCCCCTCATAGGGAATGCGGTATCTCGTCTTACAAATGCACTTCCCGTCTGCCTTTTTTTTCAAATGCTCATAGGCATCCTTTGTCAGCGGAAGCTCTATCTCCTCCGCCACGCACATCGGCTGGGCTAACAGCTCTTTGTCCAGACGGTTCCGGTTTTTATAGGTAAGAATATAATCTCCATTTTTTTTGCGCAGGCGCACAACCGGATCCGTGCATAAATAGCATTGCTCAATTTCCCATTTTTCATATTGAGCCAGATTGTCCGGCAGGTTTTTAATCAAATATTTCTTTTCAATCTCCATACTGGCTTCTCCTGCTTCTGTCTTTACTATTCCAATAGTCCAAATTTATCAAAAGGATACACTCTCAGCCAGACCTTTCCTTTAATATCAGAACGATGAATCGGTCCTACCTCTTCCTTCCGGCTGTCAACACTGGCATTCCGGTTATCCCCCAGCACAAAATACTCATCCTCGCCCAGGGTAATTCCATTGACGGCAATCCCCGGCTCTCTTATTTTTTCTTTTCCGTAATCTTCTTTTAAAAGTTTATCGTTAATATAAATATTGCCGTTCAGAATCCGGATCTTCTCCCCCGGAAGCCCGATAATCCGCTTTATATAACTGATTTCATCGGTAAAGGGGAAGACAATGACATCAAACCGTTCCGGCTCATGGAGATAGTAACTGATATTTTCTACAATCAACTGGTCGCTATTATAGAAAGTCGGTTCCATGGAATTACCTTCCACCGAAGTATGATGAGCAATATATTTCGTAATACAAAGCGATACCAATAAAGCGATAACGATACAAACAGAGAGGCTTAACACGGTTCTCAAAAACGGATGCTTCTCATTATATTCCTCCTGCGTATCATCGCTATCCTCATTGCTCCCCATGCCGATTTCCGTATCGGGAATCGCATCATACAGAGATTCCAGCTGTATCGTATTTTCCCGCCCGGGCTCCGGCTTTATCTTTGGCTCCAGCTTCAGCTTTGGCTCGGACTCCGGCTTTGGCTCTGCTTCTTCTTTCTCCTGTAAAATTTTATCAATTTCTGCTTCCGTGTCTTCATCCAGTTTTGCCGAGTTTTCCGGCTCCGGTCCTGCCGCCAAATCCTCTTCTATATAAAATTCTTCCAGTTCCCTGCATATCTGCAGGCTGTCTTCAATTCTTTTTTTCTCTGACATAACCATACCTCCCATATCAAACATCCGGGCACGGATGCTCTATCGTAATGCGCCCTAATCTTCCGTTGCGAAAATCATCTAACATTAAAAAAGCTGCCTTTTCATAATCCGGCTCCTGAGCCTTTTGGATGCAGCCCCGGTTTTTGGCAAGCTGCTCCAGAATATAGGCAGGATCCTGCGTTTCCGACACCTGATAATGCGTTTCCAGAGTACCCGGATAATTTTGAGTCAGAAATACGATCAAATCGACGGCAAGCTCGACACCGGAAATCAACTCGTCCTTGATAGAGCCGATAAACGCCAGATGCTGTCCCACCGTCTGATCCTCAAACTTAGGCCAGAGGATGCCCGGCGTATCCAGAAGCTCCACCTGCTTACTTATGCGGATCCACTGCTTTCCTCTTGTAACACCCGGTTTATTTCCTGTTTTTGTACAGCTCCTGCCGGCAAAGGTATTAATAAAAGTGGATTTTCCCACATTGGGAATCCCCACTATCATCGCCCGGACCGGACGGTTTATGATACCTCTTTTTTTATCTCTTTCTTTCTTTTCCCTGCACGCCTTTTGTATCAGTTCGTGGATCTTCTTTATTTCATTTTTCTTCTTGGAATTAACTGCTAAAGCCAGATATCCTTTTTTTTCATAGTAGGCAACCCATGCCTCCAGTTGCGCCGGGTCTGCCATGTCGCTTTTATTAAGTAAAAGAATCCTCGGTTTATTCTTCGCCATTATATCGATGTCCGGATTTTTACTGCTGACAGGAATCCTGGCATCTACCAGTTCTATTATAACATCTATCAGCCGAATATCCTCCTGCATGGCGCGCTTTGCTTTTGTCATGTGGCCGGGATACCATTGAAAATACATAATGCCTCCTTATTTCGGTTGTCCTGCAGCCTTTTCCTGCTGTCCGGTTTCTTCCGCGTCCGGCCCGCCAATCAGGGCTATGGGGTTCAGCTTCAGGATTACCTTTCCAATCAGATTTTCTTTTTTCACTTTAGTAAAAGAGGTATTCCGGCTGTCATCCATATCGGCGCGGTTATCACTGAGGACAAAATATTCTTCCTCCCCCAGTTTGATTTTATTATTCGCCCGCCCGGTGGAAAGCATATCGGGAAAATCATAGTCCTCCTCGATCCGTTCTCCGTCAATATAAATCCTGCCCTCTTTTATCTGTACCGTTTCTCCCGGAAGTCCTACAATCCGCCGGATAATAATAGAGGAATCATCCAACGGCATTTCCTCCCCTTCCTTCTGCTCCGGATAAAAAGCCACTACGGCTCCCCGTCCCGGAGAAAACAAAAGATAAGAGGTCTTATTGACAATGACATCCTCCCCGTTGTATAGAGTGTTTTCCATGGCGCTGCCGATGACGCTGACTTTTTTTAAGGCAAACCTGACAATCAGCCAGGCAATCAGGATAACAAGAATGACCGCTGCCAGAAACCGGATGGATTCCTTCAATAACTGGATTCTTCGTTCTCTTTTTGTTTCTTCCTCAAACCTGAGATTCATGGATGCCTCCTGCCTTAAAGGTTTTAATAATGGGAAAGGGACAACAAAAGTTGTCCCTCTGAAAGCAAATAATAATTATTTAACCAATTCCTTTACCTTAGCTGCTTTCCCAACACGTCCGCGCAAATAGTTCAGTTTTGCTCTTCTTACTTTACCAAGGCGGACAACTTCCACCTTCTCGACAATCGGGGAATGAAGCGGCCAGGTTTTCTCAACTCCTACGCCGTTTGAGAACTTTCGGACAGTAAAGGTTTCACGGTTGCTGCCGCCCTGTCTTTTTAATACAACGCCCTCATATACCTGAGTCCTCTCACGCTGTCCCTCTTTAACCTTGGCATATACTCTGACAGTATCGCCAACCTTGAATTCCGGCACTTCCGCTTTTAACTGCTCCTGTTCGATCTTTTTAATAATTTCATTCATCGTTGTTCCTCCTAATCATTTTTGATGTTCTTAATGTATCATTTCCATCAGAGGACCATCTACTTTTATCACAACATTAAGAATATAACACAAATATCAATCTTCGTCAAGAACTTCTTTGCCAAAACGCACCGCTATCGAATTGGCATGGGCGGTAAAATGTTCCGCCCTGGCAAAACGGATAATATCTTCGTGCGCCTCTTCCAGAGCTTCCCTGGAGTAAGAGATAACGCTGGATTTTTTAATAAAGTCGTCCACCGATAACGGGGAAAAGAATTTTGCCGTGCCATTGGTGGGGAGGATATGATTCGGTCCGGCAAAGTAATCGCCCAGAGGTTCACTGCTGTATTCTCCTAAAAAGATTGCCCCGGCATTGGTTATCCTTGTCATGGTATCAAAAGGATTTCGGGTCAAAATTTCCAGATGCTCGGATGCAATATCATTTACGGTTTCGATCGCCGCCTCCATTGAGTCTGCCAGCAGGATATAACCGTAATTATCTAAAGATCTCCGGATAATGTCCGTACGGGACAGAGCCCTGGAAAGCTTCTCTGCCTGCTCCGAAACCTGTTCTGCCAATTCCCTGCTGGTTGTCACTAAAATTGCCGACGCCAATTCATCATGCTCCGCCTGGGATAACAGATCCGCCGCAACATACCGGGGATTTGCCGTTTCATCCGCCAGTACCAGAATTTCGCTGGGACCGGCAATGGAGTCAATGCTTACATGTCCATACACTGTTTTCTTTGCCAGCGCGACAAAAATATTGCCCGGCCCGGCAATTTTATCCACCTTCGGAATAGATTCGGTGCCATAGGCAAGCGCTGCGATAGCCTGGGCTCCCCCTGCCTTATAAACCTCTTCGACTCCCACCAGATTTGCCGCCACTAATGTTGCCGGGTTTACTTTTCCAGACGCATCCGGCGGCGTCGTTATAACAATCCGCTTTACCCCCGCCACCTGTGCCGGAATAAGATTCATCAATACACTGGAGGGATATGCCGCCTTTCCTCCCGGCACATACACGCCGGCGCTGGCAATGGGAGTGATCCGCTGCCCTAACAATACCCCGTCCTCTCTTGTGTGAAACCAGCTGTTCCTTACTTGCTTTTCATGGAAAGAGCGGATATTGGCAATGGATTTTTTCATAATTTCAATTAAATCCGGTTCTACGTTCCGGTACGCCTCGTCTATTTCTTCCGGGGCAACCCTTACCGTATCGGCTGTGATGTCCGCTTTATCATATTTTTTTGTATAGGAGAAAACCGCCTTATCTCCGTTTTTCTTTACGTCCTCCAAAATGGCGTTTACCGTATCCTGATATTGTCCATAATGATTGGGACTTCTCTTTAATAAATTTTCCAGTATATTATTCTTCGATTGTTCCGTCAGCTGAATAATGCGCATAATATTTTCCCCCTTACTTTTATAATGCCTGTTTTAAATCTTTTATCAATGTGGTAATACGCTCCCGCTGCATTTTCATACTTGCCTCGTTGACAATAACCCGCGCCGACAACGGACATATGGTTTCTAAAACCTCCAATCCGTTAGCCCGGAGAGTAGAACCGGTTTCTACAATATCGACAATCACTTCCGACAGGCCGACAATAGGCGCCAGCTCTACCGAACCGTTTAATTTTATGATTTCCACAGTCTGGTGCTTTTGGTTATAAAAATAGTCTTTCGCAATATTCGGGTATTTTGAGGCAACCCGGATAACCTGATTTTTCTTCAGCAATTCCCTGGCATTGGCGGGACCGGCAACGCACATATCGCAGCTGCCCAGCCCAAGGTCCAAAACCTCCAAAACCTTCCGTCCCTCTTCCATAATAGTATCGCTTCCCACGACGCCAATATCCGCGGCTCCATACTCTACATAGGTAGGGACATCCGAAGTTTTCGCCAGAAAAAATTTTAACCCAAGTTCCTGATTCACAAAAATAAGTTTTCTGGTTTCTTTTTCTTTCATTTCTTCACAGGTAATCCCTGTCTGCTCCAAAAGCGACAGAGTTTGTTTCGCCAGTCTTCCTTTTGCCAGCGCGATCGTAATATATTTCATATCAGCCTCCATTTTCTCTCAAATCAAATTCAGTGACTTCTCCGGTATCGTCAATATATAAGATAGAGGATACCTCATTGCGAAGTCCGTATTCCCTGTATTTATCTAACGGAGTATCTGCATTTTTCCGCATCAGGCGAACCGGTTTTTTTTCGGCGCGCAGCTGGTTTCCTATCTCAATGGCCCGTTCCCGGTTTGCCGAACGGTATAACACAAGAATATCTGACTCTCTGGCGCCAATGTCCACCTGCTGGCTATCCAGGGCTGACATTAATTCATCCAAAACAAAGGCAAGTCCGATAGCCGGCGTCTTTTTCCCGAACTGCTCTACCAGATTATCATAGCGTCCCCCGGTGGCAATGGCATCTCCGGTACCATAGGTATATGCCTTAAAAATAATCCCTGTATAATACTCATAATGGGACAGCATTCCCAGATCAAAGGTGACATGCTCCTCCAGACCATAGGTTTTTAATATCATATAGATCTTTTTCAAACGGTCCAGCGCCTCTAAGGCTCTCGGATTCGAGGTCCGCTCTGCCGCATACCGAATCGTTTCAATATCGCCGAACAAATCCGGAAGTTGAATCAGCAACGCTTTGCACTCCGGCATAATTTCTTTTTTCTCCAGCATATCTTCCACGGCAAATATATTTTTATTCGCCATATACACTTTCAACTGGCTGATTTCCTCTACCGTCAGTCCCGCCTCCTGTACAAGCCCCCGGAACAGATCGGCATGTCCGACATCTACTTTAAACTCTTTTAACCCGGATTTTATCAGACATTCAATTGCCATGGCGATCATTTCGCCATCCGCATCCGAGGAGTCGTCATTCATTAACTCGGCGCCCACCTGAGTTGTCTGGACAAGCTTTCCCTGATAGCCGCTGCGGTGGATAAAGGTATTTCCGGTATAGCAAAGACGAATCTGCATCTCTTCTTTTTCATAATATTTTGCCACGCACCGGGCAATGGACGGGGTAATATCCGGCCGGAGAACCAGAGTATTATTATACTGGTCAAAAAATTTAAACATTTCCTTTGAATTAACCGTTCCCCTTTCCCGGTTAAAAATATCAAAAAACTCAAAAGCAGGGGTTTCAATATCCTTGAAACCATAAAGTTTCATCGTGGCATGAAGCTCATTTTGAATCTTATATCTCTTTTCACAATCCTCTCCGTAAATATCCCGTACTCCCTCCGGAGTAAACAATAAGGATTTTTGGTATGTACTTTCTGCCATAATTATTTCCTTCCTTCCTTATTGGTAAACCGCCGACGGCTGTTCTGATTTCGGCGCATAACCGGCTTTCTTCAATGCCGTGATAATTGATTCTTTATGCTCATTGCCAAATGCCTCCATGGTAATCTTTAATTCTACGGCGGCATTCCGGTTGATGCTGACAAACTGATTATGCTCCAGCCGGATTATATTCCCCTGAGCTCCCGCAATGACATCGGCAACATGCAAAAGTTCTCCCGGACGATCCGGCAGCTGCACGCTGATGGTAAACACGCGCCCCCTCTGGATCAACCCATGCTGAACGACAGAGGACATGGTGATAACATCCATATTACCTCCGCTTAGGATGCAGACGATCTTTTTTCCCTCACAATCCAGCTGTTTTAGGGCAGAAACGGTTAAAAGACCGGAATTTTCCACTATCATTTTATGATTTTCCACCATATCCAGAAAGTTGACGATTAATTCATGGTCATCCACCGTGATGATCTTATCGACATTTTTTTGGATATACGGGAAGATTTTACTGCCTGGCGTTTTTACCGCCGTACCGTCGGCAATCGTATTGACATGCGGCAGAGAAACCACCTTTCCCTGCCGGATAGATTCCTCCATGCAGTTTGCGCCCGCCGGTTCAACCCCGATAACGGTAATGTTAGGATTTAATAATTTTGCCAGTGTCGATACGCCGCAGGCGAGTCCGCCGCCTCCAATAGGCGCTAATATCATATCGACTGTCGGCAGCTCCTTGATAATTTCCATGGCAATAGAACCCTGTCCTGTCGCCACAACCTCATCATCAAAGGGATGAATAAAAGTATAGCCGTTTTCTTCCGCCAGCTTCATGGCATAAGCGCAGGAATCATCATAAACATCCCCATAGAGCACTACCTCGGCGCCATAGCTCTTCGTACGGTTTACTTTAATCAGCGGTGTCGTATCCGGCATGACAATCACCGCCTTCACGCCAAAAAGTTTTGCCGCATAGGCAACTCCCTGGGCATGGTTGCCGGCGGATGCCGTAATCAAACCTCTCTGGCGCTCCTCCTTGCTTAACGTACTGATTTTATAATAGGCGCCCCGAACCTTATAGGCTCCTGTATACTGCATATTTTCCGGCTTGAGGAAAATTTTCCCGCCGGTCTGGGCGCTGTAATATTCGCTGTATATTAAGTTAGTGGGTAAAATTACCTTTTGTACCGCTTCGCTTGCCTCTTCAAACTTTTCCAATGTCATCATGCGAAAACACGACCTTTCTTTTCTTTTCCTATTCTATTTCAAATAATGCGTTTACAAATTCTTCCGCGTCAAACCGCTGTAAATCTCCCATCTGTTCTCCTATTCCAATATATTTTACCGGAATATTCAGCTCAGACTGTATGGCAATGGCAATACCGCCCTTCGCCGTACCATCCAGTTTTGTGAGAACCACCCCTGACACATCTGCCACCTCGCTGAATTCTCTCGCCTGCTCCAATGCATTCTGCCCGGTTGTCCCGTCCACGACAATGAGAGTTTCTAACAAAGCGTCCGGGTACTCCTTTTCTATGATCGTATGGATTTTATGCAGCTCCGCCATAAGATTTTTCTTATTGTGCAGTCGTCCCGCCGTATCGCAGAGCAGAATATCCGCCTCTCTCGCCTTCGCTGCCGCCACGGCATCATATACGATTGCCGCCGGGTCGGAGCCTTCCTGCCCGGCAATAATATCTACGCCGGCACGGTTTGCCCATTCTTTTAGCTGTTCAATGGCTCCGGCGCGAAACGTATCTGCCGCTGCCAGCACAACCTTTTTCCCCATGCTCTTAAACTGTCCCGCCAGCTTTCCTACGCTGGTAGTTTTTCCGACGCCGTTGACGCCGATAAGTAAAAGGACAGATTTCCGGTTTAAAAATTCATAGGCATTTTCATGCACCTGCATCTGGTTTTTTATCGTGTCGATCAAAAGCTGCTTGCAGGCGCCAGCCTCTTTTATTTTTTCTTTCTTTACCTTTTCTTTTAAACCGTCAATAATACTCATGGTTGTATTAATACCGATGTCTGCCATCACAAGCAATTCTTCCAGCTCTTCGTAAAATTCATCGTCAATCTCTGAAAAACCATTAAACAGGGAATCCACACCGGAAATAAAGGACTGCCTGGTTTTGGATAAACCATTTTTCAGTTTTTTTAAAAATCCAACTTTTTCTTCCATATTATTAAAATCCTCTCTATTCTTCCAACTGTTCTTCGATCAATTTGACCGATACAAGAGTCGATACTCCTTTTTCCTGCATGGTAATGCCGTAAAGGGCGTCCGAAGCCTCCATCGTTCCCTTTCTGTGCGTAATAACAATAAACTGCGTATTCTTCGTCAGCTTGTGTAGATATTTAGCATACCGCTTTACGTTGGAATCGTCAAGCGCCGCCTCAATTTCGTCCAGCAGGCAAAACGGGGATGGCTTGAGATTCTGGATGGCAAACAAAAGGGCAATAGCCGTCAGCGCCTTTTCGCCACCGGAAAGCTGCATCATATTCCCCAGCTTTTTGCCCGGCGGCTGTGCATTGATAGTAATGCCCGCCTCCAGCACATCTTCCTCCTCCACTAATTCCAGAGTTCCCTTGCCGCCGCCAAATAATTCACGGAATACCTTGTCAAACTGCTTTTGGATATCCGAAAATTTTTCTTCAAATTGCTTTCTCATTTCCGCATCCAAATCCACGATGATCTTTTTCAATGCCTCCTCGGAGGAAATCAGGTCGTCGTGCTGGTTTTTCAGCAGTTCATACCGTTCATGTACAATTTTATAATCCTCGATGGCATTGACATTGACATCCCCAAGATTTTTTATCCTGGTTCTCGTTTCCCCTACATTTGCCTTCATTCTTGTATAGGAAAGGGAATCATCCGGCTCGTATTCCTTTGCATTGTGGTATGTCAATTCATATTCGTCCCACATATAATTGATTTTATTTTCTAATTTTTCCTCCAGATTATTCTTTCGGGAATCCAGTCGGAAGCTTTCCTTATCCAGCTCATTCATATGCTCCATCAAAGCATCGCGTTTTTCAAAAAATTCCTTTTGGGATGCCAGCATTTCTTCCCGCTTTTTTATCTCCTCATCAATCTCTGTTAAAAGACGTTCTATCTCCTCTCCCAATGCCTTGTGCTTTTTCTCATATCCGGCAATAGCATCCTGCATCTTATTGACGGTGTCGTCGGAATTATTCTGCTCCTGTATTAAATGGTCATATTCTTCCTGTAACTGACGCAGGCTTTCCTCCATACGGTGAATATTTTCGGATATGTAATTATTTTTTTGCTGGACAGATGAGATCTCAAGACGAATCCCGGCGAGCTCCTCCTGTCTGTTTATCTGCTCCTCATGGGAAATTTCCAACAGATTTGTCAACTCTTCCGCTCTGCTCTTTGCCGTTTCTTCCCGTTTGCGGCTTTCCTCCAGACGCGTATTGACGCTGAGAAGTCCTTCCTCCAACTGAGCCTTCTGTGTTTCAATTTGTCTTCCGTCGTCCGCAATCGCCTGATATTCCTTTTCTTTTTCTTCTTTTACCGCCTGCGCCTGTTCATATTTTAGGAGCGCTGTATTTTTTTTGAGCTCTAATTCTTTTAATAATTCATTTTTTTCATTGGCGCGGTTTCTTAAGTCTTCTGCCTGACGACGCGCCTCATCGATTTCATCCCGGATGCGGGAAATCTCCTGCTTCGTGTTTTCAATAGACTCTGCCAGCTTTTCCATCTCCCGGCGGCGTCCGAGTAAATTACTGTTATTTTTAAAGGAACCACCGGATATGGAGCCGCCCGGATTCAGCAATTCTCCCTCCAGGGTTACAATGCGGAGGGAATATTGATATTTTTTACTGATCTTCATGGCGTTTTCCACCGTATCCACTAAAAGGTAACGCCCCAGAAGATATTCGACTACTTTGTCATATTTTTTTTCCCTCTGCACATGGGAGGCAACATCGCCAAGCACTCCCGGCTCTGACAACACTTCATCCCTAAACGGCTTGTCCTTCCGGGGAGATACGGTAGTCAGCGGCAGGAACGTGGCGCGGCCATAGCGGTTTTTCTTTAAAAATTCAATCATTCTCCTGGCTGCATGCTCATCCGCCGTAACAATATTCTGGATATTGCCGCCCAGCGCTGTTTCTACCGCTGTTTCATATTTATCCTTTACCTGGATAATATCCGCTACTACCCCTAAGAGTCCCGGTTCTTTTTCTTTCTGCTCCATTACCTTCCGGATACTCTGTCCATAGCCCTCATAACGCTCAGCTAAATTCTTCAGGGTATCTAATTTGGAACTATCCCTATGGTACTGTTTCTGTTTTTCCTGCTGTTCTCCCTGTAATCGCAGAATATCGGCGCTCTTTTTATCTGCTTTAGAGAGAAGCGACTTTCTTGCCACATATTCATTATCCAGTTCCTTTTTTGCCGCTTTCAGCGCCTCTTCCTCTTTTTCCATTTCCTGTGCGGCATTTGAAACCTGCGACTGGTTGGATAACAGCTTTTGATTTAATTCCGCTTTACGGATGCTGTTCTGCTCTATCATAGATTTCGCCTTCTGCTGTTCCACCGTAATCTGGGAAGAGAGATTTATGGCATCCAAAATAGCTTCATTCTGCTCGTTCAGCTCAATTTCCTTTTCTACTATCGCTTTTTCCAGGGTTTCCAGAGCCTCGCTGATTTCTTTTTCCTTCTCCTCTTTTCCGGAAAGAATTTCCCGAGCCTCCTTTTGACTTTCTTTGTAGCCTGACAGCTCCGCTTCCAACTCCCTGCGGGAGGCGTCTAAGGCGTCGAGCCTCTCCTGATAATACTCCTTCCCCTGAGTAACGGAGGTTATTTTTTCCTTTGTTATCCGCACTTCACTCTCGAAGTTTGACATTAATAGTTTATTCTGGTTTACCTTTTCTTTCTTTTTTTCAAGGGAACGGTCGAAGGCGGAAATTTCTGCCTCCACCTCATCATACCGTGACTTAGAGCTTTCCTTTTCCTGTTTTGCCTCTTCTAATTCTTCCTTTGTATGCCGGTAATTTTTTTCTACCTCCTGCAATTCCTCCTGAAGGCTTTCATAATCCATTATGAACAGCCCTATTTCATATTTCTTTAACTCTTCCTTCAGGTTCAGATATTCTCTGGCTTTTTGAGATTGTTCCTCCAACGGTCCCACCTGTTTTTCTAATTCTGCCAGAATATCTTTGATACGCAAAAGATTCTGGCTTTCCACTGCCAGATTTTTCTCCGCCGCCGCCTTTCTCTTTTTGAATTTTACAATACCGGCGGCCTCGTCAAAGAGCTCCCTTCTCTCCTCTGGCTTTCCGCTGAGTATTTTATCAATCTGCCCCTGTCCGATAATGGAATACCCTTCTTTCCCGACTCCGGTATCAAAGAACAGCTCCTGTACATCCTTTAAACGGCAGGTAACGCCATTTAATAAATATTCACTCTCCCCGGAGCGGTATACCCGTCTGGCTACCTGGATTTCCTCATACGGAAGATTCAGTTTATGGTCTTCGTTGGAAATAGTCAATGCCACATAAGCGTAGCTCTGGGGCTTTCTCAGCTCAGTACCGGAAAAAATAACATCCTGCATATTAGAACCTCTGAGCTGTTTGGCGCTCTGTTCGCCTAACACCCAGCGGACGGCATCGGCAACATTACTCTTTCCGCTGCCATTCGGTCCGACAATACCGGTAATTCCATTATGAAATTCAAATATCATTTTATTGGCAAAGGATTTAAATCCGTGTACCTCGATACTCTTTAAATACATGGCTATTTCTCCTGTCTAAGCAATAATATCGTTTCATAGGCGGCCTGCTGCTCCGCGCCCTTTTTGGTCCGCCCGCTTCCGCTTCCATACACCGTTTCCCCAATTTTACATACTACTTCAAAATGCTTATTATGATCCGGGCCCTCTTCTTTTATCAGAGGGTAATTAATTTTTGCTCCCGCGCGCATTTTGCTCTGTACCATTTCCTGCAATATCGTTTTACTGTCATAAAACAACTGCTTTTTTTCAATATCGGATAAAACATATTCATGGATAAACCGCTTTGCCGCTTCCATTCCTCCGTCCAGATATAGCGCGCCAATTACTGCTTCAAAGGCATCTGAAAGGATAGAATCCCGTTTCGCCCCGCCGGTACGGCGCTCTCCCTTTCCTAAATAGAGATATTCCCCTAAGCGGATCTCCCGGGCAGAGGCCGCAAGACTCATTTCACAGACAAGGCTGGCGCGCAGCTTCGTCATTTTACCTTCTTCCATATTCCTGTTATTTTTAAAAATAAATTCACTGCTGACCAGCTCTAATACGGCATCCCCCAAATACTCCAGCCGTTCATTATTTGTTTCATACCGCCAGTGCTTTTCGTTGGCATAAGAGCTGTGGGTCAGCGCGCTTTTTAACAATTTTACATTTTGAAAGCTATATTTTACTTTTTTCTGGAATTCCTTTAATCTGTTCTCTTCCATGCTTCTTCCTTTATTTCTGCACCATTGTTTTTATTTTTTCATTGATACTATTCTCTTTAAAAGCAATACACTGGCAGATTGCGGTTTTTATCTCCTTACTTTTGGAATTACCGTGAGCCTTTACTACCAATCCCTTTAATCCCAGTAAAGGGGCTCCTCCCTGGCTGCTGACATCAAAAGTTTTTACCAGTCCCTTCAGCGCCGGTTTTACCAGTAAGGCACCCAGTTTTGTCCTCAAACCGGACATCAGGCCTTTTTTTATGCAGCCGAGAAAAGTAAGCGCCACTCCCTCAAAAAATTTCAGTATGATATTTCCCACAAACGCCTCGCAGACAAGTATATCGGCGCCGCCGCTCACTATCTCCCTCGCCTCTACACTGCCGATAAAATGAATATCCGGACAGTCGCGAAGCATAGGATAGGTTTCTTTGACCAGTTGGTTTCCCTTTTCCTCCTCGGTTCCAATGTTGACAATGCCTACGGTCGGATTTTTCTTTCCCATGACATTTTCAAAATAAACGGAGCCCATCTGGGCAAACTGTACCAGATGCTCCGGTCTTGCATCTACATTGGCTCCGCAATCAATCAGGAGGGAGAATCCTTTTTCCGTTGGGAGAAACGGAGCCAGCGCCGGACGTTTAATCCCTTTGATCCTTCCGACTACCAACTGCCCTCCTACTAAAATAGCTCCTGTGCTTCCCGCCGATACTACCGCGTCTGCCTTTTCCTCATTTACCAGCTTCATAGCCACAACAAGAGAAGAATCTTTTTTCTCCCTCACTGCCTTTGTCGGCACTTCTCCCATGCCGATTACCTCTGAGGCATTGACGATTTCAATATTATCCTTTGCATACGTATATTGTTCGAGTTCCGATACAATTTCTGACTCTTTTCCCACTAATATAACCTTGATCTCCGGGTGTTCCGCAACCGCTTCCACAGCGCCCTTTACTGTTTCTGCCGGCGCATAATCCCCGCCCATGGCATCCAGCGCCACCACTACTTTTTCACTCATAAAAATCCTCCTGTCCTGCAATTACTCATATGGTATAAATATACTAAAAAAACAGAAAAAAATCAATATCCCATCTTCCCCCATACGGAAAAAACCACTCTGAATCATACAGAGTGGTTTCATTACTCTATTGTTTTTCGTAAAAAAATGATTCGATTCCCCGGAAACCATACTGGGACGCTCCAATAATCTGTTCCGTACTTCCTACAAATAAAATTCCATTCTGACATAAGGAAGCGGAAAATTTATGATAAATTTCCTTTTTTGCCTCCTCTGTAAAATAAATCATAACATTCCGGCAGACAATCATATGTAGATCCTTAGGATAGGGATCCCTTAGCAGATTATGCTGCTTAAAGGTAATACAGGACTTTAATTTATCGGATACCCGAAAGTTTTCCGCACCGTCTGACACCATGAACTTATCCTGATATTTTTTAGGCAGCCCCTTCATGCTTTTTTCAGAATAGCGCCCTATCTTTGCCTTTTCTAATACCTCGTTATCCAAATCCGTAGCAAGAATATGAATCTGCTCCAGCGGTACGAAATCACTCAGAACCATGGCAAGGGAATACGGCTCATCTCCCGTAGAACAGGCGGCGCTCCAGATATTCAGGCGTTTGCCGAATTTTTGTACCAGCCTGGGGAAAACTGCTGATTCCAATGTCCTCCACTGGGTAGGATTCCGGTAAAATTCTGAAACATTAATAGTCAGATAGGTAACGAATTCCTTATAAATTTTCTTGTCGGACTTCAGCGTGAGCAGAAAATCCTGATACCCCGTGTTACCGCATTTGATAATAAAGTTATCTATCCTGCGCTTCATCTGGCTCTCTTTGTAGGAATGCAAATCAATCCCGGACAATTTCAAATATTCTTTTTTAAATGCATCATAACTATCAGGCATATCGCAATTACTCTTCTTCCGGCGCTTCCGCTTCTTCTGTTACCTCAGCCTCAGCTTCTTCCGCTGCCTCTGCCTCAGCTTCCGCTTCTTCTGCCGCTTCCGGCTCTGCCTCTGCCCTGACTTCTTCTTCCACAACCTCAGGTTCTTTTTCTGTTTCCGGTTCTGCCTCTGCCTCAACCTCTGCTTCTGTTTCAGCCTTAGCTTCTTCCGCCTTTGCCTCTTCTGCCTTTTTCTTTTCAATTTCCACAGCCTTAATGCTTAAACTGATTTTCTTTGTTTCTTCATTAAAATCAACAATTTTGGCTGTGATTTCCTGACCTACCTTTAATACATCCGATGGTTTTTCCACATGTTCGATGGAAATCTGTGAAACATGGAGTAAGGCATCAATTCCTTCCTCCAGTTCAATAAATGCCCCAAAATCTGTCATGCGGGCTACCTTTCCGGTAATCAGGGTTCCTATCTGATATTTTTCCGCCGCATTTTTCCAGGGGTTATTTTCTTCTAATTTCATTGTGAGCGCGATTTTGGAATCCACAATATCCTTGATCCTGACGTTTACCTTATCGCCCACCTTAAAGATTTTCTTCGGGTCATCTACGCGGCCCCATGACATCTCGGAGATATGCAGAAGGCCATCGGCTCCGCCAAGGTCGATAAAGGCGCCGAAATTTGTCAGGTTCTTTACCGTACCTTCCATCATCATGCCCACTTCGATTTTTTCTAACAGTTCCTGCTGTAACTTCTTTTTCTCTTCCACGATCAGCTGCTTACGGTTACCGATAATTCTTCTCTTGTGAGGATTTACTTCCGTCAGGACAAATTCAATCTCCTGATCCGCATATTTGCTTAAATCCTTCTCATACATATCCGAAACCAGACTTGCCGGAATGAAAACACGGCCTTCTCCATAGGCAACGCTCAAACCGCCCTTTAACACAGCCGCTACCTTTCCTGTCAGCACCTCGTTGTTCTCAAATGCCTCTTCAAATCTCTTGTTCATCTTATCCTGCTGTAATCTCTTGTAGGTGAGGAGAACCTGACCATCCCCATCGTTTACCTTAAGTACCTTGACAGTCATCTTGTCGCCTGTTTTAACCTCGGCCGTCAAGTCGATATCTGCATTGTTACTATATTCATTCTTTGTTAAAATGCCATCTGCTTTATATCCAATGTTTAAGATAATTTCACTATCCTTAACTCCGATAACTGTCCCTTCTACAACCTCACCATTGTGGATTGTTACTATTGAATCCTCTAACATTTCTTCAAAACTTAAATCTGACATGCCTCTAGAACCTCCTGAATAATATTATTTGGGGTGGATGCCCCAGCCGTAATCCCTAGGCTTGTAAACGAGTCGAGCGAAATGTTTCTCAAATCATCTACTGTCTGTATAAAAAAAGTGTTCTCACACTGATTTTTACATATTTCATATAATTTCTGCGAATTGGAACTGTGAGTCCCTCCGATAACAATCATGGCATCTGATTTTGACGCCAGTTTTTCCGCCTCTCTCTGTCTGGCAGATGTTGCGTTACATATAGTGTTCACAGCAAGTATATCATAACCTTTTTTTGAAAGAATTTCAACTAAATCTTGAAATTTTTTGTAATTAAATGTCGTTTGCGCCACAACGCATATTTTTTGCTCCGGCCGGACAGGGGTATAGTCCTGCGCCTGCTTTGGCGTTTCGATTACCGTCCCCGCCCCCATTGTCCAGCCAAGAATGCCCTGAACTTCCGGATGGGAAGCGGAGCCAATAATAATAATAGCGTAGCCTTTTTTACTGTAAGAATAAACGGTTTCGTGTATTTTTTTGACAAAAGGACAGGTAGCGTCCTCATAGGATATGCCCTTTCGCTCAAGCTCCTCAATAACCTCTCTTGGCACTCCGTGGGAGCGGATAACCAAAATGGATTTCTCCGGGTTTTCAATCTCCTCCACTCTGTCTGTTACAAATACTCCCCGTTTTTCCAAATCCGATACCACCTGCTCATTGTGGATAATGGGCCCCAGCGTATATACCTGTGCGGATTCATCATCAGCCAGACGGTATACGGTATCCATCGCTCTTTTTACTCCAAAACAAAACCCTGCGCTTTTTGCCAGTTCCACCCTCAAGACTTTTTCCTCCCGGCTATATTTTTTATACGCTCCACCACCTCATCTATCGTCATATCCGAGGTATCTACCAACACGGCATCCTCCGCCTGCTTTAGCGGAGCGATCTCCCGGTTCATATCCTGCTCATCCCGGGCAATAATATCCCTTTCGATTTCTTTCAAATTACAGTCAATCCCTTTTTGCCGCAGTTCATTATAGCGCCTTTTGGCTCTTACTCCGGAACTGGCGGTAAGAAAGATTTTGACCTCTGCATCCGGCAACACTACAGTACCGATATCCCGTCCATCCATAATCACATCATACGAGGCGGCCATCTGCCGCTGCAGCTCCAGAAGTTTGGCGCGCACCTTATTGTATCTGGCTACAACAGAAGCATTTTTCCCTACCTCTTCCTGACGGATTTCATTGGATACATCCGTACCATTCAAAAAGATATGCTGGTCATCATTTTGATATTCAATCCGGATGTCAATCCTGTCACAGCCTGTATTCACTGTCTCCTCATCCGATGTGTCAATTCCGTTTTTAAGAAAATAATACGCCATGGTGCGAAACATTGCCCCGGTATCCACATAGATAAAAGACATCTCTTTCGCCACCAGTCTGGCTATCGAACTTTTTCCTGCCCCGGCAGGTCCATCAATCGCAATATTCATCGTTTTTCTCATCCTTTCACGTTCTATGTACGACACATCTGCCGTTTTATTTCTGATTACCGGCCGCATAACCGGTAGACCATGCGATCTGCAGGTTGAATCCCCCCGTCAGGGCATCCAGATCCAATATTTCGCCTGCAAAATACAACCCCTTTACCAATTTGGATTCCATAGTGGCGGGCTCCACCTCGCTGACACGGATTCCTCCTCTGGTAATAATGGCTTCGTCCATCCCCCGCAGCCCCGTCAGAGTCAGGGAAAAATCCTTCATTCCCTCTAAAAGCCGCCCCCGTTCTTCCTTTGTCACCTGATGAATCTTCTCCTCCGGAGGCAGTCCGCAATAGTCTAACATAACCGGAATCATGCTTTTGGGAAGTAAATGGGTCAACGCATTTTTCAGCGTGGTGTTTTTCCTCGTTTCAAAATCCCGTATCAGCCGTTTGTCCAGCTGCTCCCTCTGAAGCGCCGGTTTTACATCAATATGAAGGCGCAGCGGTTTCTTTTCCAGCCGGTCGCCGATCAAACTGCTGGCGCTGAGTATCAGGGGGCCGCTGACACCATAATGGGTCAGCAAAAGTTCTCCAAATCCTTCATAATATTTCTTTTTCGGATTATCTTCTTCCGTAATGCTGACGGCAGTATTTTTCAGGGTCAGTCCCTGCATTTTAGCGGCGCTTTCCTCTTTTACCGTCATGCCGGTCAGCCCGGGACGCAGTCTGGTTACGGTATGCCCTAATTTTTCTGCCATTTTATATCCATCGCCGGTAGAACCGGTAGAGGGATAGGAAAGGCCTCCGGTCGCAAGGATCACACGGTCGGCGGGGAAAAAAGCACCGTCTTGCAAAGACACGCCCGTTACCCTGTTCTCTTTCTTTTTTATTTCTTTTACCTTTGTATTCCGGTAAATTGTGACGCCAAGCCGCATGCATTCCTTTTCCAACAGGCGAATCACATCGGAAGACTTGTCGGACAGGGGAAAAACCCGCTCTCCCCGCTCTATTTTTGTTTTTAATCCGAGAGAATGAAAAAAATCTACCGTATCGGTATTCGAGAAGCTATAAAAGGCGCTATATAAGAATTTGGGATTGGAAACAATATTATGAAATAACGCAGAAACATCACAGGCATTTGTAAGATTGCATCTTCCCTTCCCTGTGATAAATAATTTCTTTCCCAGTTTTTCATTTTTTTCGATCAGAACAACCTTATGGCCGCCCCCGGCGCTTTGGATAGCTGCCATCATTCCGGCAGCGCCTCCGCCGACCACCACAATATTTTTCATGCACAACCTCGGTTTTCACTATTTTGAAGTATACACTTCATTTAATTCAAAGGATTGATGTTCGCTCCGGTATCTCTTCCCATCGCAGCGAAAAATTACCTTCCCGCAATCCCTGATATTATCTAACAGGCTATTGGCAAAGCATTCCAGTATCAGATCTTCCATTTCTTCACTGCAGTTTTTAATAGGTTTGCCCTTGGAGGAAAAAGAAACAATAACACTTTTTCCCTGCTTTTTAATGCCGTTGATGATAATATCTTTCTCTTCAAGATTTTCTAAAACAAGTGAGGCAATATACTTCTCCGACAGTTTCTGCTGTCCCTTTTTTACCTGAACGGGAATCAGGCTCATAGTATCCGAATTGATTGAGTATATGGTCAGCGTTTTCATATCGTTTTTCGGAGTGGGCACCGCAGATGGCGAAATTTCCTCTTTTTCCTGTTCGCAGCCGGTTCCGACAGCGGCAAGAATAACCGTGAGAAGTAAAAATAATCCAAGTACTCTTTTCTTTTTCATAGAATTACTCCCTTGTCTAAACAAGATATTGCCAATTCCATTGCCGCACAGACAGCCTTCTGTCGAACCTGTGAGCGATTTCCCTGAAACTCATGCCGTTCTACCATTACGCCGCCGTTCAAAGCACATCCGATATAGACAAGACCCACCGGTTTTTCCGGCGTGCCTCCCCCCGGTCCGGCAATACCCGTAGTGGAAAGGCCCACATTGGCATTTGCCTTTTTGGCGCAGCCTATTGCCATTTCCGCCGCCGTCTGTTCACTGACCGCCCCATATTTTTCAAGAGTGGCATGCTGTACGCCGACAAGGGTTTCCTTCGCCTCATTGGAGTAGGTCACAAAACTGCAATTCAAAACCTTCGAGGCGCCGTCTACATTTACAATCGTTCCCGATAAAAGTCCTCCTGTGCAGGATTCGGCTGTTGTAATTGTATATCGTTTTTTTGTCAGTTTATTGACAAGTACAGTTTCCGTCGTCATTCTCACTTCATATCCTTCATTATATCACGATTTTTGTATATATAATCCACAAGGGAGATCACAGTCAGGATTAACGCTGAATAAATAAATATGTCTTCAATAATCCGGAAAATCGGATGGGTAAAATCAAAAATCAGTAAAATAGACATCGCCATCTGGACAACTGTTTTTACCTTTCCCCAATAGCTGGCTGCGATTGTAACGCCTTTTTCCGCCGCTGCCAGGCGAAAACCGCTGATGATAAATTCCCGGCTGATAATAATAATAACAACCCATACCGGCATCCTGGTCCCCGGATCTGCTAAAAAGCAGATAAGAGCCGCGCACACCAGAAGTTTATCCGCCAGCGGATCCATGAATTTTCCAATGGTTGTCACCTGATTATATTTTCTTGCCAGATACCCGTCAAAAAAATCCGTTATGCAGGCGGCGATAAATAAGGCAGCCGCAATGTAATCCGAACAGGGAAAAGACTGCCACAGCATAGCAATGACAAAAAGAGGAATCATTATTACCCGTAATATTGTTAACCGATTTGGCACATTCATTCACATTTCCTCCTCATTACAAATTTCTCCGATCAAATCATATCCCCTCGCCTCTGTTACCATAACGGTAACAAAGTCGCCGGAAAGAATTTCATACCCTGCCTGAAAAAAAACGCAGCCGTCAATATCCGGCGTATCCCGATAGGTCCTTCCTACATAGATATCCTCATCCGGCAGATAACCGTCCACGATCACCTGAAATTTCTTTCCTGTCATCGTTTCATTCTGGCGGAATATAATTTCCTGCTCTGCTTCCATAATTTCATCCGCCCACTGCCGTTTTATCTTTTCCGGCACAGGATTGCCGTACTCCGCAGCCGGCGTGCCCTCCTCCGGAGAATACGGAAATACTCCTAAGCGGTCAAAGGATATCCGGGAAACAAACTCCATGCATTCCTCATGGTCCTTCTGCGTTTCCCCCGGAAAACCGCTGATAAGCGTTGTCCGGAGAGCGGCATCGGGCAGAACCCGCCGAATCGTTTCTATCTTTTCTATCAAATCTGCCTTATTGGTCCGTCTTCCCATCCGCCTCAATATTTCATCATTACAGTGCTGTATCGGAAGATCCAGATAATGGCAGATCTTTTTTTCCTGTTTCATTACGGAAAGCAGTTTATCCGTAATCTCCTCCGGATAGCAGTACAACAGGCGTATCCATTCAATCCCGTCAATCCGGCACAATTTTTGTAACAGCTCCGGCAGACGTTTTTCCCCGTAAAGGTCGATACCGTATACCGTTGTTTCCTGCGCGACAAGAATCAGCTCTTTCGCGCCGTTTAAAGCCAGCGTTTCCGCCTCCGAAAGTAACTCCTCCATGGGAACGCTGCGGTATTTCCCGCGCAGGGAAGGAATGATACAGTAAGTACAATTTTTATTACAGCCCTCCGCAATTTTCAGATACGAGGTATAGGCGGCAGACGTCTGCAGCCTGTCGGTCAGACCGTCCGGCAGATAATCAAGGCTTTTTAACACACACTTCTTTTCCCCCAAAAGACTGCTTTCCACTACCGAAACAATTTCATCATAAGCGGAGGTTCCCACTACGGCGTCCACCTCGGGAATTTCTTTTTGGAGTTCCCCGGCATAGCGCTGCGCCAGACAGCCGGTGGCAATCAAAACACGGCATTTTCCCTCTTTTTTTAACTGCGCCATTTCCAATATGGTTTCGATGCTTTCCTGTTTGGCATCCTGGATAAAACTACAGGTATTAACAATGATTATTTCCGCTTCTCTTTCATCCTCTGTAATTTCCAGAGAATGCCTGCTCAAAAGCGCCAGCATTTTCTCGCTGTCTACTAAATTTTTATCACATCCCAGTGATACAAAAAAGAGTTTCATGCGTCTATCATCCTTATCCGGGCTCTTATTTGGCCTCTACGCAATTATTCATCAACATCGCAACTGTCATGGGGCCGACGCCGCCCGGAACCGGGGTAATAGCGGATGCGATCGGCTCTACATCTTCAAAATCAACGTCGCCGCACAATTTTCCGTTCTCATTGCGGTGGATTCCCACATCAATGACCACAGCGCCCTCTTTTACATACTCGCGGGTAATAAATTTCGGCTTTCCGATTGCCACGATTAATATGTCGGCCCGCTTCGTAACTTCCTTTAAATTTGTCGTGTGGCTGTGGCATACCGTCACCGTGGCGTTTTCCCGGAGCATAAGCAGAGCCATGGGTTTGCCCACAATATTACTTCTGCCTACAATCACACATTCTTTTCCGTCTATCTCAATATCATTCCGTTTCAACAACTGGATAATGCCCGCCGGCGTGCAGGACACAAACCCCGGCTGTCCGATACACAGGGCTCCCACACTCTGCGGATGGAATCCATCCACATCTTTTTTGGGGGAAATCGTTTGGATTACCTTATCTTCGTTAATTTGCGACGGCAGCGGCAGCTGTACCAAAATTCCGTTTACCGCATCGTCCTGATTCAGCTTTTCAACCAGAGCCAAAAGCTCCTCCTCGGTGGTTTCCTCCGGCAGGTCATAAGATAAAGAATGAATTCCTATATACTCGCATGCCTTTTTTTTATTTCCCACATAAACGGTAGAGGCGGGATTATTCCCTACCTGGATTACCGCAAGCGTCACATCCAGTTTTTCATTTTTTACCTTTTCCCTGCACTCGTCCTTTACCCTGGCAGAAATTGCTTTCCCATCAATTCGTTTCGCCATGTCCGTCCTCTCCTCTTTTCTTTATTTTATGTATTAGTCTATTTCAACAATACGATCCCGTATTGCCTGCATATGATAGTCTGTCCGGTTGATCACATCGGCGCAGGCTCTCAATTCATACACGATATTTTCTGCATCCTTTACATCCTTTTTATATTTTACCCGGTGCTCAAGGCTTGCCCAGAAGTCCATAGCAATGGTGCGTATCTGCACTTCCACACGCATCTGCTTCTTCCTGTCGGAAAAGAATACCGGAACCTCAACAATCAGGTGCAGACTGCGGTAGCCATTCATTTTCGGGTTTTTGATGTAATCTTTAATTTTAATCAGCTTAATGTCGTCCTGCATGGTAAACATGTCCGCCACTTTATAAATATCATCAATAAAAGCACAGATAACCCGTACCCCCGCCACATCATTAAGGTTTTCCCTTGTCGCCTCTACGGTAATGGGAAGGCCCTTTTTTTTCAGCTTTGTGGCAATGCTGTCGGGCTGCTTGATCCGGGTTTTTATAAATTCTATCGGATTTCGTTTCTTCGTCAGGGATAGTTCGTCATTTAATACCTGAAGCTTTGTTTTCACTTCTTTAATGGCACAACTGTACATCATCATCATTTCTTCAAATTCCCTGTCTTCATTATCAAACACATTGTCTGTATCCTTCGGAAGACGAAGCCTTTTGATATACGATGTTTGCAATTCGTCGTCTAACATAACATTCTCCTATCTGCCACACCCTGTTGTGGCGCCGTGAGATTGGTAAAATCTTCACATAATGCTACAATTATATTATAAGTGAAATAGTAAGAAAGTCAAATAAATAATTCTTTACATTTTGCAAAAAACTGTATATAATTTCAAATACTATCTTTACCGGCGTTTTGCATTGACAGAACAGCCCGGGGAAATGAGGGAATGATGTTTCGTATCTGGGGAAAAATTTTTAAAGATAACCATCTTATACAGGATATGGTATACGAAAATTCCGACCTGTCCATAAACCGGACAAAAAAAATTTTTGCCGGCGTCCATGAGTTCTGCCTTGCTTTCGATCTGCAGGAACCTATCTGGCTGGACAAAAACATAGCGGAGTTTAAACGGATTGATAAAACCCGGTTTTTACAGGATAATTTTATTGAAAGTATCGATTTTGATTATCTGGAAATACAGGTAATTGATGAGGATTGATTTTTTTGTGTATAAAAAGGGACAATTTGTTTACAATAATTAGAAATCGTATAAAGGAGCTGTATGCTATGAAAACATTTGTTGACCAGGACGCCTGTATTTCCTGTGGTATGTGTGTTTCTTCCTGTAACACTGTTTATGAATTTAATGATGACGGTAAGGCAGAAGCCCAGGTGGATGTCGTACCGCCGGAGCTTGAGGAAGAGGCAAAGCAGGCGGCGGCAAATTGCCCCACCAGCGCCATTGCCGTATCCGAATAAAGAAAAACCTTCGCATCCCCTACCGTCCGGCAGGATTTATGCGAAGGTTTTTTTACGGTCTTCTTTAATTCTTTTTATTGTAATTGATAAGGCATCCTTTTAGGATAATCTCTCTTTCATCCTCTGTTAAATTTCCCAGATGAAGCTCAATCTCCTGCATGCCCTTATTTACAATATAGGCTTTGATACAATCATTCTTTGTTTCTATCGCCTTTTTCATATCCTTAATAAAAAGATAATCATCTTTGTCAAAGACAAGCTCGCCGTCAAAGACAAAGGGAAGCATTCCCCAGTTGATCAGATTGGAACGGTATCTCTTTGTCGCATACTCCCTGGCAATATTTGCCATGCCGCCAAGAACTCTCTGGCAGCTGGCAGCCTGTTCTCTGGCGGAACCATCGCCCGGCTTCACGGCAAAGATAACACTGCCTACCTCCGTATTCTCCGGTACTGCTTCAAACTTATCCCGGATCGTATCGTAGATGCTCTTTAACTGTTCATCCTCCGCATACATATCGGCTCCTGCAATCCTTGCCTTTTCTATCTTCTGAACCTCCTTGGCTTTCCCCACATAGGCAGGATCCTTTCTGGACAGGGTAAACTCTGCCAGACCAAGAGGATTCGAGCGGTACGATGAGGTTTCTCCTGACGGAATCAATTCATCCGTGGTGGTAACCGGGTCATGGATCATCGAAACCACCTTTAATAATATATCATCTGTCAGCGGCTGTATTTCCGGCCAGTCCACAATATTGGGCCCGAATTTGATTTCTACCGAAGGATCTGCCTTTCCCACGCCATTAAAGACACGATTATCATAGATTGATTTATCAAAATAATATTTGGGCTTTGTATATGTCACGTCAAAATCAGTAGCCGCTGTCAAATATCCCTTATTCGCTGCTGTGGCAGCAATAGAGCGGGCATCCATAAGAGCTACGGAAGCAATTTGTCCGTTTGTGACTTTAGAGCCCTCCCGGTTCGGGAAGTTTCTGGTCGAATGGCGGATACTCAGGCCTTTGTTGCTCGGCACATCTCCGGCGCCAAAGCAGGGACCGCAGAACGCCGTGCGGACAGTCGCGCCGGTCGCCATCAAATCGGCAATTCTTCCATTTTTTACTAACTCCATAAATATCGGCTGGGATGCCGGATAAATACTTAAGGAGAATTCATCCGAGCCAATGGTCTTTCCACGGAGGATATCCGCCGCATCGCAGATATTCTCGTAGCCGCCCCCCGCGCAGCCGGCAATGACTCCCTGTTCGACATAAAGTTTTCCATCCCGGATCTTATCTGTCAGCTTAAAGTCAATGTCGTTATTATCCAGACTGACAAGAGCTTTCTTTTCCACATCCCGTAAAATATCTTCCAGATTGCTGTTTACCTCTTCGATCGTATATACATTGCTCGGATGGAACGGCATCGCGATCATTGGCTTAACGGCGGAAAGATCCACTTCCACCACGCCGTCATAATATGCGACCTCCGCCGGCTGCAATTCTTTATAATCTCCGCCTCTGCCATGAATTTCATAAAATTCCTTTACTGAATCGTCCGTTCTCCATATAGAGGAAAGGCAGGTTGTTTCTGTCGTCATCACGTCAATGCCGATACGGTAATCAACACTGAGGTTGTCGATGCCCTTTCCGACAAATTCCATAACCTTATTATTGACGTACCCGTTTTTAAACACCGCGCCAATAATCGCCAGGGCGATATCCTGCGGCCCCACTCCCTTTTCCGGTTTTCCGGTGAGATGAATGGCGACAACTTCCGGCATCGGAATGTCATAGGTCTGCTCTAAGAGCTGCTTTACGATTTCCGGACCGCCTTCCCCCACAGCCATAGTTCCCAGAGCGCCATAACGGGTATGACTGTCGGAACCCAGTATCATGCCCCCGCCGGCTGCCAGCATTTCTCTGGCAAACTGATGAATAACTGCCTGATGGGGCGGCACATAAATACCGCCATATTTTTTCGCGCAGGAAAGGCCAAATACATGGTCGTCCTCATTAATAGTTCCTCCCACGGCGCAAAGACTGTTATGGCAGTTTGTCAGTACATACGGAACCGGAAATTTTTCCAGCCCGGATGCTCTTGCCGTCTGTAAAATACCGACAAAGGTAATATCATGGGAAGTCAGCTTATCAAACCTGATTTTCAGATTCTCCATATTGCCGGATGTATTATGGTTCTGTAAGATGCCATAAGCCATCGTTCCTTTTGACGCTTCTTCCTTTGTTGTCTTTACTCCTGTTTTGCTCTCGACTGCAGCCAGAGCTTCCGCGCTGTCCACAATCAGCTCCTCGCCGTGGACAAGATAGGCTCCGCCCTCATATAATTTTACCATACGCATCCTCCTTATATTTCAAATCCTTTCCTTGGAACTATCAGCAGTGTACAGACTACGGATAATTTCCCGAATTATAGTATACTTGCTTTTATGGCAGATTGCAAATAAAATTTGCTCCTTCACGGAATTCACTGTTGTCATACCTAAAAAAATGAGGTAAAATAATTACCAAAAGCGGCGTCAGGCAATCGCCGGATCGTGAAATATGCCAGCCTGTTTTTGGCGGAATGGAGGAAATATGCGACATCTAATGAATGTTCTGAATTTATCGGTAGAGGATGTGGCGGAGCTGATTGTTTTAGCAGAAGATATGATGAGAGAGCCTGCTAAGTATTCTGAGGTTTGTAAAGGAAAAAAACTTGCCACCTGTTTTTATGAGCCAAGCACCCGCACCCGTCTTAGTTTTGAAGCAGCCATGTTAAATCTGGGCGGACAGGTTCTCGGTTTTTCTTCCGCCGATTCCAGTTCTGCGGCAAAGGGCGAGAGTGTTGCCGATACGATTCGCGTCATTTCCGGTTATGCCGATATATGCGCCATGAGGCATCCCAAAGAAGGCGCCCCCTATGTCGCCTCGCTGCACTCTTCCATCCCTGTGATTAATGCCGGGGACGGCGGCCACAATCATCCCACCCAGACACTAACCGACCTGCTTACCATAAAAAATTTGAAAGGACGGCTGGACAACCTTACCGTCGGATTGTGCGGCGATTTAAAATTCGGCCGTACCGTTCATTCCCTTGTGGAAGCCATGGTGCGTTATCCGAATGTAAAATTTGTTATGATTTCACCTCCTGAGCTGAAAATTCCCGACTATCTTCGGCGAGATATGCTGGAGGCAAATGGGATTGAATACAAGGAAGTAAATGTACTGGAGGATGTCCTGCCGGAACTGGATCTTTTATATATGACCCGCGTGCAAAGAGAACGTTTTTTTAATGAAGAGGATTACATAAGATTAAAGGACAGTTTTATACTGGATGCCAAAAAAATGAAACTGGCGCCCAAAGATATGCTGGTACTGCATCCGCTTCCCCGGGTCAATGAGATTTCGACGGAAGTGGACAAAGACCCCAGAGCCGTTTATTTCAAACAGGCGCAATATGGCGTCTATATACGGATGGCTCTCATTATGACCCTGTTAGCAGAGGCAGACAATTAGAAATTTTAACGTATATGAATCAATGGAGGTTGCTATGTTAAATATCGGAGGATTAAATGAAGGCGTTGTCATCGACCACATCAAAGCAGGCGGCGCCATGGAAATTTATTATTATCTGGAGTTGGAAAAGTTAGATTGTTCTGTTGCTATTATTAAAAATGCCAGAAGCAATAAAATGGGAAAAAAGGATATTATTAAAATTGAGGGGCCCATTACCATTGATTTGGATGTATTAGGCGTTTTGGACGAAAATATTACTATCAATATCATACGGGATAATGAGATTGTCGAGAAACGGGCGTTAAAACTGCCGGAAATAGTAACGAATGTCATTAAATGCAAAAATCCAAGATGTATTACCTCCGTTGAGCAGGAGCTGCCGCACCGTTTTAAACTTACGGACAAGAAAAACCGCATTTACCGCTGCATGTACTGCGAGCAGAAATTTACACGCAGACGGTAAACCCGGTAAAAAATCAGCTTTTCCTGCCACTCTTTCTCATGGCTTACCAAATTCCTACTATTGTTTCAAGCCGGCTAAGCCATGTCTTTTCTGTTCCCGCGCTTTTTTCACTTAACTCATTTACCATGACATGGCCCGCCAATGGGCTGCCGTTGGCGCTGATTACATAATATTTTTTCTCCACGCAGCCAAGATAGATCATGACATGACCGGACATTTGTAAAATCGCCCCCGGTTCTGTGGAATTTAACTTCGCCGTTTTTTCTTTATCGGATAATTTCCGGATATCCAATACGGATTTCCCCGGCGTCATTGCCTGGGCGCTGCTGTTTCTGGGAAGCCTTATGCCAAAGCACAGATAGACATCCCGTGTCAGGGAAGAACAATCCCTGCCGCCGTTTTTCCCTCCCCATTGATAGGTATTGCCAAGCATTTTAAAGGACTGGCGGAGTATATTGGCTCTTGTGTATTCCAAATACCCCTCGTGCACATCCCTTCCTTTCGGAATCAACGCCAGCTGATAATCGAGCCCGCCGTTTTCCCTCCGCATCGGAACACGGACAACGTAGCTGTGGGAAATTTCCGAAGTTCCGAAGGTTTTTTTGCACTCGTCGCCGTCTGCTATTTCAAGCCTCGTGCCCATCGTAAATTCGCTCTCTGACACTTTTCCCGCAGGGGCGGGAGCTTTCTCTGTCCGCGTCCGATCCGCCGTTACCAGAAGAAATTGCTCCATCTGCTGCGCCTCTTCCCATTTTTCTTTATTTTCGCATATCCCTACGGTTTCTTTTTTTATCCAGCCCGCATATTCATTGGCGACAATAAAATACCAGGCATGGTCTTTACTGGTTAGCAGAATCAGTATCGGTTCATTGACCGCCAGCGCCGTATTTTGTAATACATCATGTCCCTGCCGGTCCGGACGGTTTGTTATCTCATCCGAAGTAGGCAGTTCCCTGACATCGGCGCGGGAACAGATAATGCCATAGCTTATCTTGTTAAAATTGCCTATGGCTTCCATATTGCGGTTATCATAATATTCGTTCCAGCGGGCTGTCGTTACCGGTTTTGCTGCCAGATAATAACTTCCTTTTTTGAAATCCGTCCTTGTAATAAGATTGGACAAAAGAACGCCGTCTACCGACTGCCCATAAGATTCCAGATTATAATAGCCTGCCTTTGTGTCGGAAGAAAGCTGTTGCGTCATCTTTTGATTAAATTTTTCTATCTCCTCTTTGGACATTAAAATCTTGTCCGGCGCTACGGTTTTGTCAATCCAGTAATCTGCTGTCTGCATTTGCTGCGTCCCTTCCCGCTCCACAGAAGATATCCCTCCATCGCTTACTGCCGCGCCGGAAACATTCCGGCTATGATTCCCTTTATAAAAATTTTCATAACCGCATGCTGTCAGCAGGCAGGATAAGCATATAAGACTGATTACTATATATTTATTCATGGCAGCCTCCTGTTGTCAATCGAATAAACAGGATGACAAAATGCCATCCCGTTTCCGTTTTTTCATCCTAGAATAATCCGGTAATTCTGCCGTCATCATCTACATCAATCCCCTCCGCAGCGGGAACTTTCGGCAGTCCGGGCATTGTCATTATAGTTCCTGTAATCGCCACAACAAAGCCGGCGCCCGCCGATACATAAACTTCACGAATATGAATGGTGAAATTTTTCGGACGCCCCAGCAGCGATTTGTCATCGGAAAGCGAATACTGGTTTTTTGCCATGCAGACCGGCATCGTCTGAAAACCAAGGCTCTCTATCCGGGCAATCTGATTTTCGGCTGCCGGTTCAAAGGCTACCCTGTCAGCTCCGTAAATCTCTTTGGCGATGGTTTCAATTTTCTCTTTGATAGACAGGCTGTCCTCGTACAGGCAGTGGAAATGGCTTTCCTTTGTTTCAATTGTTTCCACTACCTTTTTGGCGAGCTCTATCCCGCCCTCGCCGCCTTTTTCCCAGACTTTCGACAGGGCAAACTCACAACCATGTTCCTCGCAAAAATCTTTTACAAAAGATAACTCCGCTTCCGTATCCGTTGTAAACCGGTTCAGGGTAACGATGCACGGCACATCATACAGGGCAATATTTTCCATGTGTTTTTCCAGATTCACGATTCCTCTCTTCAGAGCATCCAGATTTTCTTTGCCCAATTCCTCTTTTGGCACGCCGCCATTGTATTTCAGGGCGCGGACAGTGGCCACCAGCACAACGGCGTCCGGCTTCAAACCTGCTATGCGGCATTTAATATCCATAAACTTCTCGGCTCCTAAATCTGCTCCAAAGCCTGCCTCTGTAATCGTATAATCTGCCAGCTTCAGGGCTGTCTTCGTAGCACGGATGCTATTGCAGCCATGGGCAATATTGGCAAAGGGGCCGCCGTGAACCAGAGCCGGCGTGTGTTCCAGTGCCTGGATAAGATTTGGGCGGATGGCATCTTTTAACAGAGCCGCCATTGCTCCCACGGCATTTAGCTGTTTTGCCGTGACCGGTTCTCCCTTTTCCGTGTACGCCACAATAATGCGCCCTAACCGCTCTTTTAAATCCTTCCTGTTTTCTGCCAGACAGAGAATTGCCATAATTTCCGACGCCACCGTAATGATAAAGTGATCCTCTCTTGTCACGCCGTCCGCCTTGCGTCCCAGCCCAACCGTGATATTGCGCAGCACCCTGTCGTTCATGTCCACACAGCGTTTCCACACAATCTGCTTTGGATCAATCCCCAGCGCATTTCCCTGCTGGATATGATTATCCAGCATCGCCGCCAGTAAATTATTGGCAGATGTGATAGCGTGGAAATCCCCGGTAAAATGAAGATTCAACTCATCCATTGGAACCACTTGGGCATAGCCGCCGCCGGCAGCTCCTCCCTTTAAGCCAAAACAGGGCCCTAAAGACGGCTCCCTGAGGGCAATAACCGCTTTCTTCCCAATCTTTTCCATTGCCTGTCCCAGCCCTACGGTCGTCGTCGTCTTTCCCTCTCCGGCAGGGGTCGGGTTAATGGCTGTAACTAAAATTAATTTGCCATCCGGCCTATCCTTTATGCGATTCCACAAATCGTCTGTAAGTTTTGCCTTATATTTTCCATATAAATCAATCTCATCTTCTCCGATCCCTAATTTTTCCGCTACATTTTTTATCGGCTCCATCTTCGCCTCTAACGCAATATCAATATCTGTCTTCATATCCTATCCTCCATATCATACTGCTGTTTTCTATGCCCATTATATCCAGTGCCTAAGGATTTTGCAAGATTTTATCCAGAATGAAAGAAAAATATTTCTCCAGTAAGGGAATTTCCGGCTGGCAGAAGTAAAGCATTCTGGCTCCTACTACATCTTCAATTTCATTAAATATAAAACTGCCCTTATTATCAACAATAAAATCAATTCCTACCAGTCCGAACGAAAATGCCGAGCAGATTTTTTCTACCAGTTTCCTTTCCTCCCCGGATAAAAAGCAGCGGCGCACGTTACCTCCCAGAGAAAAATTTGACCGGAACCCACTCGCCGCCGTCCTCTCCACCGCAGCCACGATAGTGTTTCCGATAACATATACCCTTACATCCTTTCCGTCGCCGGGGATAAAGGGCTGTATAATGAAATCCGAACAATGGATGCCGTCATGGATGCGGGAAAAATTTTCCGACGTTAAAAATACCTGCTTTCCCCCGTGGCCATCCACAGCCTTAATTACAGAATCGGGATGCCGCCGTAATAATTCCTCCGACAACTCTTCATTCTTATATCTTTCTGTCGGAATGACGGGAATCTTTGTCTTCTTGCGGATGTATTCTATCGTCCTGCCCTTATCATTACAGATTTCAGAAACGAAGGAATTATTAAACACCGGGATTTTTTTCTCCTCAAGCTGTTTCGTGAGAGAAGGGGAAATCGTCCGGACAATAGCAAAATCCGGGAGGGAAAGAAACGGTTCGGAACCCATATCCTCCCGTATTTTCAGTTCAAAAAAAATCCCCATCTTTTTCCCTGTTTTTTTATGATAGGCAATGTAATCCTGATTTTTTTCCGCTCCCTCCCTATCATATATCAACCAGGCATTGAACATTTGATATCCTCACATATATATTCCATGATTTTTTCTGCCGTATTCATACCGGTACAATCAAATAGATTCTTAAAATGCGCATTGGAATTGATTTCACATACCAGGGCTTCTTCCCTCCCAAACAATAAATCCACTCCGGCGAAGTCCGCCCCTACTGCCGCCGCTGCCCTCAGGGCAAGTTCCTTCTCTTTTTCCGTCGGCTGATAGACCCGCATACTCCCGCCTGCCGTAAGATTGGCGCGAAAATCGTTCTCCGAATATCGGTACATGCTTCCCACCACTTCTTTTCCCACCACCTGGAGCCTTATATCCCTCCCGTGGCTGGTTTCCACATATTCCTGAAATAAAACCTCCGTAGTGCCGGCCTGCTCTATTATGGCTTGCAATTTCTCCCTGTTCTCCGCCAGATAGACCTGTTCCCCAAAGGAGCCATAGGCCTCCTTTACTACGACGGGATAGGCAAGCTCTCTCTCTATATACGGGAGAAAATGGAGATTCGGAAACTTTGTTTTTTCATAGGTCATAGGAGCAATTATCGTTTTTGGCATGGGTATCCCCTGTTTCGACAGGGCCAGATGGGTTTTTCGTTTATCATCGCACAGGGCAATGCAGCGGCTGGGATTGTAAACCCGAATTCCCTGATTTTCCATATGCCGGGCAAGAAAAATATCCTTATCCCAAAAAATAACAAAGTCCGGCTTATTTTTTGTCAGTTCTCCGGGAAGTTTCACAAGCAGGTCGGAATTTTCCTTTACCGCAATACCAATCCCCTTTTTGTCTGCCGCGCGGACAAAAAACTCTGCTAACTCGTCAAACTTTTTTGTATGTAAAAAGCCATTCACTATCAGCCAGCCCTTCATCCGTTTCCTTCCTCCAGATAATTCTCAAACTGCTCCTTCGTCATTAGAATCTGTCTTGCCTTCGTTCCTTCCTCCGGCCCCACAACTCCGGCGTCCGCCAGCTGATCCATAATACGGGCGGCGCGGTTAAAGCCAATCCGGAACATTCTTTGTAAAAGCCCGATGGATGCCTTGTCCTTTTCAATAATAAACCTGCCTGCCTCAGCAAACAGCTCATCCTTATCGGGCTCGCCCGTCCCTGCGGCAGAACTGTTTTTCGCCCCGGCTACCGGGGCAGATTCGATATGGGCGGCAACCTCTTCATTATAGGATGGCCCGTTTCCACTACTCTTTAAGAAGTTTACAACATTATCTCTCTCTTCATCGGAAACAAACGCTCCCTGTACACGAATTGCCTTTGGCAGATTCTGAGGGGCAAACAGCATATCCCCATTTCCCAATAATTTCTCTGCCCCGGCGGAATCGATAATGGTGCGGGAATCTACTGCCGAAGACACGGAAAGGGCAATCCGGGACGGGATATTCGCTTTAATTAATCCGGTAATAACATTAACCGATGGCCTCTGCGTTGCCAGAACCAAATGAATGCCGGCGGCGCGGGCCAACTGTGCCAGACGGCATACGGAATCCTCTACCTCTCCCGGCGCCACCATCATTAAATCAGCAAATTCATCGACAATAATAACAATCTGCGGCATCTTTTGGTATTCGGATCCGTCCGGACCTGCTGCTCCCGCTTTGGCATTATAGGATTTAATATCACGGACACCGGCTTGGGCAAACTTCTGATAACGGCCGGTTATCTCGGCGACCGCCCAGCCCAATGCCGCCGACGCCTTCTTCGGATCCTTTACCACCGGAATCATCAGATGGGGAATATCTTCGTAGGCAGTCAGTTCTACCATTTTAGGATCCACCATGATCAATTTCACCTCATTAGGATTTGCCTTATAAATAATACTCATTATCAGGGTATTGATTAACACCGATTTACCGGAACCTGTCGCTCCCGCAATAAGCAAATGCGGCATTTTGGCAATATCGGTAACAATCGTTTTCCCACTGATATCCTTTCCCACTGCAAAGGTAACTTTCGATTTTGCTTTGGTAAATTCGCGGCTTTCTAACAGCTCCCTCAGCGTGATCATCATCCGGTCGGGATTTGGCACTTCAATCCCCACTGCCGCTTTCCCCGGGATGGGCGCCTCGATACGGATGTCGGAAGCCGCCAGACTGAGCTTGATGTCATCCGATAAACTGGTAATACGGCTCACCTTGACGCCCTGCTCCGGAATCAGTTCATACCTGGTCACGCTGGGGCCCAGGCTGATATCTCCCAATTTTACCCGTACCCCAAAGCTTTCCAATGTTTCCTGCAATTTCAATGCCGTGCTTCGCAGTTCGTCGTTATTCATGCCCTTTTTACCGGCTGTTGGCCTGTTCAATAAATCCAGCGAAGGAAATTGGTACGGAATCTCTTTGACTGCCGCTTTCGCTAAATCCTCCTGCAGCTTCGTCATTTCCTTTTCATCCTCTTTTGTAATTTTTACCTTTTCTGGCTTTAGCGCTCCGCCTTCTGCTTCCGATGCCCCCGGCATGCCGGATGCCGGTACAGGCGGTATATTTTCTGAAACCGCTGCTTTCTTTAGTGGTTTCTCTGCCGGTTTTTTCTTTCCAAACTTCTGCTTTAATTCCTCCTGATAAATAGCCGGCTCCTTTTCCTGCCGGACATCTGTGCTGCGGATAATGGTAATCTCTTCCGGATTTTGTCCCGGAGCTGCCGGCTCGGTTTCTTCCCGCCGGTTTTTATCCGGCATATCCGGCGGATTTTTCCCTCTTTTCTTTTTGGGCTCCGGCTCAAACCGGTATGTATTCATCTTTCGCTCCGTCATGCTGCCCGAATCCACAGCATCTTCATAATCCACATACTCTTTTCTTTCTTCCTTTTCCGCATATAGCTGCCGCAGAGAAGAAAAAAGAAGTTTTTTGCTTATCAGCATAAAAAAGGCAAGCAGCAGAGCCAGAATCACTATCAGGGCGCCGCCCCTGCCCAGCCACTTTCCCAGTCCATAAGAAAGCAGACCGCCCAAAAAACCGCCTCCGCCACGGTATTCGCTGCAGACGGTATAAACTTCCCACACCGAGGACACATCATCATTTACCACCCACTGGAACAATCCGCAAAGACACCAGTATAATCCGACGCTAAACCATATTTTATGATGCAGGGAACGGTTCTCCGCATTTGATATGTACAAACCGGCAGCAATAATAAAATATATCGGGAACACATAAGCAAGAATGCCTAAGAGCCCAAACAATACGCCGGCGAGCCCCTCTCCCACTATGCCGCACATATGAAACAGGCTCATAAAGGCAAGAATACAAAATACAATAATAACAAGAAAAGTAATCTCCCTTGTCAGCGGATTAACTCTGACGGGAGATTCCTTTTTTTGATTTATCCCGGATGTTTTTTTTGAACCTGTATTTTTTTTCGTAGGATTTCCTTTTACAGAACTTCTTTTCTTTTGAGCTGTAGAATTTCTGCGATTTGTTTTCTTTTTTGCCGCCATAATAACTCCTTCATTTCTGATATTGTCCTTATTATACTACGAAATAAAATCCGGCGCAAGAGTTTTCTCGAACAGACGTTTTACTCCTTCTTTTCCTGTATCAGCGAGTTTAACTTTTGAAAGGCGCGGCTGATCCCTCCCACCTCCTGTATCAGTCCCTGTACAACTGCCTCTTTTCCTACCAGCACGGTTCCTAAATCCCGGGATAACATACTGGTGTTCATCATTAAGTCCTCCAGGCTTTTTTTGTCCGCCCGGCTGTGGCTGGCAATAAAATTTAATATACGGTCCTGTATCTGCTGAAACTGGCTGTAGGTCTGGGGCGTTCCCAGCACCATTCCGCTCATGCGGACCGGATGGATAATCATGGTCGCCGACGGCACGATAAAAGAATAATCCGTTGCCACGGCAAGCGGCACTCCGATAGAGTGGCTATCTCCGATAATCAGGGATACGGTGGGCTTGCTCAGGGTGGCAATCATTTCTGCCAGCGCCAGACCACAGGAAACATCTCCGCCCACGGTATTAACCAGGAACAAAATCCCCTGTATCTTCTCCTCCTGCTCCGATTTTGCCAGTAACGGCAGTAAATGCTCATACTTTGTTGTCTTGGAATTCTGAGAAAGGCAATCATGCCCCTCTACTTCTCCGATAATTGAAATAATCTGGATGCCATGGCTTTCCACCATGCCATATTCTTTTAGTTCTTCCTTTTCCATACCCCGACCTTCCTTTCCGGCGCCGGATAACACAATCCTTCCGTGATGCCGGCAGCCCTAAGAAAAGTATGGGATACTGGGCCGCGTTTTATGCAAAATAAACAGCCGGACGTCTGTCTTTTCTCGTGGGAAACTCCTCTATGTAACGAAGTCTTTTGCTTTTGTCTAATTCCACATACCGGTTTTTTTCTCCGAAAACTTCCTCCAGCCGTTTTCCATCCGGCGAAAAAGCGGCCGAACTTTTTTTGTACTTTATTCCGCCGCCCTCGCCCGTTCGGTTAATTCCCACGACATAGCATTGCATTTCTATGGCTCTCGCCTGTAATAGCGCGTACCAGTGCTCCAGCCGGCTCTCCGGCCAGTTTGCAATGAGAAAAATAACATCCGTGGATTCGGGAAGCGCCTGAAATGCCTCCGGAAACCGCAAATCATAACAGATAAAGAGTGCGCAGGAAAAGTCCTGCCAGCCAAAGGAACAGAGCCGGTTTCCCCCTTCATAAAATTCATCCTCTCCTCCGCAGGTAAAAGGATGGATTTTTTCATAATCGGCTATCCGCCGTCCCTCCCTGTCCAAAAAACAAAAGTGGTTTTTTCCCTTCTCCCCCTGCCTTGTCACATAGCCAAACCCAATGGCAAGCTGAAATTGTCTGGCAAGCTCAGAAAAAAAGGAAACACTTTCCTTTGACGCATCGGAAATCTTCCCGACATCCATGGAAAATCCTGTCAGGGTCATCTCGGGAAATATGATGGCATCCGCCTTTTTTTCAGATGCTTCCTGAATCATGGAGCGGCATTCCTTTTTGTTTGCTTCTTTTTGCTCCCAGATAATATTCATGTCCGTCATTGCTATTTTCATAACTGCCTCTTTTCTTTTTTATAAAAAATTAAAATCATTATAATCCTCTATGGTAAAACGGTGATAACTGATATGGGAGCCCTCGTCGCGTATGCAATAACGGAAACTGTCGGGCCTGCCATTTTTAAAATAGAGAAGGTAATCAAATTCGCCATGTCCGGTTTTTTCCACACAGACCTCATCGGAATATTGATAAAATAACTGTATTACTTTATCTATTGTGCAGCCGCGCTCCTGTATGGTCCGGATAAATTCACAGATAAAATCCGTATCCTTTTTGAGTCCGTGAACATAGTCCACTCCCTTTGGCGGTATGGTAAAACAAAATCGTTCTCCCTCGTTCGATATTGCGATTTCTCCCCATTTTTCTTTCCGCGTTTCTGCAAATTTCCGCAGAGTCTTTTTCATCTGGCTGATCTCCTCATTTCCGGGCAAAAAATGCCTCAGGGAGCTAAGAGGGTAATACAGCCGGACAGTTTCACTCCGGTAGCCCAGCTTTATCTGCTCTTCGGTTAATACGTCAATTATATTATTTTCCAGTTTTGAATACTTCATCCTATCCCTCTGTTTCCTTCCTGTTAAAAAACACAGGCAGGAAAGATACCCGCCTGTGTTTTTTAAAAATCAACTGTAATATCCATTAGAAATTGCCGTTTTCGGCTGCTTCCTGAATGGAAACAGCTACTGCCACCGTCATTCCTACCATTGGGTTATTTCCTGCCCCAATAAGTCCCATCATTTCAACATGGGCCGGCACGGAAGAAGAACCGGCAAACTGCGCATCGCTGTGCATGCGTCCCAGGGTATCGGTCATACCGTAGGAAGCAGGCCCTGCCGCCATATTATCCGGATGAAGGGTACGTCCGGTACCACCGCCGGAAGCAACAGAGAAATATTTCTTACCCTGCTCCAGACATTCCTTCTTATATGTACCTGCTACCGGGTGCTGGAAACGGGTCGGGTTAGTGGAGTTACCGGTAATGGATACATCCACGCCTTCTTTGTGCATAATAGCAACGCCTTCCTGAACATCATTGGCGCCATAGCAGTTTACCTTGGAACGAAGTCCATCGGAATAGGAAATGCGGGAAACCTCTTTTACTGTATTGGTATAAGGATCATACTCGGTTTCCACAAAGGTAAAACCGTTAATGCGGGAAATAATCTGCGCAGCATCCTTTCCCAGACCGTTCAAGATGACACGGAGCGGTTTTTTACGGACTTTATTTGCTTTTTCTGCAATTCCAATAGCTCCTTCGGCTGCTGCAAAGGACTCATGCCCGGCAAGGAAACAGAAACACTCGGTATCTTCCTCTAAGAGCATTTTCCCCAGATTTCCATGACCCAGTCCTACCTTACGGGTATCGGCAACGGAACCGGGAATACAAAATGCCTGTAAGCCCTCTCCGATTGCTGCCGCTGCATCTGCCGCCCTTTTACATCCTTTTTTAATTGCGATTGCCGCGCCTACTGTATAAGCCCAGCACGCATTCTCAAAACAAATCGGCTGGATCCCTTTTATCTGGTCATACACATTAAGTCCGGCATCCTTGGTAATCTTCTCTGCTTCTTCAATAGAGGAGATACCATATTCGGCTAATACGCCATTGATTTTATCAATTCTTCTTTCATATGATTCAAATAATGCCATTATCTTATTCCTCCTCTATTTATTTTAATACTTCATCCGTTCTCGGATCAATGATCTTCACTGCGTCATCCACGCGTCCATACTGTCCGCATGCTTTTTCATAAGCAGTATTCGGATCGTCGCCCTTTTTGATAAAGTCTGTCATTTTTCCAAGGCTTACAAATTTATAACCAATAATCATATCATTCTCATCCAGGGCAATGCCGGTAACATATCCCTCTGCCATTTCCAGATAACGGGGACCTTTTTTTAAGGTGCCGTACATAGTGCCAACCTGGGAACGAAGCCCTTTGCCAAGATCCTCCAGACCGGCTCCAACAGCAAGGCCGTCCTCTGAAAAAGCGCTCTGGGTTCTTCCGTATACGATCTGTAAGAACAACTCTCTCATGGCAGTGTTTATGGCATCGCACACAAGATCCGTGTTCAAAGCTTCCATAACCGTCCGGCCCGGGAGAATTTCCGCTGCCATGGCGGCAGAATGGGTCATGCCGGAACATCCGATCGTTTCAACCAATGCCTCCTGAATGATACCCTCTTTTACATTCAAAGAAAGTTTGCAGGCTCCCTGCTGCGGCGCACACCAACCCACACCATGGGTAAAACCGGAAATATCCTTAACTTCTTTTGCCTTTACCCATTTTGCTTCTTCCGGAATCGGCGCGCAACCGTGGTTCACGCCCTGAGCAACCGGGCACATGTTTTCTACTTCCTGTGAATAAATCATGTTATAACTCCTTTCTTTAATACGTCAATTTCTTCCATTATCGTACAATATTTTGCCACAAATGTCAATGATGTGTCACAAATGCGGCCTTTACAAATATAAACTTTCCGCCGGCTCGCTGACCGCCGGGCTGTCCGCATGATTTTCGCCGGACAATTCGGCCGAAGTGCCGCAACTGCACAAGACGGCCACCGCAAAAGCAGAAATACGCTTATCTGAATGTATTTTCTCATCCCTGTTTTTTCTCCTTCTCTACCACTTCCCCCTGATTCTTATAAATACTTCCCCCCGGCACATAGCCGCGGATGCTGGACAGAGGGTATATGTTCGTGCCGGCCCCGATGACGGAGCCCGGGTTGAGAATGCTGCCGCAGCCCACCTCTACGCAGTCGCCGAGAATGGCGCCCATTTTCTTCAAGCCGGTCTTTACCTTTACATCTCCCACCCGGATTTCTACAAGTGTCTTATCGGATTTTACATTGGAAGTGATTGAGCCCGCCCCCATATGGGCCCTGCAGCCAAGAATGGAATCTCCCACATAGTTGTAGTGGGGTACTTGGACAAAATCAAATAAAATAACATTTTTTAACTCCGTTGAGTTTCCCACTACCGCATGTTTTCCCACAATGGCATTGCCCCGAATAAAAGCGCAGTGCCGGATTTCAGCCTCCTCGTCAATAATCGCAGGTGCCTGGATGCAGGCGGTAGAGGCGACAGAGGCAGATTTTGCTATCCAGATGTTTTCTCCCCTCTTTTCAAATTTTTCTTCCGAAAGAGATGCCCCCAGCTCTATAATAAAGTCGTGGATCCGTGTAAGCGCTTCATGGGGATAGGTAATCCCCGTAAAAATTCCAGCCGCGATTGTGTTGGTTCGATCAAATAATGAATCAATCGTAATTTCCTGCATGAATATATCCCTCCTCTTTATTAGGTATTCAAATCCGTACCGGATAGAACTCCTTACTTTCCTCTTTTCGTACTTTTTTTACCCCTGCTTTTCGTTTTATAATGTTTTTTCGCCTGCTGGTAATAGCTTTCCAGACGCCCCCGGTTATCTTCCGCCTTTACCTGATTTACCAGCCGGCTGACAAAATCCGTCAGCTTATCCATATATTCCTCTTTCGATATGGAGCCCTCTGCCACGCCGGCCAATCCTTTTTCCCAGCTGGCTGTGAGCTTGGGCGACAGCATGGCGGGCATGGAATAACGCACAATGCCACAGACCAGCTCTCCCTTTAAACTCGGTGTGATGATCTGTGTTTTTTGATTTAAATTTAGATAATGGATATGAAAGAGCTTTTTTAATATTTCTGCCCGGGTAGCGCTGGTACCGATTCCGCTTCCCTTAATCTGTGCGCGGAGTTCTTCCTCCTCGATAAGCTGTCCCGCATTTTCCATAGCAAGAATCATGGAGCCGGAATTATACCTCTTCGGAGGAGAGGTTTCTCCTTCTTTTAATTCGCATTCTTTCAGGGAAAGGGGCATGCCTTTTTTTACTATTCCGACAATTTCCTTTAAATCGTCCCCTTCCTGTTCCTCTTCGCCGCCATCCTCTTCCGGATCGGATTCCTTTGTCTTTTGGGACGGGACAAAGGAAAATCGGGACACAGGAAGAAATCCCTCCTCCAGTAATACTCTGGCAGAAGTAAAAAAATGTTCCTCTCCCGCTTTTATGGTTATATTCACCTTTTGATACACTGCCGGAGGATAAAAAATGCTTAAAAACCGCCGGACAATGACCTCATACATTTTTTTCTGGACGGGAGCCAGGGATGCCAGCGCGGAAAGCCCCTGTCCCGTGGGAATAATAGCATAATGATCTGTAATCTGCTTATCATTGACGTACCTGGTCTTTTCCAGCGACTTATAGGTCTGATTTTCGGAAATATAGGGTAAATATGGCGCCGCCTGCTCATAGCCCTGCAGTCCCCTCAGATTCTTTCCGATTTCCTTTGCTACGGCGCCGGAAAGCACGCGGGCATCCGTCCGGGGATAGGTTACAAGCTTCTTTTCATATAATTCCTGTACAATCGCCAGAGTTTCATCCGGACTAATCTTAAATAACTTCGAGGATAAATTTTGCAATTCTGCCAGATTAAACAACAGCGGCGGATTTTTCTTTTCCCGCTTTTTTTCCACGGCTTCTATGACGGATGCCACCGGCTCCGGTTTTGTCAGGAAATCTATCAATGTTAGGGCAGTTTCCCTTTCTTTAAAGCCGTTTTCTTTATATAAAAGCGGAGAGGCAAAGTATTTCGAGCCCTCTGCTGCCTTCCATTCCCCTTTGAAATTCTTTCCTTCCAGAGTAAAGGTTCCCATAACACGATAAAACGGAGTCTTGATAAAATTGCGGATTTCCCATTCTCTTGTCACTACCATTCCCAAAACACAGGTCATAACCCTTCCCACAGAAACAGAAGTCCATTTCTCATCCTGAAAATTATGGTTCAGCCAGTAGCCGTATTTTAACGACAGAGCGCGGGAAAAATTAATCCCCATCAAATAATCCTCTCTGGCGCGCAGATAAGCCGAATTACTGAGATTATCGTATTCTGCTAACGGCTTTGCCTCCCGGATTCCCCGACAGATCTCATCCTCTGTCTGGGAGTCGATCCATACCCGGAGTTTTTTCTTGGTATCCGGCACCTTAGCCATCCTGTCTACCAGACGGTATATGTACTCCCCTTCGCGCCCCGAGTCGGTGCATACATAAATGGTGTCTACATCCTCGCGGTTTAAGAGCCCGCTCACAATATGAAATTGCTTCTTTACACTGGGAATGACTTCATAACGGAAGGTTTCGGGTAAAAACGGAAGTGTTTCAAAGGCCCATTTTTTCAGGGCCTCATCATACACTTCCGGATAACTCATAGTTACCAGATGACCTACGCACCAGGTCACAATGGTATCCTCTGATTCTAAATATCCGTCACCCCTTCTCGCATTTACTTTGAGAATTTTCGCAAATTCCTGTGCTACACTAGGCTTTTCTGCGATAAAAAGGCGTTTTGACATACGTTACTCCTAACTAGAATCCTAATTCCTCTCCCACTAATATTACTTTAATGCGGTTTTTGATACCGCTCCTGCGGGTAATGACAATCTGGCTGCAGATACAATCTTCTGCAAAACACTCCCCGCAGCGTCCGGTTTTTGCACAGGGCGTATTTCGGCTCAGCCGAAGGGCATTGGGCGGAGAAGCAATATTTTTTACCCGGTTTACTGCTTCTTCTACATTAGAAACCACTTTATTCATACCGGCAACAACCAGAACATTCTCCGGCCCATAGCAAAGAAATCCCACCCGGTTTGCAAAACCGTCGATATTCACTAATTCTCCATCCAACGTAATGGCATTCGTACTCATAAGAAAATAATCTGCGTTCACAATATTCGCCTTCATGGCTTGTTCCTCTTCCGGCGTTTGGGGTGCCATACGGTCGTATAAAATACACTTGCTCTGCTTTAAATAATCCATAATGCCGGTTTCCTGTAACGTCATGGAGCCTCCCCACGCCACAGAAACACTCTGTTTCAGAAATTTTTCTTTTACAAGGGCAAGCGCCTCCTCCTTCGTGCCCGCATAATAGCCCTCCATCTGACGAAGTTTTAGTTTCTCTATGATGTTAGCCGCCAAAACCTCATAATAGTTTGCTTTGCTTTCTAACATAGAATATCACCCCTGTTAATATAATGGATATTTATCCGTCAATTCCTTTACAATGGCTTTTGCTTTTTCTCTGTTTGCCTCATGGTCATCAATAAGCATGGCAATCGCCCCGGCAATTTTGTCCATGTCCGCCGTATTCATTCCCCTGCTTGTCACTGCGGCTGTTCCCAGACGGATGCCGCTTGTCACAAACGGAGATTGCGGGTCGTTTGGAATCGTGTTTTTATTGGCGGTGATATTAGCCTCATCCAGCCAGGTTTCCACTTCCTTTCCCGTAAGTCCCTTATCCACAAGGTCTACTAACATCAGATGGTTATCGGTTCCGCCGGAAACGATATGAATTCCCCTGTCTAAAAGGCCCTTGCAGAGTGCCTGGGCGTTCTCTATGATGTTTTTCCCGTATTCCTTAAAGCTGTCGTCCAGCGCTTCTTTTAAGCAGACCGCCTTAGCTGCGATAACGTGCATCAGCGGGCCGCCCTGGGTTCCGGGGAAAATAGACTTATTCAGCTTATGCTCTGTAGCAAATTCCTCCGAGGACAAAATCATGCCGCCGCGGGGCCCCCGCAGGGTTTTATGGGTCGTTGTTGTCACTACATGGGCATATGGTATTGGACTTTCATGGTATCCGGACGCCACCAGTCCGGCGATATGAGCCATATCCACCATCAAAAAAGCGCCTACTTCATCTGCAATTTCACGAAATCTCTTAAAATCGATTTTCCGGCAATAAGCGCTGGCTCCGGCAATTATCATCTTCGGACGGCATTCCTTCGCAATACGCTCCACTTCGTCATAATCAATAAAGCCGGTATCATCTACCCCATAGGGCACAATATTATAATAGGTTCCGGATATATTAGCGGGGCTTCCATGTGAAAGATGCCCGCCGTGATCCAGATTCATCCCCATCACGGTTTCTCCCGGTTTTACAAGGGCAAAGAACACTGCCATATTTGCCTGGGCGCCGGAATGCGGCTGAACATTGGCATAGGTACAGCCAAAAAGCTTTTTCGCCCGCTCCCTTGCCAGATCCTCTACCATATCGACAAACTGACAGCCGCCGTAATAGCGCTTGCCCGGATACCCTTCTGCATACTTATTGGTCAGGGTGCTTCCCATCGCCGCCATTACTGCCTTGCTCACAAAATTTTCGGAGGCGATCAGCTCAATATGGTCGTTCTGACGTCCTGTTTCCAGTTCCATCGCCTTCGCCAACTCAGGGTCGGCCTTTTTTACCTCATCAAAAGAATACATAATTATACTAACTCCTTTCCGATATCTGTTCGCATGTATTTATTTTCAAAATTTATGTATTTTACTGCCTCATAGGCTTTTTTTCGGGCTTCTTTTAAATCTGCCCCCTTTGCCGTCACGCCGAGGACGCGTCCGCCGTTCGTAACGATTCCGTCCTTCGTCTGTTTGGTTCCGGCATGGAATACATAATAGTCCTCCATTCCGTCAAAATGATCCCATCCGGTAATGAGCTTCCCTTTTTCATAATGCTCCGGATAGCCGTCAGAGGCTAATACGACGCAGACTGCTGCTTTGTCTTCAAACTGCAAATCCACCGTATCTAATGTCCCATCAATGCAGGCATTCATAACCTCTATTACATCATTTTTCATACGGGGAAGTACCACCTGTGCCTCCGGGTCGCCAAAACGGGCATTATATTCCAGAACCTTCGGCCCTGCCTCGGTAAGCATCAGCCCGACAAAAAGAATGCCGACAAAATCCCGTCCCTCTGCCTTCATGGCATCCATCGTAGGCTGGTATATCTTTTCCTCACAGAATTTTTTTACCTCATCGGTATAAAAGGGCGTAGGAGAAAAGGTTCCCATACCGCCGGTATTCAAGCCCTTATCTCCGTCCTTCGCGCGTTTATGGTCCTGCGCGCTGGTCATTGGTTTAATATGGGTTCCGTCGCAATAGCAGAGCACCGATACCTCATGGCCTGTCATATACTCCTCAATGACAATCGTGTTGCCGGCATCTCCAAATTGTTTATCTAACATTAAGGTTCTGACACCCGCCTTTGCCTCCTCTAAGGTATTGCAGATCAATACTCCCTTTCCCAGCGCCAATCCGTCCGCCTTCAAAACAATTGGCATCTTTGCTGTTTCCAGATAGGCAAGCGCCTCTTCCGGATTCGTGAAATTCTCATATTCTGCCGTGGGAATGCCGTATTTTTTCATTAAATCCTTGGAAAAGGCCTTTGAGCCTTCAATGATCGCCGCTTTTTTTCTCGGCCCGAAAATACGGAGCCCTCTCTTTTCAAATACATCCACTATGCCGCCCACTAACGGGTCGTCCATCCCGATAATGGTCAGTCCGATTTCATTTTTTTCTGCAAAATCCGCCAGTTTTTCAAATTCCATAGCGGTAATATCCACACACTCTGCAATTCGGGCAATGCCGGCATTCCCCGGCGCGCAGTAAATCTTGTCCACCTGGCTGCTCTTTGCCACGCTGACCGCAATCGCATGCTCGCGTCCACCGCTTCCTACAATCAGAACTTTCAAATTAAACCCTCCTGTACTCTGTATTATTTTCTCTTTACGAGATGATTTACAATTTCAATTTTGTCCTGGGCGATCAGTTGAATCGCCTCCGGGAGAATTTCCCACTCTGCCTGTTCCATGACCCGTTTCTGTAATGTTTCCGGCGTATCCCCTTCCATTACTTCCACAGCCTTTTGCAAAATAATGGGGCCGCTGTCGGTGCCCTCATCCACAAAATGAACGGTAGCCCCCGTCACTTTATTCCCCCTTGCCAGCACACTCTCATGCACCTTTAAGCCATAATAACCGGCGCCGCAATGGGAGGGAATCAGGGAAGGATGAATATTGATCATCCGTCCGTAATAATGTTTTACAAAGTTTTCCGGTAAGATGACAAGGTAACCTGCCAATACTACCAAATCGATCGAAGCGTTTTCCAGAAGCTCAATCAGTTTTTTCCCAAACTCCTCTCTTGTGCCAAATTCTTTTGGGATAAGTACGGCAGAAGCAATATTTTTCTTTTTTGCCCTTTCCAGAGCATACGCATCCGGCTTATTACTGACAACCAGAGAAATGCCGGCATTGGTTATCGTCCCATCATCAATCCGGTCCATTATAGCCTGAAGATTAGTGCCGCCGCCGGATACTAGTACCGCAATCTTTAACATATGGTAATTCCTTTCTCCCCTGCTCTGATCTCGCCGATTATATAAGGAGTTTCCTCTGCCGCTTTAATGGCCTGCACCGCGTCATCCGCCTGCGCTCTGTCCACGGCAATAACCATGCCGACGCCCATATTGTATGTATTAAACATAGCCTCCTCTTTCACGTCGCCATCTCTTGCTAACATTTTAAAGATTGGCGGGACTTCAAAGCTTTTCTTATCCACAACGGCATGGGTTCCTGCTTTCAGCATTCTCGGAATATTTTCATAAAAACCTCCGCCGGTGATATGGCTGCATGCTTTAATCACCACTCCCGCTTCTTTTATGCTGCGAAGAGCCCTGACATAAATTTTGGTTGGAAGCAAAAGAGTTTCGCCTAAGGTAAGATCACTTTCCAGACATTCGTATTTTTGATTCAGAGTTTCCTCATTCATGGAAAATACACTGCGGACAAGGGAATAACCGTTACTGTGTATGCCGGAGGACGCCATTCCAATCAGTAAATCTCCCGGCTTCAGCTCCTTTCCGGTGATCATTTCCTTTTTATCAACAATTCCCACAGAAAATCCCGCAAGATCATACTCCTCTGCCGGATAAAATCCCGGCATCTCCGCCGTTTCTCCTCCTATCAGAGCGCAATTTGCCTGACGGCAGCCCTCTGCTACGCCGCTGACAATCTTTGCGATTTTCTTCGGTTCATTTTTTCCACAAGCTATGTAATCCAAGAAAAATAATGGCTCGCCGCCGGCACAGGCAATATCATTGACGCACATGGCAACACAGTCGATGCCGATTGTATCATGCTTGTCCAAAATAAATGCCAGCTTTAATTTAGTACCGACGCCATCGGTACCGGAAACCAGTGTCGGCTCTTCCAGTCCCATAAAACTTTTCAAGGAAAATGCCCCGGAAAAACCTCCGATATCAGTCAGTACTTCCGGCCGCATCGTAGAAGCAATATGCTCCTTCATCAGCGATACCGCTTTATAGCCTGCCTCAATATCAACTCCTGCTTTCTTATAATCCATCTGAATTAACCTCCTGTCTGCGTCATTATAAAGCAGTTATTTTACCCACAACTATATATTTTACCTTATTAGTCTTAAAATAGCAACAAGAAATCCTTTTCTAACGAAGAAAAATCTGTTACAATAAGGAGTAATCGGGTATAATCTCTGCTCGCCTGTCTTTTGTCGCGGCAGAAAAACCCATATTAGGAGGTACAAAAGGATGGAAAAGAAAAAAGGCTCTCTTCTCACTTTCCGGCCGGATATTAAAGTAGTGGATGCCACGATCCGCGACGGAGGACTTGTCAATGATTTTCGCTTTACAGAGGAATTTATCCGCGACCTGTATCTGTCCAATGTAAAAGCCGGCATTGACTATATGGAGTTTGGATATAAGGCTTCCAAAGATATTTTTGATGAGAAAGATTTTGGCTCCTGGAAATTCTGCGACGAGGATTCCATACGCCGGATTGTCGGAAATAATGATACGGATATGAAAATTTCCGTCATGGCGGACGTCGGACGTTGCAATTATAAGCAGGATATTATACCAAAATCCGAAAGCGTCATTGATTTAGTGCGCATCGCCACTTATATTAATACGATCCCCACTGCGATTCACATGGTGGAATACTGTAAAGAGCTCGGCTATGAAACAACGGTAAACATAATGGCAATCTCCAACGCCAAGGAGTCCGAAATTGATGAGGCGCTGGAATTGATCGGCAACAGCAACGTCGACGGCATTTATCTGGTTGACAGCTATGGCTCCCTTTATATGGAACAGGTGGAGGAACTTTCCGATAAATATCTTGCCATGGCAGAAAAATATGATAAGTATGTCGGTATCCATGCCCATAATAACCAGCAGCTCGCCTTTGCCAATACTATTTCGGCACTGAGGCGGGGCGTCAGCTATCTGGACGCAACGGCAGGGGGAATGGGACGCGGCGCCGGAAACTGCTCCACGGAACAGCTTCTCGGCTTTTTGAAGAATCCGAAATACGATATTATTCCCATTCTGAAATTTATGGAGAAACATATGGTGCCGTTAGAAAAGTCCGGTATCAGCTGGGGATATAATATTCCCTATCTTTTAACCGGACAGATGAATCAGCACCCCCGCACAGCCATTGCCGCTACCAAGCAGGGGCGGACGGATTTTCTAAACTTTTATCTGGAGTTAAATGATAAGGATTGATATCCTGTCACAAAAAGAGGCGGTCTTTCCTAAAAGCCAAAAAAGTCCCCGTCTGCCGATATAACGTCGGCACAGACGGGGATTTTCTTTTTGTTTACAGCCAAAGCTATTACGATACCGCGGCAATGGATTTTTCCACCTTATCCTTAACAGACTTCAAATTAGCAATTATTTTATCTAATTCCTTCGCCGCCAGCTGTCCATCCTCTTCCGTAGTTTCCTCGATACCGGACTTTACCTTCGTCGCCATATCGGTCAGCTGCTGTTTCATATCCGTAAAAACCTTGTCAGCCTGAAGATGGTGCTCCTGCACGCGCTTCTCAATATCCGAGTATAACTGCAACGCCTGATTTGTTTTCGCCGTGACAAGCTCTTTTGTTTCCTTTTTGATACCGTTGCCGCACCCGGATAGGATACCGGCGCACAGGCACAGGATAAGGAAAACCGCCGCCTTTTTCATTCTACCATTCTCTTTCATGCTTTTCCCCTTTCTGTCATTTCCTGCTCCAGAGCGTTCCCTCTCTGGTATCCTTTAACACAATTCCCTGTTCACTGAGCTTCTCCCGGATTTCATCTGCCCTGGCAAAATTTTTCTCCTTTTTTGCCTGTCTTCGTTCCTCGATCATCTGCTCGACATAAGAAACGAGATTTTCATCTTCCTTTTCCTGTTCAAACGCTTTGGTCAGTCCAAGAGAAAGGACTTCATCAAAACGCGCCGTTAAATACCGCTTGGTGGCATCGTTTATATCTGCCTTCAGCATATCGTACAACACCGTAATGGCAGAAGAAGTGTTGATATCATTACCCAGCGCTTCTGCAAATTTTTCCTCATACTCCGCTGCGGCGTCCATTTCCACCTCCCCCTCTTCCGGGAGGTTTTTCAGCCGTTTTATAAGTTTTTCATAAACAGACGCCACATTATCCAGCGCTTCATAAGAAAATTCCAGAGGCTTTCGGTAATGGGACAACAGGCAGAACAAACGGTATACCATCGGATCATATCCCTTTTCTTCCAGAAGCGACACCGTCAGGAATTCTCCCTTGGATTTACTCATCTTTCCATTTTTTGTATTGAGATGATTGACATGAAACCAGTAGTTACACCACTTATGCCCGATATATGCCTCGCTCTGGGCAATTTCATTCGTATGGTGAGGGAAGATATTATCTACGCCGCCGCAGTGGATATCCATATATTCGCCCAGATGCTTTATACTGATGCAGGAACACTCAATATGCCATCCCGGATATCCCATGCCCCAGGGACTGTCCCACTTTAATTCCTGGTTATCAAATTTGGATTTGGTAAACCAGAGAACAAAATCTGTCTTATTTTTCTTGTTGGTATCCTCATTGACATCCTCTCTGACCCCCACCTGAAGTTCCTCCTCCTTCTGGGCAGAAAGAACATAATATCTGGTTAGCTTTGAGGTGTCAAAATAAACATTATCTCCTGCAATATAAGCATAGCCCTTTTCCAAAAGCACCTCGATCATATGGATAAATTCAGGAATACAGTTTGTTGCCGGCTCTATCACATCCGGTTTTTTAATACAAAGCTTTTCGCAGTCTTTCATAAAAGCATCGGTATAATAGGCGGCAATGTCCATAACGCTTTTGTGCTCCCGCTTAGCTCCGGCTAACATTTTATCTTCGCCGGTATCACCGTCACTGGACAAATGTCCCACATCGGTAATATTCATAACGCGCTTTACCTCATATCCGGCAAAGCGCAGATATTTTTCCAGTACATCCTCCATAATATAGCTGCGGAGATTTCCAATATGGGCATAGTGATATACTGTAGGTCCACAGGTGTACATAGCTACTTTTCCCTCTTCATTCGGTATAAATTCTTCTACTTTTTTTGACAGGGTATTGTACAGATATATCTTTGTCTTCATCATAGGAAATATCCTCTCTTTATTTCAATTTTTCGATTGCCTTAAATTTCGCTATGACAGCATCCACCGATAGCTTATCTGTGAGAAAATAGTTCATCCCGTTTTTGTCTACCCGGTAGAAATTGGTTCCGTCATAGGGCAGATACCGGACTGTCACATCCCTTTTGTCCTCGTGGTAAACAATGGTCAATACCGGTTTTTCACTTTTTGGTTTTACAGACGGCTTCGCCTTAGCGGTAAAGGTAAGAAGATAGGCGGCTGAATACGGTTTCAGAAAATCCTCCTCCTGATCGGAAGCAATTTCCTTGCCGTTCAGCGTCCAGATATTCTTGCTGTCATCGCCTTCCTCTTTTTTTTCTTTCCGCATTACTTTCAGCGTTGTATCCCCACAGGTTACCTCATAGCCTTTGATATCCGTCGCCATCACAGAATATATACTGTGGTCCATGCTGGAATAGGCGTCCAGCTTTGTCATAGCCTCCACGGTGCCCGCTGTCATGGTATAGACATTGCGGGAGCCTTTTTTACATACATAATAATTCTCTCCCTCTTTTTTTCCGATACAGAGCTGAAGAGTTTTATACGTCCGGTATTTTTCCGGTATGGTTTCCTCCTGTTCGGAGGAAGAATCCGACTGGGACGGAGTGGCGGAAGCCTCGGGGACATACCCCTCTTTTGCCTCATAATAGGTTACCGTAATAACCGAAGAGGGATCCTGTAAACCATACTCCGATAAATCCTCTGCCCGATACTGAACCAGCTCCTCAAAGGATAGGGAAGTAAAATTGCTCAGTGTGGTTGACCAATCCTTGACGCTGGCAGCTAACGGCTTATCATATGGTTTCGTAATATTCCAATTGGAATACGGGTCAACTCTCTCTTCCTCTCCCACTGCCTTAGCTTCAAAGTCTTTTCCTTTTTTGTTATCCACTAAAAGATACGTTGTATGCCCGCTTTCGATTTCCGGCAGTTCATCCCGCTTAATGAGTACATTCCGGCTGATGTCAAATGTAGTATACAGCTCTTCCTTCATACAATATATTTTATCGCCGGCAGAGGCCGTTCCATAGTAGCCTCCTTCCACCGGCACCGCAATACCGAGCTGATATTGGTAGGTAGTATTCCCGGCAGTAACCGCAATCGTCATGGACGGATGATCCAGCCCATAGTCTGCCAATTTGGCGTCATCCTTTTCCATAGTTTTCGTCGCTTTTACCGGACTCAGGCAGTCGAATAGCCCGGTTACCGCTTCTTCGTCAAGAGGAATGCTTTTATCCTCCTTAAAATGCCATTTTTTTTCTTTTTTTACAAGGGAAAGCGTTGTTTTTCCATCCTTTTGAATTTCCAGCCCGGTAATATTGCCGCTGTCAATCTGGTCCACTGTAATTTCTTCTTTCGCTTCCTCTTCTGTCCCATCGTCCCCGGCATCCTTCGATTTCGGAGCGACAAAATAGAAAACAAGGCAGAGGATTAAAAGCGCGGTAAGTCCCAGAAGAGTTAACAGGTTTTTTTTCTTTTTTGACATCAGCTTTTCCTCCTTCGGTACCAGATGACAAAACCAACCGCTAAAAATGCCAGCGGAAGCAGGATAACCAAAAATACGGTCCAGAATATACGGTTTCCTTCTTTGATCGTTACCATCGGTTCATCCAGACTTCTGGTAGGAATTGCCAGAGTAGAGGTTTCACTTCCGCTTAACCAGCTGAGAGAGCGCAGTAACATGGAGCGGTTGCCAAACTGGTTATTTGCCGCAAAATCCGCGCTGGCAAAATGATAGGAGCCAAAGATAACAAGCTTTGTGGCATATCCGCTTCCTTTGGTTTTTTCTGCATACGAGTCCGTCACTGCCATTGCCACATTAAAGGGACCGGACAGATCCCCCTCAACCTTTTCCATGGAGGTTTCCTGTCTGTCGGCACGGCTGAACGCGCTGTCCGAGGTTTTTAACAGAGCCTCTGTTTTCAGGGTGCTGCGCACCTCTTTCTCGCTTGTCATGCCAACCGCCGTTGGGATATAGACTTCCTTCTGCCCAACATCCGTTGTAATATCGTGTTCCTGTACATCCGGTTTCAGAATATTCGGATAATTGGCATTAAGGCACTTTTCACTATCTAACACATAGCCGCCGCTGGTATTGACGCCATAAGTTTTTAACAGTTTGTTAAAATTCGGTGTTTCCTCAGAAGTTCCGGCATTGAGGAAAATCATTGCCTTTCCTCCCTCTTTCAGGTATGTTTCCAGCATGGTATATTCCGCATTGGAGAAATCATACTTGGGACCGTTGATAAGCAAAATATCACAGTCAGATGGCACGGCTGTTTTGGAAGACGTTTCCAGTGTTTCCGTAGTGACATTACTCTTTGACAGAACATCCGTAAAGGCATCATCTAACGCCTGCTCCTCATGTCCGGAGGTCGTATATATTTTTTTCGTTTCCGCCGACGTAACATTTTGGATTGCCGCCGTCAGCTTTCCCTCGGCATCCAGTGTGTTCGTCTGGCTGTAGGTCGTATAGTCCACATCTTGGATCAGCATTTCAGAATACTTAACAAGTTTTGACTTATTGGCTTTTTTATTTACCACAATGACATCATTATCGGTTATATCCTCATCCGTATAATCTTTAGAAAAATTCGGATAGATTACCGGGTCTTTTTCTTCTACCGTAATATGCGCCAGTTTATCATACTGCTCAATTACCTTCTCGATCTGTGCCGTTTCATTCCCGTCCTGGCACATATAATACATCGTGATATCATCGGATAACTGCGACGCCAGCTTCTTCGTATCTTCTGTGAGCGTATAAATCCGGTCGCTGCTCAGATCCACCGATATTCCCATTTTCCCAACGATCAGATTTAAAATAACGACAACTACAATTACAATTACCATTGTCAGCGTCTGGAATCCTCCCATTTTAAATCTGCGGCTGGAAAATGATTTTTTTATATCATTACCTTTTTTCATAGTGCCTCCTTATATGACTCATCAATGAATTATTATCTTACCATTAATTATATCGTTTCTTTTTAATTCTCTGGATTGTAATAAAGACAAACAGGAAGCTGACGCTGATATAATATACCAGCGCGCTCACATCAAAAATTCCCAGAGCAAAATTACTGTACCGGTCTACTATCGATATACTGCTCAGAGTATTCCCGATAAGCCCGTCAAATTTGTCGGTAAAAAGGATATAGAAAGTGACTAACGCCGCCTCTGCCAGAACTCCGATCAGGGTTGTCAGCCATCCGTTATGGATCCAGAAATTTAATATCACGCATACAACGACAATAAGCAGGGCAAGGAACCAGAAAACAAACATATGCCCCGAGGGGAGCATGCCCGCCAGGGAAGACATCAGATAAGTAAATATCATAATGACTCCGGAGGCTACCGCCGCAATCACCTGGCTTTCCGTCAGGGAAGATATAAAAAGCCCGATGGCGATATAAGCCGCCCCTAAGAGAAAAAAGCCCAGCGTGCTTCCATAGGCAATCGCAAAGTCCACGCTTTCTCCCTGGGTTGCTACACCGCTCACAAGATTTTGGAGAATCAGCGGATAAATGCTAACAATCAGAAGAGCAATGGCAAACAGGGTAAGAAGCGCCAGATATTTCCCCGCTATGATTTTGGAAATGGAAACCGGCGAGGTATATAATAATTGATCGGTTTTTTGTCTGTTTTCCTCTGCCACAATCCTCATGGTAAGCACAGGCACCAAAAGGAGCACAAAGAAAAATTCAACTCCCTGATACACATAAGAAAAATTTGTCATGCCGTTAAACAAATTGTAAAGCATAAAATAAAGGCCGGCTAATACAAGAAAAAAAGCAATAAACACCCAGCCAATCATCGATGTAAAATAGGAACGTAATTCCTTTTTATAAATCGCCAGCATCCTGCTTCTCCTCCTTTCCTTCTTCTATCCCTTCTGTAATCTCTTCTTTTATCTCTTCTTTTATTTCTTCTTTTTTATTTTTCTGCTTCCTGCCGCCAAACTGTCGGCTCCCATCACCTGTCAGCCGGATAAAGGCTTCTTCCAGCGTCGGCTTCTTGCTGTTCATCTCTAAGATTGGGCATTTTGCTTCAGCAAGGGTAAAGAACACATCCTCCCTTATATCAAAATCCACGATACTGGAAAGCTCCGCCTGATAAATGCCGTCCTGCCCGGTATCGGTAACCTTCAGCCTTTCCACATGGGGAACCTTCTCCAGCACGCTTCTTATCAGATCTTTATTTCCTTTTACCTTCAGAGTTAAATCATTGGTCTGCTCAATATGCTTCGGAATTTCTTCCGGACGGTCGGAAACGACCAGACGCCCCTCGTTAATAATGAGAATCTGGTTGCAGACAGCGCTGACCTCCTGCATAATATGGGAGCTCAATAAAATTGTATGGGATTTGCTCAGTTCCCGGATAAGTTCCCGAATTTCCAATATCTGTTTCGGGTCTAACCCTACCGTCGGTTCATCTAAGATCAAAATATCCGGATTGCCGACCATTGCCCCGGCAATCCCGACACGCTGTTTATATCCTTTCGACAAATGTTTGATAAGGCGTTGGGACACATCGGTTATCTTGGTCAGCCTCATAACCCTGGCTATCGTCTTTTCCTTTTCCTGTTTTTTTACTTTCTTTAAATCGCAAACAAAATTTAAATACTCACACACCAGCATATCCGGATACAGAGGCGGCTGCTCCGGCAGATACCCGATGCACGCCTTTACCTTTTCCGGTTCATCATAAATATCATAACCATTGACCTTTATGGAGCCCTCTGTTGCCGATATATAACCGGTGATCATGTTCATAGTGGTAGATTTTCCGGCGCCGTTTGGCCCTAAAAACCCGACAATCTGTCCCTTTTCCACTGTGAAACTCAGATTGTCCACAACATTACGTTCTCCGTAACGCTTTACCAGATTTTTTACTTCTATCAAAATCTGCCCCTCCTTTATGTAGTCACTTCATCCCAGAAGGATAATCTGGGCAATATAAATACTATACACTGTAATTGTTACCAAATTATGAACATGCCTGATTTGACACCTGCCTGAAAATGGAGTAGAATGAGCGAGAAAAGTAAAAAAGGAGAATTAGAGAGCCTATGAGCATTCATTACAAAAAAGAAGTCATCTCCCCGGAGGTTCTACAGGAGCTGTACCCTCTCACGGATGAGCAGAAAACCAAAAAGCAAAAAAGAGATGCTGAGATTCAGGCGGTCATTACCGGCGAATCCGATAAATTTTTAGTTATTATCGGACCCTGTTCCGCCGACCATGAGGATTCCGTCTGTGAATACATTACCCGGCTGGCAAAGGTACAGGAAAAGGTAGAAGATAAAATATTAATCGTCCCCCGCATCTATACAAATAAACCCAGAACTACCGGAGAAGGCTATATGGGCATTGTGCATCAGCCGGATCCGGAAAAGGAACCGGATTTTATGGAAGGGCTTATCGCCATGCGGAAAATGCATCTGCGCGCCATTTCGGAAACCGGGCTTTTTGCGGCGGATGAAATGCTGTATCCGGAAAACTGGCCCTATATCAGTGATATTTTATCCTATGTGGCAGTAGGCGCCCGTTCCGTTGAGGATCAGCAGCACCGCTTAACAATAAGCGGAATGGATATCCCCGCCGGTATGAAAAATCCAACCAGCGGTGATTTTTCCGTTATGCTCAATTCCTGCATTGCCGCTCAGGCTCCGCATACCTTTTTATACCGGGGCTATGAAGTAACAACGGATGGAAATCCGCTGGCGCACACAATTCTCCGAGGGGCTGTCAACAAACACGGTCAGTCGATTCCGAACTACCATTATGAGGATTTAGTACGGCTGCATGAGAAATATTCCCTTCTGGATTTAAAATATCCGGCATGCATCATTGACGCTAACCACTCAAATTCCGGGAAAAAATACTATGAGCAGCCTCGTATCGTGGATGAAGTGCTGCACAGCCGCATTCTCTCTCCCGCTATTGCCGAACTGGTAAAAGGAGTTATGGTGGAAAGCTATCTGCTCCCCGGCTGCCAGAAGGTTAATGAACATGAATTTGGAAAATCCATTACCGATCCATGTCTGGGCTGGGAGGAAACGGAGCGGCTCTTAGATAAGATTGCCAACCATTTATAAAAGTTATAAAAGGGCTTCCATAATAGGAAGATTTCCCCTGCATTCCAGCAGGCAGGCGGCAAAAAATACCAGGGTGACTGCGACATAAACCATACCCTTGTGTTTTGGCTGCCGGTCTGTTTTTTTTGACTCAAGAATCCAGGCAAAACAAAACAGATACAGCAGTAAGAAAACAAGACAGTGGGGAAACAGACTGGCAAAGTACAGTAAAATCCCTCTCATTCCCTTCCCAAATATAAAAAACATGAGTAAAAAACCGTTCCGGATTCCGGTATAGATGGTAAAGGCAGACTGATACAGCAAAAAAATCGGGCTTGCCGATAAAATCCACAAAAGGAGAAAATATTTACCATGGCTCCAAAGCGACTGTAACATTCCGGCAGACATTTCATATTCCGCTGACCAGACGACCATATTCTGCTCCATCTGCTCCAAAAGACCGCGGAAAGAATTTTGAAATATATAATAAACCAAAGCTCCGAAAAAAAAGCCAATAAGAAACAGCAGTATTATCCGTTGAAAAAATCCTGCTTTTCCTATTCGGCTTTTCTTCTTTTCATGCTGAATCATCATTTTGTCCCCCTTTTTGAATGCCAACTGCCAGACAGTCTATAACATCCTATGAATGACTGGGACAAAACATGCTATCCTGCCTTTTATTTTCCCCGCAAAACTTTATACGCCATAATTGCGGCAATAGTCTTTCCGTCTGTAATTTCCCCGGATTGGATCATATCGACAAGTTCCTCCAGTGAATACCGCTCAATCTGTACAAACTCATTTTCATCCAAATGCTGTTTTGAGGGGATTAATTTTTCCGTATAATAGATCCCTATTTTTTCACTGGTGTAGGCGGCCGCAGAATGATAATCAATCAGATGATGGATTTCTTCGGCGGAATACCCGATTTCCTCCTCCAGTTCCCTGGCGGCGCAAAGCAGAAAATCCTCGTCGACGCTGTCGCGGCCTCCGGCGGGGATTTCCAGCAGTAAATCATCAATAGCTCCCCGGTACTGCCGTACCAGAATAATCTTTCCATCCTCATCTACCGGGACAATAGCCGCAGCGCCTTTGTGCTCGATCACGTCCCATTTGGTACGGTTCCCGTTTGGCACCAGCATATCATAGGTATAAAAATCTACAATTCTGCCATGGTGCTCCAGCTTTTTCCCCATAATTTTAAATTTTTCCATTTCTACTCCGTTTCCGGGGATATCAAAGGACATCCCCACACATTCTTTTCCTTATTTTAATTCTTTCAAAAAGGCTTCTATACGATCCATGCCTTTTTCAATCTGCTCCTTTGAAATAGCATAAGAGAGGCGGATATACTCCGGAAATCCGAAATCCGTACAAGGTATTACTGCCACCTGATAATCCTCCAATAAAATATCGGCAAGGCTGGAAATATCTCCTATCGGTTTTCCTTTATACGTCAGTTTTAATGCTTCTCCCATATCGATGAAGGTATAGAAAGCCCCTTTTGGCTCCGGCGCGCTGACATGGGGAAGCGCCTGAATGCGGGAATATATGTAATCTCTCCGGGCAGCAAATTCTGACACCATTTCCCTGACCTTATCCTGGGGACCGGTCAGCGCCTCCAATGCCGCCTTCTGGGCAATAGAATTGGGATTTGATGTCTGGTGGCTCTGGACACTGCTCATCAGTTTCGTAATCTCTTTACTGGCGCCGGTATAGCCAATCCGCCATCCGGTCATGGCATAGCTTTTGGAAAGGCCGCTGCAGGTAATGGTGCGTTCGTAAATATCCTGTCCCAGAGAGCCAATGCTGACATGTTCCTCTTCTCCATATATAAGATATTCATACATTTCATCTGACACTACATATATATCCTTTTCCACAACTACCTTTGCCAGCGCCTCCAACTCCTCTCTTGTATAGATCACGCCCGTCGGGTTATTAGGAGAATTGAGAATAAACGCCTTTGTTTTTTCAGTACAGGCGGCTGCCAGCTTTTCCGGAGTGATTTTGAAATTTTCCTCTTTTGTCGCTGTAACAATAACCGGAACGCCGCCGGCTAACTTTACAATCTCCGGATAACTCAGCCAGTAGGGAGCCGGGATAATTACCTCATCCCCCTCATTTATGATCGCCGTGAAGATATTCGTCAAAGAATGCTTGCCGCCATTGCTGATAACAATCTGATCCGTATCATAAGAAAGATGATTGAACTGTTGGAATTTATCGCAGATTGCTTTTTTCAGCGGTTCGATGCCGGAAGCCGGCGTATATTTGGTAAATCCCTCTTCTATCGCCTGCACAGCGCATCGGTTAATATTATCCGGCGTATTAAAATCGGGTTCGCCGGCGCCAAATCCTACAATATCAATCCCTTCTTCTTTCAATGCCTTTGCTTTCGCCGTAATTGCCAGAGTCGAAGACGGCTTCACTTCACTTGCTTTCTTTGATAATGTCAATGCCATATGAAAATCCTCCTGTTATCTCACTCTTTAGTTAAGGCGTCAATCCGGATATAAAATTCCCAAACTGACGCCTTTGTCTTATTTATTGTATACTAAAATCACCGATAATGCAAGTTTGTTTAACGGGAAACTGCATTTTAGTTTTTAAAACTGTGAATCGGCGCGGGAATCCGCCCCGGTCTTGTAATAAAATCATCGCAGGAAAACGAATTTACCGGCATAATCGGCGCATACCCCAAAAGTCCGCCAAATTCTACCTGTTCTCCTACTTTTTTCCCCTGCACCGGAATCAATCGGACCGCCGTCGTCTTTTGATTTACCATGCCAATAGCCATTTCATCTGCTATAATACCGGCAATCGTAGTTTCCGCCGTATCCCCCGGGATCGCTATCATGTCCAGTCCGACAGAACAAACACAGGTCATTGCCTCCAGTTTTTCCAGCGTCAGCGCCCCGGACGCCACGGCCTCTATCATTCCACGGTCCTCACTGACCGGAATAAAAGCGCCGCTCAACCCTCCCACATAGGAGGATGCCATAACACCGCCCTTTTTTACCTGATCATTTAACATCGCTAACGCCGCTGTCGTTCCCGGCGCCCCGGCACGTTCCAGTCCCAGCGTTTCAAAAATTTCTGCAATGCTGTCCCCTACCGCCGGCGTAGGAGCAAGGGATAGATCAATAATGCCAAACGGCACTCCCAGCCTGCGGGAGGCTTCATATGCCACCAGCTGCCCCACACGGGTAATTTTAAAGGCTGTCTTTTTAATGGTTTCGCAAACCGTGCTGAAATCCTTTCCCTTTACTTTATCCAAAGCATTTTTTACCACTCCCGGACCACTGACGCCCACATTAATAACCGCATCTCCCTCCGTTACCCCATGGAAGGCGCCCGCCATAAACGGGTTGTCATCCGGCGCGTTACAAAACACTACCAGTTTGGCGCAGCCGATGGAATCCCGGTCGCCGGTCAAAACGGCTGTTTCCTTTATTACCTTTCCCATTAACAAAACAGCATCCATATCAAGCCCTGTCTTAGTCGACCCGACATTGACAGAGCTGCAGACAAATTCTGTGACGGAAAGCGCTCTGGGAATGGATAAAATAAGATTTCTGTCCGCCTCCGTCATCTTTTTAGATACTAATGCCGTGTAACCGCCAATAAAGTTTACTCCGACCTCTTTTGCCGCCTTATCCAGTGTTTTTGCAATCTGTACAAAATCTTCCGGACATTGGCAGGCGGCGCCTCCTAAAAGAGCGATTGGTGTGACAGAAATCCGTTTATTGACAATAGGAATCCCAAATTCCGCGCTGATTTCTTCCCCGGTGGAAACCAGATCTTTTGCCATGACGGTAATTTTCCGATAGATATTGCGGCACAATTTATCCAAATCACTGTCGATGCAGTCTAAAAGGCTGATTCCCATCGTAATAGTACGGACATCCAGATTTTCTTTTTCTATCATTTTATTCGTTTCAATGACTTCGTTAATATTTATCATGTCATCCTCCGTCCCGTTAGATGCGGTGCATTTTATTAAAAATTTCTTCCCGCTGCACACGAATCACACAACCGATTCCCTCTCCCATTTTCTCCAGTTCCTCGGCAATTTCCGTAAACTTTTTATCGGAAGCATTAAAATCGGCAATCATCATCATATTAAAAAATCCGTCCACAATAGTTTGGGAAATATCCAAAATATTTATCGTATTGTCTGCCAGATAGGTACATACCTTTGCGATAATTCCCACGCTGTCTTTTCCCACTACCGTTATAATTGTTTTTTTCATCGTCTTCTCTTCCTTATTTTTATTTTATGCTCAACATTTCTGTTGGTTTAAATCTCTCCGCCACCAGTAATCTCGTATCCAGACGTTTCCACATTTCGCTCTGCTCCAGCTCATAGCTGACTGTCTGATAGGCTAATTCCGGGAAATTATTCTCCTTGCTCAGGTGGCCTAATATAATATGCTGTAATCCGGGATGCAAAAGCTCCCTGATCAGCCTGGCACAGCTGTCGTTGGATAGATGCCCCTTATCCCCCAGTATTCTCATTTTCAGGGAATAGGGGTACCGTCCTACCTGTAGGAGGTTAATATCATGGTTCGCCTCTAATAAAAGAGAGGAGCAATCCTCCAGGTTCCGGATGACCTCATCGGAATAACAGCCCATGTCCGTGGCAATCCCTATCTTTTGTTTTTCCTTTATCAACGTGTAACAAACCGGTTCGACCGCATCATGGGAAATGGAAAATGCCCGGAGCTGCATCCCGTCTATTTCTACCTCCTGCTGCGGCCGGATGCTGTGAAATAGCGAAGGGGAAATATTCGCCATATTTCCCTTTTCCCATATCGCATGAATCGTACCCGCTGTGGCATAAACAGGGATTGGCGCCTTTCGCAAAATCGGCCCCAATCCGCTTATATGGTCCGTATGTTCATGGGTAATAAAAATAGCCCGGATCTGTTCCAGGGAAAGCTGCTGCGCCTTTAACCCCTGCTCTATCCTCTTCATACTGATTCCTGCATCTATCAGGATACCCTGTTTCTTTTCGCCGACATAAAGGCAGTTCCCACTGCTTCCGCTGGCAATGCTGTACAGTTGCATAAACACCTCGGTTCTGAGAGTCCTTCTGTTTTTTTATCCCTACATTTTGTCCACGATCCGGTCGCTGTCAATCGTAATCTGGTCGCGTCCGTTCCGTTTGGAATGATACATCGCCCAATCCGATCTGGTCAGCAGATCTCCCGGATTGGAACAGGTTACCGGATAGCTGGCAATACCGACACTGGCGCGCACCTTGACTATCTTGTCAGCAAAAACCACCTCTTCCTCCCGAATCCTTTCATGAACCTGTTTTACAATTTCGTATGTTTCATCTAATCCTTTATTTAAGAAAGCAATGACAAATTCTTCCCCGCCATACCTGCCGGCGATTCCGCCGTTTTCTATCGCGCTCTGGTTTAACAGGGTTGCCACATGGCGGATAACGGCATCCCCGCACTGATGTCCATAGGTATCATTGATCATCTTAAATTTATCAATATCAAAAAGGGCAAGGGAAACCGGCACTTTCCGGTTCATGGCTTCTGTCAGGTAGTTGTTCAACAGTTCGGTCAGATGCCCTCTGTTATATATCCGCGTCAGGCCGTCCCGAATTGCCATATCATTCATTTTATCATATAGGCGGGCGCTGGAAATGCCTATACTCAACTGCCCGGCAATATTTTCATAAAAAGCCCGGCTGTCCATAAACGCATTTTCTTTTTTCCGTCCCATCACAAGAGTTCCATAACGCTCCGTCTGTTTCTGGATGGGCAAGCAGATAACCGAGGGCAGCTCTTTCTCTTCCTCCAGATAGGAGAAAAATTTCGTTGTATTCGTCGCTGCGTTCTGAATATAGGTTTTCGATAACAGCAGCAATTCCTTTAACTCTGTTTTATGAACAGAATCCAGTATCTGTTCTTCAAACTTTTTACCCATGGAAGTAGTTAGCGCCACAAAGCGCCCCTTGGGCTTTTCCCCGGGTACTAAAAGGCTGTTATCCGGCTCCAATACAATCATAACCATATCCATATCCAGACGAATCTGCAAGATTTTTGTGACATGCTCCAGCATATCCTCCTGTCCGAGAGATGCCGTCATCGTAGAGGATATTTCATTCTGTACCGACATTTCATCATGGGAACGGTTGATTTTTTTATTTGCCTCCCGCAATTCAATTTTCTGCATCCCGAGTTTTTCATTAATGAGATTGATCTGTTCCTGATGCTGCTTCAACACAATATTTGCCTCGTTTAATTCCGACACGGTTCTGCTCTGGGAAAAAATCTTTTCCTCAAAATATGTAAAAATACCGGAGATCGCCTCTCCTAACACCACAAGGGAGGACGTGACAATGATCGCAATAAAAAATTCCTGAAAGCACAAAGAAATCAGATCCCGGCTTTCATATTCCTCATACATTTTTACTATCAGGGATATAGCCCCGAATAAAACTCCGAAAACCGCATAAAAGCCAATTCTTATTATGACTTCATCAAAGGATATATAATATATGATTTTAAGGGCAAATAACAAAATCAGAACCATAAAAAGAAGCCGGCCCGTCTGCAGATCCGAAAGGAAATAAAATATCCCGGCGAAGCAGAGCCGGAGGATATGGTACGCTAAACCGATTCCTTTTATCTCCAAAAAAGGCTGCTCCATCTTGTATGACGCCCATTCCAACGCTCCCATAATCAAAAAACCGGCTAGAATTAAAGCTGTTTTTACCAGCAATGCGTCAAACAGAAAATAGGCTACAATAAAGTAGAGAATTCCGGCCAGATATATAAGTTCATGGCCAAAAATAACGTATTTACTGTGCCGGATGCTTTTCATCTGTTCCCACATTTGTTACACCCTCCTTCTCATTTTTATTTCTCCCAATAAAGTTCGATTCGGTCCCCATTCTGCAAAGGCTCCGTAAAATCCTTATCTACACCGTTTATCCTTGTAATCAGCCTGCTTCCCCCTGCCTTTGACATATCAAAGGGATAAACATCAAATACGTCTACAAAAATCGGATTTGCTTTTTTCGGCATGGTTACCGTCGTATCATTAACCATAACCTGTATTGGTATTATCGGGGCGTCTGCTGTCGGGGCGTCGGATGCCGGCGCCGTGTTTTCATTTTTTTCTGACATGCCCGGTATCCTCTTGCCGTCTGCCCCCAGCTTAGCCGTATCAAAGGGAACTCCTTCCATCCATTTCGGAAGAGGCTTTAAGGGCTGGAGCAAAGGATCCTCTTCTTCCTTCCCTTCCGCTTTTTTTTCCGCTTTTTCTTCTGTTTTTTCCTCCTGACTTTTTTCCGGTTCTCTTTTTTCCTCCACCGGTTTTGGCATCAGCTCAATCGAATCGCCGTCCCTTACTTTAGCTGTCATTCCCGCTTCCCTGCCATTAAGGAGTACTCTCTCTTCCTTTTCCCATCCGGCAAACTCCAATGCGCCGGCTACTGTATAGTAATCATAAATTTCAATTTTATCCTGATTTTTAATTTTGGTAAAAGCCCCCGCTAAGGCTCCGTTTATTTCAATAAGCTTCGGGCAGAGTATTTTCTTCCCAAAAAGCGTGATCGCTATTTCCTCTCCGCATTCCGGTATGTCTGACAAAGACAAATCCGCGGCATCTCCTTTGGTGGAAGGATGGATATGGATTTCATCATTTTCCTCCACCGCCTCATTCAGGCTTACCTCCCTGCCGTTCTTCCTGACAATAGCAGGCTCTCCGGTTTTTCCTTTTTCCACCCGCTCATTGCCGTTGACAAAATAGTGCAGGGAATCTCCCCTTACCGGGAATAAATCCGTCTGGGACAGCCCAAAGCTGACGCAGGCATCCAGCACCGTTACCTTTCCGTTATCGTAAAGCTTTACCCGCTGCTCATTTACCAGAACGTGAATAAAGTTATTATTCTGCTCGTAATAATTCATGCAAATGCCGATTGGCGTAACCAGAGTAGAATCCTTGTGAATCCCCTCCTGCAGAAATTCAACCTGGGTCAACACCTCTGCTCCCCTGATCGCCACGCGGTTTTCCGGCAAATCCAGATATTTGGCCAGTTTCTCCGTAAATCCTTCATGTTTGCCGCCGCCTCCTACAACAAAGACGGCGCTGACGGTCTTATCCCCATTTAATTCACGGATACGGGAGGCAATACTCTTCGTAATAGAATCCACCGCTTCCCGGGAAACCTCTGCAATATCCTCTTTGGTAACCCGGATATTCTCCCCGAAAATATTGCGGAAAGAAACGGATTTGCGGTGCTCGCACTGCCGCTTTACCCTCTCTGCCGTTTCAAAATCTGTCAGATAATTCTGGGCGATTGCCTCTGTCACCTCATCGCCGGCGAGGGGAATCATGCCAAAGGCAATAATACTTCCCTCCTTGACAATGGAAATATCCGAGGTTCCTGCCCCTACATCCACAAGGGCAATATTTAAAAGGCGGAATTTTTCCGGAATCGCTACGTTGATGGCGGCAATCGGCTCCAACGTCAGTCCTGCCACATGAAGCCCCGCCTCCTCTACGGCAGAATACAGCCCGTCGACTACCTCCTCCGGCAGAAAAGTGGCAATCAGCTCTACTTCAATGGCATTCGCCGTATGCATTTTTATCATTTCCATCGGATACCCGTTCAAAAAGTACTTAACAATAGAATAGCCGACACAAAAAAAGTGTTTCTCCTTATCTTCCGCTTCCTTTCGGATTTCCTCATAGGCCTTTTCAATCCCCATCATATCCAGCGAACGGATATGTTCCTCCGTCACCTTCGTTTCGGCAGCAAATTCATGTACGGCATGTACCTGCTTTGTTTTCAAAACCCGTCCCGCCGCTGCAATATTTACATCATAAAGGGATTGATGGATCCGGTTTTCCAAACGGCTCTTGATTTCCGAAATGGTCTTTGCCACCGTGGAAATATCGTGAATCTGACCGTCGATGACCGCTCTGGTCGTATGCTCGATGGATTCCTGCGCCACCACAACAAAACGTTCCGTACCAACCCGGTATCCAACGGTTCCCACAATACTTCTTGTGCCAATATCCAGTCCAAATACATATCCTTCGTTCTTATTCATAAATCCGCCTCATTTTTCTTCCGGTACTCTATTCCTATCATACCATAAATTTTATTGTATGCCTAGTAATTCTTGTAATTGCTTTTCCAAATTTTGAAAATCCCCGTCGTTGTTAATCACGGCGTCGCAGCGTCGGCGCATCTGCTCCTCCTTCATCTGCTTTTCCATGATCGCCCCGGTTTTCTCTTTCGTATAACCGCGGCTTTTGTATAATCGTTTCATCCGGATTTCCCGTCCCGCGGTAACCCCCCATATTTGCTGGCAAAGCCGGTCGCATCCGGTTTCAAACAGGATAGCCGTTTCGATTACGATAAGCGGCTCCTCTTTCCACAGCTCCAGCCGTTCCTTTATTCTTTCCAGAACAAAGGGGTGGATTATGTCATTTAAGCCTTTCCGTTTTTCATCATCTGCATAAATAATATCTGCCAGCCGTTTTCTGTCTATTGTTTTATCCTGCTGTAATACGGCGGGACCAAAAGCGGCGCAGATTTTTTCATAACAGCCGCTTCCCGGCAGCATGGCCTCGTGTCCGATGTCGTCGGCAATTAACACCTTTGCCCCAAACTTTTGCTGCAAAATACCAACAACCGTAGATTTTCCGCACCCCACTCCGCCTGTGATCCCGATAATCATAAATGCCTCCCGCTACTTTGCTTCATACCAGTTCTCTCCCTGCTTCACCTCGGCAATCAGAGGCACTAAAAGGTCGCAGGCATGTATCATTTCTTCCTCCAGTATACGGGTTACCGCAGCAATTTCTTCCTGATGCGTTTCAATTAACAGCTCGTCATGGATCTGTAAAATCAGGCGGGACTTAAAATGTCCCTCCTTCAGCCGGTTATTGACACGAATCATGGCGATTTTAATAATATCCGCCGCCGTTCCCTGTATTGGCGAGTTCATGGCAATCCTCTCGCCAAACTGACGCTGCATAAAATTTTTAGCCTGCATTTCCGGTATCGGGCGTCTTCTGCCGAAAAGGGAGGTGACATAGCCTTTTTTCTTGCCCTCCTCCACCAGCTTATCCATAAATTCTTTTACGCCGGGATAGGTGTTAAAATAATCCTCAATATATCGTTCCGCTTCCTTTTTCGTTATATTTAAATCCCGGGATAAACCAAACCCGCTGATCCCGTAAACAATACCGAAGTTCACCGCCTTGGCATTTCTTCTCTGGCTGTCTGTGACTTCCCCGTAGGGAGTGTGGAATACAAGAGATGCCGTGGTGCGATGAATATCCGCATTTTCCTTATAAGCCTCGATCAGCCTTTCATCCCCGGACATATGAGCCAGTACTCTCAGTTCAATCTGGGAATAGTCGGCATCCAGAAAAACATACCCCTCTGCCGGCACAAACACCTTTCGTATCTGTCTGCCTAATTCCATGCGGATAGGAATATTTTGCAGATTCGGCTCCGTACTGCTGAGCCTTCCGGTTGCTGTGATCGTCTGATTGAACGTAGTATGAATGCGCCCGTCGTCCCGGATAAAAGCCTCCAGACCGTCGGCATAAGTAGATTTTAATTTTGTCATTTGACGATACTCCAGAATCATCTCGATAATGGGATCCTCAAAGCGAAGCTTTTCCAATACCTCTGCCGAGGTGGAATATCCTGTTTTTGTTTTTTTGCCATAAGGCATCCGCAGCTTTTCAAAAAGAATGACCCCTAACTGCTTCGGAGAATTGATATTAAATTTTTCTCCGGCACGCTCATGGATTTCTTTCTCCAACTGTTCAATGCGCTCTCCTAATTTTGCCCCATATTCTTTTAAAGACTGGCGTTTTACTAAAATCCCCCATTTTTCCATGTCATACAGAGTAAACACAAGAGGCATCTCGATTTCTTCAAACAGGGAAAGCGCCTTTATTTTCTTTAATTCCCTTTTTAAAGGAGCGTAGCTCAATGCATTTACCAAAGCGCAATAACAGGAGTAGCGGATCATTTCTTCCTGTTTCTCGGTATAAGCCGCCTCCGGAAGCAGCTTGCCAAATGCCTGATGATAGCAGAACATGGAAATTCCGGCATAGCTATCGGCAATATCTTCTTCCGCAAAACTTTTTTGTATCGGGCAGATCAAATATGCCGCCACATTAGTATCAAAGGAGTTTTCCGGCGTGGCGCCGGGGAAAAAGCCTAACTGCCTCTTCAGGTCATTTGCCACCAGACAATGGGACTTTCCTGCTTTTTCTCTCAGTTTTTCCAACACAATATTCTCCGGCAGATCCGGACCGATTTTGCAAAAGCAGCCCTTATCCTTTCCTGCGGCAACAGCAAGTCCCAGCAGTCTTCCTTCTGTTTCCGACAGAAACAGGGTCATCTGTCCGGCTCCGTCCACCGCCATATCTTTGTTTCTTCGAGATACCGTGTATACACCCAGAGGTTCCCCCTCCGATAACTGTGCTAAAAAATTTTCCAACTGGGGAAGAGAAGTAATGGTTTCAAAATTTTGCAACAGGCTCTTGTCCGCTCCTGCGTCTTTATCAAACCGGCTTAAAACAGACTTAATATCCAATGCCTGAATCCGGTGATAGGCTTTTTCATTATAAAGATCCCCCACCCGGCACTCTTCAATGGAAACACCGATCCGGCAGTCCGTTTTTATTGTTGCCAGAGTCTTGCTGAGTTTTGCCAGGGAGGCATTCTTTTTTACGGCTTCTCTTGCCCGGTTCGGTGTGATTTCCTCTACATGGGCAAGGGCGTTCTCCACCGTTCCGAATGCCGTTAATATCTTTACCGCTGTTTTCTCTCCCACTCCCGGCACTCCGGGGATATTGTCGGAGGAATCCCCCATCAGCCCCTTTAAATCAATAATCTGCAGCGGAGTAACGCCATATTTCTCAATTACCTGCGCCGTATGATAATCCTCTACTACGGTTTTGCCTCCCATGGTTTTGGGGATGCGGATTTTGATGCCGTCGGTCGCCAGCTGTAATAAATCCCGGTCGCCGGAAACAACCGATACCAAAAAGCCTTCTGCTTCGCCCTTCTTCGCCATAGTCCCTAAGATGTCGTCCGCCTCAATTCCCTCCTCGGAATAAATCCTGATATCCATCGCCTGCAGGATTTCCTTTAAGAGAGGTACCTGCTCCCGAAGTTCCCGGGGCATGGGTTTTCTCGTTCCCTTATAGGCATCATACATCGCATGGCGGAATGTCGGCGCCTTTTCATCAAAAGCCACCAGCAGATGGCTGGGCGTTTCCTCATCCATGACCTTAAACATAATATTCAAAAAGCCATAGACGGCATTGGTATGCACGCCGTCACGGTTCGTCAAATCCGGCACACCGTAAAAGGCGCGGTTAATTATGCTATTGCCATCAATTAAAACCAGTTTCTTTTCCAAGTTCCCTGTGTCCTTTCTTCTTTCCCCATGCATTATACGCCCGGATACCCGGTCAATATTTTTATTTTGTTTTTATTTTTTTAATCTTACTATAAGCGCTGCTGTAGGTCTTTCCCTTTTTCACTACATACGAACGGACGCGGACGTACCATGTGCTTCCCTTTTGCAGGCCCCGGATGCCAAAATGGTCGTCTGGCGTAACATACGCCTGAGTTTGGCCGCCCTTAAAAGAACGGGTTGAGGATACCTGAATATAATATCCTCGGCTTTCCTTTTTGGAGGACAGGGTCAGCTGGAATCCCTTCTTTTTTCTTACCGTCTTACGAATGGACGCCTTTCTCGGCACAATGGAAAAGTGAAGGGTTCGTTTGCCCCGGTAATTTCCCTTGCCGCGGACAATAAGGGAAGCCCTGCCAATCTCTTTGTTTTTCTTATATTCTACCGTATAATCCCGATTCTTTTTCAGCTTTACTGAGCCATTTTTCAATGACAGCCCCGGCTTCCGCTTTTTGCCGGTATAATATTTTGCCTTTTTGTACCGGCAGGTAACGCTTTTCAGTGACCGTTTTACAATCTTATAAGTAGCTTTTACCGATCCCGCATAGTTTCCCATACCGGTAAAGGTAATCTTTGCCGTTCCGGGGTTCTTATTGTTCTTATAGGAAACCCGGAAATCCTTGCCTGACTGTAATTTTTTACTCTGATCCTTTACGGTAAAGTTATTTTTTATGCTGGCACCGGTATACGCTCTTTTCTTTGATACCGTTACCATGCCTTTTGTAATATTTTTTCTGTTTACCGGAACCGGCACCCGGACAATGACCGTCTTATAAACTGCGCTTTCCACCGGTATATATTTGGCGCGGTAACCGGAATTACCGTGTACCGGAACAATACTGGCATCCACCCAGGACCACCGCTGTGGCAGCCTGATAGAGGAAAGCCTTCTTGTCGGCGAATAGGTGGCGGCGCCAAGAACCGGCAGCGTCAGCTTCGGCATGAGCTTTGGTACAAAGGATGCCGTGGAACCTGCAATATAACCGGAATAATTTGCCGCCCTCACACTGACGATCAAATGATAGCCGATATCTTTTTTTGTAACCTTATAGGTTGCCGAGGTAGCGCCCTCAATCTGCTGGGCGCCGTCTACGGTTGTAATTTCCTCCTCGTCCTCTTCCAGTTTTTTTGTCTGGGAAAGCGTCACAAGGTCATCCTCGTCCTCATCTTCTTCGTCTTCGTCTTCCGAGTCCTCATCTTCCTCGTCCTCCCCGTCGTCCTCGGCTTCCAGATCATCTTCTGCCGCGCCGCCGGTTTCATCTACGATTTCATCCCGCTCTTTTTCATCTCCGGCAACCTGGATCCGATACCACTGATAGGTAAGGTCGCCCGGATACACGGAATCAATCTGCGGAGTCGCCGTCAGCGTACTGTCTACCGCCGCTGTTCCTGAAATTTCCACTTCTCCGGATAATGACATCTTATCCGTAACAAATTCATCACTAATTACTAATTCAGATTCCAGTCCGGCTTCATCCACCATATAAGCATAGATCCTATAAGTGGAATCTGCCATTAACCCCTTTATATTCAGGGGGGTAGAATTGACGCCATCCACCTGTCCATAACCGACAATGCCATAGTTATACTTCACATATTTTTTCACATCTTCGATCGTTATATCTTCCGCATAATCAGCGGGCGCTGCCAGATAATAAAACTTACCGGGCTCGCTGCCGGCAATGCTTCCCTCTGCGGTAACATCCGTACAGTTATCCCCGCCATGTATTTCCGTGATTGACGGCGCCGTAGTATCCACTTCGATCGTAACGGTCTTCGGCGTCTGGTCAATTGCCTTTCTCGTCGAATTGTTCTGATTCGAGCGCAGATAATAGGTAATGACATTCGTTCCCTCTTCTAACGTACTGATCTCCAGCCCCTCGGCCCATGTGTCGTCCGCCGTCTTGCCAGCGCTGATCAGATACCCTTCCGGAGCCTCCAGGGTGATGGGATCCTTGCTCGTGCGGATCTCCGGATCCACTTCTGCCTCTGCCGTGGTAGTATAGGCTTTTACCTCAAAGGCAGGCGCCTTCGGATCCAGCTCCATTTTCTTCTCCTCATCTTCTACGGTACCTTTAAGCACAAAAGGCTGTTGCCCTACTTCTTCGCTTTCGATGCCAAGTTCCCAGGCAGGCAGCTCTTCTTCCTCAGAGGACAGGGAATAATTTTCCTCCGCTCTGAATGTCTTTGTCTGGCCATAATATTTCCACTGCCCCTCAAAAGGCGTAACAACAATAACTTCTTTTTCTGCCTCTCCGGATGCGAAAACCGTATCTCCTCCAAAAAAAGCGATTGTAATTGCTAAAAAAACAGCGATTACTTGTTTTATTTTTCTTTTTCCCACGTATCTGCCTCTCCTTTTTCTTTTAAATTTATTCCTCTTTATAGCATACCTTGTTTGCCCGATTTTTTCAAGAAAATTGTTGACACTCATAAAAAAAAATGATATGATAACCTCTGTTGTAAAGCGGATGTGGCGGAATTGGCAGACGCACAAGACTCAAAATCTTGCGGTGGCAGCATCGTGCGGGTTCAAGTCCCGCCATCCGCATTGAAAAACAGGGAAAATCCGGAACCGTTATAAACATACGGGGTTACGGATTTCCCTGTTTTTTTAGCGCTGAAAACGAAACCCCCGGTTAGTCATATTTCTTGCTGGTACATTTCGGATAACGGCTCTTTTTCCAGCTATGGCTCTTTTTCATCACGGAGGAGGACTTTAAAAAGTAAGTATAGTACGGTTTCGTATTTTTGTTACTGTTGTTAACAACCGGGTCGTCAAAGGTAGTATCCACATGATACCATTTTCCTCCCAATTTTACCATATTCCAGGCATGGCCGCCGCCACCGGCTCTGCCTGCCACAAATTTACTTTTGATTTTCAGCTTTTTCATAATCATATCGAAGGCATGGGCATAACCGTCGCAGACCGCCGTTTTTTTTAACAGGGCCCCCTTTGCCGTATGGGATACGGACGGCACCCTCCCTTCCAGATACCGGTAATAGTCATACTTTACATTTTTGATGAGCCAGTTATGGACGGCTTTTACTTTCTGGTATTTTGACATATCCTTTTGAATAACGGATTTTATGACCTGATTTACTCTCTGGTTTATTGTCTTTTTCATAACCGTCACTTTACAGGAGATTTTCTTCCCGTTTACCGTGGCGGTAATTGTCGCCTTTCCCGCCTTTTTTGCCTTTATTTTCCCGGAGGAGGAAACCGACGCTATTTTCTTTTTGCTGCTTTTCCACTTTGCCGCATATACCGTATTCAAAACAGTATTCTTCTCGGAATCGCCCTGCAGAAGATACACCCGGCTCTTTGCAAACTGCGTTTTTTGTCCGGTTGTTACCGGGATATCCTTTTTCTGCGCATAGGAATAGGCTTTTGAGCCCTTCGGCGCCACAAAATTTGTGAGCTTGTCACAGCCGTACAGTATCGTATCGCCTAACGAGCCCGTACCGGCAGAAAATACAATATATTTTAAGGCAGCGCAATTATAAAAGGCATAGTTTTCAACCCGTTTTACCGTTTTAGGTAAAATAACCGCCTTTACAGAAGAATTTCCATAAAATGCTCCGGCGCGGACAGCAGTCACATTGGACGGGAGTGTTACGATCTTATCTTTTCCCAGATACCGTACCAGTTCTCCTGACTGTATGATAAAATCATTGGATAAAGCAGTCTGGTCGTCCGGTTTCGGAGTAATATCGCCTGTAACAATGCGGCCGGAGATTTCCCGGAAACTTTCCGGCATCCGGTTTCCCAGAATACTTCTTAAATATTCAAGCAAAGCAATCGGGTCGCCCTGCCGCTCATACAGATCATTATATTGTTCTCTGGTAACCTCAAATCCCCTGTCGTCCAGATAAATATAGTATTTCGTCACGGTTGCCGCCTCTGCCGGGACCGATATGCCCTTTGTCGGATAACCGGTTAATACGCTGCTAAGGGACAGCATGACGAGAAGAACGCAGGCGAGTATCGGATGCCGTTTCTGTTCCATAATAAGGTGCCTCCTTTTTCTAAGGCAAAGGAAAACTATTTTAGTACCCTCTCCAATGCCTCCACAACAATTTCCAGAATTTTAATTCTGGCATACAATTTTGAATTTGCTTCAATGATAAACCACGGAGCTTCTTTTGTAGATGTCCGGATGACCATTTCGTCCACGGCTTTTTCATACGCTTCCCACTTCTCCCGGTTCCGCCAGTCTTCCCCGGTTATCTTCCACTGCTTTTCCGGTATTTCCTGCCTCTGACGGAAACGTCTTTCCTGCTCATCCTTATCGATATGCAGCCAGAATTTCAATACGATGGTCCCGGATTTTACCAGATGGGCTTCCATATTATTAATCTCACTGTAGGCGCGCTTCCATTCTTCCTCCGCAGCAAAACCTTCCACCCGCTCCACAAGCACTCTGCCATACCAGGTGCGGTCAAATATTGTCAAATGTCCGTCCTTCGGGAATTTTTCCCAGAACCGCCATAGATAATGGTGCGCCTTTTCAATATCATTCGGAGCGGAAACAGGCACTACCTCATATCCCCGCGGATCAATGCACTGGGTAATTCTCTTAATGGCGCCTCCTTTTCCTCCGGCGTCCCATCCTTCAAAGGCGAGCACCACCGGCACACGCTGTAAATACATTTTATTATGCAAAATTTTCAGACGCTTCTGCAAATTCTTTTTTTTCTTTTTATATGTTTCCGGCTCCAGAGAACGGGATAAATCAATCCTCTGTAAAACCCCGTTCTGCAAATCATCCGAACATTCCGCTTCCAGAGGAGGCTTTTCTGTTTTCTCCGTCTTTGCTTCCAGCACGGCGGCCTCCAGACGGTTTACTGCCGTAGTCATTATCTTGCAGATGGCGTACTTTTTCTCCATTGCCTCCACTACCGTCCACGGGGCGTTTGAGGTATCGGTCTGTATCAGCATAGCATCATATTTTTCCAAATATTTGTCATATTCCTTATTTTTCTGCCAATCTTCTTTTCGGACGCGCCATCTGGTGGCAGAATCCCCCTCCAGCGCCTCTAATCTCTTTTTCTGTTCTTTTTTGGTGATTGCAAGGAAAAATTTTATGACCACCATTCCATCATCCGTAAACTGCCGCTCAAACTGACGCACATCCTCCGGCGTCACGGTTCCCTTTTCCAGTCCCTGATACCAGCTCCGGTCAAAAATATGGATGCGCCCCTTTGCCGGTGATTTAATGCTGTACCGCCAGAAATAGGGATGCATTTTATCCTCCTGCGTTTCCTTTTCCATGGTATAGACCCGGAATCCTCTGGGGTCCAGGGGCTGAATCATTTTATTAATCATGGTGCCTTTCCCGGACGCCTCAAAGCCCTCAAAGATAATCATAATGGGAATCCCAAGCTCCCTGCATTTCCGCTGGAGTTCTCCCAGTCGAATCTCAAGGTGTGCCATCCTCTCATTATAATCCGCAGGATTCACTTCCTTTTCCATGTCTATTTTATCCAGCATAAAAAACCCTCCCTTCTGCATTATTACGAATATTTTTTATTTCCCCACAAGTTGCTTTTCTTTAATTCCAGATATTCCCCGTATGCCTGCTCCAATATTCTTTTTTCATTGGGAAATTTCAACAGATGATATGCCTCATGGAATTTATAATAACCCGAATCCATAAAATATTCCTCCCGCTGCGGTTTGGAAAAAAAACTATTGGATTTCATCAGATACCAGTGAACATTCTTGGAAACAGACCCCTCCTTTACCTCGAAGCGGTAGTGGCTCTTTCCTACATACTTAATAATCTCACATCTTGCCCTGCTCTCTTCCCACACCTCGCGGAGGGCGGTTTCTGCGAACTCCTCGCCCCGTTCTACCGTCCCCTTCGGGAGTACCCATCCCTCGTATTTATGTTTGTAATTTTTATACAATAACAAAATCTTGCCGCGAAAAATAACCACTCCTCCACAGCTCGTTGCCTCAATCATTGCAATCCCTCCTGTGTGGAAATCACTATATTATAATTATACCGTATATTACCAGTAAGCGTCAAATATCTTTTTGGCAACAGGCACAGCATAAGCGCTTCCGGTTCCCGCCGCCTCTACCACAATACTGACGACCAGTTTTTTCCCTCCCTTTTCCCCATAGCCTACAAACCAGGCGTGGGAATCCGTAGACCCGTTTTGAAATTCCGCCGAACCGGTTTTGCCCCCGGCTTTATAATTTCCATATAAAAGCGAGGTGGCAGTCCCTTCCGTTACCGTAGCCCGCATCAGCTTCTTTAATTCCTTCGCTTCCTCTTTTGTAATCGGTTCTGAAAGCAGGACAGGCTTATTCTCGGACACAACATTACCGGCAAAATCCTCTATACGGTTTACCAGATACGGCTGCATCAGCTTTCCTCCATTGACGGCGGCGCAGACCAGGAGGGCATTCTGAAGCGGGGAAACCAACGTATCTCCCTGACCGATGGAAACCTGCATTAAATCGCCTTTTGACGTATGTTCGGTAATAGAAAACCGGGACGCCTTCTGCTCCAGATTTTCCAGGGGAATCGTTTTATTATAATAAAAGGCTTCACAAAGACTCTTCCAGGAAGCAATATCCAGTCCGGTTCCTATCCGGCAGAAAAAAACATTACAGGATTTAGCGAAAGCGCCCGTCAGATTCATTCTGCCATGTATCTCGCCGCCATAGCACTGAATCCTCTCGGAGCCGGTACCGATACTGCCACGGCAGCGATACCGGAACGTAGAATGATCCGTATTCTCCCTTATATACTGCAGGGCGGTATACAATTTGAACGTAGAGCCGGGCGGATACAGGCCCTGTGTGGCGCGATTGTACAACGCCGAATCCTCCTCCCCGTCTGCCGTCAGTTTTTTCCATACGGCATCGGTAAGCCCGTTCGGATCATAAGTAGGCTTACTTACCATCGCCAGTATTTTCCCGGTGTCCGGCTCCATTACCACCACTGCGCCTTTCCGGCTGCCAAGGGCATTACCGGCTGTCTGGGATAACTTAACATTAAGGGTGGTCACAACCGAATTTCCGGGATCCTTTTCTCCCGTCATACGGTTTACCATAGCGGCAAGCGGATGGATGCCGGAGGTTAACATCGTATAACCCTCTGATGCCTCCAGTCCGGTTTTACCATGGGAAACGCGCCCTACCGTATGGGCAAACAGACCGCCATAGGGATATTCCCTTGTTTCCTTTCCTTTTTTATCCGTAACTGTTTTTGCCAGCACTTTGGAGGCATCCGACAAAATGCTTCCCTTCGTTACTCTCTTAGCAAGCAAATCCTGTCTTTTATTATATGAATTATTTAATACTTTATCCGAGTCATGTAAAACAAAATAGACTACGTAACCTGCCAGGATAAAAAACAGCACCATAAAAATATAAGTTACCGCTGCCATTTCCCGGTTCAGCCGTTTACTTTTTTTCAGTTCTTTTTTTATCTCGGCTGCGTCTACTGTTTCTTCCGCCGGAAATTTCTTCTTTCTCAACCTTTGCCTCCTCTCTGCCGTTTCGCACATACATGCCCTGGATAATGCTGAATATGATGATCGTTGTCATAATGGAACTTCCGCCGTAGCTGATCAGCGGCAGCGTCACGCCGGTAGAAGGGATAAATTTGGTCACGCCGCCGATACATAAAAATACCTGAAAAATAAACACAACGCTGAGCCCGAACGCCGTCAGCTTATAAAACCGTTTTTTCATTTTCATGGCAATATTCACAAACATAATATAACTGCTGATATAGACTAAAATAAGGCAGATGGCAAAAATCACTCCCAATTCTTCGGAAATGGCGGCAAAAATAAAATCACTTTCTGCCACAGGCACGCTGTCGGGCAGCCCCTGCCCCAGACCCATGCCGAATAAACCTCCCGTCCCGATGGCAAAAAGGCTCTGGCAGATCTGATACCCCTTATCATTAATATTTCCCCACGGGTCGCGCCAGGCTGTCACTCTGGTCCGCACATGATAAAACAGCCGATAGGCAATCATAGCAGCCACGCTCCCGGCTCCCAGACCGGCCGCCAAATATCCGATTTTCATCGTTGCCACATATAAGACGACAAGATAAGTAACAAAATAAATCAGGGCGGCGCCCAAATCTTTTTCTAATACCAGAATGACAACATGCACCGCCGCCACGACGGTAATGGCTGCCACATGTTTAAATTTCGTTGTCTTTGACAAAAGCGCCGCCATAAAAAATACATAGATGATTTTTACAAATTCCGAAGGCTGCATGGCAAAACCCCCGAGGGAGATCCAATTCCTTGCTCCATAATGCTCCACCCCAATTACAAATACTAAAAGAAGCATCAGGATACCTGCCAGGGCATACTGCCAGCCCAGCTTTTCCCATATGGTGAAGCGCTCAATAAAAAGCGGCACGAAAAGACAGACTCCCATTGCTATGGACGCCAGAAGAAGCTGGCGGAGGGCATACGAATACTCCAGCCTCCCAAGCATAATAAAGCCGATCATCATGCACATCATCATATTGTTGAGCACCAGCTTTGACAGCCCTTTATAAAAAATCTGATATATCTTGATAAAGCCAAGGTAGAAAAGCAGCTCCAGCCCAAACAATATTACATATCGAAATTCCTGCTTTATCATAATTAAAATTCCGCTGCAGATAAAATGAATCAGAACGGTCAATATTCTCTGCACGCGAAAGACGCCATCTTTTCCCTCCTGCGTTTTTCTGGCAAACGCGCGAAAACAATAAAAAGTGTAGATGGCAAAAAATATTATGATCAGGTATCTTGATAATTCTGCAATTAAAAGTTCCATTTTTGGATTACCTTTCTCACCTCATCCGGGGTTTCCCATGTAAAATCCAGTCTTTTGCCGACGGCGCGGTCCGGGCTTTTTACGGATTTTTTGGCATATATTGTATTGTAGCAGTATTTACAATGATTTACCACCACAAATTCATCTCCCTTCGGGGTAATGAGTTCAAGAGAATCCCCCTGCTTCCGGCACTGCCCCAGTGTGCGCCGGACACAATTTTCCGTTACCATAACCGCCGTCCTGCCATAGACGCGGGTTGGCGCCGGATAAATGCCAAGGGAGGCATAAGCGGCCCTTGCCATACGGTTTTCCATATAAAGATTTTCTTCTCCATACCATAGGGTATCCTTCCACCACTTTCTGGCATACAGAAGCATCGCCGGGCTATTTATAATAACCGCCGCCATCGGCAGCTCTTTCAACCGCTGTCCTCTTGTCCTCCATTCCTCCTCAAAACACAGACGCCCCGCTCCCCGCAAAATTCTCGGAAAAGAAACTGCGCAGGCTTTCCCTTTCAGTATCGCCGCTGCCTCCTCCCAGTCTTCGGATGGGATATCCTCTAATTTCAAATGAAAGATAACGTCATTTTTTACACCGGAAACTGCTGCTTTTAGCTGGGGAAGGGAGGCTACGCTGATAAGCGGAAGAACATTTCCTTTTTTCTCCTCCGTTTCCTCCGCGAAGGAAACAGGCTTTTTTCGCGCTGTCCGTCTGGAAACTGCCGCCTGCTCCCATTTCTGAACCGCCTGCCGCCTTAATTTTTTTAATCCTCCCAGAGGAAGGAAAGCTCCCTCCGGTATATCAATGTTTAAGGCGCTAAACCGATATTCGGTATCGCCCAGTTTGTTCAGGCGTATCTCAATGTCCTCTTCTGTGATTGGATAATTCTTCGCCTTTTCCAAAATATCGCCTTCGGTGCATGCCTCTACTTCATTTCCTGTTATAATCAACTTCACCGGTTGATTTAACTCGCCTTTTAAGGTTCCCTGCAGCGGGTAGGCGCGAACCGCTTTTTTGATTTGCGTACGAATCCGGGACAACAGCATTGCATTTTTGGTACGGTATACCTTTTGTTTCGGATAAATATGGCTTCCTCTTTTTACCCTTGTTTCTACAATATCGCCGGTCTTTTTCCCTTCCTTTACCGTATACTCGTAAGCAGGGCTCCCATCCTCATTGCGGAATTCCAAAACATCCTGCGGATATAGCTTTTCCCATGCCAGAAATTTGGTTTTGCCCCCGCCGGCATAGATAACCTCGCCCGCCGGTGTTCCGAAATGACCGTTTTTCTCCGGATACACGGTATTTTCCTTGTTCTTTTCAAAAAGAAAACCACCGGAAAAGCCGCCCCGGTTATATAAGTCCTGGCTGCGCCGGTAATCCCTCCACAGGCTGCTCTCTTTATTTTCCACTAACTCAGCGAAGCGCTCTCTTCCCTCCTCTAAATAAAAATCCGTATAATACCGGTAAAGATAAGCCGTATACGCACTATATTCCATTTTTTTCATGCGCCCTTCAATTTTAAAGGAATCAATTCCCGCCTCTACAAGATCCGGGATAAAGGGCAGCGTGCATATATCCTTTGTGCTGAGAAAACTTCCGCTCCTCTGCCCGATCCGGTAGGTCAGGCGGCAGGGCTGGGCGCACATGCCGCGGTTTCCGCTTCTGCCCCCGATCACTTCACTCATAAGGCATTGTCCTGAATAACAGTAACACAACGCCCCATGGACAAAGACCTCAATTTCCATATCGGTCTGTCTGCGCGCCTGTCGTATTTCTTCTATTGTCAGTTCGCGCGCCGGCACATAGCGCGTTACGCCAAAGGGTCTCAAAATTTCCGCCTCTTCCCCTGTAAATAAAGTCATCTGGGTACTGGCATGCAGTTCCATCCCGGGAAAATTTTCATGCAGAAAGGACAATACCCCCATATCCTGCACGATACAGGCATCCAATCCCGCCTCGTACAGCGGACGGATAATGGGAAATAACTCATGCTCCAATTCGCGGTCATTTAAAAGGGTATTTACTGTCAAATATATTTTTTTCTTTCTCAAATGGGCAAAGGTCAGCGCCTCTGTCAGTTCTTCCACCGATGGATTATCGGCATAGGCTCTTGCTCCAAACTTATGGGTTCCTACATAGACGGCGTCCGCTCCCATTCTCAGGGCGGCGTATAGCCCCTCCAGGGAACCGGCGGGAGCCAATATTTCTATATTCTTCACACGTTCCCCCCTCTTTTATGAAAGAAGGACTGCTCTCGCAGTCCTATTTTCTTTGCTTCAGCCTTGTTTCCAGTTCAATAATCTTTTTCTCGGCATCCTCTAAGGAAGTTTCCAGTTGCTCTGTTTTTTCCTCAGACTTTTTCACTGTTTCCTGTAATCCAATAATTTCATGCTTCATGTCAAGAATGAGCTTATCCTTCATCTCATTTTCTTTTTTATATTCCCGGACTTTCTTCTTCGCCTTATGGTAGTCGTCCGCAATATTAATGGCGAGCAATACATTCCGCAAATCCAAATCCAGCCTGCGGTAATAGTCTTTCTTTTTAAATTCTGCGAATTTATGATTGATATAAGATGCTATTTGCTGCAGATACTCATCGCTTTCAAAACCGCATATCGTATATTTTCTGCCATCGATCAGTACCTCGGTATCATTCTTATTTTTCATTCGTCCACCTCATAGATTTTCTATGTAAACAGTATACATGATTTTTTTCTTTTCGTCAAATTTCCAACCCAAAATGCGCATATGCTTTTTCCGTGGCGATTCTTCCCCTCGGCGTCCGGGCTATCAGCCCGTTTTGGATTAAATACGGTTCATAGACATCTTCGATGGTGCCGCTATCCTCCCCGATCGCAGCCGCCAGAGTATCTAAGCCAACCGGACCTCCCCCGAATTTCTCTATCATAGACATCAGAATATCCCGGTCGGTATTATCCAGCCCCAGCTTGTCTACCTCCAGTAAATCCAGGGCAAAATTTGCCACCTTTAAGGTAATGGCGCCATCGTATTTTACCTGAGCAAAATCCCTTACGCGTTTTAAAAGCCGGTTGGCAAGGCGCGGCGTCCCCCGGGAACGTCTGGCGATCTCAATCGCTCCCTGCCTGTCAATTTCCACCTGAAACACCTTTGCAGAACGGCAGATGATTTCGGTCAGTTCTTCCACTGTGTAAAACTCCAGACGATGAACCACGCCAAAACGGTCGCGCAAAGGAGCCGTCAGCATCCCGGCTCTGGTAGTAGCCCCCACCAGAGTAAATCTCGGCAGATCCAGACGGATGCTTCTGGCAGAAGCGCCCTTCCCGATCACAATGTCTATCATATAATCCTCCATGGCAGGATACAGAACCTCTTCTACCTGACGGTTCAGCCTGTGAATCTCATCGACAAAAAGCAAATCGCCATCCTGCAGATTATTGAGGATAGAAGCCATCTCCCCCGGCTTCTCAATAGCAGGCCCGGAGGTGATCTTTAGATTTACATCCATCTCGTTGGCAATAATACCGGCTAATGTCGTTTTCCCCAATCCGGGCGGCCCGTACAAAAGAACATGGTCAAGCGCCTCCCCTCTCGCCTTTGCCGCCTCGATATAGACCTTGAGATTTTCCTTTGCCTTTTCCTGTCCGATATAATCTGACAGAAATTTAGGCCTTAAACTGTTTTCAATTTTATAATCTTCCTCTATAATATCAGTGGATATTACACGTTTATTCATCGTTCCTCCATTCTACAGATTCTTTAAGCTCTGCTTTAATACCTCTTCCACTGTCATGGTTTCCGTAATGTTAATCTTTCTCACGGCAGAAGCTGCCTCCGTGGCAGTATATCCCAGCGCCACCAGCGCCTGTATTGCATCGTTTCGCGCCTCATTTTCTTCACTGCCCGCCGGGGCGTTTCCTGCCGGTGCTGCGTCCTCCGGCATATCCGGTAAATGACATTTGTCCTTTAATTCCAAAATAAGCTTGCTCGCCGTTTTCGCCCCAATCCCCGGCGCTTTGGCAATGCTTTTGGAATCCTCTGCCAATATCGCAAAACGCAGGGTATCCGCATCCATTACGGTAAGGATTCCCAGCGCCCCCTTTGGCCCAATCCCACTGACGGTAATGAGCATTCTAAACATCTCCAGCTCATCCTTTGTCGTAAAACCATAAAGCTGCAAAACATCTTCCCTGACATAAGTATCCGTATAAATTTTTACCGTGTTCCCCACCTGGGGCAAAACCTTCAACACCGAGCCGGGCACAAAAATTTCAAACCCGACCCCATTGTTTTCCACAACGATCCGATCCTCCCTGACCGTATCAAGAATTCCCTTTACAAATGCTATCATATATTCCAACCTCCAACGTAACGTCCTATACCAGCGTATCGAATAAATGCAGAATATGCTGAGTAAGTTTTAACTTTAACGGCCGGTTTTTCCATTCCTCATAGGTAATTTCCCTGCTCACCTCAAAAGTTTTGGAAAAATCCTGCATGACGGTCAGCAGGAACTCCCGCTCATACACCCACACGCCGTTTTCATAATGCAGATAAAAACTCCGGTAATCCATATTAATCGTACCTACAATGGCGCAGTGCTCATTCATGACTACCTTAGAATGGATAAATCCCGGCAGGTACTCATAAATCCGTATGCCGTTTTTCAGCAAAATGCCATAATTATATTCTGTCATCCTTTTGATATGTTTTTTATCGGGAATATAGGGAGTAATAATGCGGACATCTACTCCGCGCCTGACTGCCTCCAATAAAGATTCCACCATAAAATCCTCCAGTATGAGATAAGGCGTCATAATATACATAAGGCGTCCGGCATAGTGGATCATCTGCTTATAAGTATTTCCCACAAAGGAACGGGTATCCAGCGCCGGCCCGTCGCGGAGAACATGGCAGTACATATCCGTTTGCGGAAACTTCTGAGTCGGCCGGTATTTATCATAGTCTGCTATGTCCTTCCCGGTGCAGGCTGTCCACAGCTCCAAAAAGGTTATCGTCATCCCCCATACCGCATCGCCGGTCAGCCGGATGCCGGCATCCTTCCAGACGCCAAAACGATCAATCAGATTGGCATATTCATCTGCAATATTAAACCCGCCGGTATAGGAAATATTTCCGTCGATCACAACAATCTTTTGATGATTTCTGAAATTCATAAATAATTTGCTCACATACTTATGGATGGGATTGAAAATCTCAACCTCAATTCCCTCCGCCCGGAGATTAGCGGCAAAATCTTTACCGGTCCTGAGCAGGGAGCCAAAATCATCATATAAAAATTTAATTTCCACTCCTTCTTTTCTTTTCCGCTTTAATACTTCGTAAAATTTATCCCAGAGCGCTCCCTCCGCCACAATAAAGAATTCAATAAAAATAAAGCGCTGCGCCTTTTCCATATCCATAAAAATATCCTCAAAGGCATCTTCTCCAAAATCATAATATTTCGCCTGATTATTTTTATAAAGAGGGGAACCCTCCGCCTGCATATAGCGGGACATTCTGGAAGTGACCGGGTGCTTGCGTATAAATTCTTCCGAAATCTTCTGATCCTGGAGCAGATTTTGATCTACCTTCTGTATCTGGGTTTTTATCCGCTGATTCAGCTTATTCTTTTTCCCTACTCTTCCCCACAGGGAGAACATAATATTTCCTGATATCGGGAGAACTACAATGATGCAGAGCCAGGCAAATTTGTACGACATACTGCGGGTATCATTGGTCAGGGCAAGAATCGTAAGAACTCCGCATACCTCCATGACAATATAGAACAAGGAGGAATACTGCCGTAAAAAGACCGGCAGAGCGATTAATATGGCAAATTGCAAAAGAACCAATAGCGCCACAATACAGGCCCGCAGAAATCCGCTCATACTATTCTGGACGCGCCCCTTCAATCCCTTCAGGTATTTAAGGCTGTTCTTTTTATCCCTGGTATCCAATTTCCTTTCCTCCTCATACCAAACAAGATTCATAATAAAATATTGTACCATATTTTCAGGATTTGCAACATACTTTTTTTGTTGTATAATACCATTATATAAAACAGGGGAGGAAAACGCATGGAACGCACAGAATACAAACTGGATATTGACGCCTCCGTGATCCGTCAGGCGCTGTCGGCGCTTTCTGTTCCGACGGAGGAAATTTTCTTTTTTGATATTGAAACAACCGGGCTCTCTCCCCGCGTTTCCTCTCTTTATCTTATCGGCGTCTGCTATTTTGACGGAGAATCCGCTCATCTTGCGCAATGGTTTGCCGATGACTACATAAGCGAGAAGGAAATTCTTTTTTCTTTTTTGGAATTTACCGAAAGGTTTTCCACCTGTATTCATTATAATGGCTCCACCTTCGATATTCCTTATTTGCAAAAAAAATACGACGCCTACAAACTCCCTTCGCCGTTTGAAGGAAAGGAAAGTCTGGATATTTACCGGGAGGTCAGGAAAAAAAAGGATTTGTTCCAGACGCCGGATTTCAGGCTCAGCACGGTGGAGAAATTGCTGGGCTTTCAGAGGGAGGATAACTTTTCCGGAAAAGATTGTATCCGGCTCTATACGGAATTTATGCAGAAAAAATATTTTCGGGATAAAAAAGCCGGGGAGTTGAAAAATTTTCTTCTTCATCACAATAGGGACGATCTTATCGGCACGGCGCTTTGCAGCCGGTTTCTTTTGTATTCCCGTTACCAACCGGCTCATCCCCGCTGCCATATAGAAAACGATATGCTTGTAATAACCGATAATACCGCCGTCCCTCTCCCTTTTGCCGGGGAATATAAACGGGAAAACCAATGGATCCGCTTTACACCGGATGCCATAGTCATTAAGGTTCCCCTTTACCAGGGCACGCTGTTTCATTTCTATCCGGATTATAAAAATTATTTTTATCTGCCAAAGGAAGATATGGCGGTACATAAAAGCGTAGGAATCTATGTGGACAGCGAATTTCGGGAAAAAGCGGCCGCCTCCAACTGCTATCTAAAAAAAACCGGCGTTTTTCTCCCTCTTCCTAAGGGATTTTCCTGCGGGGATTTCCCCCTCTTTCAGGAATCCAAAAAAAGCCGCCGCCTTTATTTATATTGGGAAAATTCTTCGTTTACCCTGAAAGAAGACTTTTTGGCTGAATATATCCGGTCTGTTTTTTAGCGGTTTTCCCTGTCCGTGACAGCCGGGAAAACAAAAAACTCCCGCATCCGTCAGCCGGATGTAGAAGTTTTCGCCTTGTACTATACTGCATTGCAGTGCATATTCATCAAAATAAACCCGCCATTATTCTGCTGTGGTAGAGATAATCTCTTTCTTATTGTAACTTCCACAGTTTTTACATACTCTGTGGGGAACCATCAAAGCGCCGCATTTACTGCATTTTACTAAAGTAGGAGCAGTCATCTTCCAGTTTGCTCTACGTTTATCTCTTCTTGATTTTGAAGATTTATTCTTAGGACAGATACTCATGTCTATTACACCTCCTCTGACATACTCAAACACTTTTACAATTATATAGGGTGGCACTAAAAATGTCAACTGTTTTTTTGTATTTGTGATAAATTTCCCTTATTTCAGCAACGCAACCGTTTCACGGGCAATCGCCAATTCTTCATTCGTCGGGATTACAGCGGCCGTAACCCGGGAATCCGGCGTGGAAATAATCATTTCCCTGCCCCGCACATTATTCGCCTCCTCATCCAGAGTAATGCCCATATAGCCAAAATGCTCTAAAATCTGGCGGCGGACAACAATATTGTTTTCCCCAAGCCCCGCGGTAAATACAATGGCATCCACACCGTCCATGGCGGCAATATACGAGCCAATGTATTTCGCTGTTCGGTAACTGAATACTTCAACTGCTAACTTCGCCTTTTCATTCCCCTCATTAGAGGCTTTGTCCAAATCGCGAAAATCACTGGAAACACCGCCGGAAAGTCCATATACGCCCGACTCCTTATTTAAAATTACCATAATCTCCTCTAAGGATTTCCCAAGGCTGTGCGCCAGATACTCTACGATTGTAGGATCTATATCGCCGCAGCGGGTTCCCATAACAAGGCCCTCTAACGGGGTCATTCCCATGCTGGTATCTACTACCTTGCCATTTTTTACGGCAGAGATACTGGAGCCATTTCCCAGATGGCATATAATAATCCTGGAATTATCGGGATCTAACTTTAACATTTCTATCGCGCGTTTGGATACAAAGCTGTGGCTGGTTCCGTGGAAACCATAGCGGCGCACCTTATATTTTTCGTAATATTCATAAGGAAGCCCGTACAGGTAAGCCACCGGTTCCATAGTCTGATGAAATGCCGTATCAAAAACACCGATGTTGGGGACGCCGGGCATAATAGCCTCACAGGCGCGAACACCGATAAGATTCGCCGGATTATGTAACGGCGCCAGCGGATTACACTCTTCTACCCCGGCGATTACATCTTCATCAATAATAACCGAAGAGGAAAATTTCTCCCCGCCATGTACCAGACGATGCCCAATGGCATCAATCTCCTTTAAATCTTTTATTACGCCATAGGCATCATGGACCAGCGCCTCCAATACCATACGGATCGCCACCTCATGGTCCGGCATATCCTGATCGATTACCACTTTTTCGCCGTCCGCCGGCGTGTGGTTCAGTCTTCCGTCAATTCCGATTCTCTCACACAGGCCGACTGCTAACGCCTCCTCTGTTTCTGAGTCAATGAGCTGGTATTTCAAGGATGAACTACCGCAATTAATAACCAATACTTTCATTTTTTCCTCCATTCCGAAACGTATAAAATAACCGATATAATTATACGCCTGTTATTTTAAAATTACAAGAAAAATATCCTCTTCTCCGTCTGTTTTATCTCTGCTTCTATTTATGTCCTGCTCCGGCATATATTAGAGCAAGAGTAAAAACGCCGTTAGGAAACAAACGATGATATTTTGTTCCGTTCTTTTTCTCTGCCTGCTGCTTTTTTTCCCGGAAACCGCTATGGCAGGCAGTAAATATGGAGCCTCCCTGTGGCTGACCCAGCTGCTTCCCACCCTGCTCCCCTTTTTTATTGCCATCCGTCTGTTTGACACATGCTTACCCCGCATCGCCTCCCGCCGGCTCTTTTTGCTCACCGGACTGTTATGCGGCTATCCGGCAGGCGCGGCTCTGGTTACAAGCCAGTATGAAAGAGGACTGCTTTCCAAGCGTCAGGCATATTTTTTTCTTGGTTTTGTCAATAATCCAAGCCCTATGTTCGTTTTAGTCTATTGCGGAAATCAGATTCTTCGCCTGAACCGGACAAACGCCCTTTTTCTCTTTTTGCTCCTCTGTCTTTCCTCCCTGATTGGAAGTTTTTTATTTTCCCTGATTTATTTTTCCAAAAAAACTGACGAAAAAAAAATCTGCCCGGCTCCCCTTGCCGGCGCGTCGGTGGAAAATGCGGCAAATGGGGGTTTCCTTTCAAGCCAGATGGATGCAATCATTCAGGAAAGCTTCCTTGTCCTGATCAAAATCGGCGGCTACGTTATTCTTTTTTCCATTCTGGGTCAGTTTATCCTGACACTTTTCCCTGCCGGCTCCGTAACTTCGGTTCTGTGCTCGGGTTCTCTGGAAATTACCTCCGGCCTCTCTTTTTTACGGGAAAGCGCCCTCTCCGAGCCGGTAAAAAAAGTTCTGACTATGATAATACTAACCTTCGGGGGGCTGTCTGCCGCCGCCCAGACGGGTAGTGTCCTATCAAAATCAGAACTCTCTCTTTTTCCTTATTTACTGTGCAAGGGGCTGAACTGTCTTCTGGCAGGTCTTTTTTCCTTATTTCTTTTCTTTTAGGAAAGCATCCTCCGGCACGTCAAAAGCCTGTTCTTCGGAAGCAGCCGTTTCCGCGTCAGCCTTGTCCGGCGATTTGCCCGCCTCTTCTTTTTCTTTCCCCTGTTGTGCCTTTGCGTATTTCTCCGGCTCCAGCTGCGCCATAAGTTCTTCCTTATTGCTTTTCATAATCTGGACGCTGTTTTTTAAGGCGCTGTTAAGCATCCTGTATTTATTATCCGTTTCCCGCAGAGAGGTTTCCACTGCCTGCTGCGCCTGATCCAGCAGATTATTCGTGTACAACAAAGACGCACGGTGCATCTGCTCGCTCTCCTGCTGCGCCGCATCCACTAATCTCTGTGCCTCCTCCGTTGCCTGTTTCATAATATCCTCCGCCCTCTGGTATGCCGTCTGGACAATCTCGTTTTGGTCTAAAATCTGGGCGGTCTGCTTTTGAGCCTGACTGAGCATATCTTCCGCCCTCTGCTGCGCCTCATTTAAAATACCGTCGCGGTTCGTTATGATTTTCTGATACCGTTTGATTTCCTCCGGCGCGCAAAGTCTTAATTCATCCAATAAATCATATAATTCGCCCCGGTCTACCACAACCTTGTTCGGATACAGCTTAGACGGTTTACAGCTTTCGACATAATTGTAAATATCATCGATTGCCTGTTCAATTCTTGATGGGTTCATTTTCTCCTCCATTCTGTGTGCCCCTCACACGCAGGAATACATGCTGGTTTGTCTTATATTCCTTTATTTTTATTAACTCATAATAGGTTTCATCAAAATAATCCGGCGCTGTTTCCAAAGAAGATTCCATAATCACTAAGGTTCCCTGCCTCACAATACCGGAGGCGGTCAGAAGTTTTAGTATTTTCTGCTCAAAACCTTTTTGGTACGGGGGGTCTGCAAATATAATGTCAAATACTTGTCCCATCTTTTCCAGTTTGGAAATCCCATAGGTTACTTCTACCGGAAGGACGACGGCCTGGCTGTCAAGCTTTGTCTTCGCCAGATTTGTCCGGATGCACCGCAGAGCTTCTTTATCATATTCTACAAAAACTGCCTGTTTTGCGCCCCTGCTGAGTGCCTCGATCCCAATTCCGCCGCTGCCGCTGAATAAATCCAGAAAATGACAGCCGTATACCTCTCCCTGAAGAATATTGAACAGGGTTTCCTTTATGCGATCCAAAGTCGGCCTCGTATTCTTCCCGGATGGCGTTACTAAAGGCAGCCGTCTGGCTTTTCCTGAAATCACTCTCATATTCCATTCTCCTAAAGCGTTTTCCTTCCCGCGCTTTTCATATGTTCTTATTGTATATGATAGCGCGTATTTTTTCAAGAGTAGATTTACAAAGAATCTTCCGTCCGTTTCTCACAGAGTGACCTGTCCAAGATAACTCTCTACCCGGTTTCTCAGCTTTTCATTTTTCTTGTAGAAAAGAATAATGTCCTCTTGGGTAAACCGCTTCGCCTCCTGCCCTGCCTGCTGCAGGATCCCGGCATCTTCAAAAATATCCGCCAGCTTAAACAACTGGTCGCCGCTCTGACGGACTCCGAACAGATCTCCCTGACCCCGCAGTTTTAAATCCTTTTCGGCAATAAAAAAACCATCATTGGACTGGGTCAGTATCGCAAGCCTCTCTTTGCTCTCCTTTGAATCCCGTCCCGTCATTAAAATACAATACGACTGTTCTTTTCCTCTTCCCACCCGTCCTCTGAGCTGATGGAGCTGCGCCAGGCCAAACCGCTCTGCATTTTCTACCATCATAACAGTGGCGTTCGGCACATCAATACCTACTTCAATTACCGTGGTGGACACTAAAATATCCGTTTCGCCCCGCGAAAATGCCGCCATGATCTCTTCTTTTTCTCCCGGCTTCATTTTCCCGTGAAGCGCCGCAATACGCACGGAAGCCGGGAAAATACCTTTTAATTCCTCGGTGTATATCATCACATTCTCTAATTCCATTTCTTCACTGTCTTCCACCATCGGGCAGATAATGTATATCTGACGTCCCGCCTCTATCTGCTGCCTCATAAAACGATAGGCGTTGGGGCGGTAAGAGGTATTTACCACACAGTTTTTGATTGGCAGACGGTTCTTCGGCTTTTCATCGATCACGGACAGATCCATATCGCCATATAAAATTAACGCCAGCGTTCTGGGAATCGGCGTAGCGCTCATCGCAAGCACATGGGGCTGCTCTCCCTTCCGAAACAGGCTCTCTCTCTGTTTGACCCCGAAACGGTGCTGTTCATCCGTAATTACCAGAGAAAGATTTTTAAATTCTATATTATCCTGTATGATCGCATGAGTTCCTACTACAATATCCCACGTCCCACAGGCAAGATTTTCTCTTCCCTCTCTCTTTTGCTTCGCCGTCAGAGAACCGGTCAGCATGCCAATCCTGACTCCTCTTTTGCTTAGCAATCCGCAGAGGTTATCATAATGCTGGCTTGCCAGTACCTCCGTGGGTACCATAAAAGCGCCCTGCCCTCCATTTAATACTGCCTGGTATAAAGCGGCCACTGCCACAATCGTTTTTCCGGCTCCTACATCTCCCTGCACCAGACGATTCATCACCGTTCCTCCGGTCATGTCTGACACAATCTCTTCATATACTTTCTTTTGCGCTGTGGTCAGAGAAAAGGGAAGCTCATCCAGCCACTCGTCTACTTCCTTTTTTCTTTCCATTACATGGCTGCTTAAAGCGGCTTCCCTTTTTTTCATATAAGCAAGAGAAAGGGAGTATAAGAACAATTCATCAAACACCAATCGCCTGCGCCCTTCGTCCCTTTCTTTTCTATCGGCGGGAAAATGGATCTGCCAAAGCGCTTTTTTATACTCCGGCAGGTTTTGTCTTTTTCGTATCTCTAACGGTAAAAAATCCGGCAAAAACTCCGTTTCTTTCAATGCCTGCTCCAGAGCCTTCGTAATAGCAGAATTGGTCATGCCGGCAGTCAATGGATATATCGGCCTTAGTTTTCCCATTTGACGGTAAAACTCGTCTTTTGAATATAATTTGGGCTGCTCTAATAAAAGCCTCCCCCTTTTTTTTACCACTCTCCCTCTCATAATATACCGGGTTCCCATTTTTAACTGATTCCGCAAAAACGGCATATTAAACCAGGTAACCGGCACGCAGCCGCTCGCATCCTGTATCTCAGTATTCAAAATCCTGAGCCTGCCCGCCGTTTTCATCTGCGGTCTGACAGCCAGTGTTCCCTCGACAGCCGCCGTTTCCCCTTCCTCAAGCCGTTCAATCGGCTTTATCGGCTTAAACTCGTCATAACCGCGGGGATAGTGCTCCAACAAATCCTCCACGGTGTAAATCTTTAATTTGTTCAGGCGCTTTTCCGCCTTTTCCCCCACGCCCTTTATTTTTCTAACGGAATCTGTCAACTGCAATTTCCCGTCCTCCTTTAACAAAAAGGATGTTCTATGATTTCTTTGACAATCTCATCACTTTCCTTACAGTTTCACTGATGAATTATACATGAAAAACGCTTACTTATCAACACTTTTGTCAGCAATCCAACCGCCGACAGGCTGTTTCTGTGTAAAAGAATTTTCATTTTTTCACACCTGCAAAGACAGGTATCTTTCCCTTTTTTCTTATCCTGCAATCTCTTTTATCTGTGCGCCAGTAACTGTTACTGATACCTTCTGACCTGTCGGGGCTTGCTGCCTCTGGTAAACAGCCATGCTTCGTTCAGCGGCGTTTCCAGAATCGTGTTTATCCATTTGTTTGCCCTTGTACTTATATAGCGGGCGGTTTCCACATCCTGACCGCCCAGATACAGGCAGTTGTCGCAGTTATTGATGATAGTCATGGCTCTTGCATGTCCGTATATGCTTTCCAGCTGGGAGATGCTCTGTAAGATGATGCTGACCGAGATTTCACGGGAGCGGATAACGGAAATGATTTTATCAAAGTCCGGGATAAAAATGCCTGCCGCAAAGTCATCCAGCAAAAAACGCACCGGCACTGCCAGCCTGCTGTCCCCATAATCCCGGTCTGCACTCTGGCACAGCGTATGGACTGCCTGTGTAAAAAACAGGTCCGTCAGCCTGTCCATAGAGCGGTCGGTGTCACTGACTGTCAGGAATACGGCAATTTTTTCCCTTCCCAGCTCTGCAAACCGAATCCGTTTCTGTTTGTGGAACATTGCTTTTGCCCCGTCAAAGGAAAAGACGGACAGTTTTTCTGCCAGAATCCCGCGGATGCTTTCGTGCATTTTCTCCGCCCGGACATTGTTTTTATACAGATTATAACGACTGAGCGCAAAACTGCCCGGATGGATTTCCTGCAATTCTTTCATCAGCTTTTCAAAGCGTCCGGTGCCCATCTCCGCCAACAGCCGGACGGCAAAATCAAGGGAGTGTTCTTCCTCCGGCAGACATTCCAGAATGTAAGCAATGAAGCTTTCCAGATAAAATCTGGCAGCCAGCTCCCAATAAGGGTCACCATAGCTTTTTACCGGCACGATACATGCCGCCATTGTCAGAATATCCTGCTCTGCATAACAGTCCCTCCTGCTGTCATAGCGGATAAAATCAAAGGGATTGTAGCCATAGGAAGAAAGACAGTCGGTAAAGTCGATTTGGATTACCCGGAAGCCTTTACGTTTCAGCGCATCCTCCGTCTGCCTTTTTAAGTTTCCCTTAGTATCACCGATTATCATGCTCTCATTTCCCAGCAGGATGTTCGGCAATACATAGCCGCGGGTCTTGCCCGAACCGCTGGGGCCGATAATCAAATCATTGTTGTTCAGCCCCGTTTTCCAAGTGTCGTTGCTTATCCGGCATCCCTGTGCCAGAATGCGGGTTCCATCGCCCATACTGTATCACCTCTCATATCCTTTCTATAATCCTGTCTGCCATTCCAAACTCCACGGCTTCTTTTGCGTCAAAATAACAGTCGGTCGCAGTCCTTTCCAGAATCTCTTCCCGGCTTTTTCCGGTATGCCCGGCAATGATTGTCCCCAGTACTTCCCTTACCTTCATCAAATCCCGGCTGATGCTTTCCACACGCAGGGCGCTGCCGTTTATATTTCCTGCCACCAGCGGATCATGTATCATTACTCTGGCGTGGGACAGGATGTCCCTCTGGCTTCCACAGAGGAACAGAATGGCTGCCATGCTGGCGGCAAGCCCCACGCAGACCGTCCGCACCGGACAGGAAACCGCCTGTATCACATCATACAGCGCCAGCCCTGCCGACACCTCGCCACCGGGGCTGTTTATATATAGGGTAATGGTTTCCTTCGGGTCTTCCCTCTGTAAATAACGGAGCTGTAAGATAAGTGCGTCTGCCTGTTCTGCCGTTATATCCCCGGTACATTCGATTTCCCGGTTTTTAAACATCTCATCGACTATGTTATAGCTTACCAGCCCGGCACTGGTTTCTTTCACAATGGCGGGCATTGTTATTTTCTGATTCATGTCTATTTCTCCTTTCATTCTTTTTTTCCTGATTCTTTTCCTCCCATGCGGCAAAGGGCTCCACCAGTATTTTGGCAAGCAGTTCCAACCGTTCTACTGGCGGCAGTTCCGCCGAAAAAGCGAGCGCTTCCAAAATGGTGCATTTTTCACCGACATCAAAAGGAGGAACGTACCACCGTATTTCCTGACTGTACATCTCCATAAAACGGGAGCCCCCGAGCAGCTCATCCCAGCCGTAAAAATAAGAGTCTAACGGCAAAGGGAAAATGGCAGAATAGCCGGGGCTGTCCCTCCCTGCCTTTTGCAGCCTTTCTTCAAGGGGTATCAGATTTATTTTTCCCATATGCTCCATCCCTCCCTTCAAAGTAGTCCTGAAAAGGAACGGACAGGATAACGATGGCTTCTGCCATTGACAAATCCTGTCTGTTTTCCGTCCGCTTCCTGTGGATGAGGGCAGCCGCCTCCTGATAGGTCATCCTGTCTTTATCTGCAAGTTCCGTGATCCCTAACAGGGCGCACAGCCTTTCCCATTGCCCGTTATAAGGGGCAAGGTAAACGGATACCGGCATAGAGGCAAAAGAACGAAGCACACAAGGGATATACTCTGTATAAGCCGCATAGCCGTTTAGCATCCTTGACAGCCTGTCATCCAAAAGCATTTTTTCTATCTGCATGATTCTCCTTTCTGAAGCGGACAACAGCCGCTCCTGATTATGTTTTTTCCTGTACCCGGAAGAGCAGGGGAAAGAAACCTACGCTGCCACGCTTTGCGGGCCAGCTTATTGTGATACAGGAAAAGGCAGCCATACATGCTTAGTCTATGGCTGCCTTTTTCCTGCGGCGTCTGTATCGTCACATCCAATACAAACGCCAACCCCCGCTTTTGGGGATTCGGGTTCTTTCATTCTTTTTCCCGGAGCCATACATGGCTCTATCGTTGTTTGTTAAATTTTTTGTTGACAAGAGATGCCTGTTCAGCAACAAACGCCCTGCGTCAGGTTGGAGTTACCGCTTTTTTCTGTCTGAACAGTTTGAATTTTGACAGAGAAACTGTATAGTCGTATTTTTCTACTTGTGCTGGTGTCATATTTTTGTTGACAGGTGCTGTATTTTTCAGGTTGTAGGAATCAGCAACAGTATATGTGTCAACTCCGTGCCAGTAGGTCGTTCCGTTTTTATCTGTTGCTTTGATGACACACCAGCCATGGTCAAGTTGGACAGAAATGACAGTTTTTGCTGTTAATCCAACTGCATTTGCTATATCAGTAGCCATATCAGCACCACTTTCACATAATCCCTCAAATTCGCCTTTGTATAATAATTTGAAGTATTTGTCACTGTTACGGTGATAGTGATACGTTTCCTTTTCGGCAAATCCTTTGTTACTGTATGTCATTCTTGCTATGCAATACGTTTCTATAATGAGTGCTTTTTTCTGAGATGGTGTGTATGTTTTGATAACATCGTCCTCAGATAAATAGCTAAGAGGGTTGTAGTTTGCGTCCTCACGCCAAAGTTTTGCTATTACCGTATATTTACTGGTGTCTACTTTGGTCTTTTTAGTCATGTCTGCTTTCCAGTCAGCCAAAACCTTACGCAGTCCCTTGTCAGGGTCAGCGATAAGCGATTTTACTTCGTCGATTACTTTCTTTTTATAGCCAGTAGAAGTTGTTTTCTTCTTTTTCGTCGTGATTTTGAACTTCTGGGTGTTTTTGTTCGTGTACGTTACCTTTACGGTCTGGGTTTTGCCCACGTCCGTTCCCGATACTTTGAACTTCTTTTTGGCAGTTTTCTTCACTGTGAAGTTCTTGTTTTTGGAGCTGATTTTTACTTTTTTGATTTTTCTCGAAGTCTTGATTGTTTTTGACTTGCCTTTGGTTACAGTGACCTTTTTCGTTTTGTACGCTTTTGCGTCTGCAGGAATTCCTGCGGTCAGGCTCATGGCAAGAGCCAGTGTAAGTGTTGCCAGCATAATTTTTACTGTGTTTTTCATAAGAGTTCGCTCCTATCTTTTTATTGTTTATCCGAATACAATTTGCAGTTCATCTAAAATATAGTCATTATGGTTGACGTCAATATACTCGTTACCGTTTGCGTCAAACCAGCGAGAAACTCCTTTTACCATGTGTTCATACACCGTAACATCTTTATATAGTACTCTGCTGTTCGTAATGTACGGATTACTAGGTTCTATGTGTCGGCTCCGTGGTGGGAACAGGCGTCGGTGTTGGGAACACAAGATGCGTGGTGGTCGGCGTTGGTATCGGCGTCGGAACGGGCGTCGGCGTCGGTTTTACCGTCGGCGCCACGGTGGGCGCCGGGGTTGTCGCCGGTTTGGTTTTGATTTTTGTTAATAAGGTTTTGAAATATGTTGCACCGTTTGGATTGCAGACATATTTTTTCACTTGGGCTTTTGTGAGTATCTTGTCAGGCACGGATTTGTTCATGCTGTAGGGATATGATGTTGTATAAATGCCGTGCCAGTAAGATGTTCCGTTTTTGTCTGTTACCCAGATACAAGCCCATCCATGATTGAGTTCATACGATTGCACATATTTTGCTTTTATACCAAGATATTGGCATATGTCATACGCCATGGTTGCTCCTTCTCCACATTTTCCCCAGAATTGTCCTTGATATAATAATTTGAAGAATGAGTTTTTATTGCGATTATACCAGTAAGATTCTGTTCTTTTGTGACCTGCTAATCCGTATTGCATTCTTTGACGCAGATATACTTCAAGAATAAGAGCTTTTTTCTGTGATGTCGTGTATGTTTTCATGACTTCATCTACTGTCAGCGAACTTATGGATGCACCCAGTCCGTATTTCCAGTTGCCCAGTTTGAACTCATACGTATATCCTGCTCTCGGATTCAGGCGTTTCAGCCAGTCGTTCAGAACCGTCCGCAGTCCTTGGTCGGGATTTGCTAACAGCGGTTTCAGTTCGTTCACGGTTTTCTGAGCATACGACGGGATGGCTGTCGTTTTTGCTTTTTTCGTCGTGATTTTGAACTTCTGGGTGTTTTTGTTCGTGTACGTCACTTTTACGGTCTGGGTTTTGCCCACGTCTGTTCCCGATACTTTGAACTTCTTGTTGGCAGTTTTCCTGACCGTGAAGTTTTTGTTTTTGGAGCTGATTTTTACTTTTTTGATTTTTCTCGAAGTCTTGATTGTTTTTGACTTGCCTTTGGTTACAGTGACCTTTTTCGCTGTGTACGCTTTTGCGTCTGCAGAGATTCCTGCAGTCAGGCTCATAGCAAGAGCCAGTGTAAGCGTTGTCAGCATAACTTTTACTGAGTGTTTCATAAGAATCATTCCTATCTTTTTATTGTTTATCCGAATACAATTTGCAGTTCATCTAAAATATAGTCATTATGGTTGACGTCGATATACTCGTTACCGTTTGCGTCAAACCAACGAGAAACTCCTTTTACCATGTGTTCATACACCGTAACATCTTTATATAGTACTCTGCTGTTCGTAATGTACGGGTTATTGCTTTTGGTATGTCGGTATGGCGCGTTACATCCGGGACAGGTGTAATGGTGTTCGGAAACCGGAACAACAATACGCTGTCCCGGCGTTCCTGTCGGCGTCTGTGCGGGCGTTACCGTTGGTTTTATCGTCGGTGCGGGTGTTACCGTTGGTTTTACCGTCGGCGCCGGTGCAGTTGGTGTTGTCGCGGTTGATGTTTTTTGGGGTTTACGCCTGAGAGCGGTATGCCATTCTGTCAGAGCATTTTTACAGACATATTTTTTAAGCTTTTTTTTACTTATTGATCTGCTTGCGTAATTCTCTTTACCTACATTACGTACGGATATTCCAATAGATTTTTTCAAACTATAGGCATAGGATGTTGCAGAAACGCCTTTCCAGTAGGATGTGCCATTTTTATCCGTTACATAAACATTGCACCATGCATGATTTATGTCATGGCAAGATATCCATACAGATTTCATTCCAACAAGTTCGCAAATACTGTTTGCCATTACAGCGCCATCCTGACAAACTCCTTTGAACGCGCCATTGTAGAGTTTTTTATACAATTTGTTGCTGAGATATAATTCATTAGAACAACTTCTGCGATTCGCCATGGAATATATCATCCTATTTTCAAAATAATGTTCAAGGATGAGAGCTTTTTTCTCGGATACTGAGTAATTCCTTATGACCTCATCCCATGACATTTTGGATACCATTTTGAAACTGCTATTTACGATCACCAACTCCGGTTCATAGTAGTAGGAGCTGTTGAGGCTTCTCATCATACCAGCCAGTACTTTCTTTAATCCGTTGTCCGGGTCAGCCAGCAGCGGCTTTAACTCATCTAAAATTTTCTTTTCATATGTTGACAGAACGGTCTTGATTTTAAATTTCTGCGTCCGTCCATTCATGTATGTCACTTTTACAGCCTGCGTCTTGCCATAATCTGAATCCTCTACTTCAAATTTATTTCTCTTCTTTGTGTATAAGAGGTTTGCTGCAAAGTGTTTGTTTTTGCTGCAGATTTTCACTTTCTTAATTTTTCTCGAGGTTTTCACATCCTTACAGCAACCTCGCATTATTTTTACCGTCCGTGTTTTGTAGGTTTTGGTTTTCTTTTCTGCTGCGTCTGCAGTTGTTCCTGTTACGTGCAGCGCAAGCGTAAACAACAATGCTATCAGCATGATTTTGCATATTTTCATCAGAATCCTCTCTTTCTGTTTTTATATTATTTTAATTCTTTCACACATTGCTGAGAGTTTCCAACTCATCTGTGATGAATCCATTATGATTGATGTCAATGTATTCGTTTCCGTTCGCATCGAAGTAACGGATTCCGGTCGGTGTTGAGTGTTTGTACACTTTATAGCTGCCTACTTCTGTAATTCCGTTTGTGATGTATGGATTGTTGCTGCTTTTATGTCGATATGGCACGCTGCATCCGGGACAGGTGTATTGATGTTCTGCGAATGGAATAACAATACGCTGTCCCTGCGTTCCTGTCGGTGTCTGTGCAGGGGTTACCGTTGGTTTTATCGTCGGCGCGGGTGTTACCGTTGGTTTTGGCGTCGGTTTGTTTATAATCTTTCTCTTTAATGCCATGAAATGAGTTGATGCGTTTGGGCTGCAAACGTATTTCTTTACCTGAGCTTCCGTAAGTAATATTTCTCCATTGTCCCCTGCCGGGATAGAGGCTTTCATGCTGTAAGGGTAAGATGTTGTATAAATGCCATGCCAGTAAGACGTTCCGTTTTTGCCTTTCGCCCAAATGCAGGCCCATTCATGGTCGAGATCATCTGAACTGACACATTTTGCTTTTATGCCGAGATACCGGCATATATCATATGCCATTCGAGCGCCATCTGAACATACGCCTTTGAATGCGCCGTTATAGAGTTTTTTGAAATATGGGTTGGGGTTTTCGCCACGGAATCTGGTATGGCAATATTTCCCTTCATTTGCATAAGAATATGACATCCTTTGACGCAGATATACTTCAAGGATAAGAGCCTTTTTCTGTGACGTCGTGTAAGTTTTCAGAACTTCCTCTACCGTTAGTGAACTTATTGATGCACCGAGTCCGTATTTCCAGTTACCCAGTTTGAATTTATAGGTCAAACTTTTTCTTGGATTCAGGCGTTTCAACCAACCCGCCAGAGCTGTCTGCAAGCCTTTATCCGGGTCAGCCAGAAGCGGTTTCAGTTCCTTCACGATTTTCTTTGCATAAGACGGAATCGACTTTTTTGTCTTTTTCGCCGCTTTGGTCGTGATTTTGAAGGTCTGTGTATTTTTGTTCGTGTAAGTAACCTTTACAGTCTGTTTCTTTCCTTTATCGGTTTTAGATACTTTGAACTTCTTAGCAGCGGTTTTTTTAACTTTGAAGTTTTTGTTTTTGGAGCTGATTTTTACTTTCTTGATTTTTCTCGAAGTCTTGATTGTTTTCGACTTGCCTTTAGTTACGGTTACTGTTTTTGCCTTATAAGCTTTTGCTTCGGCAGTTACTCCGGTCGTCAGGCTCATCGCAAAAACCAGTGTGAGAGCTGCCATCATAATTTTGATTGTGTTTTTCATAAGAAATCTCTCCTATCTCTTGAAAGTTTTCTGTTCATTTTTTCTATTTTAATTTCTATTCCATAAAATCTTTGAAATCCTTTGCAATATTATATCAAAAAACAGCCAATATAGTCAATATATTAAGTATGTTGAGCCTGTTAAATATGTTATTGTCATATTAAATAAGGAGTGTGCTTTATATATGATTTCATATAAGCCGTTTTTTGACACGTTAGCCAGAAAGAACATATCTGAATATGAACTGATTTTTAAGCAGGGAATATCTTCAAATACCATACACAGGATGAAGAAAGGGGAAGCCATTACCACCAAAACGATTGACACCCTGTGCTTTATTCTTGACTGCTCTGTTTCAGAAATTATAGAACATGATAAAACCAAGTGACTTTATTTAATCGTTCCGGGCTTTTCACCTTCCAATTTCTTTTCAAAGAACAAAACGGCATCTTCCAGATCATTTTCCACAAATTCTTTTGACCAGTTTAAGAAATCCAGTTTATGCTTTGGAAAATATCCCTCCGGAACATTACCCAGAGTTTCCAGTATGCCTGCCATCCTTGAAAACTCCATTGCCGTCATGATAACTTTACGGTTTTGGAAAGTTTGGTTTTCTGTCGGAATTTCAAACTCCAAAAAACCGCGGTTTCCCAGATTGTCCTTTACTTCCATTTTCTGTTGCATTACAAATTCCTCCTTTTCCTTGACTTGGATTTTAACTTCTTAACTTCAATTCTTTACCCGGGCATCGAAGATGCCCATTAACTTTATCTAAAACTTTTTACCCGGGCATCATAGATGCCTATTATTTTTTTATCTGATTTTCATATAATATAATAGATAAAGAGGAAAGAAAAATAAAAAAAGGAAAAATAAAAACCGTATTGCCCTATATTTAGGAGTTTTCACTGCTTTTCCCCGCAATTTTTTTCATTGTATTTTTTTGATAACTTTGATATAATTATTTATATCATACAATGCTGTTACTTTTGATTGCCGGAATCGTAGGATAAAAAATTTGAGAAAGGACAATTACCATGCGAAAAAGAAATAAAGTCGTCGGTACTACCTCTTATATCAATAGGGAAACCGGGGAAATCAAAGAAATGGAGGTTATCGAAGCCGATATTTACGAGAAGGATAGTAATTTCTACAAATTGTTTTTACAGGACTTTATATCCGCTTTGGACCTGATTGCAAACAAAAAAACGAAATTGTGTTACTGGATTCTTACCAACATGAACCGGGACAATATGCTTCTGTATTCCTACCGGCAAATTGCTGACAAAACCGGAATTTCTTATGGTATAGTAGCAGACACTATGAAAACACTTCAAGAGGCAGATTTTCTGTGCAGGCAAAGTTCCAACTGTTATATCATAAACCCCGGCATTCTGTTTAAGGGAACCTATCAAAGACGCTCCATTGCATTAAGCAAATATTACGAATGCGAACAGGGAAAAAAATTATCCTCCGAAGAAAAGAGGCTGCAGGACATCCAAAAAAGCATTGCCAAATTGCAGCGGCAGGAGAAACGGATTCAAAAGGGACTGGATATGGCAAAGTCTTTTGAGGAAAGTGATAATGCATGAAGCTTCTTGTTTACAGGAAATTTTATCAATTCCCGCCAGAACCTGCCTCATAATGCACAAGTGCCTGATTGATGGTTTCAGCCCGTCCCGACTGTAATTCCTGCTCTATAAAATCCACAATTGGCACAGTAAGATATTCCAATGGATACAAAGGATTTTCCTCTTTTAACCGTATGTCAAGTTCCTGTTTTTTCTTTTTCAATATCTCCAGCTGATCTGAAATTTGACGGTTATTCTCCGTTATTCCCTGATTCTTTGCTTTGATAGAAGCATTTTCCGTAACATTTATCTTATTTTGCCGGAGATTTCTTTCGTTCTCTTTTTTAACCTTGTTTCTTACAATCTTTTTTGCGAGAAACAAAGCAAAAAAAGCTATTGGCAATGCCGGCACAGCTCCTAACAGCGTGGGAACCTGTATCAGCCGGTATCCAAAACCTCCGGCAGCAATAAATTCATCCTGTGTCATTCCCTTGTTCATACTAAGGGTTAATACATAACTCAGGCCTTTACTGATAAGTATCATAAACACAATTTCCACCACAGAAAAAATTCCCCATTTAAGAGAACCTTCTAATTTTATTTTTTGGTTCGCGTCCTTTAACTCCCGGTATTCCAACTTATCCTGCATACTGTTTCGCAGCTGCTTTTCCTGCCTGCTATACTCATCATTTTCTATGGCAAGCTCACGCAGCCTGTCTATTTGCTCCATCTATGTCATCCTCCTTTATTTTTCATTGCTTTAAATGTTGTGTGTATTAGCGTAACGTCCTGTCAATATTTGCTGCATGCCCCGCTATCCTTTCGGTATTTTTCGCTGTCCTTGCAGTGTTCCTCTCGATGTTGCTTGCGCTCTCTGCAATATTTGCGGTATTTCCTGCCGTTGCTATATTCGCCATCATATTAACGGCTGCAATCACATTTCCAACCATTTGCGCTTTTATCATCTTGTCCTGTTTACTAATCATCACTTCCTGATTGCCTATCATCACTTTTTGATTTCCTATCATCTCCTGCTGGTTATCCGCTACTTCCTGTCGGAACAGATACGTATTGTACTGTTCCACACATTCCTGTATCGTAGTTGCCAGATGATTTTCCACCAGATTGATAAAGAAATCCACAGCAGATGGATAACCATAATCTTTGGGATACCATTCGACAATGTTTTGCATGTATTCCTGGCTAATCAGCGCCCGTTTGTTTGCAATCTGCTTTATTTCTGCGTCAATTTCTGCGTTTTTTTGCAAAATAGCTTCGTTATCTTTAAATGTTGCTTCATATTTCTTTTGCAGGATACTATTTCTTCTATCCACATCCGCATCCTGTCGTTTTCTGACAATCGTAATAACCGCAGCCACAATCCCCGTAAGAATGCCTGCTATAAAAAATCCCCGAATGAACGGCGGCAAAAGCACAGATACCCAATTTACTTTTTCTTTTCCCTGATAACCGGGATATTTTTCCTTATTCGGGTGATTCAAATACCACGAAAACTCATCATCTGTTTTTTCTTGCTCTATTTGTTGTTTCTCGCTGTAATAGCAGTTTATGGCATATGGAACAGCATTGTATAGAAACAGTAATGCAAACGTCAATAGGAGTATGCCGGTAAAAGCCCCCTTATTTTGACGGGACTTATTTCTCACAATTCTCTGTGGTTGAACAGGGACTCTTTTTTTATTTAGAAGTTGCTGCTCCTTCCTGTTAAGATTTCCCATTGCCGTCACAAGGTCTTTTACATACAAAAGATTTTTATGTAAATCGTTCATTTTCATCCTCCTATATAGATTTTTTCAAAAATCAGGGAGGTGGTTTGTACCTCCCTGATTCTGCTGACCTTATAAAAATTTTTGCTTTAAAATATGCCGTTAGAATAACTGTCATTAGAATAGAGTTGCATAAACATCCTTCTTGCTTTTTTTACTATCTTTATTTCCGTTTGATTTTTACCTGCAGTAATAATGAGCGAACCGTATTTGTCTTATCCAGGTATTCTACATACACCCAAAAATCTTTCTTTTCCCATTTTTGAAGTTTGTATTTCTTTCCGTTTTTTATTTTTTTATTTAAGTCGCCTCTCCAAATATTTTTCAATTTATAACCCTTTTTCAGCTTTACGTTAATTTTTACTTTGTTCTGTTTCTTCTTCAGCTTTAAGCTCTGTTTCTTAGCTTTTACCGGTCTTGGTATCTCTCCTTCTGCTAATACCCTTGCCTTTTTGGGATTAAATGCTGAAGCAAAGTTCTTCTTATCCACCTTAAAGCTTTTTACCGGATTTTCCTGATATTTCAGAAAGGTAAGCTTACAGGAGTACTCTTTAACGGAGTTTCCCACTCTTATTGTAATGGTCATGGTCGTCGTACCGGCCTTTTTTGATTTAATATTCCCTATATAAAATACCGTTTCTTTCTCTTTCGGCATTCTTTCCCTCTTGACAGAACAGGAGGCAACGGACGGATCACTAAAGCTTACCTTCACAGAACAGCCTGCTCTTTGTTTTATGGTAATAACAAGCTCATCTTCTAAAAGGGAGGCAAACCCCTTATCCATGGTCAGATTATTTGGCGCATAACTGCCCTTACCATTTTTCGGAATCAAAAATATTCTGTCCTTCAGCTTCTTAAAATCCATATCACAATATTTTGCTACCAAATCCGGTCCCTTTGCCGTTACCGGCGTTGATGCCGGCGACGCCGTCACAGCAGCCGCCTGCTGCGGCAATGCGGTTACCGTAATTGCCAGAAGCATTACCAATATTCCCAATTTCCTTTTCCCATTTCTTTTCATATTCTTTTCCTTCCTTTCTTGTCGCGTGCTATCTCCTGCAGAAATCACACTTTGGTTTTTATAATAATCCATACCTTTATGGTTATTATCTTCACTCTAAGAAATCCTCCATACGAAACTCCTCTAAGGTCTGTCCCCGTTTCTCTGTGTCTGCCAGCTTGCTAAGCTTCGTATTCTGCATAAATTTTTCCGTGTTAAAAAGAACAAGCACATCGGTTATCTCTTTATGCTGACCAAGAATCCTGCCAATCGGCGCCTTGCCGTACCGGTAATCAACCATGAGAATTCGCTCATACGCTTCTGTCAAAAACGGCGCGAAGCAGTTGGCAAAAGAATCCTTAATCAAGAGCAGCGATTTCCCTGTCCGGGCTTTTGTATTTACCTCAATTTGAAAGGTATTCTTTGAAAAAAATACATTGTATCGGTTAAAGCCCTCAGACGCCGCTTTCTTAAAATACATAGAATCTGCCGTGGTTTCCCCCTCATCCATCACTACCTGAATGTCAGCATCGCCCGGACTGTGAAACAATTCAACCTGATCTGCCGGTACATTGACAGGAACCTTGTTATATGTCGTGCCATAGAAGTCCGTAAAAGCAATCTCTCTCTGATAATATTCCGGCTCATGTGGAACTGCCTGCCCGGTCGCCTTCGCCCATGCGGCATAGGCATAACAGGCGCCAAGCGTCGTCCAGTGGTGGTCTGTCCGATAATAAATGTATTCCTGCTGATGTTTTTGCAGCTCGCTGCTCATATCCAACAGCATTTTCGGGTGGCTAAGCCTGCTCTTTAATGAATCCAGCGTCTTATCCTGATTCGGAACTTTTGCAAAATTCGGAAGGTAGTTTGTCAGAACCTGCGCTTTCGACGGAATCATCATGCAGCTCACATGCTCTTTTCCATAAATATCCGCCGCCTCATTTAAAAAATGGGAAAGGTATCCGACATTATCCTCTGTCTGTTCCTCATCAAAATCTGCTTTTACAGGTTTCTCCAGCAGGTATCCGTCTTTTCCCAGATAAACGCCGTTAATATCCTTCTGGCCCAAAAGAGCCTGCATTCCGACAGCAAGGCGAACCCAGCCGTCACGCAGAAAAAACTGGTCGTTCAGATAACTTTCATACTGCTTCTGGTATGTACCCTTCTTCCATTTCTTTCCTGTAAACTTAGGTTTCTTTTGCAATTCCCGGTTCTCCGCCACAGAAAACTCCTTTGCCGGCAAAACAAATGTCGCTGCCGCGCATCCAAAGAGCATCAGGCAAAATACAACAATCAGGACTATATTTCCCTTTTTCATATTAACCTCATTTCAAAATCTAAAATACAAAAACGGATTATAGGAGGAATTTATCAGCATCGCAAGGCACAGTATAAACATCGCTCCGACGAATGCCACCTCTGCGATATTTCTCCTGACCGTCCCCTGCGGCAGGCATCTCTCCTTCAAATCTTTTCCCCATGACAGACTGCCTGCCCATGCAATAAGCATAATGGCAAGATAGGATACGAGCAGATACAGGGTCTGCCTGTCTGCCAATCCGGCGCCCGCCTGCGCAAACATGGTCTTCATATATCCTTTGCTGTCTGCCATATCCTGCCAGGAAAAAATGCTCCAGCCGACGATAACAAAAAACATCGTATACAAATGTCTGATAAAGGAAGGCAGCTTATTTAACACAGGTTTCCAAAGCAGTTTTTCTGCTGTCAGCAGCAAAGCGTAATAGATACCCCACAGGACAAAGTTTGCATAGGCGCCGTGCCACAGCCCGGTCAACAGCCAGACAACCGCAATATTTAAGAGTTGCCGTCTTAGGCCCTTACGATTGCCGCCAAGTGGGATATACACATATTCCCGGAACCATGTGCCAAGAGAAATATGCCATCTCCTCCAAAATTCCGTAATGCTTTTTGATTCGTATGGGTAATTGAAATTTTCCGGAAAAGAAAAGCCAAACATTCTTCCTAAGCCAATCGCCATATCCGAATAACCGGAAAAGTCAAAATAAATCTGAAAAGTAAATGCCAACACGCCAAGCCATGCCGTTGCTGTCGTCAGCTCGCCGGTATTCATCCCCGCTATTTCCGTCCATAACGCGCCAATCGGATTGGCGATCAGCACCTTCTTTCCCATGCCCGCCATAAATCGGGTAATCCCGCCGGAAAAAAGAGAAATGGATTCACGGCGTTCCCTAAGCTGCTCCGCCACATCCTTATAACGGATAATCGGTCCCGCTATCAGTTGCGGAAACAGGGAAACATAGGCGCCGAACGAAATCAGATTTTTCTGAACCGGAGCCTCTCCCCGATATACGTCAATCGTATATGACATTGTCTGAAAGGTATAAAAGGAAATACCAATCGGTAACGCCAAATGCAATACCGGGACTCCAAATCCTGTCAGCCGATGAACAATCCGCAGAAGAAAGTTGCCATACTTAAAAAATCCAAGCAGCGACAGATTGATAATGACAGAACATAAAAGAGCAAATACCGCCCTCTTTTGATACCCTTTTATTCTGCAATATGCCACTGCCCTTCCGGCAAAGTAATCCACCAATGTAGAAATCAATATCAGCGCGACATAAACCGGTTCTCCCCATGCGTAAAAAATAAGACTGCTCACAAACAGAACAAAATTCTTACATTTTTTTGGCGCAATATAATAGGCGAGAAGAACTGTCGGAAGAAAGCGGAGCAAAAACAGCAAGCTGCTAAAAACCATATCGCAAATTCCTCCTACAGCCGTTTCTTAATGGATTTCTGCCCCTTATTATTTTTTGCTTTTTTCGGCGACATCGCTATATACCAGACATAAGCGCCCTTTTTGCCGCAAACCGCATTTTTAAACACCTTTTTCTCCGTTGCGGAATAGTCGCTCAGATAATCACTGTTGCAATTATTCTTCTTATACTTTTTTAATGCCTTTAAAACCTTTGCGCTGTCTTTCGTATTTTTAGCGCGGATGACGCAAAGGCTGTAAACCTCTTTACTGTCGCAGATATACTGAATCTCTTTTACCTTTTTTCTCGCGGAAGCAGATAACCCGCCAAAGTCAATCGCGCTTGCCGACGTATACTTTAACTTCTTGCTTCCTCCCGTTGTCTTCAATGCTGCGCTGCAAAGTGATTTGCAGTTTACCGCTTTTTTCGTTTTTGCCTGTGCAAAATACCCGGAAAAGCTCCCTGTGATAAAGGCGATTGCCAGACATAAAACAAGTAATTTTCTGAATTTATACATCATTATTTCCTCCATTCTAAGCATACTTACGTTTTTCTTTCCTCTGCGGCCATCCTACCGGTCAAGTTTTTTATCATATTTAGAAACAATCTTTGCAAATGCCGCATAGGCAGAAGATTTCCAGTGATACCCATCCCCTTCTGCATACTGTGCTTTGAGATAGCCTCCTGAATCTTTCAGAAAGGCAGTATAATCAAAGTACCGGCAGCCTTTCTTTTTTGCCAGCGCCTTCAGTTTCTTATTGAACACCGGTATCTGCCAGCAACCGGGATGCCTCGCCTTCTCTGCCCTTGTAACCGGCGATATGGAACACAGGACTATATCCGTGTTCGGACATGCCTGCTTAATCGCTTTGATCATGCTCTTATACTCCGCAATCATGCTGCTTGTCTTTCGGTAGTGAATCTCATTCATGCCAAGCATCATATAGACACGATACGGTTTCTCCGCAATCAGTTTTTGCAAACCGGTTTTTCCCCCGAATATCCTTTTTGTATGGAATGTCACGGTATTTAACCCACGATAGGCAATTACCTTTTTCTTTCCCTTAATGCTCATATACGGATATGCCCACCCCGGATATCCGATTCCCTGACAGATAGAATCGCCGGCAAAAATAGTTTTCCTCTGAAATTTCTTTGTTTTTATATGTACTTTTTTGGAAATCGGACTATCAGAAGCTGACGTCTTTTTCTTTTTCGCACATGCCTGCACATAAAAATAGTATGTTGCATTATTTTTTAATTTCTTTACAATAAACTTCGTTTTTTTTACTGCGCCGGCAAGGCGATATTTCCCTTTCTTCTTTTTTGAATAATAGACACGGTAATATTTCGCCTTTTTACTCTTTTTCCATGTGACCTTAATCTGACCCGTCGCATAGAGGGACAGTTTTACGCCCGATACTTTTTTCAGCTTTTTAACAGGCGGTTTCTGAGTGACTGTCGGGGTCGGCTCTGGGGTCGGCTTTGAAGTCGGACCGGGCAAAGGAGCCGCTGTCGCCGTCGGTATTGCTGTCGGCTCCGCACTAGGCTGCGAAGTGGGCAGCGTGTTATTATTTGCTGTTTCTGCCACTGCTATTTTTACATCAGTTACCATTTCTACGAGTAACAGTAATGCGATTGCAAAAGCAAGAAAACCGGAATACTTATGTTTTTTAATTGTAACCATTTTGTTTGACATCTCCTTTGTTATTTTTTTCTTTCTAAATATTATCTATTGTATAATTTTACTGAGCTAAAACGATCCAAATACCGCTCTGCTCCTTCCCATACTACAACATCGGTGCCTTTTCTGATTTGTGACATTTTAAATTCCCAGATACCGCTATACGAAACTTTCCCGAAATACTTATCTGCCTGACCTGCCATTTCATGTCCAAAGGAATCTCCTACAATTAAAATATCCTTTTTGCTCTTTTCCTTTTTCTTTATTTTTAGGATAGGCGTATATTTTGTATCGGTGCGATAGCGGGAGGATTGTCCCAGCAATCTTGCCAGATCGCCAGAATACTTTTTTGTTGTTATTTTGAAACGGACATCATCAATGGATTTCTCCGTCCCAAGAATTTCCTTTCGCAATGCCTGTACCCCGATAAAACGTCCCTTTCCATTCCAATGGGTATCTGTCTTATAGTAGACCTGATGATTTTTCTTTGCCGCCATAAGTTCCTGTTTTGGATATACAATTTTGAGTTTCGTACTTTTTTTCAGATATTTTACCAGTTGGTCTGCTCTTGTTACCTTTGACTTTCTTTTTATATTGTCCGGCATATATTTCGGATACATCACTTCCTTATTTGGGACAATGCATACAACAAAAACTGCTCCCCGGCTTTTTACTGCCTTTTTCATTTTCAGCAGATTTTTCCTTATATTTTTCATCGCTGCCTTAGAGTAGTGGTTATTTCCTCTGTATTCCGGAATGTTGCACCCATCTGACTCGTTTTGGTAGAAAAGCCAGCCCTTTTTCCCCTTTAGCACCTGTTTTGCCGTAGAAGCCCGTACACAGGCTGGCTCCGCACTGTTCCAGCACAGAACGGCAGTCATCAGAATAATCAACACCTTCCAAAGTTTTTTTCTTTTCATCTTCCGTTCCTCCGTTTCTATTTATCCAGCTTAATCCAGTCATACCTGTCCAAATACCGTTCTACACATTCCCACACCACGATATCCGGTTTATACTTCTCCACATCCCGCAGACTAAAGCTCCACACCCCTATTGTCCTGACCTCCGCAAAATATTTCTTTGCAATTTCCGGCATTAAATCACTAAATGAATCTCCGATAATGAGGAGTTTTTTCCCGGACTTTATGCCTTTCTTTACAGAGGATGGTTTCAGGGCATATTTTATATCATCCTGGTAGGTATCTGTCATTTTGCACAGCTTCGCCAAATCACCCGCATAATTTTTCTTCTCAATCTCAAACTCCACCTTCGCGAGAGAATCAAAGCTGCCGTCTATCTTTTCCTTTAACGCCTGCACTCCGATAAACACGCCAATCTGGTTCCAGTGTGTATCGGTCTTATAATAGGTCTGGTATGCCGCCTTCGCAGCTACTAACTCCTGCTTTGGATAAACCACCTTCAGCTTTGAATATTTCTGCAGATAACCGGCAAAAATATCCATCCTTGTTTTTTCTGATTTGCGTTTCACATTATCCGGCATATATTCCGCATACACGCTCTCTTTATTCGGAAGCATCAAAAGAATCATCTGAGCCCCTTTACTCTTTAAAACGGCTTTTTCCCGCTCCAGCTTTTTCATAATGCTTTTCATCTTTTCTTTCGTATAATGATTCGTTCCCTTGTAGTCGGAAATGGAATCGCCGTCATCTGCCGCCTTATAAAAAAGCCAGTTATCCTTACCAAGCAGTACTGTTTTTGATTCGATATATGTATTTCCTGATACCGCAGAGGAAATTTCCGAATTTATCTTTGCCCCCTCCGCCTTGCCGCTCAAGCCGTCCGTAAAACGATTCACCGCTTTGTCAACCGTATCCAGGAAATTTTCCTGCTTCTCCTCTTTGGCGGCAGCTTCTTTGCCCTCCTGACTCTGCTTCATAAGCTCTTTTTCTTTTTCATGGTACTCCGCAATGGTATTCTTCTCCGCCCGGGCGCCAGCCTCCGCCGCCCCCTCCTGCTTAACGGGTTCCACCATGACCATCCGAAAGAGCGTTGATACGGAAATCCCGCATATGACCAGACAAAAAATAACTGCGATAATTTTTTCTTTCATTGCAATTTTCATCTCTTTCTCAAAAGTTAAAATAAATAAACGGATTATAGGCATTGCTAAAAATAAACAGAATGGAGAGCAAAAAAATCCCGACGGCAGATACCGTATAGATACTGTCCCATATTACTGTCCTTTCAAAATGGCGGTTGAGATTTTTAATGACTGGAAAACAGCCGATAATCCCTGCGATATAGTAAATGCCATACTGCTTTATGTACTGGACGGTTCCCGCATCCCAAAGCCCATTATTTCCGGTTCCAAACATCGCCTTTATATAGGTAATTGCCCCTCTCATGCTGTCAGAGCGGAAGATCACCCAGCCAATTACAACAAAAAACAATGTATAGAGATGTCCCAGACCGCCCATTTTTTTATGAATGCCAGTCAGTTTTTCCAATGTCAGCAGAATAAAATACATCAGCCCCCAAACCAGAAAGGTCCAGTTTGCCCCATGCCAGATTCCGGTAAGAAGCCAGACAACAAACAAATTAAAGACCAGACGTCCTCTGCTTTCTACACGGCTTCCGCCCAGGGGTATATAAATATAATCGCGGAACCAGGTCTGCAATGAAATATGCCATCGCCGCCAAAATTCTGAAATGCTGGATGAAATGTAAGGATATTTAAAATTCTCTTCAAACTCAAATCCAAACATCTTACCAAGCCCGATTGCCATATCCGAATACCCGGCAAAGTCAAAAAATATCTGCAAAGTATAGGAAAATGCTCCCAGCCATAAAAAGGCAGCGGAATTTACCGTACCGTTTTCTGCAAAAGCGGCGTCTGCCACAATCGCAAACTGGTTTGCCAAAAGCACCTTTTTACCAAGTCCGATAATAAATCTTGTTACCCCTTCCGAAAACCCCTTCCAGGTTTCTTTTCTGTCCCTTATCTGCTCTGCCGCTGTTTCATACCGCACGATGGGCCCGGCAATTAACTGCGGGAACAATGTGATATACAGTCCCACATTCAGAAAATTTTTCTGAACCTCCCCTCTCTCCCGGTAGACATCCGCCACATAGGAGATCGCCTGAAAGGTAAAAAAGGAAATGCCGATTGGCAGGACTGCTTTTACATCCGGAATGTCTGTTCCCAGCAAATTATTGATATTCTCAATGAGAAAGCCCAAATATTTAAAATATCCCAGAATACCAACATCTGCTGCAATCATAAGAAACAGGATAAGACGTGATTTAATCCTGCTCTCACGAAATAAATCTACCAAAATACCCAAAACATAATGAATCAGTATGACCGCCAGCATCAAAAATATATAGATTCTCTCCCCATATGCGTAAAAAAGGAGGCTGGCAAAAAAAAGAAATATATTTTTGGCTGTTCTCCAGCGCACAAATATTCCATAATATAAAATTGTCACAAGCGGCAAAAAGATAAACAGAAATATTTCACTGGGAAACAGCATGCTTTTTCTCCTCTCCTCAAACTGACTTTTTTATTATACTCAATTTTTTGAATATAGTCAATATATTAATCGCCCGCGCTCAAAAAAAAACGCACAGAATTTCTTCTATGCGTTCAATCCGGCAATCCCTGTTTCTACTGTCGTTGCTGCCTCCTAAGACCTTGGGCTGTCTTTGCTGTATTCAATTTTATAATAGTCCAGCAGGCTTTTCATATTATCCTGCATAAGCAGGCACTCTTTGAACATGATCAGCCTTCCTGTCCGTCCATTTCCGTCATAGAATGGATGGATTTTTTCGTATGCCGCATGATATCAAACTTCTGCTTTACTCTCAATTACTGATAGGAAAAAGTTTTGCAGCCATTTATTGTATTAAATGGGGATAGGAGGAGCCGTTCAGAAATTTGCCGCTAAGGAGGAACACAAAAAAAGGACAGCGTAAACTGCCCTTATGTTTACGCTGCCCTTAGTTCGTCTTGATGCGGTCAAGTGGACCTGGCGGGAGTCGAACCCGCGTCCAAACCGGAATCCCACGTTCTTCTACTATCATAGTCAGTTCTTCAATCTTCCTTTATCCGGGTGGGAACTGACACCCCGGGGACTCAGTAGCTTCATGGTTCTCTTAACCGCGCAAAGCTTAACGGTTAAGGTTCCCTACAAAGGATGATACCGGACAAAAGCTGTAGGACACTTATGCACGGCAGCCGCCTATATTAGGCAGCGTAAGCTAATTTATTATCAGCGTTTAATTTTAAATCTGTGTTTTAACGTGGTCACAGTCCACGGATAGCTTCACCGTCTTCAGCCGGCCTGTCGAAACCAGTACAAGCCCGTACTGTATGGTTAAATCTTTCCTCATTTTGATAATATCAAACCCGGAGGCTTCTGTCAAGCCTCCGGGAACTGCAGTTCTTTTATTCCATTAAACTTTCATATAGGGCAGTGATGTCTTCCACGCTGGTTTCTTTCGGATTGCCCGGACGGCACGCGTCATCATAGGCGGACTGTGCCAAAAATGGAATATCTTCTTTCTTTACAATTTCTTTTAAATTCTTCGGGATTCCTACATCCTCTGATAGTTTTCTGACCGCATCCACTGCCGCCTTGCGGTACTGCTCCTGCGTCATGTTTTCCGTGCCTTCTACCCCCATTGCTTGGGCGATATATTTATATTTATCCCCGGTCGCCTCTGCATTGTATTCCATTACGGTAGGCAGGATAATGGCATTCGCCACTCCGTGGGGAGTATCATACAAAGCTCCCAGCGGATGTGCCATGGAGTGGACAATTCCCAGCCCTACATTGGAAAAGCCCATGCCTGCCACATATTGTCCCAGCGCCATATCCTCTCTGCCTTCCGGTGTGTTTTCCACGGCGCCCCGGAGAGAACGGGCAATAATCTCAATCGCTTTCAGATGAAACATATCCGAAAGCTCCCAGGCTCCCGCCGTAATGTAGCCTTCAATGGCATGCGTCAGGGCGTCCATTCCTGTGGCAGCGGTCAATCCCTTTGGCATGGAAGCCATCATATCCGGGTCTACAAATGCCGCTACCGGAATATCCTTCGGGTCTACACATACCATCTTGCGGTTTTTCTCTACATCAGTAATAACGTAATTGATTGTGACCTCGGCTGCTGTCCCCGCTGTTGTCGGGACGGCAAAAATCGGTATGGACTTATTCTTTGTCGGCGCCGCTCCCTCCAGACTTCTCACATCTGCAAAATCCGGATTCTTAATAATGATTCCGATAGCTTTTGCGGTATCCATGGAGGAACCGCCTCCAATGGCAATAATGTAATCGGCGCCTGATTTTTTGTACGCCTCAACACCGCTCTGCACATTCTGGATCGTCGGGTTTGGTTTAATATCCGAGTATACTTCATAGAGTAATCCGGCATTTTCCAATACATCCAGCACCTTTTTGGTAACCCCGAACTGAATCAGATCCGGGTCAGAACAAACAAATGCCTTTTGAAAGTTCCTTCCCTTTGCCTCTGCGGCAATCTCCTGAATCGCTCCGGCTCCATGATACGATGTTTCGTTTAACACAAATCTGTTCGGCATAATATCTCTCCCTCCTGAATTTTATTACTGTTATCATAACCCAAAAATAAAAGGCTGTAAATATCTGCTATAAATTTTTTACTTTAAATTCTCTTTCTGCCGCTCTCCTCTGATCTTTTTTGGCAATATCCTGCCGTTTATCATAGAGTTTTTTCCCCTTTGCCAGTGCAATTTCCACCTTTATGCGGCTTCCCTTAAAGTATACGCTCAGAGGCACTAACGTATAGCCCTTCTCATTCATTTTCCCTATCAGTCTGCGGATCTCATGCTTGTGCATTAAAAGTTTCCGGACGCGCAGGGGATCCTTGTTGAAAATATTCCCCTTTTCATAAGGACTGATGTGCATGCCATAAAGCTGAACCTCATTATTTTTGTCAATGCGGATAAAGGCTTCCTTTATACTGCAATGTCCCTGACGGACAGATTTTACCTCCGTCCCAACCAGTTCAATACCCGCCTCATATTTTTCTTCAATAAAATAATCATGTCTTGCCTTCTTATTATTGGCAATCTGTTTTATCGATTCCTTACCCATTCTAATCCTCCAACCTCTGCAGCATTTCAAAATCAATCGTTTTTGATAATGGATTTACTCCCGACACTTTTACCTTTACCTTCTGCCCCATCCGATATTCCTGTCCGCTGTAATGTCCCAGTACCCGGTATTTTTCCTCTTCAAATTCATAGTAATCATCCCTCATATCAGACAGCCGTACCATTCCCTCTACCGTATTGGGGAGCTCTACATAAATTCCCCAGGAAGTAACGCCGCTCACAATCCCCTCAAAGGATTCTCCGATATAATCCTGCATGTATTCCGCCTTTTTCATCTTTTCGACCTCCCGTTCGGCCTCATCGGCGCGACGCTCTAAATCGCTGGAGGATTTGGCAACCTCCGGCAGGATTGCCGCATAGTGCTGCAGACGCCCCTCCCGGATTCCCCGGTGGATATTTTCTTTTATAATCCGATGAATCTGTAAATCCGGATAACGCCGTATCGGCGAAGTAAAATGACAATAATATCTGGATGCCAATCCGAAGTGCCCTTCATTTACCGTAGAATATCCGGCGCGCTTCATGGCTCGCAGGATGAGCCGGCTCAAAAATGCCTCCTCCTGGCTGCCTTCTATCTGTTCTATCAATTTCTGGATTTCCTTCGGATGAACCTCCTCCCTGCCTACCTTCATATGGTATCCGAAGCCCGCTGTCATTTTTGCCAGCTTTTGTACTTTTTCCAAATCAGGATATTCATGGGTGCGGTAAATAAAAGGAAGGTCCAGCCAGAAATATTCCTCTGCCACTACCTTATTGGCTGCCAGCATAAATTCCTCAATTATATTGGTTGCCACATTCCTTTCATAGGGAGCGATATCCACCGGATGGCCGTTATGATCCAGCTTTATTTTACACTCGGGAAAATCAAAATTAATCGACCCCTGTTTTTTTCTTTCCCTCCGCAAAATACCAGCCAGCTCCTTCATCGTTTCAAACATCGGTATCAGCTTCCGGTACCGCAGGCGGGTCTGCTCGTTATGGCAGGTCAAAATGTCATTGACGTCGGAATAATTCATCCGCTCTGTTACCTGTATCAGGGTTTCCTCTATCCGGTGCTGGATAATCTTTCCCCCGGCGTCAAACTGCATGATACAGCTCAGGGCAAACCGATCCTCCCCGGCATTTAACGAGCAGATTCCATTGGACAGCTTATGGGGCAGCATGGGAATGACCCGGTCTGTCAGATATACACTGGTTCCTCTCTTCCTTGCTTCCCTGTCTAAAGGGGAATTTTCTGTCACATAATGAGATACGTCCGCAATATGGACACCCAGCTCATAAGTGCCGTCTTCCTTTTTTTCAATCGTGATTGCATCGTCTAAATCCTTGGCATCCTCCCCATCTATTGTTACGGTATCCAGACTGCGCAGATCTGTCCGGGCTCCGATTTCTGAAAAATCAATGCGGCTCCCTATTCCGGAAATCTGCCGTAAAACCTCTTCCGGAAATTCTTCCGGCAAATCAAAACTTTTTATTACGGAGAGAACATCCACTCCCGGGTCGTTCACATGACCCAGAATCTGGATTATCTGCCCTTTTGGATTTTTTGTTTCGCTGCCATAGTCTAAAAGTTCTACCACGACTTTATGCCCTTCTACGGCATCTAATGTATTCTCCGGCGGAATATAAATATCCTTTGTAAATTTATCCCGATCGGGAATCACAAAGGTTACCTTCCGGTTTCTGGTAAAGGTGCCTACCAGCCTTTGGCAGCTCCTCTCCAAAATATTCAGGATCTCTCCCTCTTTATGTCCCTTTCGTTTGCTTCCATCGCCGGTCAGGCGGATTTGCACGGTATCCCCGTCAAAAGCATTTTTGCAGCAATTTTCCGGGATAAAAATATCCTCCTTCTCTTCTTCCAGCCGGACGAAGCCAAAGCCTCTCCTGGTTGCCATAAAAATCCCTGTCCGGATCTTTTCTCTGGCGAGCCGGATAAGCCCTCTCCTGTCAATCTCGATTTTGCCCTGTAAGATCAGGGAATCCAGTACCTCATGGAATTGCCCGCGCTCCTTTTTGGGAACAGAAAATAAAACCGCCATTTCCTTTATTTTCATCGGCCGATAGGTCTTTTCCTCTACAAAGGCAAGTATTTTTTCTTCTTTTTGCTTCTTTTCTTCACTCAGCATATCTGTTTTCCTTTTCCCTTCCCGCTATGTTCAGCTGCAAAATACCCTATAGCCGGAAAAAGCACCCCTTGATATGTGAAGGAGTGCTCTCAATCTCTTTTTATTATTCAATCAACCAAGCCAGTCAGTACAAAGAATAAGGGAAAGAATGATGAACAAGGCTGACAAAACGCTGGTGATCTTAACCATCACACCTTCTGATGAGCGACCTTTGTTCTTTGTCCAATAGGAATCCGCAGCGCCGGTAACAGCGCCCAGACCGGACGTTTTTCCCTCCTGCATCAATACTATAATAACAAGCGCGATGCATATTATGATATAGGCAATAGTAACGATTGTCTTTAAAACGGTATTTGTCATGCTGCTTAACCCTCCTGTTTCTTATTTTGGATAAAAGTAGGAATTTTTATTCCTTCCATTCCCTGCTTTTCATTGGCGGCAGCCTTTGCTGCGCTCCGGTGTGAAATCACCGGCATTTCTTCTTCCGGCCGGGAAGCTCCTCCCATTGGCTTTGCAGCCTGTACACTGGACACCGGACTCTTTGGCTGGCTGTTAAAATTATCTAAAAAGCTCAGTCCGCTGCGCTGTGGCGCGCCCTGCGAACCGCTTAAAAAACTCGGTTTCCCGGTTCCGAATTTAGCATGGAAGCCATTATTTATACCGGGCATCTGACCGCCCTCTAAGCCGGTGGCAATAACGGTAATGGTAACAGAATCCGAACTGGTTTCATCATACATAGCGCCAAAAATGATCGTAGCTTCCTCGCCGGCCAGCTCCTGTACATAAGAAGCAGCCTCGTTTGCCTCAATAAGACTTACTTCGCCGGATATATTAATAATAACATGGGTGGCGCCGTCAATCGTCGTTTCCAGCAACGGACTGGTAATCGCCTGTTTTACTGCCTCAACGCACTTATCATCGCCCTTTCCGACGCCAATGCCGATATGGGCGATACCCTTGTCCTTCATTACGGTAACAACATCGGCAAAGTCAAGATTAATCAGCGCCGGTGTGTTGATCAGGTCCGTGATACCCTGAACACCCTGCTGCAGCACCTCGTCTGCCTTGCGCAATGCCTCCGGCATTGTGGTTCTCCTGTCGCAAATCGCCAATAATTTATCATTGGGAATCACGATCAGGGTGTCTACGCTGTCTTTTAATTTATCAATACCGCCAATGGCGTTCTGCATACGATTTTTGCCTTCAAAGCTGAACGGTTTCGTCACAATGCCTACCGTCAGTTTTCCCATATCTTTTGCAATCTGTGCCACAACGGGGGCAGCGCCGGTTCCGGTTCCACCGCCCATGCCGCAGGTAACAAATACCATATCGGCATCTTTTACTGCCTCAGCTAACTCTTCGCGGCTTTCTTCCGCCGCTTTTTCTCCGATTTCCGGTTTCGCACCTGCTCCTAATCCCTTCGTAAGTTTTTCGCCAATCTGCATACAAACAGGCGCTTTACAACGCTGCAAAACCTGTTTATCCGTGTTGATACAAATAAACTCAACACCTTTAATCCCCTCATCTATCATCCGATTAACAGCATTGTTCCCGGCTCCGCCAACTCCAATTACAAGTAAATTCGCAGCCGCATTCTCTGCCTCGCTTGTCATAATTTCTAACACTACAGTTCCTCCTTCTATATGAATAGAAATCAATGCACAAAGTCATATATATTATATAATACTTTTTTTTGCATAAATAATCAAGTGGAAATTTGTAATTTCAATAACTATTTTTCTTTTTCCACAATATTCGGCGTGTTCATTATCACATCTCCCTTTACCTTATAATTGGTCATATCGATTTCGCCCTCATACTTTCTTTCCAGCATTGGTTTCAGTATGCTTGGCAGCGCGGAAATCTGTTCGTCGTAGTTCTCCTTACGGCCGAGAGATATTTTTATCTTATCCACATAGAGAAAAGCCTCGTTTTTATCGTTAAACTGAACCCTGTCCCAGGAAACTTTATAGTGCCGGAACAGATAGGAAAGATTCATAATCTGCCTGAGCAGTTCTTCGTCCTCCATCTGAACCTTTTCATAAAGGGTAAAGGTAGTCAGGCTTTTGGTTTCAAAAAGAGGGATGTCCTCCCGCGGTTTTTGCGTGCTCTGCAGCACCATGCCGTCCTTATCAAAGTAAATATACTGGTTGGTATAGGCAATGCCGGCTATAATTGTTTTTTCATACAGCTTGATATGGAGTTCATTCAGGGACGGATAGCTTACCTCATACTCCCGGACAAAATCCGGCTCAGGCGTCAGGGAGAGCTTGTCCAACAGCCAAAAGGACAATATGTTCCTTTCCCAGAAATGGGATTGAAACATTTCTGCCATCTGCGTCTGGCTGTAAAAGGTATTTCCCTCCACAGTCACTTTCTTTATACGAAAAAAAAAGGCACAAAAGACAAAAATAATAATAACGGCAGGCACTATAAACCAGACTTTACGTTTCTTTTTCTTTTCCTCCATACCATTCTCTCCTTTTCTATTCTTCCTTGTGATAATTGGCTGTCAGCCCCAGATTTTGCATCTGTTCCACCACTTTTTCATAGCCACGGTGTATAAAATGCTCTTTATATACTGTCGTAACCCCTTCCGCCATTCCGGCCGCGATCAGCAGTCCGGCGCCGCTTCTAAGGTCATCCGCCTCCACCGCAGCGCCATGTAACTTTGTTACCCCGGTAATTCTTGCCCGGTTACTGACATAATCAATATTGGCTCCCATTTTCCGGAGTTTTTGAATCATGCGGAACCGGTTTTCAAAAATCCCCTCTTCGATAGTGCTGACGCCGCCGCTTTTACACAGCACCGCCATGAGAAGGGACTGCCCGTCGGTAGGGAATCCCGGATAGGGACGGGTACAGATATAAGGAATGGGATTGGGACGGCTTTGCTGCCGGATAAAAATCCCTTTGCTGCCCAGTCTGATCTGGCAGCCCAGACGGGATAATACCGTTATCTCCTTGGGCGGAGTATCCGAGTCCGTTTCCAGATAGGCCTCTCCCCCGCATCCTGCCACCATCATCGCATAGGTGAGGAAAGCAATCCGGTCAGCTCCCAGCTGCCATTTTACGCCATGCAGTCTGGAAACCCCCTGAATGATTATGTGTTCGGTCCCCTCGCCTTTGATTTTCGCTCCCATGGTTCGGAGAAAATGGCAGAATTCAACAATCTCCGGCTCTCTTGCCGCATTTTGAATCCACGTCACTCCTTCTGCCAGCACAGCGGCAAGGACAATATTTTCGGTAGCGCCCACGCTGGGAAATTCCAGCTCGATAGTCGCGCCCTTTAACGCAGACGCCGATTCGCAGCGGATATAATTTTCCTCCTCCGTTGTCACTACTCCCATTTTCCGGAATGCCTTAATATGAAAGTCAATGGGGCGGCTTCCAATCGAACACCCTCCCGGATAATCTATCGTTACCTTTCCAAAGCGCGCCAGCATACTTCCGATCAAAAGGACAGAGGCACGGATTTCCTTTACTCTTTTCTCTTCAATACTTTTGTTCCCCAGCGCGGAAGCATCGATTGTAAGACAATGATCCTCATAGGTCACACGCCCGCCAATATCCTCCATTACTTCAGCCATGGCATGGACATCCGAAATATCCGGACAATTTTCAATCACGGTAATTTCATCGCATAAAAGAGCGGCCGCCATCATAGGCAGTACGGCATTTTTTGAGCCCTGAATCCTGACCTTTCCCCTGACCGGGTTTCCCCCACAGACCTCTATTGACATTTTCTCACCATACAAGATGTTCTCAGTCATATTGTATGTAACAGGTTCTGTCATGTGCTTTTACATTTCGAGGAAATCCCCAATACTAACCCCATTTCTGCCATTAAAATCATAATGGACGTTCCCCCGTAGCTGACAAAAGGCAGCGGAATGCCGGTAGAAGGCATGGAATTGGTCACTACCGCAATATTAATGACTACCTGCGCCGCAATATGGATTAATACGCCGGTGCAGATGAGGGCGGAAAATAGATCCGGTGAATTCATGGCAATATTTAACACCCGCCAGATTAGTAAGATAAACATGATAATAACAATACCGGCTCCCACCATTCCCAGTTCCTCGCAAATAATGGAAAATATCATATCGTTATGAGATTCCGGAATAAAACCTAATTTCTGCATACTCTCGCCCAGCCCTGTCCCGAATACGCCGCCGGAGGCAATCGCATATAAACCCTGTAAGACCTGATACCCTTTTGGATTGCTCTCTACATGCAGCCAGATATTAAAGCGGTCCGAACGGAAGCCCGCGCCAAAAATGACATAAAGGGCGATTAATGCTACTCCGGCGAGTCCGAGAAGAATGTACAGACGCTTTTTCTTTGCCGACACAAAGCACATGCCAAAGGTAATGACAAAAACAACAATAGCAGTGCTCAGGTTTTCCATTGCCACCAATACAATCAATAATCCCACCGGTATGAACACTCTGGCAATCCCCGCAACATTACTCATATCCCTTGGTCTTTTCTGGATAAAATAAGCCGCCACTAAAATCACAACTATTTTCGTAAACTCCGAAGGCTGCAGCGACAAGGGCCCGATATAGAGCCAGCGCTTGGCACCATTGACCTCTGCGCCGACAAACAGCACGATCGTCTGCAGCGCCACGGCAAGCCAGTACAGCGCCGTGATCATCCTAAGGCGGATAAGCGGCAGCTGGCGCAGGTACAGCTTGTAGTGAAAACGGCTTACCAGAAACATGGCTATGATTCCCGCCACTACTCCGATAGCCTGTTTTTTTAAAAAATAAGCTGAATCATTATATTTCACCTGTGAGGTATAAGAGCTTGCGCTGTATATCATCAACATGCCAAAGCCCACCAGACACAGAGTAATTAATAAAAGACTGTAATCAAAGGTACTTGTCATACCGGTTTTGCCTTTGCCGTTTCGGTTTTCCACAAGCCATCCTCCCTATCATTATAAACTGCGGACATATTCTTTAAAGAGATTTCCTCTCTGCTCATAGGAATCAAACATATCCCAACTGGCACAGGCGGGAGAAAGCAAAACGGCATCCCCCTTTTGCGCTATCTGCTCTGCCCGTTTTACCGCTTCTTCAAGGGTTTCCGCCATTTCATAATTTTCAAATCCGAGCCGGTCTGCGGTTTCGGCAATCCTTTTGGCAGTTGCCCCGATCAGAATCAGTTTTTTTACCTTTCCGTCAAATGCCTGAATCCATTCATCAAACTCCCCGCCCTTATCGTATCCTCCGCCAATGAGAACCGTAGGCTTATCCATGGATTGGATCCCCTTTATGGCGGCGTCCGGATTTGTCCCCTTGGAATCATTATAATAATCGACGCCATTTACCGTTTTGACAAACTCGACCCGGTGCTCGACCGCCTGAAATGATTTGACAGCCGACAGGATCACCTCCATCGGCACGCCCATTTCCCTTGTAATCAAAATAGCCGCCATGATATTTTCGCAGTTGTGGTCGCCCGGAATATTGCTGTCTTTCATATTCATCAGTACAACTCCGGTGTCCCCATCCACAATATCACGGTTTTCATTTTGGTAAAGGCCGTTTGTTATTTTTCGTTTACTGCTGAAAAAAGCTACCCGGCAGGACAACTCCTCCGCCCGTTTTCTCAGCACCTCATCCTCATAGTTTAACACGCACAATTCATCCTGCCCCTGATTTTTCGTAATGGCAAACTTCATGTCTATGTAACATTCCATAGTCTTATGCCGGTTCAGATGATCCGGGGTAATGTTCAAAATAGCGCTGACCTTCGGGCAAAAGCGATCGATAGTTTCCAGCTGGAAGCTGCTGATCTCTGCTACCGTTACCGAATCCGGGGTCGTTTTCAGCACCTCTTTTGTGTAAGGGTTCCCGATATTTCCTACCACGAAGGTATTCTCCTGATATGCCTTCATAATTTCTCCGGTCAGGGTAGTCGTGGTCGTCTTTCCATTCGTTCCCGTAATTCCAACAACCTTCCCCTTTTCCATCAGCCAGGCAAGCTCGATTTCTCCAATAATGGGAATTTTTTTCTTCTTTAGGAATTCTGCCACCGGAATATCCAGCGGTACCCCCGGACTGAATACGGCGCAATCAAGCCCGGCAAATACTTCCTCCGGAAAATCTCCCAGATACGCCGGAACATCATAATCGGCAATATCGAAATTTTTATTGCCGTCATACAGGCAAATATCCGCGCCCATTTTTTTCAATAATTTGTAAGCGGCCAGACCGCTTTTTCCCAGCCCGATAACCGCCGTTTTTTTTCCCTTTAATTCCATGGTTTTGTCCTTTCTCCGATAAAGCGCTGATTTTCCGTCAATCAGAGCGCCATGATCCCGATCAGGCACAAGAGCGCTGTGACCACGCTAAACGCCGCTACTACCTGGGTTTCGGAATAACCGCTTAATTCAAAATGATGATGGATCGGCGCCATTTTGAAAATCCTCTTGCCGTGCGTCAGCTTAAAATAGCCCACCTGCAAAATATCCGAAACCACCTCTATCAGATAAATGAGTCCTACGATCACAATAAAAAGAGGCATGTGGAGCATCAGGGCGATTGCCGATACAAATCCACCCAAGGCTAAGGAACCGGTATCCCCCATAAAAACTCTCGCCGGATAAGTATTAAATAGCAGAAATCCTAACAGGCTCCCCACAACCGCGCCGGTTATCGGCGTCATATTGCCATTGAGCATCAGCGCCGCAATGGTAAAGAAAGTAGCCACAATAGCCGTCACGCCGGATACAAGGCCGTCTAACCCGTCTGTTAAATTCACGCCGTTTACCGTCCCCAGCACGACGATAAATACAAAGGGGATAAAAAGCCATACGGGCATTGTAAAACCGGCTCCCTCAACAAATGGGATCCGCATGGTGGTGTCCATATCCGCCACATTGAAATAATAGTAGAGGAAAATGATGGTTACCAAAAACTGCAGGGCAATTTTCTGCAGGGGCGTAAGTCCCAGAGAGCGTTTCATCACTACTTTGATATAGTCGTCTAAAAATCCAATAATCCCAAAGCCAAGGGTCATAAACAGCACGGGAATAATATCGCTGTAGCGTTTCACATAAATAAGAGAGGTAATTAATATACTGGCAAGAATCACAAGTCCCCCCATAGTAGGCGTACCGTTTTTTTTCAAATGGGACTCCGGGCCATCCTCCCGTTCCGTCTGTCCAAATTTTAATTTGCGCAAAAATGGGATTATAACCGGACACAGCACTACACTGACGAAAAAGGATATAATCACCGGCATTAATACACTCAGGTTAAAATTCATATCTTAGCACCCCTTCTTATCTTATTCAGTACGTTTACGCACGCATTTATTTTATACCATTACCGCCTATACCGCAAGCCTTTCTTCATACTGCCGCCGGCTTATTTTACCAGATATGGCAATATATTTGAAAATAAAACAGAAATGGCAGGAGCCGCCACCGTCCCCCCATAATAAAGCCCCTGCGGCTCATCAATGCGGACAAGAGCAATTACCTGCGGATTCTCTACCGGGGCAAACCCTATGGTGGAGGCAATATATTTTCCATTCCCTCTCGGGAGCTTCTGGCTCGTGCCGGTCTTTGCCCCTACCGTAAATCCCTCTACTCCGGCATTTTTTCCGGTTCCCTCGGAAACCACTTTGCCCAGAGCTTCTCTGACAAGGTCGGAGGTTTCTTTGGAAACGACAGAATCCCCGCCGGGATAGACAAATTTTTTCATGTGGTTCCCATCGGCGCTGACAGCGCTGACGCCAAAATGCGGCGTGATACTCTTTCCTCCGTTAATAATAGATGCCGCGCAGGTCAAAAGGCGTATCGGGGACAGCTGAAACGATTGTCCGAAAGACATGGTGGCAAGTTCCACTGCACCCACATTTTTTTCTTTATGCATAATGGTCTTTGCTTCGCCCGGCACATCAATCCCCGTCTTTTGCAGGGCGTGAAAGGCAGTTAAATAGCGAAAGAAATCTTTTACGCCAACTCTTGCCCCCACATCAATAAAGACCGGGTTACAGGAGTTCATAATTCCCTGCAGGAAGGTTTCCCCGCCATGGCCGGTCGTCTTATGGCAGCGGATTCTCCTGTCCTCCACCATCCGATAGCCGGGGCAGCTAAAATGGTCGGTCATTTTTACTACTCCCTTTTCCAGAGCTGCCGCCGCGGTAAGGATCTTAAACGTAGACCCCGGCTCGTAGGTATCGGAAACACAGCCGTTCCGCCACATGGTATTTAACCGTTTATTTTTTTCTTTTTCCGGTAAATTTTCTTCCTTATCTGTCAGGGTATAAGGATCATTTAAGTTAAATTCCGGAACCCCCGCCATGGCATATATCTCGCCGTTATTCGGATTCATAACGATGATTTCCACGCTTTTTGCCTTCTTTTTTTTGAGGAGCATATTCGCCACCTGGTCGGCATATTCCATAATGGTCAGATCCAGACTGGTATTTAAAGTCCAGCCCGCCACCGGTTCAATCCGGTCCTCCGCTCCATTTTCAATTTCAGTTCCATGGGCTGTCGTCATCGTAAGAATCGATCCGTCCGTCCCTTTCAGATATTTTTCATAGGTTACCTCCAGACCGATAATCCCCTGATTGTCACTGCCGGTAAAGCCAAGTACTTTTGATGCTAAAGAATCATATTGATATTCCCTTTTATAATCCTCGTCAACGGTTACCCCCGCCAGCTTGTAGTTGCGTATCCTGTCCGAGGTTTCTTTGTCAACATTGGATTTAACCTTTTCGCGGGAGGAAACTTTCTCTACTTTTTTTCGGATCGTTTCCTCCGGCATATTCAGTTCTTTGGATAACAGGGAGATTACCTTCTCCGGTTCTTTCATTTGACTGTGAATGACAGAAATTGTGGAAACGGATCGATTGCCCGCCAGCAGCTTACCGTTGCAATCCAGTATTTTTCCCCTCTCTGCTTTGATTTTTCTCTCTCTCTCATGCAGCTCCTTAGCCTGAACGCCAAAATAGTCGGCCCTGAATATCATCAGATATCCCAGACGGACAAACATGACGACTAACATCAGGGAAAAAGCAAAAAATACCAAACACATATTTTGTCTTTGGTAAGTTTTGTGTCTGTTCCACATAAGCGGCCTCATATAAAATCATCGTTATAATGTATTGCATTTTCCCTCAGGATATGATTATTTTGAGGCATACTGTCCTAAAAAAGGAAGTACTTTTTTTAGTATTTTAGAGGCAAATTCCGTCGCATAGGTACTGTGCGCCTGATCCTCAACTCTCGGCTCATCCACAATAACATAAATCGCCGCCTCCGGATCTTCTGCCGGTATACAGCCAATAAACGACACCAGATATTTCCGCGCGGAAACCGGGCGCTTCTCCGCCGTCCCGGTTTTTCCCCCTATGGAATACCCCGGCACTTTAGCCGGCGAGGCAGTTCCCTCCTCCACAGTGGATTTTAAATAACTGCGGAGTTTTTTACTCGTATCCTCGGAGGTTGTCTTTTTGACGATAACCGGCTCTATTGTTTCTAACACTGTCCCTTCGCTGTTTTGTATCTCCTTTACTACATGAGGCTGATAATAGCTGCCGCCATTGATAAGAGAGCAGAAACCGCTGAGCATCTGCACCATGGTCACCGTCTGGGTCTGTCCGAAGCTGCTGGTAGCAAGCTCCACCGGATTCAGCTCCTCGTTCGAGTGGATAAGGCCGGAAGTTTCTCCGGGCAGATCGATTCCTGTCCGCTGCCCCAGTCCATATAAATGATTATACTTACTGAATTTATTACGTCCCAGCTTTAACCCGATATCCATCAACGCCACGTTGCAGGACTCCATAATGCTGTGGCGCAGATCCAATAGGCCGTGACCGGAACGGTTACTGCAGTGGATTTCCCTGTCCGCCACTTTTTTAGAGCCCGTGCAGTTAAAAGAGGACGTACTTTTAATTATATTTTCATCCAATGCCGCCGCTATCGTAAACGGCTTAAACGTAGAACCCGGTTCATAGGCTGAGCTGATGCAGAAATTAGACCACATTGCCATGAGGTTTTTGTTTTTCTCCTCTTCACTCATGCCGGCAATCTGAGCCTCTGTATACATACTGCTCAATTCTCTCGGATTATTAAGGTCAAAAGAAGAGTTCGACGCCATAGCAAGAACTTCGCCGTTTTTGGGATTCATCATCATAACGGCAACCTGTTTTGCCCCCACTCCCTTTTTCTGGAATTGCGCTATCTGCTCTTCTACCATCCTCTGGACATTGGCGTCAATGGTCAGGACGACTGAATTGCCGTCTTTTGCCTCCTTTATCGTTCTCTGGAGATTCATGTTGGCGTCAAAGTATCCATATTCCCTTCCGGTTGTTCCGGATAATTCCTCATTATAGCTCTCCTCTATACCATATGTGCCCTGATTGTCTGATGACATAAATCCAATCAGATTACACCCTACCGAATTCAGGGGATAGTTTCTTTTATAGGTTTCCTCAAACCAGACGCCCTGGATTTTTTTATTGGTTTCCATTTTCTTCCGGAATCCTTCCACGTTCTGTACATCCAGCTCTTTCAATTCATCCAGATGCTCATACATGGAATCCGGCTTTTTCTCCAGCGCTTCCTCCAGCCTGCTCCTGTCCACGGAAAAATAGGAGGCGATGGCTTCCAGCGTTTCTTCCCGGGCTTCCTCGCTTGCCAAAAGTGTTTTCGGCTCGAATACTAAATTGTATTTTCTTATACTGACAGCTAAGGTAGTGTTCTTTCTGTCTTTGATGGCCCCTCTCTGGTAATTCAGCACCGTGTTGGTATAGGACTGCTGCGACAATGCCGCCTTTTTATACCGGTCGCCATCGTATTTGTCAATTCTGTATATTTTTACCAACAACGCCAAAAAGCAAAGTAAAAAAAGGACAAAAAAAGCAAAGAGGGTCACGCGCATCCCTCTTGTAAAACGTTTTGTTTTTGCCCTTCTTCTGCGCCTTCTAAGACCGGAACGATAATACTCTGTACTCATGCCCTCTGCCTTTCCAAATTTGCTTATTCCTCCGGAATGGTTCCATGCTGGCGCACCTGCGTACTCTTCTTGCTCTCGTAGGTAAATATCTGGTTATCCTTTGCTTCTGCCATGCCAAGCTTTTTCGTGGCTATTTCATATACTTCACTTAAATCCAGTGAATTTTCCAGATTCATTTGTGCCGCAGCATTTTCCCGCTCCAACTCTAAGACCTCATTTTGTAAGTTTACCACACTTTTATTCAAATAGGTAGACTGAAATTGTAAATGTAAATAGGCAATTCCTACCACCATCACACTCAGAAAAGTAAGGCACGTCAAAATAACCGCAACCTTATCAATCCTTGGTTTTGGCTGCGTTCTCGGACTCGTTCTCTGCCTTCTCCTGATTTCCTCCTGGCGCCGGATAGGCTCCCTCTCCAGCACTCTGGCCGTACTTCCGTAAATGTAGGCTGTTGACTGCCTTGCCATCCAAAATTCCTCCTAACTATTCCTTCTCTCAAACACCCTTAATTTGGCGCTTTTCGATCTTGTATTTTTTTCTTTTTCCCCGTTTGTGGGAAGTATGGGCTTGCGCGTAATCACTTTTCCCTTTGATACCTTGTGGCATACGCACACCGGAAAATCCGGCGGGCATGTACAGGGATTTTCGTTTTTCCTAAAATTCGTTTTGACAAGCCTGTCCTCTAAGGAATGGAATGTAATAATGCACAATCTTCCCCGGTCGTTCAATAAATCGACCATGTCATCCAAGGCGTCCCGCAACACTTCCAATTCGTGATTGCACTCAATCCGGATTGCCTGAAATGTTCGTTTCGCCGGATGCCCCTTTCCTTTTTTTGCTTTTGCCGGCATGGATTTTCGTATCAGATCAACTAACTCCCCGGTAAATTCAATTTCTTTCTGCTGTCTTGCCCTGACAATATTTCTGGCAATATTTCCGGCAAAACGCTCTTCCCCATACTCTCTGATAATGCGAAACAGTTCTTTTTCCGTATAAGTATTTACAATATCCTTTGCACTCGTCTTCTGCTCTGTGTCCATCCTCATATCCAACGGCGCATTTTCCTGATAAGAAAAACCCCGGGCCGCATTATCCAGCTGGTAAGAGGAAACTCCGAGGTCTAAAACAATGCCATCCACTTTTGGGATGCCCATGTTTTGCAGAAGCTCTTTCATATGTACATAATTGCTTTTTACTATTTTTACTTTATCGCCAAACTCTCCCAACCGTTTTGCAGAAGCTTTAATAGCTTCTGCATCCTGGTCGATACCAATAAACTTTCCTTTCTCACCCAGCCGCCTGCATATCTGATAAGCATGTCCGGCGCCGCCCAGCGTGCCATCCACATAGATGCCGTCTTCTTTTATATGCAGTTGCTCTATTGTTTCTTCCAAAAGAACAGAAACATGTTCAAACTCCATGGTTACCTCCCGCCGGGCCAGACCGCCAGCATTTTGTATCAGAAACTGAGTCCGTATTCCGACATGTGTTCGGCAATGTCATCGATATTTTCGTAATCATCATTGTCCTCCCAGCGGTCTTTACTCCATATTTCAATTTTGGATAACACGCCAACAAAAACAATGTCTTTCGTAAGTCCCGCGCTCTCCCGCAATTTGGCCGGTATAAGGGTACGCCCCTGCTTGTCCACGTCGCAGGGCGCGGCGTTTGCCATAAAGTGCCTCTGTAATTTCCGGGCTTCCTTTGTCCCCGGAAGTTCTTTTAAGTTTTCGATGAAGCCTTCCCATTCAGCCATGGGATATGCAAACAGGCATCCGTCCAGACCCATCGTGACCACAAAGGCTTCGCCCAGATCCTCACGGTACTTCGCCGGGATAATAACGCGTCCCTTGGCATCCAGACCGTGCTCATAGGTACCCATAAACATTTTTGCTTCACCAACTTTCGTACCATGGCAGTCGGCAGATAAATTTACCACTTTGTGACACTTTCCACCACTTTCCACCACTTTTAATACCACTATACACCACTTTTTTGGAAATGGCAAGAATTTTTTTCTTTTTTTCTTAAAATTATGTAAAATGACAAGCGGCAAAAGAAAATCCGGATAAATTAAAAATGCAAAAAAAAAGACAGCCTAATCGCTGTCTTTTCTCTCCTGTTTTTTGTTTTTAACCGTTTTCTTTTCTCCGGAAGCGAAGAACACACCAGAACACAATGCCCCCTACCGCCAATATTCCGGACAGCACCTGTGATACGGCGATCCCCGTACTGCCAAACTGAAGCTGATCTGTGCGGAGTCCCTCGATCCAGGCTCTGCCAATGCCATAGCCTATAAGATATATAAGGAAAATCTCACCGTCCCTTTTCTTTTTCTTTGTATACAGCAGCATTACTAACAGCACCATAAGATTCCATAACGCTTCATACAAAAAAGTCGGATGAACCTGTATATAAGAAATTCCGTTCTCCGTCACCATATGCTCCCGCATAGTGTCGGTAATATTTGAGGACGCCACCTGTTCTGCTTTTAAGCGCATGGCAAAAATCGAATCCGTATATTCTCCAAAGGCTTCCCGGTTCATAAAATTGCCAAATCTCCCGATTATCTGTCCCAGAATCAGCCCTGCTGCCGCCGTATCGGCAAATAGGGTAAATTTATACTTCTTTATCCGGCAGAATATAACGGCCGAGATGACCGCTGCTATGACGCTGCCATATATCGCCATGCCGCCGCCCCGGATGTTAAAGATTTCTGTCAGATTATTTTTATAGTAATCCCAACGGAAAACTACATAATAAATTCTGGCGCCGATAATAGAGAAAATAACGCCATACGGGATGTAATCCATATAAATATCCGGATTCTGCCCGGTTCTTTTTGCCTGCCACCGGGCGAGAAAAACGCCGCCCAGCATTCCACAGGCGATGAGAATGCCGTAGAAGGCTATCGTAAATCCCCCGATGGAAATCCCCTTCGGCAGAGAAGTAAAATATATTCCCAGGTTCGGGAATGCGATATCCGCTCCCTCCATAATCATCCTATCCTTTCTTCTATACGTTAAAACGGAACAATACTACATCTCCGTCCTGCACTACATACTCTTTTCCCTCGGAGCGAACCAATCCCTTTTCTTTCGCTCCGTTATATCCTTCATATTTTACCAGATTCTCATAGCTGACTACTTCGGCGCGGATAAATCCCCTCTCAAAATCCGTGTGGATTTTTCCCGCCGCCTGCGGCGCCTTCGTCCCACGGGTAATCGTCCATGCGCGGGTTTCGTCCGGGCCGGTAGTGAGAAAGCTGATCAGCCCCAGAATCCGATAACTGGCGCGGATCAGTTTTTCCAGTCCGGATTCTTTAAGCCCCAAATCCTCTAAAAACATTTTCTTTTCGTCCTCTTCCAGCTCGGCAATCTCCTGTTCAATCTGGGCGCAGATAACAAACACCTCGTAATTTTCCTCCGCCGCAAAATTACGGACGCTTGCCACCTGCTCATTGCCGGCGCCGTCGTCTGCCAAATCGTCCTCCGCTACATTGGCGGCATAGATGACCGGTTTTGCCGTCAGCAGATTATATGTTTTTATCCATGCCTCTTCGTCCTCATCCTCCGGCTCAAAATTCTTTGCCAGATGCCCCTCCTCCAGATATGTCTTCAATCTCTCCAATAACGCCAGCTCTTTCGCCAGTTTTTTATCGTTTTTTGCTCCCTTCGCCGTCTTGGCGATACGTCTTTCCAGAATTTCCACATCGGAGAAAATCAATTCCAGATTAATAGTTTCAATGTCCCGGAGCGGATCAATGCTTCCGTCCACATGGACAATGTTGGAGTCCTCAAAGCAGCGCACCACATGGACAATGGCGTCCACCTCTCTTATATTGGACAAAAACTGGTTGCCCAGCCCCTCTCCCTTGGAGGCGCCCTTGACCAGACCGGCAATATCCACAAATTCAATTACTGCCGGGATTATCTTAGCAGACTGGTGCATCCTGCCCAGCACATCCAGTCTTTCGTCCGGTACCGGCACCACGCCGATATTCGGGTCAATGGTGCAGAATGGATAATTTGCCGATTCTGCCCCCGCTTTCGTCAATGAATTAAATAAGGTACTCTTTCCCACATTGGGAAGACCGACGATGCCCAGCTTCATTTTATTCTTACCTCCTTGAACGCCCTCTGTTTATTGGCTTTCCATAAAATTTGCAAAATATGATTTCCGTATAGAATATTACTTCTGTCCCAGTCTTTCCCGGAAATTTTGAATATTTTCTTTGATATTCCCCTGAAAGATTTTTGTTCCCGCTACAAAAACATTAGCTCCTGCCTTCTGGATTTCCGTTATATTATCCAGATTGACGCCGCCGTCCACTTCGATATCCAGATCAATCCCCTTCTTCTCAGCTATTTCGCGCAGGGCTCTTACCTTATCAAAGGTTTTTGTGATGATTTTCTGCCCTCCATATCCCGGGTATACTGTCATCACAAGTACCATAGATACTTTATCCAGCACAGGCAGTACCGCCTCAATTCCTGTATCCGGGCTGATGGCAACCGCCGCCCGCTTACCCAGATTATGTATCGTATCAATGGTTTTTCCCAAATCCTCGCATGCCTCGGCATGAACCGTAATGGAATCCGCCCCGGCATCGGCAAACCTCTCTACATACTGCATCGGATTCACAATCATAAGATGGACGTCAAAAAAAGAATCCGTACAAGACCTAAGCCCCCTGACAACAGGAAGCCCAAAAGAAATGTTCGGAACAAATACGCCGTCCATTACATCAATATGAATATATTCCGCCCCGGCACTCTGCGCCTCCTGTATCTGCTGCCCCAGACAAGATACATCGGCCGCCAGAATAGAGGGTGATAGCTTGTAATTCATCTCTTATTCCTCCGGTTTTTTCTTCCCTCAGCCTCCGCCAACTCCTGAAATATCTGAATATAATTATCATAGCGGCTCTGACAAATTTCCCCCTTTGACAGTTTCTCTTTTATCATACAGCCCGGCTCGTGGATATGGGAACACCCCAGATACCGGCACTGTCCTTCGTAAGGTACAAACTCGGTAAAATAATGGCGCAGCTCTTCCTTTGGCATTTCCGGCACTCTCAGGGAGCTAAATCCGGGTGTGTCAAACAAAAAAGAGTCCCGCCCGATATGAAATAATTCCGAATGCCTTGTCGTATGCTTTCCACGGCCTATTTTCCCACTGATTTCCCCGGTTTCGGTTTCTGCCTGTGGATATATCCGGTTTACCAGACTGGACTTTCCCACTCCGGATGGCCCCGCCAATACGGTAGTCTTTCCGGCCAGCATATCCTTTATCTGTTCCAGCCCTGTGTTTTCCGTATTACTGAATGAATACACCCGGTTGGCACATTTTTCATAGACTGCCTGTAACCGCTTCTCCTCCGTTTCCGACACAATATCCTGCTTGCTGAAGCAAATAATAGTTTCCACGTTCTGCCACTCCATCATAACAAGAAATCGGTCTAATAAATTCAAATTCGGCGTCGGCTCTGCCATGGCAAAAATTATCATTGCCTGATCCACATTGGCAACAGCCGGCCGAACCAATTCATTCTTTCTCGGTAATATTTTTTCCATATTGCCAAGATGCCTGTCCTCATTTAAAACAGAAATCTCTACATTATCGCCGACAAACGGCTTTACTCCGTTTTTGCGAAAAATCCCCTTTGCCTTGCACTCATAAAGATTGTCATCCTCGCACCAGACGTAGTAAAAACCGGCAATTCCTTTTATGATCTTTCCCTGCATTAATCTGCTACCCTCTTAAAGGTAATATTATAAGATTCTACGCGTTTTCCATTCTTATAAACGATAACCTCTCCCTGGGAAGCGCTCCGCCCTTCTACTCCCTCCAGAGTAAGCGGGAAATTACTACAAGAGAGCTGTTTACTCCAGATCTGTGTCGTCTTGCCATCCTGACTCAGTACCAGCTTAATGGTAGCCGGTTCATCGGTTTCGTAATCAAACGGATTATCAATCGTAATCGGCACGCTTATATAAGAGTAGGTCACCTCTTCCCCCAGGCTGAGGGTAATGTCAACAGAGGTTCCTTTCTTTACCGACTTGCCCGCGGATTTGCTCTGGATACATACCAGGTTTTTGTCTACGTTTTCGGAATAGCTGTTTGTTACCTTGCCTAACTGGAGCCCTTTCTCTTTCAACGCTGTTTTTGCCTGGCTCTTTGTCATTCCAATCAGATCAGGAACCTTTACCATTTCTGTTCCCTTACTGATATGCAGGGTAATGACAGCTCCCGGCGATACCTTAGCGCCGCCCTTCGGGTCGGTATAGGCGACAAGATCCTTCTCCACCGTGTCGCTATATACGGAGCTCCCCACCTTTACGGTATAACCGGCGTCCTCTAATATCTGCCTTGCCGAGTCCTCTGTTTCGCCGGCAACGCTAATCAGGTTGTTTTTCTTCGGGCCTGAACTGATATATACTTCTATCTCCGTTTCTTTGCTGACCGTAGAGCCAATTTCCGGATTCGTGCCAATCACTTTTCCTTTTTCTACTAAATCAGAATCCTGTTCCGTAAATTTATACCGCAGGTCGTTGTTTTGCAATTCAACAATGGCTTCATCCTTAATCATATCTTTAATATCAGGAACCGTTGTCGGGTTTTCCACATCGGCATTCGGAGAAGCTTCTGCCGGCGCGCCAAAGGAGGGGGCGGGAGAAGCTGTTGCTACCGGATTGCTGCTGCCCCATAGGCCAATAAACTTTCCAACCATAAAAATCAAAACAAGACCGATGATGATCGCCACTGCAATACTTCCGATAATCAACGCTTTTTCTAACTTAGGATCCACATCACCCTCATCCTCTTTTTCTGCATCCTCCACAGGATTTTCCTCCTCGGAAGATATTTTGCCGGAAGCTGCTTTCAGGGCGTCGACATCTCCACTGGGGATAAAAATCGTTTCGGAATTCTCATAAAGAGGCTTAATAATCCCGTATTCGCCGGAGGGATCCTGCAAAAACATCTTCAGGTCCGCAATTAAATCCGCGGAGGTAGGATAACGCAGCTCCGTCTTTTTCTGCATACATTTTGCTACAATATTACTTAATCCCCTCGGAATCGTAGCATCGATCGCCGCTAACGGCGTAGCATCCTCCTGAATGTGCGCCAGGGCAACAGCTACCGCGCTCTCACCGGTAAACGGCAGCGTTCCGCTTAACATTTCATACATGGTAACACCCAGGGAATAAATATCGCTTTTTTCATCACTAAAGCCGCCTCTTGCCTGCTCCGGCGAAATATAATGCACCGACCCCATGGCATTGGCGGTAATGGTGTTTGAGCTTGCCGCCTTGGCAATGCCAAAGTCCGTAACCTTTGCCGTCCCGTCCTTGGAAATCAATATATTCTGCGGCTTGATGTCCCGGTGGATAATATGATTACTATGCGCCGCCTCCAAGCCGTTCGCAATCTGAAGGCCGATGCCCACTGCCTCACGCACAGAAAGTTTCCCTTTTTTATCAATATATTTTTTCAGAGTAATTCCATCGACAAATTCCATGACGATATAATGCATGCCTTCCTCTTCGCCCACATCATATATCCCTACTACATTCGGGTGGGACAGGCAGGCAACCGCCTGCGCCTCCTGACGGAATTTAGAAATGAATTTCGTATCCTCACTATATTCGTTTTTTAGAATTTTAACCGCGACAAAACGGTTCAGCCTGTGGTCGGTGGCGCGATAGACATCTGCCATTCCCCCACTGCCAACCTTTTCAATTATTTCGTAGCGGTTTCCTACCATTGCTCCTATGTTAATCATCAAATCCACTCCTTCATAGTCGAATCAGAATTACGCTGATATTATCCTTACCACCGGCCTCATTCGCTTGTCTTACCAGACTCTTTCCCGCCTGCTCCATATCTTCTATATTTTCCTTTATGACTTTTTCTACCTGCCTGTCGTCCAGCATATTAGACAATCCGTCTGAACATAACAAAAGCACGTCCCCTTCCTTCACTTCGATTTCGAAGCAGTCCGGACGTACCGTCACATCCGTACCAAGAGCGCGTGTTATAATGTTTTTATTGGGGTGTGTTCGCATTTCATCTTTCTGGATCTCACCGGACTGAACCATTTCCTCTACCAGCGAATGATCTACCGTTATCTGTTGCAGACTATCCCGCATCTGGTATAACCGTGAGTCGCCAACATTGACAATATAAGCCGTATGGTCCCGGATTGTCGTTCCCACGATTGTCGTTCCCATCCCCGCCAGCGCTTCGTCCTCGGTAGACCTTTCATAGATCATCCGGTTTGCGGACTCAATGGCCTGTTCCATTATCCCTACCGGTGTTTTCCGTTCTGCCCGCTTTATCTGGCGGACAATCTCTTCCACACACATTCTGGATGCCGTATCCCCCGCTTTGTGGCCACCCATACCATCCGCCACAAGAAACAGATTTGGAAAACTTCCGATTGCATTTTCTTCACAAAACACATAATCCTGATTGCTTGTTCGAACACGTCCCGTATCTGTTATAGAAAATGTTTTCACAGTTTGACCTCCTCTAGTTTTTGCCGGTCTGATTCAAAAATTTCTTTCGTAACTGACCGCAGGCAGCATCAATATCGCTCCCCATCTCTCTTCTTATAGTAACATTTATTCGATATTTTTCAAGTATTATTTTAAAACGCTGTATATCCGAATCGACAGAACGCAAGCAATTTCGTTCTTTTACTTCATTCAGCGGAATTAAATTTATATGGCAGTTTAACCCTTTGCATCTTTCGGCAAGCTCCCTTGCATGTTCCTCTCTGTCATTAACTCCGCGGATCATGCTGTATTCAAATGTAATGCGCCTTCCCGTTACTTCAAAATATTCCCGGCAGGTTTGGAATATTTCTCCTATCGTATATTTTTTTGCCACCGGCATCGTCTTCCTCCGGATTTCATCATTGGGAGCGTGAAGACTGACAGCCAGCGTAATCTGCAGCTTTTCTTTCATCAAATCACGGATCCGCTCCGTCAGTCCGCAGGTGGATACCGTAATATTCCTCTGGCTGATGCACAGCCCCCGCTCCGACGACAGCAGCCGGATAAACCGGATAAGATTATCGTAATTATCCAGAGGCTCTCCCATCCCCATGACAATAACATGAGATACCCTCTCCTTCGTATCTCTCTGGATCTCATAAATCTGAGAGAGCATTTCACCGGCAGTCAGGTTTCTCACGAGTCCTGCCAAAGTAGAGGCACAGAAGCTGCACCCCATCCGGCAGCCTACCTGAGAGGATATACAGACGCTGTTGCCGTGATGGTATTTCATCCATACGCTCTCAATCATATGCCCGTCCGGCAGAGCAAAAAGATATTTTTGGGTATCTTTCTTTTTGGATACCTGCTTTTTTACAATCTTTAGGGGAGAAACGCAATAGCTTTCCGATAACCTTTTCCGAAATTCCAGCGGAAGATTTGTCATTTCCTCAAAGGCGGCCGCCTGCTTTTTATGAAGCCACTCAAAAAGCTGTTTGCCCCGAAAGGGCTTTTGTCCCAGCTCTTTCGCCAGCTCCACTAATTCTTCTTCCTTATAGTTTCTGATATCCATACTCATCTCACCGCTTTATCAATCTTGCCACAAAAAAACCATCGCTTTCCTGCACCCCCGGAAGCATTTGCAGCATTCCCTCTTTGGTCATCTTATTTTGCAGCTTCTCCGGCAGAAAGCCATCCAGGCTGCTTCTTTGCAGATGGCAGTGTTTTTCCAGCCACAGGACATTTTCTTCATTTTCACGCCGGTTTATTGTACAGGTGCTGTAGAGGAATACGCCTCCCTCCTTCAGCATTTCCACGGATGCCTGGCAGATTTTTCTCTGCAGGGGGATAAGATCGTTTTCCTGCTGCAGGGCGCGGTATTTAATTTCCGGTTTCCTTCCGATTATTCCAATGCCCGAGCACGGCACATCCGCCAGTACCACATCAGCGCGTCCCTTCCATTTTTTGTCCCGCTTTGTGCCGTCCCAAACCTTGCACTCTGCATTTTTATACCCCATGCGCAGTAAGTTTTGCCGTATGCGCATTACTTTTTTTTCACTGACATCCCTGACGCTTACAAAACCCTCGCCCCTTAGCATCTGCAGCGCATGGAGCGTCTTTCCCCCCGGAGCGCCGCATACGTCCGCCACGGTATCCCCCGGGAGAATGCCGGCGCATTGCGCCGCCAGCATGGAGCTCTCATCCTGGATAAAAAACAAACCCTCTTTATATCCCGGAAGCGCCATTACGTTTCGCACCTGATACAGGCGCAGGGCATCTTCCCGATATACGCCCGGCCTGTAAACAACTCCTGCCTGTTTTAATAAACCGGCATATTCCCGGACCGATATCCGTCCGGTATTGATATGGAGAGTAATTTCCCCTTCCCTTTCCAAAAAGGCGCCGGCGATTTTTTTTGCCGTCTTTTTCCCATATTGCGCGCTCAAATGCTCCATTAAGGGTTTGGGAAGGGAATATTTTATCCAGTCCTCCTTAAATTCTATATCTTCCGGACTTCGCAGAATCGTCCGCAAGACGCCGTTGACAAACCCGGTATACCGGCCGCCATCCTTTTTCCGTATAAGATTCACCGCTTCGTGGCACACGGCGGCGTCGGGCGCCTGTTCCATATACCGGATTTCATACAGCGCCATGCGGAGCACAGTGCGTACAGACGGCTCCATACGGCTGACTGCTATTTTGGAAAACCTGTTTAATATGGCATCCAATTCGACACATCGCTCAATGGTCCCATAGGATAACCGTTTTATATAGCTTCTCTGGTTTACTGTCAGCGTTTTTTCCCGTTCCCGGATAGTATGAAGACATCGGTCGCTGTTTTTCCCTTTTTCCATTGTTTCCCATACTACTTCATAAGCAAATTCTCTCATCCGTTATTGCGATTCCTTCCAAACAGCAGAATCAGGCGGAGTAATTGCAAAATAGAGGCAGCGGCCGCCGCCACATAGGTCAGCGCGGCTGCCCGCAGTACCTTCCCTGCCGCCTTTCCCTCGTTATTTCCTAAAATCCCGGTATCCTGTAAGATTACCAACGCCCGCCTGGAAGCATTCATCTCTACCGGCAGGGTAACAAGCTGAAAAAGAACAGCCAGACTGAAAAATACAATTCCCAGTGTGACCAACGACGGAATGCCGAAAATAATCCCCGCAATTATAATAAACCACGAGGCGCCTGAACCGAAATTAGCCACCGGCACCAGCGCTGTCCTTATCGAAAGCGGCGCATAATTTTTATGATGCTGGATAACATGGCCGCACTCGTGGGCAGCTACGGCAATCGCTGACAGGGAGTTGCTTCCGTAAACAGAATCCGAAAGAGCCACTACTCTGGTTTTCGGATTATAATGGTCGTTTAGCTGACCGGAAATATGGGTAATCTGCACGCCCTGAATCCCTGCATAGGATAAAATCCTCTGGGCTGTCTGCGCGCCGGTCATACCGCTTGCGCTGCGTACTCCGCTATATCTGGCAAAGGTACTTCGGACCTTTGCCGATGCCAGCAGGGACAGCAAAACTCCTATTAAAATTAAAATGTAAGTAGGGTCCCACATCCAATACATGCCATGACCCCATCCGCCTAAATACATAATACATCACCCTTTTCTATTTTTACGCCCCGCAGAAAACTGCCGGCGTCCATTCTTTTTTTTCCCTCCAACTGAACTTCTAACAATTTCAGGCACCCTTTTCCGGTCTGCACCGTAAAGGAATCTTTATCCACTGCCACAACGGTTCCCGGTTCACATCCGGTTTGCTCTTTGATTACCTCTGCCCGCCAGATTTTTAACATCTTTCCCCCCAACCCGGTATAAGCGCTCGGCCAGGAATTCAGCCCCCTGATATATCGCTCTAAAACTTCCGCTTCCTTTGATAGATCCAGCCTGCCTGATTCCTTTGTCAGCATTTTAGCATAGGTACTCTTTTTTTCCTCCTGGACGGTCGGATGCAGCGTTCCCGCCGAAATCCGCTCCAGTGTTTCCAAAAGAATTCCGCTTCCCATTGCCGCCATTTTGTCATGAAGGCTCTCGCCGGTTTCCTCCGGGGTTATTTCCACCTCCTGCTGCAACAGCATATTACCGGTATCCAGCCCTTCGTCCATCTGCATTGTTGTGATCCCGGTCTTTTTATCGCCTGCCAAAATCGCCCACTGCATCGGCGCCGCCCCCCTCCACCGGGGAAGCAGCGAGGCGTGTACATTTATGCATCCGTATTGGGGATAATCCAGTATTTCCTTTGGCAAAATCTGTCCAAAGGCAACAACGACAATAACATCACAGGCTATTGTTTTTAGTTCGGCGGTAAATTCCGCCTCTTTTATTCTTTTGGGCGTGTAGACCGGAATGTTGTTCTCTACTGCCGCCTGTTTTACCGGGGTAAAAGCCGGCTTGCCGCTCCTTCCCCTCGCCTTATCCGGCTGGGTAATAACGGCAGTGACCTCATGCTCCGGCGCTTCGATCAGGCCCTGCAGTACCGGAACGGCAAACTCCGGCGTCCCCATAAAAATTACTTTCATCCCTGCCTCCTATCTAAACGGCGGAGCTATTGCTCCTCCTGAAATTCCTCTGTATCATACAGGCGCCCTTCTATCTTGTCTACATACAGCTGTCCGTCCAGATGCTCGATTTCATGTACCAGCGCCCGCGCCAGTAACTCTTTTCCCTCAATTTCTATTGGCTTCATATCGCCATCCAGAGCCTTTACCCGTACAAGATTCGGTCTGGTAACAATCCCCACTTTGCCCGGCACGCTCAGGCAGCCTTCACTGCCCTTTTGTTCCCCTTCGGTGTGGATAATTTCAGGGTTAATAAGTACAAAGGGCTCGCTTCGATCTTCTGTCACGTCAATAACAGCAATTCGTTTCAATATTCCTACCTGAGGGGCCGCCAGGCCTACTCCGTCCGCCTCATACATAGTATCAAACAAATCCTGAATCAGTTCCCGGTTTTTTTCAGTCATTTCCTTTACCGGCTTGCATTTCTTTGTTAAAATTTCATCCCCCATCACCCGAATATTCCGAATTGCCATAAGCAGCCTCCCTTTATAAAACTTTTGTATTTTTCTTTTTCAATAACCCGACAATGGATTTACATCATACTGGATACTACATGATTTTTCCCATTTCGCCTTCCGGCTAAACCTTTCAATATGATTTTTTATGCCTTCCATGCCCTTTTCCTCCCGGCATTTTATATACAGGCTGTAACGGTACCGGTCTTTTGCCCGGAAAAGCCCCGCTTCGGCGGGCCCGATAACGGCAGCTTCGTTACCATACCGCAAAGCAAGTTCCTCCGATAAGCAGGCGATGCATTCCTTTGCCTCTTCTTCCTTTTCAGACTGCACAAGCACCGACAGCATCTGGGAAAAAGGCGGATATTCCATCATTCTCCGATATGCCAGTTCATTTTCATAAAAAATCTCTGCCTTTTGGTTTTTCACTGCCTCCACGCAGTACTGCTCCGGATGATAAGTCTGGATTATCATCTCGCCCCGTTTTTTACCTCTTCCCGCCCTTCCGCTCGCCTGCATCAAAAGCTGGAAAGTTCTTTCATTGCTGCGGTAATCGCCGGCATACATACTCAGATCCGCCGCCAGAGCAGCCACCAGCGTGACATTGGGAAAATCATGTCCCTTTACGATCATCTGAGTGCCAATCAAAATATCCGCCCGTCCGTCCCGAAATTCCCTTAGCACTGACTCGTGTCCATATTTTCCGCTGGTAGTATCTCCATCCATGCGAAGAATTTTCGCCGTTGGAAATCTCCGCCGCAGCATTTCTTCCACTCTCTGGGTGCCAAGCCCAAAGGCAGCAATATAGGGAGAACCGCAGGAGGGACAACGCTCCGGCATAAAAACCGCATGGCCGCAATAATGGCACATCAGGGTATCTACCACCCCGACATGATTTTTATGGGCGGTCATCGACACCTCGCAATGAGAACATTTTATCACATATCCGCAGCTTCGACAAGAAACAAAGCCGGCATATCCCCTCCGGTTTAAAAATAAAATGGTCTGTTCTTTCTTTTGGAGGCGGTCTTCTATCTTTTCCTGCAACAGACGGCTGAATACCGAGCGGTTTCCCGCCTTTAATTCCTCTTTTAAATCTACCGTATGAACTATGGGAAACTCGGCTCCCCCCGCCCGGCGAAAAAGCCGGTACAGCTTATAACCGCCCTCTTTTGCCATACGGTAGCTTTCCACAGAGGGCGTTGCCGAGCCAAGCACCACGCTGGCGCCGGCCATCTCCGCCCGCTTGATCGCCACCTCTCTGGCGTGGTATTTCGGTGGATTTTCGCTCTTATAGCTGGTTTCATGCTCCTCGTCCAGAATGATAAGCCCCAATCGGGAAAACGGGACAAATAAGGCGGAGCGCGGCCCCACCATAATATCGACTTCCCCTCTTTTCGCCCTCTCGTACTGGTCAAAGCGCTCCCCCTCTGACATGCGGGAGTTCAGAACAGAAACCCGGTTACCAAAACGGCTCTGAAAACGCTTTACCGTCTGATAGGTCAGGGAAATCTCCGGGATTAGCACAATTACCTGCAGTCCCTGGGATAACACCCGCCCAATCATCTCCATATAGATTTCTGTTTTTCCGCTTCCCGTCACTCCATATAAAAGATAGGTGCGTCGGATGCCTTGCGTATATTCCCCGGAAAAATCATCGGCAATTTTTTGCTGTTCTTCATTTAGCCTTGTAACAGATTCTTCTATTTCTTCCCCTGCTTCCATGGGATTGCGGTAACGCCTTTTATCCGTTACCGATATAAGCCCCGCTTTTACCATCGCATCGATAACCGGCTTTGTGATCCTATATTTTTCTGCCGCCGTTTTTGTAGTCATCTGCCCGCCCTCGGCAAACATCCCCTGCAAAAGACGCGCCTTTGCCTTATAATGCTTCAGGCGGAAACGATCCAGCTCCTGTTTTACCTTTTCCTCAGGAGAAGCAAAATTAAGCCAGTGCTCCTCCACTGACTTAACCTTTTTTTTAATAGGCAGTACGGTTTTTAATGATTCATTCATCGTGGCGCCATACCTTTTTTTCATCCAGGCTGCCAGCTTTAGGAGCTGCCCCTCTACCGACACCTCTTCTTTCTCTGCCACCGATAATTCTTTTATCTTCTCCTCCGGTATTTTCGGAGTATCGGATAGTCCCACAACAAAACCGGATATTTCCCTGTTGCCTCTGCCAAAGGGAATTCGGACGCGGCTGCCCACCGTTACCGATTCCCTGAGCGCCTCGGGAATTTTATACTGGAAGCTCCGGTCAAGAGCCTCCACGGAAATATCTACAATCACATCGGCAAACACCCTGTCACTCCTTTGTTAATTGCTTTACCACTTCATCTGTATGCATCCCGCGGGAGCCTTTTACTAAGATCCAATCTCCCGGCGCCATGCGTTTCCTGACATATTCTGCCGCCTGCCCGTTGCTCTCGCAATGATATACGGGAATATCCGAACCGGCTGCCACATAGTCGCTGATATAGCGAGCCTGTTCTCCTACTGTTACCAGCAGGGAGAGTTTCTTTCCCTTTTTCTCCTGCTGCAAAATAAAGTCGCCAATTCCCTCGTGCAGTTTCCGGGACTGTTCCCCCAGCTCCAGAACATCCGCAAGGACGGCAATTTTTTTTCCCGTCCTGCTGTAGTCAAACAGGGCGGCAAGGTTACTGTTGACGGAATCCGGACTGGCGTTGTAGGTATCGTCTACAATATGAATTCCGGCTCTCTCCTTTACGAGCCCCCGCATTGCCATCGGCCGATATTTCTTTAACGCCTCTTTTGCCAGGCTGAGCGGCACCCCGAACTGCAGTCCCAGAGCAAGTGCCACAATCGCATTATTCACGTTGTGGATCCCGAAAACGGAAAGTTCAATCGTTTCCTCCCCGTCCGGATAATGAAATTGAAAACGCTGGCCCTTTTCTGTCGTTTGGATCCCTGTCCCATAAAAGGTATCCTCGTTTTCGGTTCCGTAGTATAGGGTCCGGCAGCCTCCGGCGCATTCTCCATAGGGGATATTTTCCCGGGAGAGCTCCTTTAAATCTCCGTTGCCGCATACATACAGGATACCCTCCTCCGAAAACCGGGATATGATTTTCCCCTTTTGGGCGCAGATATTTTCCCTCGTGCCAAGATTTCCGATATGGGACACTCCGATATTGGTCATTACCGCCGTAGAGGGTCTGGCTATCCGGGCAAGTCTTTCCATTTCCCCCGGCATGCTGATCCCCATCTCAAAAACAGCAATCTCTGTTTCTGGCTCCAGCATAAACATCATAAGCGCCACGCCTATCTGGCTGTTGAGGTTTCCCACGGTTTTCAGTGTTTTATATTTTTGCTCCAATACAGCGGCAATCATTTCCTTTGTCGTTGTCTTTCCCACGCTTCCGGTAATGCCGATGACCGGAAGCGAAAACCGGCTCCGATACCAGCCGGCAAAATCCTGCAGCGCCTTTAACGTGTCCTCCACATAAATACAGGCGCCCTGCTCCGCTGTCACGGAGGTATCGGAGGAAAAAACACACGCGGCGCCCGCTTCAAGCACCTGGGGGATAAAGCGGTGGGCATTGACCCGTTCTCCGATAAGCGGCACAAACAGAACCCCCTGCTCCGCCTCGCGGGAATCGGTTACCACCTTCGTTATCCGGGTATTTTCATCTCCCCATGCCAGCGTACCGGATACCGCCTTTACAATATCTGCAACTCGAATTGGCTCCATATTCCTTTTCCTTTACAATCGCTCGCTTTTTTTAATGACGGCCGCTAATTTGCGGCAATCACATCTGCCATATCATATCGTCCCGCTGTTTTTCCCTTTAGAAATTTAGCGGCAGATACCGCTCCCTTTCCAAATACGGCTTTGCTGTATGCCGTATGGGAAAAAGTGACAACTTCGTCCTTCCCGGCAAAAATAACATCATGGTCCCCCACAATGGTGCCGCCTCGCACCGCTGAAATCCCCAGCTCCTTTTGCGCCCGCTTTTCCCGTCTTTGGGAACGGTCGTACACATATTCATAGGGATTTCCCATCGCCTCATTTACTGAATCCGCCAACGCCAATGCGGTACCGGACGGAGCATCGACCTTCTGATTGTGATGCTTCTCCACAATTTCCACGTCAAAACCTTCCGCCGCCAGTACTCTCGCCGCATCCTGGACTAATTTCATCAGGGTATTAATCCCAAGGGACATATTCGCGGATTTTAACACGGCGGTCCGTTCTGCCGCCTCCTCGATGCGCGCCAGCTGTTCCTCGGTATATCCTGTTGTACACAGCACCACCGGGATCTTTTTCTCTTCACTGTAGGTTAGTATCTCCTCCAGAATTTTGGGGGTTGAAAAATCAATAATGGCATCTGCCTCCAAATTACATTCTGAAATACTCGGAAAGACCGGATAGTCATTTTCCCCGGAATCCGCTATATCAATACCGGCAACGATAACGGCGTCCTCCTCCTCTTTTACAATATCCGTAATCGTTCTTCCCATAGCGCCGTTACAACCGCTCATTATAATTCTTGTCATATTCCACTTTCTCCTTTTGATTCTGTATTACTGATTTATTTTAATACCGACTTTCCGCATCTCCTCTGCCAGAACTTTCGCGTTGGCATCTTCCATTTCAGTCAGAGGAAGCCGCAGGCTCCCTACCTCCATGCCCATGAGATTCATTGCCTTTTTAATCGGAATCGGATTTACCTCACGAAAGATTGCTTTTATCAGAGCGAAATATTTTAACTGAAGTTCCCTGCTGGCAGCTACATCTCCCTTCAGGTAAGAAGCTGCAATATCGTGGGTTTCTTTCGGCAAAATATTGGAAAGGACGGAAATCACTCCCTTGCCTCCCAAAGAAAGCACCGGCGTGATCTGGTCGTCATTTCCGGAATACAAATCCACATCTCCCTCTGCAAGGCTCATTACCTCCGCTACCTCTGATATATTTCCGGTGGCGTCCTTGACGCCTACGATATTAGGCACCTCGCGGCAAAGCTCTACCACCGTCTTCGGGGCGATCGTAGTACCGGTACGGCTCGGAACATTATAAAGGATAATCGGGATATCCACCTTTTTTGCCACTGCCGTATAATGAGCTTTTAACCCATTCTGCGTCGCCTTATTATAATACGGGGTAACTAAAAGCAGACCGTCTGCCCCCCGTTTTTGCGCCTCTATCGAGAGATATACGGCAGATTCCGTGCAGTTTGAACCGGTCCCCGCGATTACCGGAATCCGTTTATTCGTAACCTCACAGGCAACCCGTATACACTCCAGATGCTCCTCATCCGATAAAGTGGACGCCTCTCCTGTCGTCCCGCAAATAATAATGGCATCCGTGTTATTGGCAATCTGGAATTCCAAAATTTCTTCCAGCTTCTCATAATTGACTCCGCCATCCTCATTCATTGGTGTGATCAGAGCCACACCCGCTCCTGTAAATATTGACATATCCTTCATCCTTTCCGCTGTAACCCAGCAACACAATATTCCGTTTTTTCAGTGAAGCCGCCACTTTACCCTGTTTTCCCGAAAGAAAAAAGGAGCTGGCGCAGCGCCAACTCCTTCTATAAATTCCATCCTATGAGTAGCACTCCATCGAAACGATGACAGTCATATAGTTCTTTACTATATGCCCAGAAAGAAAACTTTCAGGAGTTTTCTCCCTTCGGCAGACTTTCCTTTCCAATGCCTTCCTCCATGCCTGACATGTCCGGCCTCTTACTGATAAAGTCCGCGCCTCTACCTTTCTATTCAAGAATAACACTCCCGGTATAAAAGGTCAAGTATTATCTTTCTTTAATGTGATTTCACAAATAATATCAATATAGGGAATCAACGGTTCCGACAGGGTACTCCCCGTAATAATCAGCCTTTTATAATCGCCGGGAATCTGCAGGAGTTCTTTGACATCCTCCATATGGATGATATCCAGATCCACCAGTCCCAGCAATTCATCCAGAATAATGACCTCACTCTCCCCGGTTTCAATTACCTTTTTTGCAAAATTAAACCCATTCCAGATATTCTGCTTTTCTTCCTCCCTCTCGTCCATCGACAAATCACAGTAGTTTACCTCCGATTTATCAAACCGGAAAATCTGCACATCCGGCTCTAATTGCGTAAGTATCTGAAATTCATCTGCTATTTTGCCTTTCAAAAACTGAATGATCGTTATGTGCTGCCCTTCAGAGGCTTCCCTGAGAGCCTGCCCTACAGCCGCCGAGGTCTTACCTTTTCCCTGACCGTAAAACGCCTGTATTATCCTTGTGTCCATTTTTTTAAATTCCTTTCTACTACAATATATTTATGGTTAATACCCCTTACAGCCAGTAAGGAATTTACCCATCTTGTTGCTGAAGCTGTT
>CANQYY010000002.1 GCA_947628225.1 uncultured Lachnospiraceae bacterium
AAAGTAAGTTCAGGAAAAGTAAGAGATATTTATGAAGTAACAGAGGACACATTGATGATAGTGACTACTGATCGTATTTCTGCGTTTGATTGTGTTTTGAATTCGGAAATTCCGAATAAAGGGAAGTATCTTAATGAATTATCGAATTTTTGGTTTCATTTTACCGAGGATATTGTTGATAATCATTCTATTACATCAGATGTTTCGAGAGTTCCTAATATTACAAAAGGTGAAATAGAAATGTTTGAGGGTCGGGCATTATATGTAAAGAAATTAAGAATGATTCCCTATGAGATTATTGTTCGGGGATATATTTTTGGAAGTATGTGGGAGGAATACTTGTTAGACAAATCTTTTTGCGGGGAGAAAATCACACACGACTATAAGATAGCAGAGAAATTAGTAAAACCGATAGTTACACCTTCAAAAAAGAACAATTTAGGACATGATGAATATGTGACTATGGAAGAGTTTTACTCTGACTTGGGTAGGGAGTTGGCTGATAAAATTGTAAGTGTTTCTTTGAAGCTATATGAACGATGTTCAAAGTATGCAATGGATAGAGGAATTATTATTGCAGATACGAAGTTTGAGTTTGGCTTTGATAAAGAGCAACAGTTGCTTCTGGGAGATGAAATTTTCACTCCAGATTCAAGTAGATTTTGGGATGCAAAGGAATATTCCATCGGTAATTCTCCCAAATCATATGACAAGCAATTTGTACGTGATTGGTTAATGGAAAGAGGATTGGCGGGTATTATGCCGGCTCCAGTCTTACCAGATGATATTATAAATAAAACCGTACAATTGTACAAAAAATGTGCAGAAATTATTACGGATAGAGTGATAGTACAAGAATGTTATTGGGATTCAGTGGCTGAAAAGAAAAAATTTACGACGCAGCTTAATATTGACTTTTTAAAAAAATATGTCAACAAAGATTCATATATATTAGATATAGGATGTGGATATGGAAGGATTTTAAGAGAATGCAAAAAAAATGGTTATAAAAATTTGTTTGGAATTGATTTTTCAAAAAATATGATCAAAAGGGGAAGAGCAGAAAATCCTGAAATGAATTTACAAGTTGGAAATGCAAAATGTTTACCTTTTAAGACTGATGAAATAGATGTGGTGATTCTCTTTTCTGTTTTGACATGCATTATCAGTGATAAAGAACAAATATCAATTATTAATGAAATTAGAAGAGTACTAAAGCCAAATGGCATTATAGTTTTAGATGATTTTTTGCTGAATAGCGATGAAAGGAATATTGAAAGATATCAAAAATATAGAAAAAAATTTGGAACATATGGATGTTTTGAATTGCCAGAAGGAGCAGTTTTACGACATCATGATAAAACTTATATTAAAAGGCTTTTAGCAGATTTTAAGGAAATCGAGTTCCAGGAATATGAAAAAGTTACAATGAATGGTCATATTTCAAGAGCATTTTCTTTTTATGGCAGGAATAGGAAATAATTATTTTACGTGATTTTAACAATAAATTGAGAAGTAGGCGGTTTTGGAAATATGGAAATATATTTGTTTGTGTATAAAAAATCATTCATGCTTATAGAAAGACTATGGAGATAGTTTGTAATGAAAAAGACAACAGCTTATGGTAAATTAATTATCAATATGACAAAAGGGTTCATCGAGAAAACGTATACTTATAGCAGCTATAAAAGTACGAAATGTAAGGAGTAAAAGTCATTAACAGTACAGTTAGGAAAAAATGGATAAACTATTTGAAGGAGAATGAGATATCCGCATATAGATTTTCAAAGGATGGCGGGCCTCTCAAAGTACTATATGGAGTATTATCCGAAAAGAAGATTATGAAGTTCGTGAGAGAAACATATATAAGATATGTTCCGGTATGGGGATTTCTGCAAGTGAGATATTGGAACAGGAAGATGAAAAAAAGGTTAATTTCTCTGCCATGAATACTATAACACAACTCCTTTACGTTTTGTTTTTTTGTAGCGATTATACTATAACACAAAGGAACCCCCAATCAAGAAATATTTGTATTGACATACCGAACCCATTTATAGTATTATATTACTGTTGTTTTGGATAACTGTCAATTTAGATTTCTACCCCGGTTTCTATCCCGATTCTATCCCGCCGGAAGCAGAAAAGGGCAGAATAAATCAACAGGAATTAGTAAGAAACCGTGAGTAAAAAACAGCGAAAACAACGAAAACCGTTAAAAATGGCGAAATACCGTTCACTATGCTTCGATAGCTCAGTTGGTAGAGCACTTCACTCGTAATGAAGGGGTCGAGGGTTCAAGTCCCTTTCGAAGCTTACATAGGATAATAAGATACCGCAATTCCAGTGAGTTGCGGTATTGTTATCTCTGGAGAAGGAAAGGAGTACTTATGAGTAAAAAACGAACATTTGGTGAAAATATAAAGGGTGCCTGGGGAGAAATTCCATTAAAAGAAAAAGTACTGCTCTGTTTACAGAGCGGACTGGCGATTATTATCATGGCGCTTGCCATCCTGGGAATGAACCGTATCCTTCCCAGCGGGATGGTAAACCGGCTTGACCTGATACTGCTTGTGGCGCTGTTGATTGTCAGTGCTGTCCGTACCTATCCGCATCGAAAAATGACGGCGTTGATTTATATGATTTGCTGTGTTTTTATTATCGCGATGATAGGAACCGGCATGCTGAGGTAAAGCCGGCGGGGGTAATGTCGGAAAACGGCGGTTTTTTCTATAAAATAACATTTCTGGCTTTTCTTGACAAATAGTATAGAATACGGTAAAATACATTGTGATTCAAAGTATATTTGAATGTAAAACGGCGGCCATGCAGACGTTTGCTGTCTGATAAGGCTGATCCGGAAAAATAAAAATAAAAAGGAGAAATAATATTATGTTAGAAAAAATGCAGGAACTTATTGCAGATCAGTTAAGCGTAGATGCAGACAGCATCACTGAGGCTTCTTCTTTCAAAGATGATTTGGGTGCAGATTCTCTGGATTTGTATGAATTGATTATGGCATTAGAGGAAGAATATGATGTTGAAATTCCTACAGATGATTTAGAGAGCATCAATACAGTGGGGGATGTAATTAATTTCTTAAAGGAAAAAGGTGTAGAATAATAAAATGGCCGGATATTTCTGGTATCCGGTGCATTTTTGCAAATTGCACATAACGCCTGGTGACAGGCACCGCATTGACACCAAGAAGGGTAAACAAAGTGTGCCTTGTCTTGGTGTTAATTGTTATGTTGTGCTGATTGACGATAAGAATGGGAAAGGTTAGGAAAGAATCATGGGTAAGATTGCATTTGTATTTCCCGGACAGGGAGCACAGGCAGTAGGAATGGGAAAAGATGTTTATGATAATTCCGATATAGCAAAAGAAATATTTGATAAGGCAAGCGAAGCAGTAGATTTGGATCTGAAGGCGCTCTGCTTTGAGGAAAACAATGATATCAATATTACGGAGTATACGCAGGTATGCCTGTTGACGACAAGCATTGCTATTATGGAGGTTCTTCGCTCTAAGGGGATTGAACCGGATGTGGCAGCAGGGCTTAGCCTGGGCGAATACTGCGCGCTGGTGGCGGCAGAGTCTATGAATTATATTGATGCGGCAAAGGCAGTCCGGAAACGCGGCATCTTTATGCAGGAGGAGGTGCCGGCAGGCGAGGGCGCTATGGCGGCGATTCTCGGTATGGACGCCAAGGCGATTGAAGAAAATATTGCCGGCATGGACAAGGTTCAAATCGCGAATTATAATTGCCCGGGACAGATTGTTATTTCGGGAGAAACAAAGCAGGTAACCCAGGCCGCGGACAAATTAAAAGAGGCGGGAGCCAAAAGAGCGGTGCTGCTCAATGTAAGCGGACCTTTTCATTCACGGCTTTTAGCAGGAGCGGGAACAAAGCTGAAAGAGGTTCTGGATGAGCTGGAAATAAAGAAGCCGAAGATTCCCTATGTGGCAAACGTAAATGCTTCTTATATTACGGAGCAGGAAGATATCGAGCCCTTGCTGGTACAGCAGGTTTCCCATTCTGTCCGCTGGCAGCAGTCGGTAGAAGCGATGGCGGCAGACGGGGTGGATACCTTTATTGAATTGGGTCCGGGGAGAACCCTGGCCGGATTTAATAAAAAAATTGCCAGAGAAATTGGGAAAGAGCTGACGACCTATTCTGTAGGCACGATGGCGGACATTGAGGATCTGGTGGAAAAACTGGGAGTTTAACAGAGATTTCCCGGGATGAATAAGATTTGGAACAGAGAAGGCAGGAGGATAAGGATGTTATTAGAAGAAAAGATTGCAGTGGTAACCGGCGCCGGACGCGGAATAGGCCGTGGAATTGCTCTTGCTCTGGCAAGGGAGGGAGCCCTGGTTATTGTAAATTACAACGGTTCCAGAGAACGCGCTGAGGAAGTTGTGGAAGAAATCAAAAAAAATGGCGGTAAAGCGGCGGCGCTCCAGTGTAATGTCAGTGATTTTGAACAGGCGAAGGAGTTTTTTGCCGGAGTTGTAAAAGAATATGGGAAAATCGATATTCTTGTAAACAATGCGGGAATTACAAGGGATAACCTCATCATGAAAATGTCAGAGGAGGAGTTCCAAGATGTGATTCAGACGAATCTTGCCGGAACCTTTCATGGGGTTAAGTTTGTAACCCGTCCGATGATGAAGCAGAGAAGCGGCCGGATTATCAATATTGCCTCTGTTTCCGGTGTAATAGGAAATATGGGACAGGCAAATTATTCTTCTTCAAAAGCCGGAGTGATTGGCCTGACAAAAGCCGCGGCAAAGGAGTTAGCCTCCAGGAATATTACAGTAAATGCGATTGCTCCGGGCTTTATTGCTACGGAAATGACAGACAAACTTTCAGATTCTGTAAAGAAAGAGGCATGTAAGACGATTCCTATGGGAGAATTTGGAAAGGTGGAGGATGTAGCGGAAGCAGTAGTCTTTCTGGCATCCGACAGAGCGCGCTATATTACCGGACAGGTTCTTTGTGTCGATGGCGGCATTGCAATGTAAAGTTTCATAAAAATCTTGATGTGAATGGAGGAAGAACATGAGCAGACGTGTAGTCGTTACCGGAATGGGAGCTGTTACTCCGATTGGTAACAATGTAAAGGATTTTTGGGAAAATATAAAGAAGGGAACGATTGGAATCGGGTTGAATACTAAATTTGACACGACGGATTATAAGGCGCATCTTGCTGCTGAGGTAAAAAATTTTGATGCGGCGGAGATGATTGACAAAAAAGCCGCCAGACGTATGGAGAGTTTCTCCCAGTATGCCGTGGTGGCGGCTATGGAGGCTATGGCTGACAGCGGACTGGATATGGAAAAAGAGGATCCGTTTATGGTCGGCTGTAGTGTCGGCTGTGGTATCGGAAGTCTGCAGTGCATTCAGACTAACTATAAAAAGCTGTTGGAAAAGGGACCAAACCGCGTAGCTCCCCTGATGATTCCAATGTTGATCTCTAATATGGCGGCGGGAAATATTTCAATCCAGATGGGACTGAAGGGAAAAAATATCGATGTAGTCACTGCCTGCGCCACAGGAACTCATTGTATCGGGGAAGCATTCCGTTCTATCCAGTACGGAGAGGCGGACGTAATGTTTGCCGGCGGAACGGAGAGCGCCATAACGGAAATCGGGGTCGCCGGATTTACCAGTTTAAATGCCCTGACCACTTCAGAAGACCCGAATCGAGCCTCTATTCCCTTTGATGTAGACCGCAGTGGTTTTGTTATGGGCGAGGGCGCCGGCATTGTCGTTCTGGAAGAATTAGAGCATGCTAAAAAACGGGGAGCGCATATTTTAGCCGAAGTTATCGGTTATGGCGCTACAAGCGACGCCCATCATGTGACGGCGCCGATTGAGGACGGAAGCGGCGACGCCAAAGCCATCGAATTTGCCCTGAAGGATGCCGGGATAAAGCCGGAGGATATTGATTACATAAATGCCCACGGAACCAGTACCCATATGAATGATTTATTTGAAACGAGAGCAATCAAGCTGGCAATGGGAGATGCGGCGTACAAGTGTAAGATAAGTTCTACAAAATCCATGGTGGGACATCTGCTGGGGGCCGCCGGCGGTGTTGAGGCAATTGTCTGCGTAAAATCCATTCTGGATAATTATGTTCATGCTAATGCCGGTCTTGTAAATCAGGATCCGGAATGTGATTTGGATTGTGTGAAAGAGGGAGTTAATACAGAAGTTAATGTAGCGCTGAGTAATTCCCTTGGCTTTGGCGGACACAATGCGGTGCTGATTTTCAGGGCATACGAATAAACGCTTCGGAATGGAGGTTACTATGCAATTAGATATTAATGATATTAAAAAAATACTTCCTCATCGGTATCCGTTTCTGCTGGTTGATTGTATTGAGGAAATGGAGCCGGGAGTCAGGGCGGTAGGATATAAAAATGTGACAATGAATGAGCCGTATTTTCAGGGACATTTTCCGGAATATCCGGTAATGCCGGGAGTTCTTATTATAGAAGCGCTGGCTCAGGTGGGAGCCGTTGCGGTTCTCAGTCTTCCGGAAAACAAAGGAAAGCTTGCTTTTTTTGGCGGGATTAAGAATGCCAAATTTCGTAAGCAGGTGATACCGGGGGATCGTCTGAAGCTGGAAACGGAAATTATAAAGTGTAAAGGCCCTATGGGTGTGGGAAAGGCAGTTGCCACTGTGGAAGGAAAAATAGCCGCAGCGGCAGAAGTCAGCTTTATGTGCGCGCCGGCGCCGGAAAATAACGAAAACGGGGTATAGTCAAACTGCACAATAATTTTCCCTTCCTCCCTTGTAATATTTCACAAATATTCTACAACAAGAGAAAAAAACTTACAAAAATAATAAAAAAGTGGTATACTATGAATGAAATAAGCAGGAAAGGAAGGATTGACGTGTTTGAGGTTGGAGATTATGTGGTGCATGGCAACAATGGTGTATGTAAAGTAGAAGCGATACAGACACTGGATGGCATCGGCGCAGATAAAAAGCGGGTGTATTACACCCTGGTTCCTCTGTATTCATCCGGGAGCAAATTATTTGTTCCGACCGACAGTACGAAGGTAGTCACACGCTCCGTTATGACAAAAAAGGAAGTAAAGAAACTGTTAGAGGAATGGGATCAGATAGAAACTTTATGGGTAGATAACGATAAAAAGCGCGAGGCAATATATAAAGAAGCGCTTCGTTCCTGTGATTGCCGTCAATGGGTAAAGCTGATAAAAACCTCTTATCAGAGAAATCAGTCCCGCCTAAAGAACGGAAAGAAAGCAACGACAAGTGATGAACGGTATCTGCATATGGCAGAGGAAAATTTATTTGGCGAACTTGCGATTCCCCTTGAGATGACAAGGGGAGAAGCGGAAGATTATTTCATTGCCCGGGTGAAGAAATAAGGGAAATATCTGGTATTTTACTTTGCTTCAGAAGAGAAAGGATTAGGGAGGCATGAGGTATTTTAGAAAGTATTTGGGACTGGCGCTTCTGGCTTTCAGTGTATTGACAGGACTTGCCGGATGCGGAACACCAACAAACGTTGCCGGAAACACTGCCAATAGCTCTGCGGTAAGCAGCGCGGCAATGAGCGGGTATCAAAAGGAGGGATCCTATGCCAATGACAGGTACAGGTATAAGATGGGCGATGGCAGGGATCTGCTTCAATATACTCTGGATGGAAAGAAGACAGGTTACAAAGCAACCCTGGGAAAAGAGGTAATTGAGGAGGAGTGGGAGCTTGTCTGGGTTACGGATGAGTGGATTTATTATTTGCTGGACGTTAACAGCACGCAACTGTGGCGTCTTCCTGTTAAGAGGACATCAGAGGGTGAAAAGATTTTGCCGGAGGAAAGCCGGAAACTGTTTTCCGTCAAAGAGGGAGGGGAAATATGGGATGATGATATATTCATTACAGATGATGCTGTTTTTTATGCACTCATGGACTATAAAAAGGATGAATGCATATGGTGCCGCTATGATATAGCGGACGGAAAATCTGTTACACTTAATCACGCAAGATATGAAGAAATTGAAATTTGCTGGCTAATGTCGCGCACACCGCTAGTTGATGAAGATAATTATCGGGACAGTAAACCAATCATGCTGGGGAACAAATTGTTTTTCCAGGCAGATGATAAGTTGTGCGCACTGGATGTTTCGGATAGCAGGATAGAGGAAATTTATTCCGGCCTGCGAGTGGAAGCAGAAGAAGCAGAAGAAGCAGGTTGGACTCCTTTTTTAGCAGAAACAGATCTTGTGCGGGGAGAGGACTGCGTCTTTTTTACCCCGGATAAAAAGCGCTTGTTCCGATATGATGGCAAAAAGACAGAGTGCATCTTAAAGCATGATGTGCTGCATGATAAAATGTTTGAGTTAGGTCTTCCCACAGGCGGCAGTATTTCCATTGACCGGGTGCTTTTTTATGAGGGCTCACTGTATCTGTATACGGTGCTTTATACGGATTCGGAGAGCATCCAATATGGGATGAAATATCAGACTCTTTTGAGTGCGCCGGCAAAGGAGCCGGCAAATCTTCAGGAGGAAGAAAAGGTGCAGAGATATTTGGATGACTGGTATCTGGAGTATGATCCGGATAATCTTTATTCGGGCAAATTTCTAAGCCAGGGACCGCTGGAAGTCGGAGAGCTATGGAACGGAAAGATTATATTGTACGGGAGGATTTATGTTACGACGCAGAGCGTACCGGGCATGCAATTTATAGAAGCTCTTTATAATCCGCGCACGAAGACGATTGAGAAATATGTTCGGGACAAAAAGGAGATTCGGAGAAGATATAAAAACTTGAAATAAAAAAAGGCTGCCGGCTTTTGGGGGCTTCACTTAGGGATTGTATAACAAGGCTTTGAGTGACAGTCTTCAAGCGGGACAAAAAGAGGAGACCATGTAAGAGTAGAAATGCTCCTGCATGGTCTTTTTGGCTTGATTATGTTATCTTGCTTTAAGCCAGTCTTCATAGAGTTTAGCACACTTCGCTACTTGAAAAGCAGAGTATATCAGCCCACCACCATTTTGATCATTATCCTCTTGGATTTGATATTTGTACTGTTTTTTTATATCATCGTCCGTATAATCATCAAAATGATCGACAAGATACTCATCGAATGCAGCTTTTTCCTTTTTGTTCGCAAAAATCAACAGTTGATTGTAGTTGGGCTCACGGCTGGATATATCAAGCGATCCGTGTGTAAAAATCCGCAGCAGTTTTCCCTCTATAGAATCCAATAAATAATACGAATACCAAAAGTTGCCCTTGCCGATTACAGAGGTATTCTCTGCTTTAGGAAGATACTTTCTAAATTCGTCATAGCTCCATAATTCAGTCTCATGAATGATCGTATTATGAAACATAATATTCAAAGGAGCAAGATACATCACAGGGTGCGTATAGAATGCTGCGGAAGGCCACCATCCCTGTTGCATATCCTCCGCTTGCACGAGTTGATACTCTGGACAATCAGTATGATAAGCGTATTTCTTATTGCCCCAGTCAAAGACCCATTTATCAATTTCATCCAGCAATATCATTAACCTCTCCTTTGGAGAACGGTCAATTCCGAAGCGCTTACGCCATAAGTACTCTACATCGTTGATATCAGCGTTTTTATCTATTTCTGTATTATTATCGACTACCCGCGTATAGATATGATACGGGCGTACGATTCTGCCGATTTTCTTGCCGTCCGAAGATTTTATTGCGCTATCCTGATACTGCTTTTCAAGATAATACGGGACATCATATGTGTTTTTCACGATAAGGACATCCACTTCGTGCTGTTCCAAAATAATTGTCCTTAATTCGATACGAGGTCTGACGCTTCCTGCATAGCTGACACTACGCAGGATATCAACGATTCCCTGCTGATTTCGTCTGTTTGTATCGCTTTCAACTCCGAGAATTGTGAATGTCTTGTCCTCGATTCCAAAAATGATATATGCATCTCGATTTGCCCGCAAATTGGACATACAAGTTATATCATGAACAAGATCAGCCTTATCGTGATGATGTTCTCTCTTAAAATCCCACCATTCATCTTCACGGTGTGATTGTATTAGTTCTTCAATGATAGATGTTAAGTCTCGCTCCACCAAAACACCTCCAGATAGTTAGATAAACACTTCTATCGGTTTCCAAACATTACGATTGGTAACGTCTTCTGACCATTCTGTATTGGACAGATAGATCTGCGTTCCGACCGCTCTTACGAAGCCCCATTTAATTTCCGGATGACGAGAGGCATATTCTTTCAGCGCATCAAACTTGCGGGGAGCATATTTATCAATGTTGTTGGAACTGCCGTCAGCGGTCATACCGCCTTTCGCTTCAATAATCCACACATCGCCGTTCTTCAACTGGATGATGTAATCCGGATAGAAATTGCTGCGCCGGAACGCCATACGGTAAACGATACTGAAATACTCATCACCTTTATCGCCGTTTTTATAGCACCACTCCACAGGATCGTAATGTTCGCACCAGTCCTCAAAGGAAATCTCTGTATAAGAGCGGTTTGGCTGGATAAGGATATTATTGCCGTAATCGACAAATGGATTCTTACTCATGATTTTTGTGCTTGGAATGCGCTTATGCTGTTTATAGTACTGTTCCCTCGGAATATACCAGTCAGCGGAAATAATATCTGTTTCTTCAATTTCTGCAATACGGTCTGCACTGACCCCACTGAACACCTCTATGAGACGCTCCCTGTTGTTGACAAGGAAAGCGTTATATTCGCGGAGACTCAGACCATCAATCAGTTTATGTTCCTTTTCAAAAGCAATCTCTTCTTCCGAGAACATCGACATCTGCATATCAAGAGGCCCGAATAGCACACGGAGCGCATTGTTGGAGATATTTTCGTCAATACCGATTGCTCTTGCAATCCGGCGCTTAGCATCACGAATGATAAAACCGTCATCGTTATTGCTGATCTGATGTTCTCCACCGAAAATGCGATTCAGCGAACGAATATCGTGTGTGGTTCTTGCTACACCTTCAATGGCTTCTGTTTTTAACTTTGTGCCAAATACATATCCCTTGCTGACTTCCATTTCGTGCTTGTCCAGCTTACCGTCATGGTCAAGGTCACATTCTGTAAGCATCTGTTCACGAACGACCTTAACAACCGCCTCTGGGTTAACCGCATATCGGTCGCTGCCGTTCAGCGATTCCTTCTGAAGCACAATATTCGGAGCCTCAAATTTACGCTTATATAAGTAGGTGTAGAACGAATCGCCGATACTGTTCGTTAATCCCTCTGCATATTCGCTATCGAGTGTATAAACATAGCAGTTATCAATCAGCGGGCAGTCGTAATGTTTTCTCTCCGGCATACGGCGCACGCGTCCCACGGTCTGGATATTGAAACGCTCCGTGCCGCCTTCACGCAGTTTTACAAGGATTTTAGAACGAGGGCAGTCCCAGCCTGTTGCGATTGCCTGTTTGAACAGCAGAAACGCATATTGACCGTCCAACTTTTTTATTTCATCCGGATTATCGGGATGATCTCCTGAAAACCACGAAGCTACAAGCCCGGATGTGGAGGAATATCCCAAGTCATCGAGTCCCTGCTTCACATGCTCAATCCACTCGTCATAGCCGTTCGGGAACTGTATCAGAACGAGCGGTCTGATTTTAAGCCCACGGCGGTCATACTCCGCTTGTATTTCTTTCCGCTTTTTATCGGCAAGATCGAGCAGGAGCAGATCATCGTCAAGGCTGTTGTTCTCCTCAATAGCAGCGGTAACACCTTCATTTATGGATATTCCGGCTGCAATCAGCCCTGCGCCGATAACTTCATCATCCGGGATGATTTCTGTATGATCGCCCTTGCTGACAGGAGTAGCGGAAATGCGCAGCACATGGACAGGCTGTATATTGCCGATGTATTCGTTTGACGTTGCCTGATATTTATGTTCCTCATCGATCAACATGAAAATGTCGATACCGTTCGTATGACAGAACAGAACCTTGCCCATCAGGTCACGATGTTCCCCTTCGCGGAGAACTACATTCGATGAGCGATTGATTTTATCCCAGTTGATAAAGAATACCTTGCCACGAGGATCGCTTTCATTAATAAAAGCGTATACATCGCCGTCCGGGATGCCGGAGGTCACTTCTCTAAAGCTGTCTTGCGACTGCTTTTCCAATCCACCCGCGCCGGGACACAACCACAAAAAAACGGTGTTAGGATTCTCGTCCAGATAATCGTCAATGAATTTTGAAACGAGGACGGTTTTGCCTGCGCCAGTAGGAGCGGAGAGAACAAGCTCCTCATGGTCTGCACATTTTGCAAGTAGGCTTTCCTCGTGCTTAGTCTGAAAATTAAATAGCTTTGCTGTAAACATTATTCTGCCGCCTCCCTTAATTCCTGACCGAAGAATTCTCTCGGTATGTATTTGAAGCCGAGCGCATTCAGTCGTTCCATCTCTTCGGAATTGAAAATGATGTTCTGATTTACCCAGATTTTCTCAATCTGACCGTAAATATCATCATCCATAACATACTTTCGGAAATCTGCTTTGTTGAGAATCAGCACATTGCGAACATTATCTACCTCGATGCCGTGCTGCAGTTCTATCATTTCCCGGATGTGTAGACATAGAGCATTGCTGAGCAGATAGTTCTCCGGTTTGCGTGGCGTCCAGTCGCATTTGAAGTATTTCAGATTTGCCTTCTTCCCATCTGAGTATTTTGAACCATTCAGTTTCTTGCCTGTAATAACCGTTTTGAGACGCGGGTATGTAATTTTATGACAGATTCCCTGCTCAATATACTCTGGAGATTGAATTTCATGCTGGTAGGCTTCTGACTTTTTGAAATCACGCCATTCATCCATCCATGCGGAAAAAGCTTGCGTTTTTTTACCGGGTTGTTTACGAATCATTCCCTTCTTTACAAAGAAATCAGTCTGTGCATCACTGCTAAGTTCATTGCTTGTGCATAGAATAAAACTTCTCGTGCCACCATCCTCGCTATTGAGTTCCATGACCGCTTCTCCTGTGCTACCAGATCCAGCAAAGAAATCAAGGATGGTAGCATTTTCTTTTTTGGGGAGATAGGAAATAAGCTCCTTCAACATTTTCACAGGTTTCTTCCCACTATTAAACGTAACCGCACCTTCGTTTACGATATTTCCGAAATCTGCAGCATAATCATAAAAGTTAGAAAGTGAAATCTTTCTTTTTGCCAATCCTGCTTTTACCTCTTCTACTCTTTCAAGCGGCATACCCGAATACATTTTGCAACGGGTTGAATTGGCTCTCTGAGGGCCGACATAATATCTATACCCAAGGCCGTCCTCACCACGCCCTATAATTTTATAAAGGCATCCTATGCCATCCGTCTTATAACGCGGTTCAATATACTTCCTCACAACTTGCCCATATGACATTTTTGTATATATTGTTCCAGATATCCACGTTTCTTTTAAAAGGCTTATGGATGGCTCTCGTTCTTCTATAGTCCATTGCTCCGGTTTAAACACAACCATTTCTGACCCATCAGCAAATTGTATGGTTTCTCCTTTGTCCAGTTCCTTTATTTCAAATACAAACTTCTCATCTGTATAATCATCTTCTGGTAAATTCAAAACAGTTTTGGAGGCGTTTTTAGCATAGATAAGTACATATTCCATAATTGGCTTTATAGCCATTCCCTCTGTAGCAATAGATTTTTGAGAATACCTTACCTGTATATGGTGAATCGAAATAAGGTTTGACTCGCCAAAGATATCGTCGCAAAGTAATTTTAATTGTGCCACCTCGTTGTCATCAATAGAAATCATCATCATACCGCCATCAACCAATAAGTCATAGGCCAAGCGTAGACGTTCGTTCATAAAGGACAACCACATTGAATGACGGTAACCATCATCAGGGCTAATAAAATTATCATCGTAAATGAAATCTTCATTCCCAGTATTATAGGGTGGATCGATATAGATGAGGTCAATCCTCTCTCTGTGTGTTTTATTAAGTAAATATAGACTTTGCAGATTGTCACCCTCAAGGATAAAGTTATAGACACCATCTGCGGATGCGGTTATTTTCTTATCAGCATCTTCCATGAAAATGGGAATGTTTTCTTCGAGCATCTCATCCACTCGTTCTGAATGCTCCTCCCAAACAAGTCCATATTTCTTATCACGTAGCTGGTTCTCAATCTCTGTAAACGCACGGATGGATTCATCGTCCGTGTGTTCTTTTTTGAGCGTCTCCAAGAAATCCAGCATCCGCTGACGCTTTATTTGTGATAGGTTAGCCATTTTCTTTCTCCTCCACATCCGGCATAAATTCCAAAATATCATCCACGCCACAGACCAAGCGCACGGCATATACTTTCGATCGTATCCAAAGAGATATAGCCATTCCGTTTCATCCGGCATTCATCATATCCTGAATCAGATTTTTCACTGTGGAAACAACGTCTTCCATGGCGACCTTTTCCTGAATTTTCTTGTCGCGGGTCGAAAGTTCCACTACAGATTCACTCATGTTGCGCGGGCTTACAACAAGGCGAATCGGCACACCCAGTAAATCGGCATCCGAAAACATGACGCCCGGACGGGCTTTCCGGTCATCATAGATTACTTCTATCTGCTGTTTCTCCAGTTCCTCATACAGACGATCGGCGTAAGCCTTTGTCTGGGCATCGTCCGATCGAAGGCAGCAGAGATGAACCTGCCAGGGAGCGATGGATATTGGCCAGATCGGGCCATATTCATCGTGATGCGCTTCACAGACGGAAGCTGCCAGGCGGCCGACGCCGATACCGTAACAGCCCATGATTGGATAGTGGGAGTTCCCCTCGGCATCCAAATATTGCATATTCATAGATTTCGTATATTTCGTTCCCAACTGAAAAATATTTCCCACCTCAATCCCGCGGGAGATAGTAATGGTTTTCTTACCGCATTTCGGACAGATGCCGCCCTCTGTGATCTTAGCTATATCGACATACCGGGCGTCCGGGACATCACGCTCCATGCAAAGCCCCGTGTAGTGATATTCCTCTTCATTTGCCCCGCAGGACAGATTATTTGTATCCTGCAGAGATTTGTCATAAATAACAGTATAGTTTCCTGCCACGGAAAGATTGACAGGACCGATGTAACCGGCGTGCAGCCCGCAATCCTCTGTGATAACAGCAGGATGAATCTCCTCGCCGAGATAATTGGTTACCTTTGTTTCGTTGACATCCAGATCGCCGCGGATGAAGATGACAACATAGTCGTCCGACATATTTTTCTGGTATACTACTGCTTTACAGGATTTTTCCAAAGGAGATTTGAGAAAATCACATATTTCCTCGATCGTATGGATGTCTGGCGTAAAAACCTTTGTCAGGGGTTCCTCCTCGGCATCTTTTTTGTTTTCCTGAATGCTTTCTGCCGCTTCCATATTTGCCCGGTAGTCGCATTCGGTACAGATGGCGATGGAGTCTTCCCCCACCGGTGTTAAAAGCATATATTCGTGGGAAATGTTTCCTCCCATCATACCGGAATCCGAGGCAACCGTAACTACATCGGGAATGCCCGCCCGGGCAAAGATGCGGTTATAGGCGTTGTAGCATATCTGATAGTAGCGCTCCAAATCCTCCTGGGAGGTGTGGAACGAATAGGCATCCTTCATAGTGAATTCCCGGACGCGGATAAGACCGGCGCGGGGTCTTGCTTCATCACGGAATTTTGTTTGGATCTGATAGATCATAAAGGGATAGCAGTTGTAACTTTGGGCATAGTCGCGAACCAGATGGACGGCAGCCTCCTCATGTGTCATGCCAAGCAGCATTTTCGTACCGTTTCGGTCGGTAAAGCGCAACAGTTCGCTGCCGACGCTTTCATAGCGTCCGGATTCATCCCAAAGAGAAGCTGGCAGGGCGACGGGGAATAAAACCTCCTGTCCGTCAATCGCATCCATTTCTTCACGAATAATAGCCTCAATTTTTTTACAGATGCGTTTTAGCGGGGTATATTGGGAGTAAATTCCTTTTGCCACATCCTTCATATAGCCGCCGCGCATCATCAGGGTATGGCTTTCAATGACGCAGTCAGTCGGTTTTTCTTTAAAACGCATGCCTACCAGTTTATCGAGTTTCATAATGTCCTCCTATGATTTTAAGTAAAATGATTTATTGCTTCATTATAATAAGTTTTGATTTGGATGTCAACTATGCTATAATTTTTAAGGGAAAATGACTGAGTATAAAAAGAGAGGATGTTGGAAATGAAATATAAGGCGGTTATCTTTGATCTGGATGGGACGCTTCTCAATACCCTGGAGGATCTCACCGATGCGGTCAATGCCGCAATGAAAAGGAATAGCCTGCCGGTCCGGACGCTGGAAGAAGTCCGTCGTTTTGTCGGCAATGGAATCGTAAAGCTGGTGGAACGCGCCGTGCCGGAGGGAAAGAAAAATCCTGTGTTTGACAAAGCATTACAGGATTTTAAAAGCTATTATCAAGCTCATTGCTGGAATAAGACTGCGCCATATCCGGGCGTGATGGATATGCTCGTGGAGTTAGCAGAGAAAAAGGTGGGGACAGCGATTGTTTCCAATAAAGCAGACGCTGCCGTACAAAAACTGAAAACATACTATTTTGATGAGGTGATAGCAGTGGTCAGAGGGGAAAACGAAAAGAAAGGGATACCGAAAAAGCCGGCACCGGAAATGGTGTTTGGCGCCCTGAGGGAATTGGGAGTTTCACCGGAGGAAGCCATATATGTGGGAGATTCGGATGTGGATATAAAAACGGCAGAGAATGCCGGTATGCCCTGCCTCAGCGTCTGCTGGGGATTCCGGGATGAAAATTTTTTAAAAAAACATGGGGCAGACAGGCTGATCTATAAACCGGAGGAAATTTTAAAATTCTTCCGGTAAATAATTTAGAAAAAAATGGTCACAATAGCATTGTAGAGATACTGATGGGAAAGCCGCAAGAGCGGCAGAAAGCGAGGAAATACAATGAAACGAATAATTGTGACAGGTTTTTTAGTAATGTGTCTGGCAACAATGCTTATCGGCTGCGGGGACAGAAACAACAGCGCTACGGAACCTACAGCGCAGACCACTTCCACGGACAGTCCGGCAACCACTTCCACGGCGCCTACTGATAATGCAGAAAGCAATGGAGGAATGAATGAGGAAAATGACTTATCAGACGACGTAAAAAATGGAGTGGATGATGCGGCAGACGGAATCAATGACGCGGTGGATAATGTAGATGATGCAGTAGATGATATGACAGACGGTGGAAATAATCAGTAAAAAATAGCAGAGAAAACAAGAGATGTCCATTTTATTGGACATCTCTTGTTTTATAATCCTTTTATCCGTTAAGAAACAGGAAAAGAAAGGAGAATGGATATGTCAAAGGAAATGCGTGAAATGTTGATTTTAGTAGGAAGTTTTGCCTCCATTCTGTTATTTTTTATTCTAATGCCGTGGGGGCTGAGTTAAAAGGGAAGTACCTAGCGGGTTTCCCTGAAGCAGTTTTGTTTCATACCCGTCCGCTGTGTTTTTCAGCAAATCCTTCCGTGGAAGGACAGCACCCTTTTTCGTCAGGAGAATAATAGTAGAGCCGCCATACTCAAAGAAGCCCTTCTCATCTCCCCGGCATACACGGCAGCACTGCTTATGGTTATGGATTTTCCCTACCAGCAGGGCGCCTACCTCCATCTGTATTATATCGGAAAATTCCCGGGTGTGAATAATGGTATATTCCCGGGTGTTTTCCTTATATATGGGGAGGTAATCGTTGGCGATGGGATTTACGGTGTGAAAGGTACCCTTAATGTGATAGTTTTTGGACTGCGTCCCGGATGCGGCATAAAGGTAGCGATGGTAATCGTCTACTGTCAGCCGCAGAATATAAGCGTATCCGCCCTGAAACTGCTTTGCCAGTTTCCGGCTGCGCAGCAGGGAGCGGAGAGTGTATTCCGTATGTTTCACGGAAAAAGTCGTATTCTCCCGTATCGGGTAGACAGAAGCCTTGCCGTCGCAGGGGCTGATCAAAATTTCGGGATTGCCGGAAAAGGGACGGAAGCCTTCCTTTATTTCTCTTGTAAAAAAGTCATTAAAGGACAGGTATGTCTGCTTCTTATATTCCTTCATGTCAATATGGTTTTTTTGTATAAAAGAGCGTATCAGCCGGGTGGAAAAACGGCTGGAGAGAAACTTTCCGACGAGTTTTGAAACCGACGGCCGTATTAATGGCTTTAATAGGATTCTGCCGACAGGATTGGTGTACAGAAAATGTAAAAGTTTGTCCTGCTCTGTTGTGTTTTCGACCTTATTGCCCAGTAAATCAATATAATCCATAAATATCCTTTCCCTGATGTTTTTAAATAATATTTAATACGCGCAGCATAACAATAGCAACGAAAATCATCATTACCGTTATTGCCCCGTTGCCCGGTTTTTTGATTTTAAAATCAAATATGTATAAGAATGCTACGATAAGGAGCATGAGAGCCAGTATGACAGTAAAGATTTCATGGGAAACCAGAGGGTGGAACAAATAGGTAATAGGGAAAATAATAGTAATGGTGGTAATGGGTAATCCCCGGTAGTATTTTTTTTCATTTTTTTGCGGCTCCATATGCTTCAATTCTTCCAATACATTAAAGAATGCCAGGCGGATAGCGCCGCAGAGGACAAAAATAATCTCAATGGCAATTCCCCAGGCGCTGTTAAGCCCCATATGGTAGGCAATGACGGCAGGAGTTACGCCGAAGCATACCATATCGCAGAGGGAATCAATCTGTACGCCGAAAATTTCCATCTCTCTCGTGCGGTTTTTCATGGCGCGGGCAATTTTTCCGTCAAAGGTGTCGCAGGCGCCCGCCAAAGCCAGACATAAAATGGCAAATTCATAGCGTCCGCTGCAGGCTAACGCCATGCCGGTAACGGACAGAGCCACTCCCAGATAAGTTACGATTACAGAATAGTTGTAAAATCCAATCATAATTTTCCTCTTTTCTCCTCTTTTTGAATAGGGTTATCCCCTCTTACGGTAAGATGGGTAATAAATGAAATGATTCCACTGACAATAATCAGTATATAATAGCTGAAGCCGCGGCTCATTAACAGAGAGGCGGTGGCGGCGGCAGCTCCTCCAAAAATGGGACTAAAAATTAATAAGTATAACCGCTCGCTGATTCCCATGCCCCCCGGCAACGGCAGCATATCTACGGAAATGGAGATAATGGACTGGAGAATCGTAATGGTAAAAGCATTTTCCGCATGAAGCCCAAAACTCCGATATACCACGTAGGTAATAAAGAACAGGAAAAACCGCTGGATAAAGGAAATAATTGTAGTGTTCAGTATGGCGGCTTTATTGTTTTTTAAAAATACAGACGCTTCCTTATACAGCTCCATGGAATTGGACAGGCGCTGGGTCCGGTTGTTCTTTTCTTTCATCAAATGCAGCTTTTTTAAGAGGGAAAAGCCCTTCATAATTAAAAATTTAGCCGTATTTGGCAGAAAGACAAGCAGGCTCATAAAGGAAACGCAAAAGACGTTTAATGCGATTCCCAAATAAAGAAAAAACTGAACCTCAAGATTTAACGACTGTACTAACCCCTGCCCGAAAAAGACTACGGCAAGCCCGATAAATACAAGGACAAATTTGTATTCGATGGTAACTAACATCAGGATAATCGTAGCGGTAGGGATATCAATATTCTGCTTTTTCATATAATAAATCTGCATTGGCTGGCCGCCGGTGGCAGATGGCGTAATACAACTGTAAAAAAAACCTACAAAAGAATAGCGGATGCAGTTTAACAGAGGTACCCGGATCTGTACGGTATGGAGCAGATATTTAATAATGACGGATTCACTGCATACATATAAAATAACCAAAATAAATCCAATCACAAGATAAACAGGGGCGACCCCTGCCAGAGTATCCAGAATGATACTCAAATCCTGATCCTTAAAAACAGCCCACATGGTAACAACCAGTAAGGCGATAAGGAAAAGGACATTAAAAAGATTTTTCCTCACCTTGCTGTTCACAAATTTCTCCTTTAAGAAAATGGTATAGTTTTTCATTTAGTCTGGTAAAAAGCCATTGTGCCGGAATGTACAGGTTCGTCTTCCGGTTCAGATAAAATAAAAGCTCGGCAAGCCCCAGCCCGGCAGCCGCATCCACAATATAGTGCTGCTTGGTAAACTGGGTGGAAGCCACCACTGCCAGGGCAAATACGCAGGAAAAAATTTTATACCCGGCAGATATTTTTTTGCTGTCCCGGATGCCGACAAAGCACAGCCAGCTCACCAGGCAGTGAATAGACGGAAACAGGTTCGTAGGCTGGTCAATTCCGTACAAAAACCGCAACAGCGCTTCACTCCATCCGTTCCCGGTAATTTCAGGGCGGATATTCGTAGTGGGCAGCGCAATAAAAAAGACCGCACAGACAAGCCTTGACATCATATCGGTAGTAACAAAACGATAAAAGGACGCCCTGTCATCCCGGTAAATCCTTGCTACTAATATATAGTTTGCGATCCAGAACAGATAGCACCCAAAATAAATGATCATCCACTCGGGAACGAGAGGGACCATTTGATCCAGCGATGTCGTTAAATCATAGTGTGGCAGATCCGCACATAGAATCATAGTACCACTATATACAATCATATTCAGCGCAAAGCATGACAGAAGCGGCAGTATGGAAAAAAGCGGAATGACCGGATCGATATGTTTATTCAGCCAGCAATACATAAATCTATCCTCAAGCTTACTCTACTTTTTTATAAATATATATGAGATTAGTTTACAATATTTTTAATGAATTTGCAACTTATGATTGTTTTGGATAGTGGTTTGTGATAAGATTATTTTGGCAAAGATTGATGGACAGAACAGTTTGGAGGATTGAAATGGGAATATTTGATGTTTTTATCGCAGTGGTACTTGGTATTGTAGAGGGAATTACAGAATGGCTTCCAATCAGCAGCACCGGACATATGATATTGGTAAATCAGTTTATGGCATTTTCGGACTCTGAATTTCAGGAGATGTTTCTGGTAGTTGTCCAGCTGGGGGCGATTTTAGCTGTTGTCCTGTTGTTCTGGGAGAGGATCTGGCCCTTTAATTTTAAGGCGAAAACAAACAAGGAACCTTTTATTAATATGGAAATCATGCAACTGTGGTTTAAAATTATTGTTTCCTGTCTGCCTGCTGCTATTGTCGGAGTTTTGTTTGATGATATTATTGATGAAATGTTTTACAATGCTATTGTAGTGGCGGGAGCCCTGATCATATACGGTATTTTGTTTATTGTGATCGAGAACTGGAACAAGGGCAGGAGGCCGGTTATTGTCACGGTTTCTGAAATCGGTTATAATACGGCGATTATCATTGGCATTTTTCAGCTTTTGGCGGCGATTGTGCCGGGAACCTCCCGCTCCGGCGCCACTATTTTGGGAGCGCTGCTGATTGGTGTTGCCAGAGGGGCGGCGGCAGAGTATACGTTTTATCTGGCGATTCCGGTAATGTTTGGCGCCAGTCTGTTAAAAATTGTAAAAAACGGGTTAAATTTCGGGGCTATGGGATATGTTACCCTTCTGACCGGCATGATAGTGGCTTTTATCGTTTCGCTGTTCGTGATACGGTTTTTGATGGGCTATATCCGAAAACATGATTTCAAGGCATTTGGCTATTACCGGATTGTCCTCGGCATTCTGGTTTTCGGTTATTTTGCCATTACAAAGTCTGTGGTATTATAATTACGGAAGCTGTGGATATCCAAAATAATTCAGTAAGCCGACATAAATGGCATAGGCAAACGGATACTGTTCATTTGCCAGCAGGATAGAATCCTCATAATTGGAAATATAGGCAAGTTCAATCAGAACGGCGGGCATTCTTGTCCGCCGTAATACATAGAGGGACGGTCGGACGAAAACACCGTTGTTCTTGGTTCCCAGACGGCGGACGATTTCATTTACAATATCAATTCCCATATAGTAAGCCTGGGAATCTTCCCGATATACATAGGCTTCCGTTCCGTTGACTGCCGGATTTACATTGGCGTTGACATGGATGCTGAGAAAATAATCGGCATCCCAGGCAGAGGCCATATCCACCCGTTCGCGAAGGCTGGAGCTGTTGTCGTAACCGAGGATCTCTTCCGGGTTTTTTCGGGAGGTAATGGCTTCAAAACGGGGGTCGGCATTCAGGATGTCGGCGAGATAGGCGCCTACCATGTAGGTAATGTCCTGTTCCCTCAGTCCGAATCCCTCTGCTCCTGCATTGAAACCATAGGGATTGTGTCCCTGGTCAATAAAAATACGGATAGGCATAGAAATTCTCTTTTCCTTTGGCGTTTAGTACAATATATGAGAGGAGGAGCCGTTTGTGAAAGAGAAAAAAATGCGGTTGGATAAATATTTGTCCTCTTTTACACAATTAAGCCGGAAAGAGGCTAAGAAAGCAATCCGTTCCGGCAGAGTTTTTGTGGAGGGGGAACCTGTTGGCAAAGAAGATGCCAGGGTGGGGCTCCATCAAAAAATTGTGTGGGAGGGAAATGAAGTTGAGGCAGAGGAAAATCTGTATTATATGTTAAATAAGCCGGCGGGAGTTTTATCAGCGGTAACGGATAAAAAAGAGAGAACGGTAAGAGAGTTGATTTTGGATACAAACCGGGATATATTTCCGGTAGGACGTCTGGATAAGGACACCGAGGGGCTTCTTTTTTTGACAGATGACGGGATGCTTGCCCATCGGTTATTATCGCCCGCCTACCATGTGGAAAAAATTTATTATGTGGAATATGAGGGCTGTCTTTTGCCGGATGCCGCCCCGTTGTTTCTGGAAGGGCTGGACATCGGCGAGCGGAAAATAACAGGGCCTGCGAGGTTGGAATTATCGCAGGAGGGAAAAGCGCTCCTTACCATTTCCGAGGGAAAATATCATCAGGTGAAGAGGATGTTTGCCCGGGTGGGAGGCAGAGTGACATATCTGAAACGGATTTCTATGGCGGGAGTGGCGTTGGATGAGAAGCTGATGCCGGGTAAATACCGACAGCTGACAGCGGAGGAAATAAACCGGCTGAAAAAGGCGGCGCAAAGAGAACGATCGGATCGTAGGAGGTAAAAGGTGGCGAAAAAAAATTATTATGGAGTAAAAAAGGGAAAAACTCCGGGAATCTATCTGACCTGGGAGGAATGCAAAAGCCAGGTGGATGGCGTTTCCGGAGCGGTGTATAAGGGCTTTTCTTCGAGAGAGGAGGCAGAGAGGTTTGTTTATGGAGAGGCGCTGCCGATACCGGAAAAGAAGCCGTTTTCCTTACCGCCGGGAGAGGCGGTTGCCTATGTGGATGGCAGCTATAACGAGCAGACCGGCAAGTATGGCGGCGGCATTGTCTTTTTGCACCGGGACGGGGAACTTCATATTTCCAAACCGGGAGAGCGGGAGGAATACGCCGAAATGCGCAATGTGGCGGGAGAGATACTGGGGGCGGTCACTGCCATGCAAGAGGCAAAAAAACGGGGAATAAAGAAATTAACGATTGTACACGATTATCAGGGGATTGCCTCCTGGTGTACCGGAGAGTGGAAGACAAATAAAGAGGGAACCGCAGCCTATAAGGCATATTATGATTCCCTCCGGGGCAGTATGGATATTCAGTTTAAAAAGGTCAAAGGACATTCCGGCGATGCCTATAACGAGCTGGCAGATGAACTGGCTAAGGAAGCGGTTCTGCTCTGACGGCATGGACGGTTTTATTCATGCTTTTTCGCATGACCGCAAAAATACATCTGGGAATTCAGGGGAGCTTTTCCCCGCTGGTCCATTTTCTCATATCTGCCGTCCGGCATGAGAATATGGGCTTTTTTTGTGTCGGAAAGCTGTATGTCCAGTATATGCCGGACTTCCTTCATCAATTCCGGATCTTCTACCGGGAATAAAATTTCAACCCGTTTATCCAGGTTTCGCGGCATCCAGTCGGCGCTTCCCATATAAATTTCCGGCTCTTTGTTGTTCTCAAAGTAGAAAATCCGGGCGTGTTCCAAAAAAGTGCCGACAATGGAACGTACATGGATATTTTCACTGAGTCCGGGGACTCCCGCCCTTAAACAGCAGATGCCGCGGACAATCAGATGTATCTCAACCCCAGCGTCCGACGCCTCATACAGCGCCTCGATAATACCCGGGTCGCATAGGGAGTTCATTTTGGCAATAATTTTTGCCGGGCGCCCCTTTGCCGCATTATCCCGTTCTCTGCCAATGAGGGATAAAAATTTATCCCGGAGCCATTGCGGAGCCAGGGACAGCTTATTCCATGCCAACGGCTCAGAGTAGCCGGAAAGCATATTAAAGACCGCCGTTGCATCTTCGCCGTATGGCTGACGGCAGGTAAACATGCCCATATCGGTATAGAGCCGCGCCGTAGAGTCATTATAGTTGCCGGTCCCCAGATGGACATAACGGCGGATTCCATCCTCTTCCCTGCGGACAACGAGGGTGATTTTACTGTGGATTTTTAATCCCAAAAGTCCATAGATAACGTGGCAGCCGGCCTTTTCCAATTTTCTTGCCCAGACAATGTTGTTCTCTTCGTCAAAGCGCGCCTTTAATTCCACCAGAACGGAAACCTGCTTCCCGTTTTCGGCTGCTTCTGCCAGAGAGGCAATAATGGGAGAATTGCTGCTGACGCGGTACAGTGTCTGTTTAATAGCCAGTACCGCCGGGTCTTTGGATGCTAAGCGTACAAAATTTACGACCGGATCAAAGGATTCATAGGGGTGGTGGAGTAAGATATCCCGTTCCCGTATCTGCTCGAAAAGATTCCTCGTGTAATCCAAATATTTGGGCTGCTGCGGGATATAGGGCTCATCCTTCAGGGAATCAAAGCCCTCCATCCCGTATACTTTCATCAGGAAAGTCAAATCCAGCGGTCCGTTAATTTTAAAAATAGATTCTTCGGAAATGGATAATTCTTTACGGAGTATTTTTAACAGGCGTTTATCAATGGTATCCTCTACCTCCAGACGGATAGCCTCGCCCCACTGGCGCTTTTTAAGCTGTTTTTCTATTTCGATCAGGAGATCAGCCGCCTCATCCTCATCAATAGTTAAATCCGCATTTCTCATCACGCGAAACGGTGTGGCGCAAAGAACCTTATAATTCATAAATAATTTCTGGATATTCTTCTCGATAATCTGCTCCAGCAAAATTATCGTAGTACAGTTATCCTTGTCGGAAGGAATCATCACAATGCGGGGCAGAACGGCGGGAACCTGAACGGTGGCAAAATCAATGGTGCCCTTTTTCTTTTTATCCATAAGCAGCGCCCCGATATTCAGGGATTTATTCCGGATAAGAGGAAACGGGCGGGAAGAATCTACCGCCATTGGAGTCAGGACAGGGAATACTTCCTGTTTAAAATAGGTGTCCACATAGTCAGCCTGCTCCTCCGTCAGTTTTTCGTACTCGGTAATAACTTTCAGCCCCTCTTTGCGCAGGGCGGGAAGAAACGAGCGGTTCAGGGTGGAATACTGGGTATTGACAAAGGAGTGGGTCACTTTTAAGATTTCGTCAATCTGCTCTCCGGGAGTCATGCCGGCAATATCTTTTTTGGTATATCCGGCGTGCACCTGATCTTTTAACGAGGCTACGCGGATCATAAAAAATTCATCCAGGTTCGAGGCGGTAATGCTTAAAAATTTCAGCCGTTCAAAAAGCCGTATATGCTTATCCCTTGCCTCTGAGAGTACGCGGTAGTTAAAGTCCAGCCAGCTTAACTCCCGATTCATAAATTTTTTTGGTTTCTCCATATTCTACCCTCTCTTTCCGCTTTTTTTCTGCTTTAATCTTGGACGTATGCCGAAAACTGCCTCAAAAACATCTGCTTTTCGGTGGAACAATCCCTTTTCCAGTGTAATATCCGCCATGGTGTCGGCGGTAATCGTAAGAATACCGTCCTTTAAGGTGACGCCGACATGTTGGATTTTCTGCCGGTTGCTTTTATCCAAAACATTAGCAGTAGTTAAAATAGCATTTAATTTTACTATAGTAATATATTCTTCTCTGGTAAATTCATCATCCAGACTTTCATAGGTGGGGAAATAGGATTTATTGTAGCGTACCATATTGGCGACCATCGTGCGTTCCTTATGGGAAAGTCCGATAATCTCTGTGGACATAATGATCCGGTAGGAGCATTCCCTGGACTGTATTTCATTAATGTATGCGCCGCAGCTGTGAAGTATGACGCCAATCTGTAAAAGCAGACGTTCCCGCTTTCCCAGCCCGTGCAGTTTTTTAATGCGGTCAAAAATCTGGAGAGCCAGTGTCTGTACGTTTTCCACATGGAGCATATCCACCTGATATTTTGCGGCAATGTTGCGGGAGGCGGACAGAATGTCCTCCGTATAATCATGGGACGGTTTCAGCCGTACTTTTTTTTCGGCATATTCCGCCACCATACTGTCGCAAAAATCAATAGAGGATAAAGATACGCCGTCGCAGTTGGTAAGCTGGGTAATTTTCCGGCACAAAATAATGGTCGGGAGGATCAGCTCCGTTTTGCCGTAACCAAGCGCCTTTGGCAGCTTTGATTTCGACATCATTTTTATAGTCAGCATGCCGTGAAAACCCGGCTTGGCGTTTTTCATATAATAATAAATATCCGGTATCATTTCTCCCACAGCAATGATATGGTGGATTTCAATGGAATGTAAGTACAATTTTTGGAAAATCAGTAAATCCTTTTCGATATATTCATCGATGAGGGCATTGAAGTCATATGCCTCCTCCTGCATTGCCTGAAGCAGCTCCCGGATGCGGGAGGCGCCGAGGAGAAGATTCTGGGTGGCGCACAGCTTCCCTTTGTCAAAAATAGACAACTGGACACTGCCGGCTCCGATATCCACAATGAGCGTCCCCTGTTCAATCAGTGTTTCAAAGGAGGTTTCCTTCAGGGCAAGCGCCTTATAATAGAGAAAACGGGCCTCGCTGTTACTGAGGATGCGGATTTGAAAACCGGTCTGGATTTTTATCTGGTCTACAATAACCAGAGAGTTTCCTGCTTCCCGCAGGGCGCTGGTGCCGCAGGCCTGCCAGGAGGTAGTATGGAATTCTTCCATAATCCGTTTAAAATCGTTTAATATATGGCAGATTTCTTCGATTGTCTGATAGGAAATAAATCCCTTCGTATAGGTTTCTGCGCCGAGTGACAGCTTGTGGCGGACATGGGTCAGTTCACGGATTCCATTTTGCTTGGAAACTTCATATATTTTCATGGATAATTCGCTGGAGCCCACATCAATCGCCGCATAAGTTGATATTGCCATGTATTTCACCTCCTGTACTTATATTTTACAATGATTATGAAAAAAAAACCAGTAGTTTTCTGTAAGATTCCGGTAAAAAAAGCCGGGGAAGTAAAAGAAACAGGGTAAGGGCGGCACGCCGATAAAATACAATAAGAATAATTGACGAGGCAATCTCAAATGCTTATAATGAAAATAATAATAAATATGGGGGAATTTAATCATGTTTGCAGGGATTTTAGGAGGAAAATGGGAGAAGGACAAGAAAAAAACAGCGATTTTCCAAGATTTTAATCTGGATATAATTATTTCAAAAATAAATGCCATGTCGCGGGGGTATGATCTTCAGCCCTTGTATTCTTATGTTCCGGAGGAGCGGGAGATGATAGAATACCGAAGAAAGATAACAGGGGATTTCCGCGACCCCCGGCTCAGGGAAATTTTCCGGGAGTATTCCGCCCGGATCGAAAAAGTAAAAAAATATGAAAAAAACAGCAGATACCAAAACCATACCCTGCAAAAGGAAAAGTGGCACAGTGACGCGCTGTCCTTATTTGCCAAAGCGGTAACCGGACTGTATGAAGAACTGGCGGAAACGACAGGATACTCCGAGGCTATGGCAGAAGTACGGGAATATGTAAAGGAGTATATAGACGGAGCGGCTTTTTGCGAATGGAAGGAACTGGCAGGAGAGATAGAGGAAAAAATGAGCGGACAAGCCGTAACTGTCAGCCTCCGGAAAAATAAAATCGTACTGGAGGAGGAAGAGATTCCGGCAGATTTTCTGAAACGGGTGACAGAAATCTTTGATTTGCCTGAGCCGGAGGAAAAAAAGCGGGTGGAGGCGGAGAAGAACCTGAGCCGGTTTGAGGAGATGCTGGCGGAGCAGGTGATAAAGAAAGAGAAACTCCAAAAGAAATTGAAACAGCTAATGGAAGTAAAAATACCCGAGGGCTTTTTGGATCTGGCGTATGAGGCGCAGTTTTATCTTGGGTTTTACCGCTTTGTGGAGTGGATGGAGAAAAACGGGTATGTTTTTGCCCTGCCGGTACAGGGGGAGGAGATTTGCGTCACGGCGGGCTATGATGCGGCGCTTGCCATAAAGGAGGAGGGGCGGAAGGTTGTGCCGAACGATTTTTCTCTGGGCGGGGAAGAACGTTTTTTTGTCATTACCGGCGCTAACGGCGGCGGGAAAACAACCTTTGCCAGAATGGCGGGACAAATTCTTTATTTTGGGCAGATGGGGCTGCTGGTTCCGTGCCGGGATGCGAAACTGCCTTATTTTAATGAGATTTTATCCCATTTTTCAAAGGAGGAGAGCAATGAAACCGGAAAAGGAAAGCTGATGGAAGAATTGATGCGGTTGAAACCGATGATGGAAAGGGACAGTAAAAACTGTTTCGTTGTGCTGAATGAACTGTTTACCACAGCGGCGGCATTGGATGCCGGCGCCATGGGGAAAAAGGTGCTGGAGCATTTTATCCGGAGCGGATGTCTGGGGATTTATGTCACCCATATTCAAAAACTGGCTCAGGAGGGGGAGCGCATTGTCAGCTTAGTGGCAGAGCTGGAAGCCGACCATCACACAAGGTCTTTTAAAATAGTCCGTAAACCGGCAGAAAAAGGGGAGTATGAGGACTCCCTGATCACGAAATACGGCATGACTTATGAGCAGATGAAGAAGGTGATAGAACATGAGTATTAATTTTTTTGATCCGGCGCCGGAAAGCTACCGCAATGCGGCTGATATGGAAAAGGATTTGAATCTGAAGGTAATCGCCAGGGCTATGGCAGGGGAGGAATACGGAGATGTTTCCGATATTATGGAAACCCTTCTGCGGCCGCTTCGGACAGAGGACGCCATCGAAAAAAGACTGGCGGTTGTTATGGATGGCTGTGAGCGGAAAGAGTTAGTTATGGAAATCCGGAAAATTCTTGTCAAGACCTGCGACAGTTTAAGCGGCTGCATTAAGGCGGTTTTAGACTGCAGAGGAAGGCATTTGACCGAGGACACCGTAATCGGCGCTAATCTGGAGGCTGTGCGGACGCTTGTTTATGGGCTGGCAGCTCTGGATGAACTGCTGACAGCGAAAAAGGAAGGATTTCTCCATTCTGCCCTGGACCGTTTCCGTCAGGAATTTTACCGGGAAATCAGCCCGGAAACAATAGCAGAGCAAAAATTTTTTGTGGACAATCTGGATAGCTTCAAAAATAAGGGCGCCATTACTCTCCGGGGGTATTTCCGGGAGGGGTTTTATTTGAAGGATGTGGAAATTGCAGATATAAGGGAGCGCGCCAAACGGATTCCCGCCGGTATTTTTACCGGGAAAAGAAATAATGTCAGGACGGAAGAGGAAGTTTACGAGAGTGGGGTGGCTTTTACCAACGATATTTTATTACAGGTGTTAGAGAGTTTATTTCCCTGTCTGCAAAAATGGCAGAAAATGATTTATGATATGAAAAAGCAGGCGGTCTTTCTTGCCGGCTGCGCCAGATTGTATCAGCGGGGGAAAGAGCTTGGCATGGATTTTGGCGTCCCCGACCGGAAAGAAAAGAGTATGTCTGTCCTGTATGAGCTGTCGTTAGCCCTGCAGACGCAGAGCGCCCCGGTACCGAATTCACTGGCTGCCCCTCCCTATAAGGCAATTATAGTAACCGGCGCCAACCAGGGAGGGAAATCCACTTTTTTACGGAGTATGGGGATTGCCCAGGTTATGTGCCAGGCGGGGATGTATGTACCTGCCGAGAAGTATCCTCTCCATGCGTATCAGGATATTTTTACCCATTTTACCAGACGGGAAGACGCCGCCATGAATATGGGGAAATTTGAAGAGGAATTAAAGAGGATGCAGGATATTTTACAGGGGGCGGGGAGGGATACTCTGATTCTTTTAAATGAATCTTTTGCCACTACGACGGAGGTTACGGCATATCAGATAGCGATGGATTTGGCCCACGCCTGTCTGGAAGAGGGAATTACCCTTTGGATGGTGACCCATATTACGAAATTTGCCAGGGAGCTGTATGAGGAAAGAAGGAAAGAGGTTCTCTTTTTATCTGCCGGACGGGTGGCAAAACGGGAAACCCTGTATAAAATGCTGGAAAAACCGCCGGAAAATACAAGCTATGGCATGGAACTGTATGAAAAGATAATAGGAGGAAACGAAGTTGAAGACCAGTGATTTTTTTTACGATCTGCCAAAGGAGCTGATTGCCCAGGATCCGCTGCCTGACCGGAGCGCCTCAAGGCTCATGGTGCTGCACCGGATATCCGGAATTATTGAGCACAAGAGTTTTACGGATATAGTGGATTATATACAGCCCGGCGACTGTCTTGTGCGGAATAATACAAAGGTTATTCCTGCCAGACTGTTTGGAGTAAGAAAAGACACCGGCGCTGCCATTGAACTGCTCCTGTTAAAGCGGAAGGAAAACGATATTTGGGAAACGCTCGTAAAGCCGGGGAAAAAAGCGAGAGAGGGAGCTTGTCTGATTTTTGGCGAAGGGAAATTACAGGGAGAGATTATTGCGGTAAAGGAGGACGGCAACCGGCTGATCCAATTTCAATATGACGGAATCTTTGAGGAAATTCTGGATGAACTGGGACAGATGCCGCTGCCGCCTTACATTACCCATAAACTGAAGGATAAAAACCGTTACCAGACAATTTATGCCAAATATGACGGCTCCGCAGCCGCGCCGACGGCAGGACTTCATTTTACGGAGGAACTGTTTGAAAAATTGAATAAAAAGGGAGCGGCCGTGGCGAATGTGACGCTCCATGTGGGGCTTGGCACTTTCCGTCCGGTCAAGGTGGAAAATGTGAAGGAACACCGGATGCACTCGGAATATTATTGTGTTGAGCCGGAGGAGGCGGAAAAGATAAACCGGGCAAAGGCGGCGGGAGGGAAGATTATCTGTGTCGGCACCACCAGCTGCCGGACAATTGAATCTGCCGCAAACGGGCAGGGGATACTGAAGCCGGGAGAAGGCGACACGGAGATATTTATTTATCCCGGATACCGATTTAAGATTATGGATATACTCATTACCAATTTTCACTTGCCGGAGTCAACCCTGTTGATGCTTGTGTCCGCCCTGGCGGGAAAAGAGCAGGTAATGAATGCCTATAAGGCAGCAGTACAGGAAAAATACCGGTTTTTTTCATTCGGAGATGCGATGATTATTTTGGATGATTAAAAGGAAAAGCAGAGTTTACTATTAGGAGTTAAAAATGGAAAGAGAAAAAGTGTTATTTATTTACAATCCTCATGCAGGAAAGGGAACCATGAAAAACAAGCTTTCCGACGCTATGGAAATTTTTATGGAAGCCGGGTTTGAAGTGACGGTTTACGCTACCATGGCGCCGGGGGAGGCGGCAGAAATAGTCTGTGAACAGGGGGAGGGCTACAGCCGGGTTATCTGTTCCGGCGGGGACGGCACTCTCCACGAAGTGACCCACGGATTGATGCAGTTGCCGGCGGAAAAACGGCCGAAATGCGGTTATATACCAACGGGCACGGTAAATGATTTTGCTACGGGGATCAAGCTTCCGAAGCGGATTGTAAAGGCGGTGCAGGTGGCGTCCGGAAATGCCTGCCACGCCTATGATATTGGAGAATTGAATGGAAAGTATTTTACTTATGTGGCGGCATTTGGCGCCTTTACTGCCGTTTCCTATGAAACCCCTCAGGCGACCAAAAACCTTCTGGGGAAGACAGCCTATGTACTGGAGGGAATCTCAAAATTAAATTCCATTAAAAGCATTCCGGTAAAAGTGACGGCGGACGGAGAAGTCTGGGAGTCCGAATGTATTCTCGGAATGGTAACGAATGCAAAATCAATCGGGGGACTGAAACTTTTCCGGAAAAGGAGAGTAAAACTGGATGACGGTTATTTTGACGGAATCTTTGTAAAAACTCCGAAAAACCCATTGGAATTGAATCAGGTGATGAATTTTTTACTTACCGGAGAGCAAAATAGCCAGATCTATCTGCTGCAGGGAAGCCGGGTGGAAATACAGACCGATACGGAGGTTGCCTATACCTTAGATGGCGAGAACGGGGGAAAATATACAAAAGCAGTCATTGAAAACCATAGACAGGCTATTACCTATTTTCACGGACTGGCATAGTAATGCGGGATTCCGTATGAGATCAGTTTCGATCTACCACATCATAACGGTTCTGGATAAGAAGGCGGCGGGAAGCATCCGCATCCTCCTCATTATAAAGTTCAATTTTCAATACGCCGTCGGCAAATTCCCGGTTATGGATAATACCAATATTTTTAATGCTGATTCCCTTGACCGAAAGTATCGTTGCGATGGTGGCGATAGCCCCGGCGCGGTCGGCAATGTTGACATACAATTCATACGCGCGGGAGATCAGGCTGTTTTTGCGCATGGGGATAGAATTTCTATATTCCCCCGCTTCCTGAAAGGACGAATGGATTTTTGGCATATTTTGATGGGCAATCAGATCGCGGAAATGTTCCAGCTCTTCCTCAAAGCAGGAGAGGAAATAATCGATACTGTCCCTGTTGGCGATGCAAATATCCTGCCACATTTCCGGGGAGGAAGAGGCGATCCGGGTAATGTCCTTAAAGCCGCCGGCGGCAAAGGACTTCATATTTTCCTCCTCATTATCATGCCGGCGAACCATATTGACCAGAGAAACCGCAATAATATGCGGCACATGGCTGATGGCTGCGGTGATCATATCATGCTCCTTCGGCGGCAGCAGGATACAATTTGCCCCTGTCTTTACGATCAGGGATTTTAAAAGAGAAATATCCTCCGGGCGGTTTTCCTGAGTAGGGGTCAGCAGATAATAGGCATTTTCCAGCAGGTTGCCCGTAGCATTGGCATAACCGGTTTTCTCCGAGCCCGCCATAGGATGCCCGCCGATAAAGCGTTCTGCCAGACCGTACTTCTTTGCTGCTTCGCAAATATTACCCTTAACGCTGCCCACATCCGTCAGGATGCAGGAAGGTTTTATTAAATCCCGCAATATCGGTAAAAACTCAATGTTTTTTAATACCGGCGCGCACAAAAAAATTATATCGCAGGAAGAAAAAGTCCCGCCTATCTCATAAACCAGTTCATCAATGACGCCTTCTGCCACGCCCTTATCCAGCTCCGGATTCTTTCTCCGGGAATATACGCAGACCGATATATCTGTATTTCTTTCCTTCAGAGCCTTGGCGATGGAACCGCCGATCAGCCCAAAGCCAATAAAACCAAGTGTCAGCTGTTTCATGGATTTCGTTCCTCTCTTTAAATTTCATACTCAGTGTACCACTTTTTTCAGGGAATTACAATTCCGGACTGAAAGTCTATGAAAAAAGAACGGGGTATGGTATAATTACCATAGTTTGCCGCAAAGGCAAAAAAATGATAGAAACGGAGAAAAGAATTGGAAAAATATATAATGGCATTAGACCAGGGAACTACCAGCTCCCGCTGCATTATTTTTGACAGGGCGGGCAATATAGCTGCGATGTCCCAGAAGGAATTTAAAAACTTTTATCCCAAAGCCGGCTGGGTAGAGCAGGATCCCGAAGAAATCTGGAGCAGCCAGCTGGAGGTGGCAAGACAGGCGCTTTTAAGTCTGGGGGAAAATGCGGCAGAGCGGATAGCCGCCATTGGCATTACCAATCAAAGGGAAACGACTATTGTATGGGAGCGGCAGACAGGAAAGCCGGTATATCCCGCCATCGTATGGCAGTGCCGACGGACTGCCGGTTTCTGTGAAAAAATGCAGGATTGGCAGGGACGGATCCAAAAAAAGACGGGGCTGCGGATTGACCCTTACTTTTCCGCTACTAAACTGGCATGGATTTTAGACCAGGTGGAGGGCGCCAGAGAGCGGGCGGAGAGAGGGGAACTTTTATTTGGCACGGTGGACACCTGGCTTTTGTGGAACCTCAGCGGCGGAAAGATTCATGCCACGGATTATTCCAATGCTTCCCGAACCATGATGTATAACATCCATACTCTTACCTGGGATGAGGAGATTTTGGAATATCTTGGGATTCCGTTGCAGATGCTCCCCGGAGTACAGGATTCCAGCGGCTTTTTTGGAGAAACCGAAAAAGCCTGTTTTGGCAGGAAGATTCCTATTACCGGGGTGGCGGGCGACCAGCAGTCCTCCCTGTTCGGGCAGTGCTGTTTTCAGCCGGGAGAGGTAAAAAACACTTACGGAACCGGCGGTTTTCTGTTAATGAATACCGGAGAACGCTGCGTGGACTCAAAAAATGGTCTTTTAACTACGATTGCATGGGGCTTGGGAGGAAAAATAACTTACGCCCTGGAAGGCTCTATTTTCATGGCGGGAGCGACGATTCAATGGCTGCGGGATAAACTGGGCCTGATATCCCATGCGGCGGAAACAGAAAGAGCGGCTCTCAGTATACCGGACGCCGGTGGCGTTTATCTGGTGCCTGCTTTTACCGGGCTGGGAGCGCCGTACTGGGATTCCCATGCCAGAGGCGCTATTGTGGGGCTCACCCAGGGGACAGAGAAAACGCATATTATCCGGGCGGCGCTGGAATCTCTGGCATACCAGACGGTAGCGGTGATGCATGCCATGAGGGAGGATTCCGGGGTGGAGCTGAAGGGATTAAAAGTAGACGGGGGCGCCTGCGCCAACGACTTTTTGCTGCAATTCCAGAGCGATATATTAGACCTTCCTCTGGTGCGGCCAAATTGCATTGAAACCACTGCTCTGGGAGCCGCCTATCTGGCGGGACTCGGGGCAGGTTACTATAAGAGCAGGGAGGATATTGCCGCCAACTGGCAGCCGGACAGGGAATTTACCCCGCAGATGCTTCCCGGCGAGAGGGAGAAGCATCTGAAGGGCTGGGAGGAGGCTGTCAGGCGGGTGCGGACGGAGAAGGAAACGTGTGGGGAGCAGCAGAGGAGCGCGGACAGGGGCGGTAAACACGCCTTCCTGACTTAGCCGGATTGCCGGGGCAGTGGTATGTCTTAGAGTTCCGAGTACCCGAAGCCGTTTACAATGGCGTCAATCTTTTCTTTGTTTTTGCAGTGAGGACACTCTTCCGGACTAAAGGTCTGGTAATCCGGCAGATCCTCCGTAGAGAATATGCAGTGTACCGGTTCTCCGTAAATTTCCCTCGCCGCGCTGAAAATTGCGGAAATACCCTGAATAATGCCGCCGTAGTACTGAATGCACTCAAGGCTTCGGGCGATGGTGCGTCCGGTAGTGGCGGAAGCCAGTAAAAGAAGAATATTTTTTCCTCTGACCATAGGCTGCAGGTTATCGCGGAAAATCATCTGTCCGTTACTGTCAAATTCCGGACTCACCACATAGAGGCTGTTGTGGCGGTTTAATGACATAATTCCGTTTTTCGTCAGTTCCTCAGCGAGGCAGGCGCCGATGATTTCACAGCCGTCCATGCAGACAATCGTATCAATGGGCTTGCTGTACTGGTACTCATTTGCCATAGTTTTGGCAACCTCAGCCGCTTCTTTTTGACGAACCTTCAGGGTTGTCATATCCATGTAAAAATTGATATGGGACTGCGTCGTGGCAAAATGTCCCGGAACAACTTTCAGATTGATTTTGTTATTAACCTTGGATGGAATTTTATACTCTCTGTCTAATAGCATCTTAATACTCCTTTCTGACATTTTATAAGTATCGCTTCAACACATATAGTTTACCACATTTTTAAAAAACCGCATAGGTTTTTTTCAATCTTGGGATGAATTGTTGAAATGCCATAGCGGATATGCTACAGTTAATGTTGCAAAAAGAATGTCTTTAATCATTGCATTTTCTAAAAAACACCTATATAATAAGAAACAGCCGTCGGATAAATTTCCGGCAGGAAAGGAAAAGGAGGAAGGAACGATGGAAGCAGAGAAAAATCCCGGACTGATAGAAACCTTTGACACCGGAGAGTTGTCTACAGAATTGATTCCGCCGAATTTTACGGACCCTGACACATTATTTCAGGTGCTGGTAAAAACGGTGAGCAACTATCATCCTTCCCGCGATTTGGATATTATCACAAAGGCGTATGAATTGGCAAAGGATGCGCACAAAAACCAGAAGCGCAGATCCGGAGAGCCTTATTTGATACATCCGGTATGTGTGGCGATCATACTGGCACAGCTGGAAATGGATAAAGAAACCATTGTCGGCGGGCTCTTGCATGACGTGGTAGAGGATACCAAATATACGACAGAGGATATTACGGAATTATTCAACGCCGAAATAGCGGCGCTGGTAGATGGCGTTACCAAGCTGACCCAGTTAAGTTATTCCGCCGATAAGGTGGAACTGCAGGCAGAAAACCTGAGAAAGATGTTTCTTGCCATGGCAAAGGATATCCGGGTCATCATCATCAAACTGGCGGACCGCCTTCACAATATGCGGACGTTGGAATTTATGAAACCGGAAAAACAGAAGGAAAAATCCAGAGAAACGATGGATATTTATGCTCCCATTGCAGACCGGCTGGGTATTTCCAAGGTTAAGGTGGAGTTGGATGATTTATCCCTGCAGTATCTGAAGCCGGAAGAATATAAGGAATTAGCGGCGCAGTTTAATGAAATTAAGGGTTCTAAGGAAACCTTTGTGAAAGATATTATGGAAGAAGTGGAAAAGCATCTGGTGGAAAATGACATTAAAGCCACGATTGACGGCAGGGTAAAGCACCTGTTCAGTATATACCGCAAAATGGTGAAGCAGAATAAGACGTTGGATCAAATATATGATTTGTTTGCGATTCGCATTATCGTAGATACGGATCAGGAGTGCTATACGGCATTGGGGATTATCCATGAGATGTATAAACCGATTCCGGGGCGCTTCAAAGATTATATCGCGATGCCAAAACCGAATCATTACCAGTCCCTGCACACTACCCTCATCGGCCCAGACGGCCAGCCGTTTGAAATCCAGATCCGTACGTATGAGATGCACCGGACAGCGGAGTACGGTATTGCCGCCCACTGGAAGTATAAGGAGAGCGGGGGGAGCGAGGCGTCTGCCAGTCAGAGCGAGGAAGAAAAAATGGCATGGCTGCGCCGGATTCTGGAGTGGCAGCATGACATGGATGACAATAAGGAATTTTTGAGTGTCATTAAGAGCGATTTGGACTTATTTTCCGACCGTATTTACTGCTTTACGCCAAATGGAGATGTCAAAAACCTCCCGGCGGGCTCCACCCCGATCGATTTTGCCTATGCTGTCCACAGCGCCGTGGGCAACAGGATGGTGGGAGCAAGGGTAAACGGAAATATCGTCAAAATGGATTATGTGATACAAAATGGCGACCGGATTGAAATTATTACGAGCCAGAACAGCAAAGGGCCAAGCCGCGACTGGCTGAATGTCGTAAAAAGCACCCAGGCGAAAAATAAAATCAATCAATGGTTCCGGAACGAATTTAAGGAAGACAATATTATCCGCGGAAAAGAGCTTTTGCACACCTACTGCAAAACCAAGGGGATAGATCTGGCGCCTTTACTGAAAAGCGAATATACGGCAGCCTGTATCCGGAAATACGGTTTTCGGAATTGGGAATCCGTCTGCGCCGCCATCGGACACGGCGGTCTGAAAGAGGGACAGGTAGTCAATAAGCTGCAGGATGAATATGAGAAGAAAAACCGGAGGATCGTTTCTGATGCCCAGGTGCATAAGGTTATTGAAAATGCCAGAGAGGCAAAGGAGGAAGCAAAGAAGCATTCCGGAGAAAAGCGGAAAAGCCGGGATGGCATTATCGTGGAAGGACTGGATGATCTGGCGGTACGTTTTTCAAAATGCTGCAGCCCGGTACCGGGGGATGAAATTGTAGGTTTTGTCACAAGAGGCCGCGGTGTTTCCATCCACCGTACCGATTGCGTCAATATGATCCATCTGCCGGAGTCGGAGAGAAATCGCCTGATTGAGGCTGAGTGGAGTCCGGAAGCAAAAGAAAACGACGACTTTTATCCGGTGGAAATCGTTGTCTACTGCTACAACCGGAGCGGAGTGCTATTCGATATTTCCCGGATATTTACCGAGAATAAGATTGATGTGAAATCCATGAACGTCCGCACGACCAAGCAGGAGAAGGCAACGCTGGTTATCGGATTTGAAACAAAAGGCGTCGACCAGTTGAACAGCCTGATAAAGAAACTGAAAGGCGTGGAAAGCGTTATTGATATAGAGCGGAGTACAAACGGTTAAAGGCAGACCGGATGGGAAGTGAGAAAAATGACGATAGAAATTGCTGTTTTGACAGTGGGCCCGGTACAGACCAACTGTTACATTGTAAATAAAAAAAGAAACCGCTCCTGCGTTGTGATCGATCCCGGCGAGGAGGCAGGCAAAATCGCCGGTTATCTGAAACGGAACGGATTGGAAAATGAGGGCGTCCTCCTGACGCATGGCCATTTTGACCATATTACCGGGGTAAGCGAGTTACTCTCTATGGCGGGAGGAAAACTGTATGCCAGTGAAGCGGAAAAAGAATTATTAAAGGATCCTATGCTCAATAGCTCTGCTCTGACGGGGCGGCCGGTGGCGCTGGAACCGGAGTATTTTCTGAAGGATGGGCAGGAATTTGAACTTGCCGGCATGAGGTTTCAGGTTCTTTACACGCCGGGACATACGATAGGAAGCTGTTGTTTTTATTTGGAAGAGGAAAAGGTCTTGTTCAGCGGAGATACCGTTTTTTTAGAGTCGGTAGGACGTACCGATTTGCCTACCGGAAACGGGCAGAAATTAGTGGAATCCATTCGGAGCCGGATATTTACCCTGCCGCCCGAAGTAAAGATTTATCCGGGGCACGGACCGGAAACGAGTATTGAGTATGAAAAGCGGAACAATCCCTTTGTGTGATGCGATGATACATTTTGAGATAAAGAAACGGGAGAATCTTACGGGAGAATTTTCTTATGATCTAAAGGCGCTGGCATTGAGTTTTTTCCCGGAAAAAGAGTGCGAGGTAACAGAGCGTCAGGACTGGAGCGGGCAAACCGGCTACCCGGTTTCCTGCTGTGTGGACGGAGTCTGCATACTGGATGTTACCCTGCCGGAGCCCTATACCAAAAATATAGTAAAAAGAGTAGTTTATCAGGCTCTTGCCGGAGCCGGCGGACGGCAGCTTCCCTGGGGGATCCTGACGGGCATCCGTCCGGCAAAAATCCCGTTGCGGATGCGGATGGCGGGCATGGCGCCGGAGGCAGTCTATGACAGCCTGAAACGGGAGTATCTGGTAAGGGACGAAAAAATCCGTCTTGCCATGGAGGTGGCGGAGAAAGAGTTTTCCCTGACGAAAAACATCAACCATGAAAAGGGCTATAATCTCTACATTGGAATCCCTTTTTGCCCCTCGATCTGCCGGTACTGTTCTTTTTCTTCCTATGAGTATGCGAAATACGAAGAAAAAACAGGCGATTATCTGCGGGCATTGGAAAAGGAAATGAAGTGGGCAAAAAAAGCCTTTGCGGATTATGAATTACATAGCATCTATGTAGGGGGAGGAACGCCGACAGCGTTAAAGGAAGAACAGTTACAGACATTAATGGATATGATTCATCGCCATTTCCCGGTAAAGGAGGCAATGGAGTTTACGGTAGAGGCGGGCCGCCCGGACAGCCTTGACGGAAAGAAGCTGCAAATAATGAAAGAAGCAGGCGTAACAAGGATTTCCATTAATCCACAGACGATGAAGCAGCATACGCTGGATTTACTCGGTCGGAAGCATACCGTTGAGCAGATAAAGGAAGTCTTTTACTTAGCAAGGGAGATGGGCTTTGATAATATTAATATGGATTTGATATTGGGGCTTCCCGAAGAGGATGAAGTGGACTTTTTTAATTCCCTGCATCAGGTATGCGACTTAGATCCCGACAGCATAACCCTGCATACCCTGGTCATCAAACGGGCTTCCCGGCTGCGGCGGGAGCAGATGGAGCAGGGAGGGGAAATGCGCCCGGAGGATACGCTGGTGCCGGCGTTACAGCTTTCCAGTTTTGGCTTTATGACGGAGAGAGGCTATGAGCCGTACTATATGTACCGCCAGAAAAATAAGGCGGGAACTACCTATAATACCAATCAGGAAAATGTTGCCTATGCCAAAGAGGGAAAAGAGTGCCTCTATAATATTTTTATTATGGAGGAACTGGAAACTATCGTGGCATTGGGGAGCGGCGGCTCTACAAAGTATGTTGCGCCGGGGGAAAACCGGTTAGAGAGGATAGAAAATGTAAAAAGTGTGGAAGATTACATTTTGCGCATTGATGAAATGATAGAAAGGAAAAAGAAAATATGGCATTAAAAAAGAAACCAACGACAGGAATGAAGGATATTCTGCCAAAGGAGATGGAAATCCGGGACTATGTCATAGGGAAAATAAAGGAAACCTATAAAACCTTTGGCTTTCAGTCCATGGAAACCCCCTGTGTGGAGCATATCGAAAACCTCAACAGCAAGCAGGGCGGCGAGAATGAAAAGCTGATATTTAAAATATTAAAAAGAGGGCAGAAGCTGAATCTGGAAACCGCCCGGACAGAGGCAGATCTGGTAGACGGCGGACTCCGCTATGATTTGACCGTTCCGCTCTGCCGGTATTATGCCAACAATGCCAATGACCTGCCGGTGCCGTTTAAGGCGCTGCAGATGGGGAATGTCTGGCGCGCCGACCGTCCCCAGAGAGGGCGTTTCCGCCAATTTATGCAATGTGATATTGACATTCTCGGCGAGCCGTCCTATCTGGCGGAGATAGAATTGATTCTGGCGACGACAACCCTTCTTGGGAAATTGGATTTTAAAAACTTTACTATCCGCATCAATCACCGTAAAATTTTAAAGGGAATGGCAAAATACTGTGGATTTTCGGAGGAACAGTATGACGAGGTGTTTGTTATCTTAGATAAAATGGACAAGATAGGAATAGACGGGGTAGAAGCGGAGCTGTTAGAAAGCGGTTATCCGGCGGAGGCGGTTGCCCGATGCAGGAAGCTCTTTGACACGATAACAAACGACGTGGAAGGAGTCCGCTATATCCAAAAGACATTGGGGGATTGTCTGGAGCAGTCGGCGGCAGAAGACTTAATTACGATTATTTCTGCCGTAGAGAGAGGAAAGACAGCGGATTTTAAAATTTCCTTCGACCCGACGTTAGTCAGGGGGATGTCCTATTATACCGGGCCGATTTTTGAGATTGCCATGGACGAGTTTGGCGGCTCCGTGGGAGGCGGCGGCCGTTATGACGAAATGATAGGGAAATTTACCGGGAATGATATTTGCGCCTGCGGTTTTTCCATCGGCTTTGAGAGGATTGTCATGCTGCTTTTAGAGCGGGATTACCGGATTCCTTCATCGGCGGTAAAAAAAGCATATCTGATTGATAAGAAGGCTTCGCCGGAACGGATCATGGAAGTGATGGAAAAAGCAAAGGCAGAGCGGGAAAAAGGAATCTCCGTTTATGTCAGCATGATGAAGAAAAACAAAAAATTCCAGAAAGAACAGTTAGCCCTGGATGGTTATGAAGAAATCGAGGAATATTTTGAAGATTAGGAGGGAAGAAAATGGCTGAATCAATGCATGGGTTAAAGCGTACCTGCCGTTGCGGGGAGCTGACGCCGGAATATATCGGACAGACCGTTACCGTCATGGGATGGGTTCAAAAAAGCAGAAATAAAGGCGGTATTGTATTTGTGGATTTGCGGGACCGCGCCGGTATCATCCAGTTGATTTTTGAAGAGAGCAAGGTAGGAAAAGAAGGGTTTGAAAAAGCCGCGAAGCTTCGCAGCGAGTTCGTGGCGGCGGTAACGGGCGAGGTCACAAGGCGTTCCGGAGCCGTAAACCCGAATCTGAAAACCGGTGAAATTGAGATAGTGGCAAAAGAGATCCGAATTTTATCGGAATCGGAAACACCGCCCTTTCCTATTGAAGAAAACTCAAAAACAAAAGATGAGGTGCGCCTGAAATACCGCTATCTGGATTTGCGGCGTCCGGATCTGCAGAGAAACCTTATGCTGAGAAGCGAGGCGGCGGCATTGATCCGGCAGTTTTTCACAGAAGAGGGATTTTTGGAGATAGAAACGCCGGTTTTAAATAAGAGTACGCCGGAAGGGGCAAGGGATTATCTTGTGCCGAGCCGCGTGCATCCCGGCAGCTTTTATGCGCTGCCCCAGAGCCCTCAGCTTTTTAAACAGCTGTTAATGTGCTCCGGTTATGACAGGTATTTCCAGATAGTGAAATGCTTCCGTGACGAGGATCTGCGCGCCGACCGTCAGCCGGAATTTACCCAGTTGGATATGGAGCTTTCCTTTGTGGATGTTGATGATGTGATAGAAGTAAATGAAAGGCTGCTGCAAAAACTTTTTCGACTGGTAAACGTAGAAGTAAGCATCCCCTTCCCCCGTATGACCTGGCAGGAGGCGATGGACCGCTACGGCTCTGACAAACCGGATACCCGTTTTGGCATGGAGCTTGTGGATGTGACGGAAACGGTAAAGGACTGTGGCTTTGGCGTATTTACCGGCGCAGTGGAAAATGGCGGTTCCGTCCGCGGCATCAATGCCGTGGGACAAGGGGCGATGCCCAGAAAAAAAATCGATAAGCTGGTTGACTTTGCCAAAGATTTTGGGGCTAAGGGACTTGCCTATCTTGCGGTAAATGAGGACGGCACCTATAAATCCTCCTTTGCCAAATTTATGACGGAAGAGGAACTGTCCGGGCTGGTAAAGGCGATGGACGGAAAACCGGGAGATTTATTACTCTTTGCAGCGGATAAAAATAAGGTAGTCTGGGATGTCCTTGGCAATCTGCGACTGGAATTGGCAAGACAGATGGAATTGCTGGACAAAAATGAATATAAGTTTTTGTGGATAACGGAATTTCCGCTCCTCGAGTATAACGAAGAACTGGGGCGTTATCAGGCGATGCATCATCCCTTTACGATGCCGATGGAAGAGGATCTGCCGTATTTGGATACGGAGCCGGGACGCGTTCGGGCCCAGGCGTATGATATTGTATTAAACGGTACGGAAATTGGCGGAGGCTCCATCCGTATTCACCAAAACGAGGTACAGGAAAAAATGTTCAGGGCGCTGGGCTTTACAACGGAAACGGCATATCAGCAGTTTGGCTTTCTGTTAAATGCCTTCCAATACGGCGTGCCGCCCCATGCCGGACTTGCTTATGGCTTTGACCGCCTTATTATGCTGATGGCGAAGGAGGATAATATCCGGGAGGTTATTGCTTTCCCGAAAGTGAAGGATGCCTCCTGCCTGCTGACAGAGGCGCCGGGGGCAGTGGATAAGGAGCAGTTAGAGGAGCTGGGGATTGAAGTGGTAAAAAAACAAGAGGAAGCAGAAGGATGCAGGCGGTAAATTTCTATTTACTGCTCCTGAATGCGGCGGCTTTTGCCGCTATGGGCGCAGATAAGAGAAAGGCAATAAGAGGGGATTACAGGATACCGGAACGGACTTTATTTTTACTGTCCTTTATTGGCGGGAGTCTGGGCGCCTATACCGGGATGTATTGTTTCCGGCATAAGACCAGGCATAAAAAATTTGTAATAGGGATGCCGCTGATTCTTGTATTTCATCTGACAGTATATGTGATTCTCATTTCTGGCTTGTCCTATTAGCAAAAAATAGTATTAAGGAGGGAATTATGAGTATTTCAACAGAAACATTTGGAAAGACAAAAGAAGGGGCGGAGGTTACCCGGTATACGGTTACGAACAAAAACGGGCTCAGCTTCAGCGCGCTGGACTATGGCGCCGTTATCGTGAATTTGATGACGCCGGACAAATCCGGGAAAATGGCGGATATTGTACTGGGGTTTGACGATGTGGCGGGCTATGAGGAAAACGGATGTTTTTTCGGCGCCTTTATCGGCCGTCACGGAAACCGCATCGGACAGGCAAAATTCACGTTGAACGGAACTGAATACCAACTGGAAAAAAATGACGGGGAGAATAATCTTCACGGCGGCACTCCGGGATATCATCAGGTTATGTACCGGACTTCCTTTACGGAAAACAGCGTGACATTTTCCCGCACCAGCCCGGATATGGAGCAGGGGTATCCGGGAAATCTGGAGATTGCGGTAACTTACACATTAACGGACGAAAACGAATTAAAGATAACTTACAAAGTAAAATCCGATAAAGACACTCTCTGCAATTTGACCAACCACAGTTATTTTAACTTAAAGGGACATAACGGCGGGACCATAACAGATCACAAAGTATGGATCAAGGCAAATGGCTTTACGGCAACCTCAAAGGATTTAATCCCCAACGGAACGATTACCGCGGTGGAGAATACGCCGATGGATTTCAGGGAGGGACGGGTTATCAGCCGGGATATTGATTCGGATTACGAGCCCCTTGTACTTGCCGGCGGCTATGATCACAACTTTGTGCTGGATAAGCCGGAGGGGAAATTTGAGAAAGTGGCATCGGTAACAGAGGAAACCAGCGGACGCACCATGGAGGTATACACCGACCTGCCGGGAATGCAGTTGTATTCCGGGAACTTTATAAAAAAAGAAAAGGGAAAAGAGGGCGCCGTCTATACCAGACGTACCGGGCTGTGCTTTGAAACGCAATACTTCCCGAATTCTGTCAATGTACCCGGATTTACTCCCTGCATCATCAGGGCGGGAGAGGAATTTACCTCTGCTACGGTTTACAAATTCCTGTAATATGCCGGGGCGCAATCCGGATATGAAATAAAATAACGTAAAAGAAGATGGCGGGGTACCATCTTCTTTTACGTTATTAAAAAGAGGAGAAAGTTTGGTAATCTACCAAAACTTTTATGAAAAAAAGAATCCTGTAAACCTTATAGTATAAAAAACAACTATAGGTGCAGTATAGTATTTAAATATGAGGATAGTTTATCCAAAATGTAAACAAATTATGAATCTTCCTGTAAATTACAGGAATAACGAAACAAGATATGGATGAATACTATAAGATAGTAAAAGGTTGATAAACTTCGGAAAGGAAGAACAAAACGTTGAAAAGTGTATTAGGAAAACTTATCCAACAGGAATTCGGGCGGGAACGCTATGAAATATATACAAAAAAACTGGAAAAAAAGGAGAGTATGGATATTTTTTGCGACATATATGAAGAATTGCGGGTAAAATCACCGACACATCTTAACCAGTCATTGAAAAAGCTGTTAGATTCTGTTCAGATTTCCATACACATAAGCAGAAATTTCATATATATCACGGCAGGTTATGTTATTTCTTTTATTTTGCTGCTATTATTCGGATTGGCATGGTTTATTGCCTATCCCGCCTTATTGCTGATCAGCGTCTGCTATTTTTATAAATTAGCGGAATTTATGAAAAACCGATATTGCGACAGAGATGTACGGATTGTTTTGATCTACAAAATAGCGTTGTTTCATCTTCTGGAAGAAATCTGTTTACAAAAGGAAGGGCATGAGGTATACTAAAAACAGTTTCATATGCGGGGAGCTTGCAGACAGGCTGAGAGGAAGGTATGCCCTTCGACCCATAGACCTGATGTGGGTAATGCCAACGTAGGAACCGCCGAAAACCCGGACCACATCATAATGTGGTCCTTTTTGCGCCATAATAAAACAGGGAAAGGAAAGAGATCAGATGAACTACACAACTCAAATGGATGCCGCCAGGAAAGGCATTCTCACTCCGGAAATGAAAGCAGTGAGTACATATGAAAATATAGAGGAGGAAACCTTGCGCGAGCTGGTGGCAAAAGGACAGGTAGCGATTCCCGCCAATAAAAACCATAAATGCTTAAAGCCCTATGGGATCGGGAATAAATTAAAAACGAAAATCAATGTCAATCTGGGGACCAGCAGAGATTGTATGGATCTGGATGTGGAAATGAAGAAGGTACAGGCAGCCGTCGACATGGGCGCGGAGGCCATTATGGATTTAAGCTCCTATGGCGACACCAGGAAGTTCCGCCGCAAACTGACGGGAGAGTGCAGCGCGGTAATTGGAACGGTACCGATTTATGATGCTGTTGTATACTACAATAAAGCATTAAAAGACATTACATCGGATGAGTGGATGGATGTAGTGAAGATGCATGCAGAGGACGGGGTGGATTTTATGACAATCCACTGCGGCATAAACCGCGCTACGGCAGACCGTTTCAAACAAAACCTTCGCCATACCAATATCGTATCAAGAGGCGGCTCTATCATATTTGCCTGGATGGAGCTGACAGGAAATGAAAATCCGTTTTATGAGCGATATGATGAATTGTTGGATATCTGCGAAAAATATGATGTGACTATCAGCCTTGGCGACGCCTGCCGTCCGGGAAGCATAGAGGATGCCGGAGATATTTCGCAGATTTCAGAACTGGTGGCGCTGGGAGAATTAACGCAGCGGGCATGGCGACATAATGTTCAGGTTATGATAGAGGGACCCGGGCATATGCCGTTGAATCAGATTCGCGCCAATATGGAGATTCAGCAGACGGTATGCAAGGGCGCCCCGTTTTATGTTCTTGGCCCTCTGGTAACGGATGTGGCTCCGGGCTATGACCATATCACAAGCGCGATCGGAGGCGCGATCGCCGCAACCTATGGGGCGTCCTTCCTCTGCTATGTGACGCCGGCAGAGCATTTGCGCCTCCCGACGCTGGACGATGTAAAAGAAGGGATTATTGCTTCCAAAATAGCGGCGCATGCGGCAGATGTAGCCAAGGGGATCCCGGGGGCAAAGGACTGGGATTATGAGATGAGCGAGGCACGCCGCAGCCTTGACTGGGAAAAGCAGTTTGAACTTGCCATTGATCCGGAAAAGGCGCGCCGCTACCGCGCGGAAAGTAAGCCGGAAAAGGAAGATACCTGTACTATGTGCGGGAAAATGTGCGCCGTGCGGAATATAAACAAAATTCTCCGCGGCGAGGACGTCGATATAATGGATTAAGGCGCCTGACAAATCCCATGCGGCCGGGTAAATTAAAACCGCAAAAGAACCGGGAGGATACTTGCAACGCCGCCTAAAGTGTTGTATAATTTCCAGTAAATGTGAAACAGCCGTCAATAAAAGAAGGCGCCGGGGCGGTACGGTGCGGAAATGAGGAAAATTATGATAGACATAAAATTTTTGAGAGAGAACCCGGAGGCAGTAAAGCAGAATATCCGGAACAAATTTCAGGAGGCAAAGCTCCCTCTGGTAGACGAGGTTATTTCTCTGGATAAAGAGCGCCGGGAAACCCAGCAGCGGGCGGATGACCTGCGGGCGGCGAGAAAGAAAAACTCTAAGCAGATTGGCGCGTTGATGGGGCAGGGGAAAAAAGAAGAGGCCGAGGCAATGAAAGCAGAGGTTGCCAAAAATGCGGACGAGCTGGCCGCTCTGGAAAAAAGAGAGGCGGAGCTGGCAGAAGAGATCAATAAGCGCATGATGGTAATCCCTAATATTATAGATGCCAGTGTTCCGATCGGAAAGAATGACAGTGAAAATGTAGAGCTTGAAAAATTCGGCGAACCCGCCGTGCCGGATTTTGAGATTCCCTATCATACGGAAATTATGGAGGCCTTTGACGGTATTGATTTAGATGCGGCAAGAGATGTGGCGGGAAACGGGTTTTACTATCTGATGGGAGATGTGGCGCGGCTGCATTCCGCCATCATAGCCTATGCCAGGGACTTTATGATCGACCGGGGCTTTACCTATTGCGTGCCTCCCTTTATGATTCGCTCCCATGTAGTAACGGGCGTTATGTCTTTTGATGAAATGGATGCCATGATGTATAAAATAGAAGGCGAGGATCTTTATCTGATCGGGACAAGCGAGCATTCCATGATTGGTAAGTTTATCGATAAAATTTTACCGGAGGAACAGCTCCCTAAAACCCTGACCAGCTATTCTCCCTGCTTCCGGAAGGAAAAGGGAGCTCACGGCATTGAGGAGAGGGGCGTTTACCGCATTCATCAGTTTGAAAAGCAGGAAATGATTGTTGTCTGCAAACCGGAAGATAGCATGGAATGGTTTGATAAGCTGTGGAAGAACACCGTAGATTTATTCCGCTCTCTGGATATTCCGGTGCGGACGCTGGAGTGCTGCTCCGGGGATCTGGCAGATTTGAAGGTAAAATCCATTGACGTGGAGGCATGGTCGCCGAGGCAGAAAAAATATTTTGAAGTGGGAAGCTGCTCGAACCTTGGAGATGCCCAGGCAAGACGGCTGAAAATAAGAGTTGTGGGCGACGGCAAAAAATATTTTGCCCATACATTAAATAATACGGTGGTGGCTCCTCCCCGCATGCTTATTGCCTTTCTTGAAAATAATCTCAATGAGGACGGCTCCGTTAATATTCCGGCTCCGCTCCAGCCGTATATGGGCGGCATGAAAAAAATAGAAAAGAAACTTTAAAAAACAAAAAAAGATACAAAGAAGAACGATATGAGAGAGAAAACAGGTTTTATAAGGATTAGTATTCTGTTTCTTTGCCTGCTGCTTTTTGGCGGGCAAAAGGCAGCGGCGGCAAAAAAAGACAGTCCGCTTATGAAATACCGGCTTTATCTGGGACAGTCCGTCCGGCTGACGGATTATCCGGAGGGTAAGTTACGGGTTAGCGATGAGAACGTTATCCGCATTTCCGAAACCGGGCTTGTATCAGCAGTCAGTACAGGTACCGCCGATGTTCTGGTAGCGTCGGAAGAATCGGAAACCGTTTTTTGCCGGTTCGAGGTAAAGAAAAACGAACTTTTTGAAGGGCTCGCATTCCGGGAGGATTCCTATCCTCCCAAGGCGGTTGGGAGCGGGAGCTTTTCGGTAAAGCCTCCGGCGTTTGATGGCCTTAAATGCCGGTGGAGCTCTGAGGATGCGCGGATTGCCATCGTAAATCAAAATGGCGTAGTAACTCCGGTAAAATCCGGGAAAACTTACATAGATGTGACGGTGGAGGACTGGTATGGGGGCGTATATTCTTTCCGCATACCGGTTAGGATGCTCGAGCCGCATTTTGCGAAAAAAACGGCTACTCTCGCCTTAGGCTGTCAGGCTGAGTTTCCCCTTCAGGACATTTTTAATGGGGCGGCGCAATACGGATTATCAAATTCCGGTGTGCTGAGTATCCGGAGCCAGACCGCCTCCGGCGTTGTGCTCCGGGCAGAAAAGAAGGGGACGGCAGTTATTACCGCCTATGCCGACGGGGTAAAAATAACATGCAGCATTACGGTTACCAACCCGCAGCTCAAAAGCTCTTACGGCTTTTACGAGGCGAAGAAAAGCCTGACAGTAAAAATAGCGGGGACGCATCGTTCCAGTGAGATAATCTGGAGCAGTGAGGATCCGAAAATTGCTTCCGTGAAAAATAATGGCAAGATCCGGACAAAGAAAAAGGGAAGTACCGTTATTATCTGCCGGGCGGATGCAAAAGTCCTGCGGTATTATCTGGCGGTGGGAAGCAAAAAAGCAGTCAAGGCTATGCGGTACGGCTATCGTTATCTGGGAAAGGTGCATTACAGCCAGGCGAGGAGAATGAGCAAACGGTATTTTGACTGCTCCTCCTTTGTGTACCGGTGCTACCGCGCGGCGGGAAAATATCTTGTCAGACGGGCGTCCTGGGCTCCGGTAGCGGCTGATATTGCCCATTATTATGTAAAAAAGGGAAAACGGATTAAGACGTCCAAAAAATATACAAAAAAGCAGCTGCTCCCCGGAGATTTGATTTGCTATGGCGGGAAAAAAGCCAGAAGGAACGGACGCTATAAGCGGATCTATCATATTGCCATGTACATAGGGAATGGAAAAACCCTGGAATGCAGTTCTACTTTTGATAATGTCGTTATTAAGAATATGGTTACCTGGAAAAAGAGCGCTATTCCGGTTGTTGTCCGCCCATAAGCGGCGAATATTCTGTGAATTTTATTAGAAAAAGAAAAAGTTTCCTGTCAGGGCTTGACAGGAAGCTTTTTTTTTGGTAGACTGTAATTCCTTTCGGAAGGATGCACAACATATAGAATGACGTCGTGAAAAAATAACTATATTTTGTGCAAATCTATTCTTATCTTACTATTCTAAGTGACGTAGAGAACGTCATCAGTAAAATTTCCATTTATTAAAAAAATAACGATCAGGAGGTAGCCTATGAAAAAAATGAAAACAGTCGTAGCAATCGTATTACTGGCGGGAATTTTATTTGAAACCCGCGGTATGGACAGTCTGGCAGCCGAGATGCCCCAGACCGCCGTTATGTATATAGAAAGTGAGGATGACACCATAAAATACTGTACATCGCCGGACGAGGCATTTCGGAACTGCTATCAGCCGGGAGGAAGGATCTATTTTAAAAAAAGTTGTGATCTGGAACTGGGAGGAACCCTGAGCTATAACCGTCCAAGGAGCAATATTGAGATTATTGTAGAGGAGGGCGCTGTCCTTACTATCGGCAAAAAGGGCGTTTATCTGGATGGCGCATATCTGACTATAAACGGGACTCTGGATCTGAATGCTTCCGAGGGAGAGCTGATGGGAAAGACAAACTATATAAAAATGGGAAAAAAGGGACAGTATATTAAGAAAAAATATGATTTTGAAAAAAAGGAGGCGGCATGTTTTACGGCAAAAGACATTTATTACGGACAGCCTCTTTCCGATGCCGATATATTGCCCGATAACGTACATTGGAAAAATTCCGTGGAGGGAACCTGGAGCTTTACGCAGCCGGAGCATATTCCCGAGGCGGGGAAAAGGCAGTATGACGTGATCTTTACCCCGCGGCATGACCTCACCTACGATCCGTTTTTTTGTCCCTCCGGCGGTCTGGCGGCAGTAAGGCAGACCGTTCCCCGGCTGGCGGAATATCAGACTCCCTCTTTATATGTGGGTCAGGAATTACGGTGGGCGGAGCCTGCGTATGTCTTTACCAGCCCGGTAACGGGGGAGGTAATAAAGGGAAGACTGGTTTTTGAAGAAGAGGACCGCGTGTTTTATCAGGCGAAGGAACAGTCCGTCACGGCAGTTTTCACACCGGAAAATTCCAACTATGCCGTGACGAAACAGGCGGTTAAGGTAAAAGTAATATCAGTAACTCCGGAAATGAAAATGAATCCGGCGCCCAGGAAAAACGGGGAAGTGGGACAGAGCCTTCAGGATATCCCCATTCTGGACGGAGTCTGCGTCAATCCCCATACCGGTGAAAGAGTTGAGGGGAGCTGGGAATGGAAGGATAAAACGGCAAAAATAAAAAAAGGGAAAACGGCGTATCCTGTCTTGTTTCTTCCGAAAGAATCCGGTTATCAGAGGCTGGAGATGACGCTGTATGTCACCGGAGAGGAAAAAAAGGCGGAAACAGTAAAAAAAGCGGACTCCGGGGAAGAACTCCCCATTATTATTACCCAGATGGTTTCCCGCTTATCGGATATCCAAAAGCCAAAGGCGGCGGCGCCGTCTAAGACCAAAATAAAAAAAATAAAAAGAACCGGCAGAAAGGCAAAGATAAGCTGCCGCAAGGTCAAGAAAGCGGGTTATGAGGTGCAGTATGCGACAAATAAAAAATGGAAGAAGGCAAAGAAAAAATATTGTACCAATCCTGTTGTCGTCATAAAAAAATTACGGAATAAGAAAAAATATTATTTTAGAGCCAGGACATGGGATAAAAAAAGAACCGTCCATAGCAAATGGTCTGACGTGAAAAAAGGCTGAGCTTTTCCTTAGAAAAAAGAATCCTTCCGCCGGAAAACCGAAGGCTTATGCCCGTTCGGTTTTGCCGGTGAAAGGATCCTGTTTTTTCTTTCCGCACACAAAATCAGTCTTCATATTTCATGTCTTTTAAAATATCGCAGAAATCAAAGGTGGAAAAATAATCTCTCGGCGTTTCGCCCCGGCGGATCAACTGAATGCTTCCGTCCTCCTTTAAAAGAAGCTCCGGAGATTTTAATTTTCCGTTATAGTTATAGCCCATGGAATAGCCGTGCGCCCCGGTATCGTGGAGGACCAGATAATCCCCGACCTCTATGGCGGGAAGCATACGGTCAACGGCAAATTTATCGTTGTTTTCACAGAGGGAGCCGGTCACATCATACTTATGGTCGCAGGGCTCGTTCTCCTTGCCAAGCACGGTAATGTGATGATAAGCCCCATACATGGCCGGACGCATCAGGTCGCAGGCACAGGTATTTAATCCGATGTATTCCTTATAGATATGCTTTTGGTGGATGCATTTCGTGACCAGCTGTCCGTAAGGAGCCAGCATGAAACGTCCCAATTCAGTGAAGATAGCGACATCTCCCAGACCGGCAGGGACTAAGATCTTTTCAAACTGTTCCCGCACTCCCTCGCCGATTACTTTAATGTCGTTCGGCTCCTTGTCCGGCGTGTAAGGAATGCCCACTCCGCCCGAAAGATTAATAAAGGTTATGTTGGCTCCGGTTTTTTCCTTTAATTCAACGGCAAGGCGGAATAAAATCCCGGCCAGCGTCGGATAGTATTCATTACCGACCGTATTGCTGGCAATAAAGGAGTGGAGCCCAAAATTCTTAACGCCCAGTTTCATTAACTTTTGATAACCGTCAATCAGCTGTTCTTTCGTAAAACCATACTTTGCCTCGCCGGGGTTGTCCATAATATCGGTACCCAATTCAAAAACTCCGCCCGGATTATAACGGCAGCATATCGTTTCGGGAACGCCGATGCCCTTTTCCAGAAAATCAATGTGAGTGTAATCATCCAGATTAATATAGGCATGCAGCGCCTTTGCTTTTTTATATTCTTTCATAGGAGTGACATTAGAGGAAAACATAATATCGGATCCCCGGAAGCCCAATGCCTCGGAAAGCATCAGCTCGGTCAGGGAGGAGCAGTCTACACCGCAGCCCTCCTCCTGTAAAATCTTCAGAATAAAGGGATTAGGGGTTGCCTTTACGGCAAAATATTCATGGTAGCCTTTATTCCAGGAAAAGGCATCCTTTAATGCCCGGGCGTTCTGCCGGATTGCTTTTTCGTCATAAATATGGAAAGGAGTGGGATAGGTCTGTTCAATTTCCCGCACCTGCGCCAGATTTAAAATAGTAGTTTTTTTCATTGCCTCGTACCTCCGCTGTAAATAACATCATTCAGACTTTTAGTATAGTGCCTTTTTTTGCCTGTGTCAATGTATCAAATTGATAAAAATGTTGAAAAAAACATTTGTTTGCATTATAATAAAATGCAGTGTGTAACCAAAAAAAGAATGAGAGGTTTGGGAAACGGATGAGTGCATATAGTGGAAGCGATATTGTAGTTTTGGAAGGGCTGGAGGCAGTCAGGAAGCGTCCGGGAATGTATATCGGGAGTACCGGTACCAGAGGCCTGCACCATATGATATGGGAGATTTTAGACAATGGCATTGATGAACACCTGGCAGGCTTTTGCGACGAAATCCGCCTGACTCTGCAAAAGGACGGCGGCATTACGGTAGAGGATAACGGCAGGGGAGTTCCGGTGGATCTGCATCCTACTCAGAAAATCCCGACCGTCCGTGTTGTTTACACGATACTGCATGCAGGGGGTAAGTTTAACAGCAGTGTTTACAAGGTATCGGGAGGACTTCACGGAGTGGGGGCTTCTGTTGTCAATGCCCTGTCCCGCCGCATGACGGTGGAGGTACGCCGGGACGGCAAAGTATACCGGGATGAATACGCCGACGGCGGGAAACCGCTTACGAAGCTGGAAAAAGGTTTGCTGCCGGCGGTGGGGAAATGCATGAAAAACAATACGGGTACGAAGGTAACCTTTTATCCGGATGAATCAATATTTGAAACCGTCGAGTTTAAGCCGGAAACGATTCGCAAAAAGCTGAAAGAAATTGCCTACCTGAACAAAAACCTGAAAATTATTTTTCGAGATGAAAATACAGGGGAAGAAGAAGTATATTTAGAGGAATTCGGTATCCGGAGCTATGTCGAATACATCAACCGGGATGCCTCGGTGCTCCATGACGATGTCATTTATATAGAAGGGAAGAGCGGCGATATTGAAGTCGAGATCGCCTTTCAGTACACGCATAACTACAATGAACAGATTAATTCCTATTGCAACCGTATCAATGTAGCGGACGGCGGGACTCTCGTGACCGGATTTAAGACAGCGCTCACCAGAATTATGAATCAGTATGCCAGAGAGTTAAATTTCCTGAAAAACAATGAGGAAAATTTTGACGGCAAGGATATCCGGAATGGTCTGGTGGCGATTGTGTCCATTAAGCATCCGGATCCGCAGTTTGAAAGCCAGACCAAAAATAAGCTGGGAAATACGGATGCGAAAACAGCGGTGGATGAAGTCTTCAATATAGAAGCCCAGCGTTATTTTGATAAAAATGTAGAAGTTTTAAAACGCATTCTCGAAAATATACACAAATCCTTCAAGGCGCGCACAGCGAGCGACAAGGCGAGAAGAACGGTAATGAAGCAGCTGTTAGATGTCGATACCAAAAGCAAACTTGCCGCCTGCTCCTCAAAAAAGCCCGAGGAATGTGAAATTTATATTGTGGAGGGAGAGTCTGCCGGGGGTACCGTCAAGACGGCAAGAAACCGCCGGACGCAGGCAGTCCTGCCGCTTCGCGGAAAGATCCTCAATGTGGAAAAAGCGCCGTTGGAAAAAATTCTCGTCAATAACGAAATAAAAACCATGATAGCGGCATTTGGATGCGGCATTGGCGAAAACTTTGATATTAAAAAGCTGCGGTATGACAAAATTATTATTTTGACCGATGCCGATGTGGACGGCGCCCATATCAGCACATTACTGCTGACCTTTTTTTACCGCTTCATGCCGGAGCTGATATATCAGGGCAAGGTATACCGCGGGATGCCGCCTCTTTACCGTGTGGAATACGAAGAGCCGGGGAAAACGAAAAAGAAAAAGGGGTCGGAATATCTGTTTAATGATTTTGAGCTGGAAAAATTCCGGAAGACCGGGAAGAAAATACGGGAGCTCCAGCGATATAAGGGTCTGGGAGAAATGGACGACACACAGCTTTGGGAAACGACGCTGGATCCGGACAGCCGGGTATTGGCGCAGGTATCGATCAGCGATACGGTAGAGGCGGATGAAGTGACAGATGTGCTGATGGGCAGCAATGTCCCGCCGAGGCGCCAGTTTATTATGGAAGAGGCAAAGTATGCCAATCTGGATATATAAGAGTATTGAGGTTCTCAGAGCAGGAGGAAGAAAAAGATGAGTCAGATGACGGACACAGTTATTCAATTAGATTTTTCGGAGGAGATGAAAAACTCTTACCGGGATTATGCGGTAAGCGTCATAGTATCCCGCGCCGTGCCGGATGTCCGGGACGGTTTAAAACCGGTGCAGCGCAGGATTTTATATGCGATGAAGGAGTTAGGCCTGTCGCCGGACAAGCCTCACAGGAAAAGCGCCCGTATCGTCGGCGACACGATGGGTAAATACCATCCTCACGGGGATAGCTCCATTTATGACGCCCTTGTGCATATGACGGAGGAGTACTCCCTAAACACCCCTCTGGTAGACGGACACGGGAATTTCGGCTCGATCGACGGGGACGGCGCCGCCGCCATGCGGTATACGGAAGCCCGATTGTCCCCTGCGGCAATGACGATGCTTGCCAATCTGGAAAAGGGTCTGGTGGAGTTTATACCGAACTTTGATAACAGTGAAAAAGAGCCAAGAGTCCTCCCTGCCATGCTGCCGAATCTTCTCATCAACGGCACCACGGGTATTGCGGTCGGTATGGCGACCAATATCCCGCCCCATAATCCGGGAGAGGTAATCGATGCCGTTATCGCCTATATGGACCGTCCGGGCATTTCTCTTGACAAACTGATGGATTATATGCCGGCGCCGGACTTTCCTACCGGGGGCATTATTACCAATGCCTCCGAATTGCGGGAAATATATGAAAAAGGAGAGGGAAAGATCCGCCTCCGGGCAAAGACGGAAGTAGAAAAGGGGGAAAACGGGCGGAAAAATATTATAATTACCGAGATTCCCTACACGATTTCGGGAAACAAGGCAAAACTGGTGGAAAATCTTGCTTCTCTGGCGCGGGAAAAGGTATTTGATGAAATCTATGATGTCCGGGACGAATCCTCCAAAGAGGGAATCCGCATTGTAATAGAAGTAAAAAAAGACAGAAACATTGAAAATCTCTTAAACGGGCTGTATAAAAAGACCCAGATGGAGGATACTTATGGTGTCAATCTTCTGGCTATCAAGCCGACAGAAGAGGGAAACGGGCAGGGACAGCCGAAGGTATTCAACCTCAAATCCATGATAGAGGAATTTGTGCTGTTCCAGGAAGAGCTGTATACGAAAGAATACCGCTTCCTGTTAGAAAAGGCAAAGAAGCGTCTGGAAATAGTAGAGGGTCTGATGAAGGCTACGGACGCGATTGATTTGATCATTGAAATACTTCGCGGCTCCTCCTCCGTAAAACAGGCGAGAGCCTGCCTGATCGAGGGGATTACCGACGGCATTAAATTTAAAAGCGAAGCGTCCCAAAAACAGGCGAAAACACTTTTGTTCACAGAGCCTCAGGCGGATGCCATCCTCGCCATGCCTCTTGGCAAGCTGATTGGTTTGGAAATTTTGAAACTCCACGAGGAGAATGACAGCCTGTTAGCCGATATTGCCGAATGCCAAAAGGTTCTGTCTGATGTGAAAGCGCTCTATAAGGTTATCAAGACAAGATTGAGAGAATATAAAAAACAATTTGCCACTGCCAGAAAAACCATGCTGATTGACACGGTGACAAAAGCCTATGTCGAAAAGGTAGTAGTGGAGGATCTGTATATTTGCATTGACCGTTTCGGTTATACGAAGGCAGTCGATACAGCGGCGTTTGGACGCGCCGGGGAAGACACGAAAAAGGAATTTACTCAAATTGTAAAAATGAAAAATACAGACCGCCTTTGCATCTTTACCAACGCCGGCAATATGCATCAGGTCAAAGCGGATAAAATCCCACGGTGTAAGATGAAGGATAAGGGAACCCTCATCCATTCCCTGTGCAAAATGGAGAATGCCGAAGAAGGTCTTTTATATGTATGTTTTGAGGACTTATTTGAATCTATGCTGATGTTTACGACCAAAAGCGGTTATATTAAACTGGTGTCCGGCGTGGAGTTTGACACGGCAAGGCTTCAGGTGGCGGCTACCAAATTAGACGAGGAGGATAAGCTGGTAGATGTTTCCCTGCTGACAGCAGGCGAGGTATTAGACGGCAGGAAAAAAGTTATTTTATTAACAGATAAAGGGCTTTCCCTTGGATTTCCGATAAATGAGATCAGCGAATTAAAAAAGGCGAGCCGCGGGGTAAAGGCAATCTCGTTGGATAAAGGGGATTTTCTTGTCTTCGCCACTGCCGTGGAGCCTTCGGCAGAAACCTTTGTTTACAATGGAAAAGAATTAAACGCCAGACGGGTACGTAACCGGAAGCGGGCGGCGAAGGGGCAGAAGGCGACTCTGGAATAAATTAAAAAAAAGACTAATGTATTTGCTTTATTGTCCGATAAATATAGTAAGAGATGCAATTATTTATCAATGATGTTGGAAGAATGGAGGTAGAGTTATGAGGATTGATGCTTATATGCAGGTAAATCAACTCTATAATGCCAACAAAACAAAGAAAGGAAAAAAAGCCAATCAGTCAGGCAGCAGGGATTCCTTAGAAATATCCAGTTTTGGAAACGCTTATCAGACGGCAAAGCAGGCAGTAAGCCAGAGCCCGGATGTGCGTCAGGAGAAGATTCAGGAAATTCAGGCGCAGATGGCGTCCGGAAGCTATAAGGTGTCGATAGAAGATGTTGCAGACAAAATGGCAGATATGTTACTTTCTTAGTCCGAATAGGAGGAGTTTTGTTTGGCAAGTTTAATGGAAGAGCTGATTGATACCTTAGACAGCGAAGAAAAAATTTATCGGGATCTGATTCCGGTGGAGGAAGAAAAAGCAAGAGCGATTATCGCCAATGATTTAAAATCACTGGAAGAGATCACAATTCAGGAACATGATCTGGTGGATGAAATTTCAGCGTTAGAAGGAAAGCGGGAACAGGCGGCAAAGGATATTGCCACTGTTCTTGGCAGGGATCCGAAGACGATTACTTTGGAGCAGATTGCAGAGGCGTTGAAAAATCAGCCGAAAGATCAGGAAAAACTGCAGAAGGTACATGACAGGTTAAGGAAAACCGTAACCCGTTTGCAGGAGCTTAACAACCAGAACAAAGAATTGCTGAAAGAAGCAATGGAAATGGTTGAATTTAATATGAATGTGATAAGGAGTACACGGATGTCCTCGGGAAGCAGCAATTATTCCAGCGACGCATCAGAAGTCGCAGGAATGGCGCCAAAGCACAGCGCCTTTGATGCCAAGCAGTAGCATGTCGGAATGCGGCAATACACCCAGACGTCGGTGTATTCTGTTTTTATTATAAAATCGGAGAAAGAAAGGAGTCAGGAAGATGGCAAATTTGATGACCAGTTTTAATGCCGGAGTGTCCGGACTGCGCTCGGCGCAGGCATCGTTAAATGCGACTTCCCATAATCTTGCCAATGCCCAGACGCAGGGATACGTAAGACAACAGGTTGTAATTACCGATTCCTTTTATCATAATACATATGGAGTGAGCGATAATTTACTTCAGGTAGGAACCGGAACCTCGATCGTAAAGACGAGGCAGATAAGGAACACCTTTTTGGACGCCCAATACCGGATACAGGCAGGCCGTCAGAGCTTTTATTCGATTAACCGGCAGACCGCTTTAGAGATAGAGGATTTGCTGGGAGAGCTGACCGGCGAGGAATTTTCCGCCAGTATCGGACAGTTAAAAACCGCTCTCAGCGATTATGCAGCCAGACCGGATTTAGTTGTAAATAAGGAAGAACTGGCTTCTATGGCGGGTCTGTTCATCGAGCGCGCCCAGGCGCTTCAAAACCAGCTGACTACCTACCAGACCAGTCTGAATCAGGAAATAAAAGAACAGGTTAATACGATCAATGATATTGTAACGGAAATCCGTGATTTAAATAAAAAGATTCAGAAATATGAAGCGACCGGAGAATCGGCAAATGATTATCGGGACAAGAGGAACGAATTATTAGACGAACTGGGGACCTATATTAACTTTGAAACAAAGGAAGAGATTGACGGAACCATTATGATATACGCAGAGGGAAATTATCTGCTGGACGGGGCCAACCAATATTTCCTTGGCGTTGAATATGAGAGCGCCACCTCCAAACTGTTAAAACCGGTATGGAAGTCCGGCGGGGATTTTTTCCGCAGCGACAGCCTTGCTTTTTCCAGTGAGAAAAAGACAGATATCGGTTCCCTGAAAGGAATTCTGACAGCAAGAGGGAACGATACGGCGAAATACTCGGATATGCCGGTAAAACCGTCGGAGGATGATTTTAGAAATGAAGACGGCGTATTAGATACAAAGGCATATATCAGCGCCGTAAACCAGTATTCGGATGATGTGGCAGCCTATAATGATACGGTAGGAGCCTCTATTGTGATGAAAGTGCAGGCGCAGCTGGATATGCTGGTGCACAGCGTGGTCACATTAGTAAACGATGCTTTTTCGCCAACGAAGGAATTGAAATTGGCAGACGGCTCCACGATACGGGTATTAGACGAGGAAAAATCGCTTATAGGGGACGATGAATTTGAAACAAAGGGAACGGAGCTTTTTTCCCGCAGAAACTGCGAGCGCTATACCAAGACTACGGTTTCCGTAAGACTGGAAGACGGCAGCGTGGAAAACAGGGAGGTCTACCAATACAATGAAGAGGATCCTTCGGATGTATATTCTCTTTACACGATTAGCCAGCTGGTAATTAATCCAACCGTGTTAAAGGACGCCTCTACCCTTCCGTCAAAGCATAATAATGAAAGTGATAAACATGGCAGTTATGCCTATGATGAATTGGGACTTATACCGGAGTCCTTCCATAATAAGATTGGCTCCTTGACGCCCGGCTCCCTTACCACCTATAATGTCGATGATTATTATGTCGGTCTGGTATCCGAGCTGGGAGTGCAGGGCAATATCTGGAACGGTATTGTGGAGAATCAGGAGATCACAGTGGGAACATTGGAAAACGAACGGCAGAACGTGATGGGGGTATCTTCCGAGGAGGAATTATCCGATCTGATTAAATTCCAGCGCTGCTACGATGCGTCCTCCCGCTATATTACCACAGTGTCAGAAATGTTAGAGTATATCATAGAAAGATTAGGAGGCTGATAATATGGCATCTACATTTGGCAGTTTTGAGATTCCAAAGTCCGGCATGAGGACTTATAATGCCGCAATTCAGACGACGGCGCATAATATTGCGAATATTGAAACAAAGGGCTATTCCAAACAGAGGACGGAGCGTTCTTCCATGGTGGCAAACCGGGGTTCGCTTTTTGTACAGGGCTTTGGTGTAGATGTAACGGGAATTGTCAGAGATCGAAATGAATATTTTGATACAAAATATCAAAAGACCCAATCTATCTATAATAAGTACAATACGGAATCCTTTTATTTGAATCGTATGCAGGATTTAGTGTGCGGCAATGTGGTAGAGGAAGAGGAGTCGCTGATGTTGGACGCCTTTAACCGCTTTTATGCTTCCCTGAGCCAGTTGAGGGGAAAAGAAAATGACAGTACCGTCCGTACAAAAACCGTGACCGAGGCACAGACCTTTGCCTCCTTTATTACCCAGATGGGTACCGACCTCCAGAGTTTGCAGCAGAAGGTAAATAGCGAGATTGAGTCCTGCGTGGATCAGATTAACGCTTACGGAGAAAAAATTGCCGATTTGACAAGACAGATCAATACCGTAGAAGCCTATGGCTCTGTGGCAAATGATTTACGGGATCAGAGAAGCCTCTTAGTAGATGAGCTGTCGCAGTTTTGCAATGTGGAGGCAAAAGAGATACCTCCCGCCGACGGCGTCGGGATCCCGCAGTACTATATATATATAAACGGCGGAATTTTAGTAGATACCTATAATGTCAACCAGTTAGTGGCAGAGCAGAAAGATACCTACAGCACCATGAACGATATTACCGGATGCTTTGAAGTGAGATGGGCAAACGGCAATAATTTTAATCAGTATACCAATGCGGTAGGCGGCAGGCTGCAGGCGCTGTTTGAAATGCGGGATGGAAATAACGCGACTATTTTAAAAGGAAAAGCTGCCGGCCTGACGAATAACGAAACAGGAAATCTTGTTTTGACCATGACAGACGCCAATATCAATGAGGTGGAGCGGTTAAATATCCCTGCCTATGACGGGGAGATCACAATTAATAATGTAACCTATGCGTATGAGGAATTCCGTGTAACGGTTGGCGACGACGGGAAATATACGTATGAGTTTATCCTGCGGAGCACGGCGCCGGCAGAGGAAGCCACAGCCCTGCAGACGGCTGTCGATAAAGGCTATACGGTAAATGTGGGAAATGAAGTAAATGCGAAAGGGATTCCCTATTACATGTCGCAGCTCAATGAGTTCCTTCGTACCTTTGCCCAGAAGTTTAATGAGATACAAAATGAGGGACATGACTTATATAATAATTTTGGAATTGACTTTTTCAATGCCCTGGTGCCGACCACAGGCGACAACTTTGTATTTACCGAGAAAAAAGACGGGAAGGACGCTTCGTTTTCCTCCCTGCCGGAGGCAAACGGGGATGGCACTTATACCGGTTCCTATTACTATATGTCGGTACTGAATTTTAGTATTACGAAAGCGATTATGGATGATCCGGGACTGATCGCCTGCAAACAGGTTATGGAGGATGGTCAGGATATTGGACAGGACGCCGGGGAAAATCTCCAGAGGCTCACTGACCTGAAAGATGATTCCGGAATGTTTGTACACGGCGATCCGAGCGACTTCATTATGTCCCTGACTGCCACGCTGGGAGTAAATGCCAGCCGGGCAGAAAATCTGTCGCAGAGCCAGAGCAATATATTGTATGCCGTAGATACAAACCGCAAGTCGGTATCCGGTGTAGACGAGGACGAAGAAGGTTCGGATTTGATCATATTTAACCAGATGCTGGTAAACCAGTACAAGGTTCTTTCCGTAATGAATGAAGTGTTGGATAAATTAATTAACCAGACCGCCGTATAAGGGAAGAGCGGCTGGATTGAAATGGAGGATGTGCGATGAGAGTAACAAACGGAATGATGCGGAATAATTCTCTGTTGAATATGCAGAAGAATAAGGTAGCCTACAACAAATATCTTCAGCAATTTAGTACAGAAAAGAAAATCCAGCGGCCGTCGGACGATCCGACGATTGCGGTCCGGGCGCTGCAGTACCGTACCACGTTAGTGGAGATCAAGCAGTATTTATCCAATATTGACGATGCGGTTGGATTTATGAATGAAACGGAAAATGCCCTGGGAAATATGAACGGGCGTCTGGAGGAGATGGCTACCTACTGTACGCAGGCGGCAACCGGCACCTATGATGTGGAGGCGAGAAAGGATATTGTCGCCCAGTTAAAGGAATATTCCCGTTATATTTATGAGCAGAACGCAAATCAGGATTACGCCGGGAGATATTTATTTACCGGGTACCGCACGGATGTGCCCCTTCTGTTTAGCGAGGATCAGGACGATACTACCTATACTATTACGGAGCAGTTGGATATTGGCAGTATCAAAAAATATGATTATGTATATGGGCAGGCAGAATATGACGATGCAAAATCAGCCAGTGATTATGCCAATGAAGCCTCCCAGTTTGAATCGACCCATCGGATCCAGCTTTCCTATGATGGGTGCGATAAGGACGGAAATGATGTAACACTGACTTATACAGACAAGAATGGCGATACCAGGACGATAACGGCGGTAACGAAAAGCGTCAGTGAGGACGCGACCTATAATGAACATCTTCATCCGGGCGATGACGAGGTTTACTATGTTCCGGAAACCGGCGAGATCGTTTTTGGAAATAATGTATATGATGATATTCGTTCCGGGAGCGATTTGAGCGTTACCTACCAGAAAACGGAATTTAAGAAAAATGATGTCAGACCGGAACACTACTTTAATTGTACGGCGGTAAATAACGTAACCGGAGTGCAGGCGCTGTATAAAAATGCCGGAAGCCAGGCGATTAATTACCAGATTAATTTCGGTCAGGTGCTGACGGTCAATACGGAAGCCTGTAACGCCATTAGCCTTGATGTAGCCCGTACTATCGAGGATATTGAGAATATTTGTAATGACATTGACGTTATGGAAAAAAATCTGGCGTCTGTCCAAAAGCGCATCGATGACTGCGATGAAGGCGACACGGAAACTCTGGCTAATTTAAACGAGCTGAAAAGCCAGATTGAAACAGAGCTGGCATTACAAAAAACCGTGTTGACCAATGCTCTTTCCGGAGCGATCACTACCTGCCATAACACGCAGGATAAATTAAATATCGCCATTGCCGACCATGGCTCCCGTTACGCCAGACTGGAAATGACAGAAACGAAATTGGGTCAGATGAAGCTGGATACGGAGGATGCGCAGTTGGAAAATGAGGGGGCGGACGTAGGAGAATCTATGGTCCTCTTTACGGAAGCCGATCTTTTATACCAGGCAACCTTACATGCAACCTCCCAGATACTGGGACAGTCATTATTGGATTTTATTTAATAATAGGATAAGATACAGAAAAGGAGAATCAGAATGCTGGTAAAGACAAAATTTTTTGGCGAAGTAAATCTGCCGGATGAGAAAATATTGACGTTTGACCGCGGTTTGATCGGTCTGACCGATTATAAGCAGTTTACTATTTTATACGATTGCGAAAAGGAAAATTCTAATATTTCATGGCTGCAGAGCGTCGACGAGCCGACTCTGGCGCTCCCGGTCATCAAGCCGTGGCTGGTAAAAGAGGATTATAACCCGGTTGTGGAGGACGAACTTTTAAGCCATATTGGCGAGCTGACGGAAGAAAACCTCGTGATCCTTTTGACGATGACGGTGCCGTCCGATATCAAAAAGATGTCCGTCAATTTAAAAGCGCCGATCATTATTAATGCGGACACGAGAAAAGGCGCGCAGATTATTGTGGAGAATCAGGATTACGAAGTGAAATATAAGATATATGATGTCCTCAATAAGGAAAAGGGGGCGGAGTAAAATGTTAGCATTAGCAAGAAAAATTAACGAATCGATCATTATTAATGATAATATTGAAATTACGGTCCTGGAGATAAAAGGGGATCAGATAAAGCTCGGGATTGACGCCCCAAAATCCGTGCCGGTATACCGGAAGGAAATTTATAAGCAGATCCAGGATGCCAATAAAGAGGCGGCAAACGCTTCTAACCCGGAAGAATTATCCAAATTAATAAAATAAAACAAAGGTTATGAAACCGTAAAGACAACCCCTGCGCAATAAGTAGTAAAATTTTGTGATAGGGGTTAACTTTATTTATATTCCTGTCGATAATCACTATAAGTAGTAAAATTTTTGTGCCCAAATGCACTACAGCAAATATAAACTACACATGGAGGTGTTAATATGGAAGTAGAAATGATAGCAAACACAAGCTACAGCCAGGCAGAGGCGCCCAAGGTTACGGCACCTAAGCCGGAAGCAGTAAGCACGGCACAGACCGCCGCCGCTGCAGAAACTGTTGAGCCTCTTTCCATGCCGTCAGGGACGACGGGAGAAAAAGGAGAAAAAGAATCCGGTAAAAAAGAACATGCGCCAAGCGAAGCGACGATTGACGACGCTGTAAAGAGCGCAAACCGGAGGATGGAACATACCCGTTGCGAATATTCTTATCATAAGGAAACAAACCGGGTTTCCATTAAAGTGATCAATGACGATACGGATGAAGTCATCCGTGAGATCCCGCCGGAAAAATCCTTGGATATGCTCCAGAAAATGTGGGAGATGGCTGGAATTCTGGTGGATGAGAAGAGATAGGAGGTAGTGATATGCCAATTCGTATGAGTGGACTGATGTCCGGTCTGGATACGGAATCTATAGTAGGAGCGCTTATGTCGGCTCAGTCTTTGAAAAAGACGAAAGTGGTACAGGCAAAGACAAAATTAGAATGGAAACAGACGAAATGGGCCGATTTGAATACCAAGCTGACCAAGCTGTATAACGAATATGTCACGAAGATGCAGCTGAGCACTGCTTATACAACGAAAAAAGCCAGTGTATCTGATTCCACAAAGGCGAAGATCACGGCAAATTCCAAAGCGGTAAACGGCAACTATACCCTGGAAGTAAAGAGTGTTGCCACTTCTCAGTACCTGACCGGCGCTAAGATCAATGCTTCGTCTGTAGATACGAAGCTCACAGAGATCGATCCTTCTTTGCTCAATAAAGAGATCACGATAAAAAATGGGGATCAGACGTTGAAATTCACCGTGACGGCGGATTCCACGATCGCTGATTTTACCAGCGCCCTGAAGGAAGCCGGGCTGAATGCCAGCTATGATACCGGGCAGAAGCGTTTCTTTATCAGCAGCAAAGAGAGCGGACTTGCCAATGCTTTTTCCATTACCAGTTCGAGCATTTCCAATGAGGAGCTGGAAGGCAGCGCAGCGTTAAAAAAGGCGCTGGGATACGACAGCATGTCAAGCGCTAATAAAAAAATCGTAGATGAGGCGATTCAGAAACTGCAGTCTGCCGGCGTCGATACGCCGGAGCAGGACAACGAAGCCTTCAATGCCGTGTTAGATACTCTTGCCAAGGCATCCTACGAAACGAAAAAATCCGTAGCCAATAAGGCGGCGTATGTATATGTAGGCGCCAAAATCTATGATGAGAAATACGATGAGAAATATGCGGAAGCTGCAGAAAGCCTGAAATCCTCTTATTATGATGATGACGGTAATCTGCTGGAAGGAAAAACAGAAGAAGACTATAATAAAGAAGTTGCCACTAAGGCAAATAAGGATACGATCGCTTATGTCAATGAGCAGATGAAGACCGAGGATGTGAAGCTGCAGGTAGAAGCCGCCGCCTTTTCCGGCGTGACGGCAGAGGAGATGGAATCTCTTGGCGAGGCAGCAAAAGACCGCTTCTATCACGAGGGAGTAGTCGGATTCGACGGTATCGAGGGAATTGACGAGGAAAGCGAAAAAGAAGCCCTCCGGGAAGTTGCAGGTAACTATGCCGCTATTGAAGAAAGAAGCGACGCTCTGGCAGATTCCGCTCTGGGCGCATTGGGACTGGCTGATATTTCCGTAGCAGAAGATGGAACAGTTACGGTAAACGGCGGCGCCAATGATAAAAGCAATGATAAGATGCCGTCCGGGATGGCGCTGATTGCAGCTTGCGACAGTACGATCATATTGAACGGGGCGGAGCTGACTTCTTCCAGTTCCTCCATATCCGTAAACGGACTGGACATAGAGCTGACCGGCGTGACAAAGGAAGATGAGCCGATCACGTTTTCCGTGAGCAATGATGTGGACAGCGTGTATAATTCCATTAAATCTTTCCTGAAAGAGTATAATGCTGTTATGAAGGAAATGAATACGCTCTATAACGCTTCTTCCGCCAGGGGTTATGAGCCTCTTACCAGCGAGCAGAAAGAAGCCATGACGGATGATGAGGTAAAACTTTGGGAAGATAAGATCAAAGATTCCCTGCTGCGCAATGATTCTACCTTAAACGGCATTATCCAGAGCATGCGCGGCGCAATGTCGGGCACCGTACAGTATGAAGGGAAGAATTATTCCCTGGCAAGTTTTGGCATTATGACGGGTACGGACTGGACCGAGGGAGGACAGCTCCACATTTTCGGAGATTCCGAGGATTCCGTATATTCCGACAGGGATGATAAATTGAAAAAAGCGCTGGAGGAGGATCCGGACGCCGTGATTGCTACGCTGACGGGAATATTCGGCAATCTCCGCCAGAGTATGGGTCAGAAGATGGCAGCGGTTCCCAATTACAGCAGCGCCCTCACTTTCTATAATGATATTAAGATGAAAGATGACATGAAGAGTTATGAGAAAGACATCGAAGAATGGGAAACGAAGCTGGCAGATTTAGAAGATTCGTATTATAAAAAATTTGCCGCAATGGAATCTGCCCTTGCCAAACTCCAATCCCAGCAGAGTTCCCTTGCCGGGCTCTTAGGCGGCAATTAGTTGAGTTTGTCTGACAGCAGAATAAAAACGGAGGAATAGGAATGAATCAGAACTCAATTAATATGTATCAGAGAAATGCAATCCTTACGGCATCTCCGGCAGAGCTTACTCTTATGCTCTATGATGGCGCGATACGCTTTTGCAATATGGCGCTCATGGCGATAGAGAAAAAGGAGATCGAGGATGCTCATAACAATATCCGGAAGGCGGAGGCGATTATTACCGAATTGCGCGCCACCTTAGACCGGAAATATCCCGTCTGGGAGGATTTTGAACGGGTATACGATTATATTTACCGGCGTTTAGTCGAGGCGAATATGAGTAAAGATCCTGAGGTCTTAGAAGACGCCCTGAAATATATCCGGGAAATGCGGGACACCTGGAAAGAAGTTATGCGCATAAATAAAGAAGGCGGTAATTGACCGGCGCAGAAATGGATGTGGATGAATGGACAAAAAAACAGAAAACAGCGTCTATGTTACCATGATGGCAGATACATTGAAAAGAAAAGAAAAAATTCTTTCCTTTTTATATGAAAAGACCAGAGAACAGGAAACCCTGCTGAAGGAAGAAGATTTAGACCAGGAAAGTTTCCAGCGCATTTTAGACGAGAAAGGCGAAAAAATCGACGAATTAAACCAGTTGGACGAAGGGTTTGATGCGTTATTTAAAATGGTGGAAAAAGAGATTGTTGCGAATCGCGACAATTATGCAGAGGAAATCAAAGATATGCAAAAGACCATAACCGCCGTATCGGAGCTGGGAATAAAAATTCAGGCATTAGAGCATCAGAACAGCGGACATCTGGAAATATATCTGGCGAAAAAGCGCAAACAGATTCGGGATTTTCATGTCAACAATAAAACGGCGGCGAATTATTACAACAATATGAGCAATACGCATAAGCCGGCGCAGTCCTATTTTTTCAATGAAAAGAAATAAAATAGAAGGGGGTTCCTCCCTGCGAGTGAAAGCTCATAGGCTGGAACCCCCTTTTTCTTTTGTAAGATCCATTTTTTTTGATGGGGAGGTTTTTATGAGTAAACGGTGCAGATTGCTGACGGCAAAGGACGGGAACAAGGTTCCTGTCTTAGCGTATGGAGAAAAAGAAATCCGGTTTGGCAGTCTTTATGATGGAAAATATGCGGCCGGCCGATGGCTGGCGCATTACATTACCGGGGAAATTGAGAATATGGTACTCTTTGGTCTTGGCGACGCCCAGGTTCCTCTCGGGCTTTTAGCGCGCATACCGGGGAGCATTTTCATATATGAGCCAAATGATGTTTTATATCGGGAGATGAAACATACCTCCGTCTGTAAAAAACTGCAGGCGGAAAAAAGGATCCGTCTGTTTGTCGGAGAATCTTCCCTTTCCCAACTGTACGCTGAGCTGTGGGAGCTTCTCAATGAAGACAACGTAGATACGACCGCCTTCCGGATACAGAACGGATACGACAGATGCGAGGCGGAAAAAATAACAAAGCTGCAAAATAACTTCCGGGAGATGGCGCAAAAGATTGAATCCCTGCGTCCGTCCGTAAAGAGGTTTATCCGCAGTATGATACAGAATCAGATTGCGAGCGTGGCGCCCATGGAGGGCGGCATTCCCCTCGGACGTCTGGCAAAATACTGGGATAAGGAGGTGCCGGTCGTTGTCGTATCGGCGGGGCCTTCTCTGGAAAAAAATGTAAAATGGCTGAAGGAGGCAGAGGGAAAAGCCTTTCTTTTTTCTGTGGACGCCGCCCTGCCGCTGCTTTTAAAAAATGATATTATACCGGATGTGGCAGCCTGTCTGGACGCCGATAAAAATATGAACTGTTTTGAGGATGCAAGAAGCCGGGAGATTCCTCTTTTGGTCACCACAAACGCCCCCGCCGGACTGATCCGGAGCAGCGGGGCAAAAAAAATATGGGGAAGCACGCATGCTTTTATGAACGCCCTCTATACAAAATGCGGGATAGAGCTGCCCCGGACGCCGGTGGAGCTGGGGGTGGCGACGCTGATCCTTGCCTCTCTTATTGATCTGGGAGCCAAAAAAATAATTTTTGTCGGTCAGGACTTAGCCTATTCCAGGGAAGGGAAAAGCCATATATCCGGAAGAGAAGAAAAATATATTAAGAACGAACGGTATAATGCCGAAGGGTACTACGGGGGAACGGTTTACTCCAGAGCGGACTGGACTATGACCAGGGAATGGTTGGAAAACGCTATCCGCAAAGCCCCCGGCCGGGAATTTATCAATGCCACGGAAGGAGGCGCCAGGATACGGGGAACCAGACAGGAAACCTTAGAGGAGGTTCTCAGCGCCCTGCCCCCGAAGGGAAAATCTTTTAAAGAAATCCTGGAGGACAGCCGGGTTTGCATCCGGCCCGAGGAGTATGAAAAATTGAAAAAAGAATTTTGTCAGGGGAAAAAAGATTTGGAAAAGCTCCGTCGGGAGGGCTATGAAAAAACCTTCTTTGAGGGGGGAGGGGAAAAGCCGCCGGTTATGAGCCTGATAACAGATTATATGGCGTCCCTGGAGGAAAAACCGCGGAAAGTAAGGTTTGAAAAAGCAGTGCAATATGTGTATAATGAATATGATAAGGAGTTATCAGCATGGAAGAATTAAAAAAGAAACTAATAGAGATATCGGATTGTTTTTATCAGAACCGCACGCAGGAGGGAATGGCGCTTTTTATGGAAACGGCGGGACTGCTCGCCCAGGTGCCTGCTTTTGCCGCCTTTATCAACCCGCTGTTCGATGCTTTAGAGCAGGATGATTTTATATTGGCGGCAGATATTTTGTACCATGAGATGACGGAAAAAATATGATGTAGTTCGTATGGGAGTACCGAATTTTGGAAACGGAGCATAACATGTCAAAGGGAAAAACAAAAAAAATACTGTTTATCACCGGCACCAGAGCCGATTATGGGAAAATTAAATCCTTAATGAAAACCATGGATGAATCCGATCAGTATACGGTATATATCTATGTGTCCGGCATGCACCTTTTGTCCCAGTACGGCAATACCTATAAGGAGGTATTGAAGGACCATTACCAGAACGTACATATTGCATTCGGGCAGCAGTATACGGATATTATGAGTTATAATCTCGGCAGCGTGCTGACCAATCTTTCCGGCTATGTCAATCAGGTGGAGCCGGATATGATCTTAGTTCATGGCGACCGCATTGATGCGCTGGCGGGCGCCATTACCGGAGCGTTAAATAATATATTGGTGGCTCATATTGAGGGCGGCGAAGTGTCGGGCACGATTGATGATTCTATCCGCCACGCCATTTCCAAATTTGCCCATCTGCATTTTGTATGCAATGAGGAGGCGAAAAAGCGGATTATCCAACTGGGGGAGAGTGAAGATCATATCTTTGTCATTGGCTCGCCGGATATTGACGTGATGCTGAGCGACTCTTTGCCTTCCTTAGATACCGTAAGGGAATACTACGATATTAGCTTTAAACAATATGGTATTTTTCTTTATCATCCTGTCACGACGGAGCTGGAGGAACTTTCCGACCATATTGGTACGATTATCCGCGCGTTAAAAGCCTCCGGGAAAAATTTTGTCTGCGTTTATCCGAATAACGACATGGGCTCGGAAATTATTTTGAATGAAATAAAAAAATTAAAGGGAAACGATAATTTTGCCGTATATCCCTCGATTCGTTTTGAATATTTTCTTACCCTGTTAAAAAACGCGTTCTGTATCATCGGCAATTCCAGCGCCGGCATACGGGAGAGCGGTATTTACGGGGTGCCGGCGATTGATATCGGGACGAGGCAGAACGGGAGATATGATATCCGGAAGCTGCCGAACATCCAGCATATCTCGGAAAAGGAGCCGGAGATTTTAAATGCCATCTTTCAGGCAAAAGATTACGCTGTCCGCTGCCACAGCTTTGGTTTGGGGCATGGGACGGAGAATTTTTTGAAGGCGCTTAAACACGAAGAGGTCTGGAACTGCGGCGTCCAGAAGACGTTCGTAGATCTGTAAGAAAAAGGAAAGCAATGTTTCGGAATGGAGAATCATATGGAAAATTTGTGCGGTTTAATGAAAGCGAAAGATGGGAATCTGCTTCCTGTCATTCATAAAAACGGGAAAGAGCTCCGGTTTGGCAGCCTGTATGACGGCCGTTATGCGGCTGAGCGGTGGCTGGATTATCATGTTCCGGCAGGAGCGGAATATGCTATCTTATTTGGAATGGGCGACTGCCAGCTTATCTTAGGACTGACCGAGCGGGTTCCCGGCTATATCATGGTATATGAGCCGGAGGAATCCCTGTATCATGCCATGGCGGAAACGCCTGTTTTCAAAAAGCTGCAGTCGATTCCCCGGGTGATGATTGCCTGCGGCGGAGAGGGGATTGCTGAATTTGAGGAATTAGTCCGGGAATTGTTAAATGAGAACTGTGTAGATACTACCGTATTACTTTCTTCTCCCGGCTATGAAAAAGAATACAGCCGGCAAAAAAAGAAAGTGCGGGAGATTTATGATACGGTTTGCGAAGAAGTGGCGTTCATGGTGCCGGTAGCCAAACGCTTTGTGAAAGCGATGCTCCACAACCAGCTGGAAAACCTCTCCTATATGAAAGACGGCGTTTTGCTTGCCCGGTTAAAAAAGTACTGGGATCCGGATGTTCCGGTTCTTATTGTATCGGCGGGGCCGTCCCTGGAAAAAAATATCGAGGAGCTGAGAAAGGCAAAAGGCCGGGCGTTTCTCTTTTGCGCCGACGCCGCCCTGCCCTCTCTTTTGAAACGGGATATCATACCGGATGCGGTAGGATGTACCGACGCCAAGAAAAATATGAATTGCTTTGCGGATGAGCGGAGTTTTGCTCTGCCCCTGCTGATCACTACCAATTCCCCGCCGGCTCTGATACATCGGAGTACCGGTCCTAAAATATGGGGGGACGACCTCGCTTTTATCCGCGAGATATTGATAAAGAGCGACGTGGATATTCCTAAGATTCCTTCTTATCTCGGAGTTTCCACTACTTTATTTGCCTCCGTCCTGGAGCTGGGAGCCAGAACGATCATTTTAGCCGGACAGGACCTCGCCTACTCGGAAGAGGGGAAAAGCCATGTCAGCGGACGCGATGAGGGTTTTGTAAAGCAGGAGCAGTTTATGGCAGAAGGGTATTATGGGGATATGGTGTATTCCCGCGGGGACTGGACTGTTTTCCGGGAGTGGATGGAAAAGGCGCTCTCCGCTTTTCCGGACCGCTTAGTAATCAATGCCACGGAGGGAGGGGCAAAGATCCGAGGAAGCGTTCAAAAACCGTTAGGGGAAGCGCTGGAGGAGCTGCCGGAGTGGAAGGCATCTCCTGCAGAATTATTGGAAGATCCCCGGGTAAAAATAACCCCGAAAGAGTATCAAAGAGTTATGAGGGAGTTTAAAAAAGGAAAAGAGAATCTGAAGAAGATCCGCCGGGACGGTTATGAAAAGACCTGGTTTCGGACTAATTATATGTCGGTGCCGGTGATGCGCCTGATTGTCGATTATATGAAATCTCTGGATGAGATCGACCGAAAAGCACGGTTTTATAAGGCGTTAGACTATGTGGAGGAAGAATATAACAAAAAAATCAAAAAAAATTAAAATTAGGGGTAAAGTAATTATCAGTTCTTCCGATATATATAATGTCAGTAGAGAAACCACTTCTGAATGTGATAGTAACGAAAGAAGGCGGCGAGGCTTGTTGCAGGGCCCGCAATGAAAATTGTCGCTTCTTTCGATATTATAACAAAAAAATTAAAAACAACCCGCAAAGGGAATTGCGGTGTATTACAAGGAGGTAATCATTATGATAGTACAACACAACATTACATCTATGAACGCAAACAGACAGTTAGGCATTGTAGGTAACAGCCTTTCTAAGTCTACTGAGAAACTGGCAAGCGGTTACAAAATCAACCGTGCAGCAGACGATGCAGCAGGCCTTGCTATTTCCGAGAAGATGAGAGCTCAGGTTCGCGGCTTGAATCGTGCATCTGCTAACGCAGAGGATGGAATTTCTCTTATCCAGACGGCTGAAGGTGCTATGGATCAGCAGCACGCTATCTTACAGAGAACTCGTGAGCTGCTTGTTCAGGCTTCCAACACCGGTGTATTGGATGGCGAGCAGGAAAACGACTTCCAGAAGATTCAGGACGAGATTGATACTCTGAAACAGGAGTACACCCGTATCAGCACAGATACCGAGTTCAACAAGAAAAAACTGTTAGACGGTACTTATCAGAAGCAGACTCTTCAGGTTGGCGCTAACAAAGGTCAGCAGATCACAGTATCTATCAACCTGGTTAAATGGAGCTTGGAGAATTTCAGCAAAGATGACGCATTGGTATCTAAATTCGAAGATAAGCAAACGTATGAGGCAGTTACCGGTTCTACCTTAGGTGACTTTAATGAGAATGGTACTGTTAAGACAGACGCTGCTAAGGAAGTTACTAACGGAAAAGGTTCTGAGATTTCCAATCTGATTTCTTCTGTAGACCTTATGATTAAGCAGGTAACAACCGAGCGTTCTAAGTTGGGTGCTATTCAGAACCGTCTTGAGTACACAGTTAAAGTAGATGACAACACTGCTGAGAACATGCAGGCAGCTGAATCTCGTATCCGTGATACTGATATGGCTGACGAAATGACAAGATTCTCCAAGGAGAGCATCTTGCAGCAGGCAGCTACTTCTATGCTGGCTCAGGCAAATCAGGCAAATCAGGGAGTACTTTCTCTGTTACAGTAATCTCTTGCGAGAATACTTGCCCGATTGGGAAAATGTATGTACGAAAAAAGAGAAACCGTTTTGGTTTCTCTTTTTTTACGGGAAACGGAGGCAGAAGATGATAAAGGGAAAAAAAGCGCTGGCATTTATTCCGGCAAGGGGGAACAGTAAGGGTATCCCCGGGAAAAATCTGATTATGCTGGGCGGGAAACCACTGATTGCCCATACGATCGAGGCGGCGGGGGCATGTTCTTTTTTTGATACGGTTTTAGTTTCTACGGACAGTGTGGAAATTGCGCAAACGGCGGAAAAATACGGAGCCGAGGTGCCTTTTTTAAGGCCGGCGGAGCTGGCGGCGGATACGTCTAAGACGATAGACGCTGTTCTCTATACCTTAAAGCGGCTGGCGCAGGAGGGGAGGGAGTATGATTACCTTGTCCTTTTGCAGCCTACCAGCCCGCTGCGGACGGCGGCGGATATTCGGGGGGCGCTCCGTCTGGCGCTGGAAAGCGGACAGGATGTGGCGGCGGTATCCGGGGTGGAGGATTCGCCCATTCTGGTGCGTAGCTGTGATGCGTCCGGCAGGCTGACGCCGTTACTGCCGGTCAACAGTACCATGCGCCGGCAGGATATGCCGGAATATTACCGCGTCAATGGGAGTATTTATGTAAACCGGGTCTGCGCTCTTTCCGAAAAAACCAGTTTGAATGATAATCCGATGGGATACCGCATGCCGAGGGAGCGGAGCGTGGACATCGACGAAAGGGTCGATCTGGCAGTCGCACAATATTATTTAGAGCAGGAGGGATCGTTTTGAGAACAGGAGAGGAAAAAAAACTCGCAATCGTGATGTATCATTATGTGCGGGATCTGACTTACAGCCGCTATCCGGAAATTAAGGGGCTGGATGTGAGGCTTTTTGAAAAGCAGTTGGAATATATCCGGAAATCCTTCCGGGTAATCCGGATGGAAGAGCTGATAGCAGCTTTTGATTCACAGGATTTTTCCCGGTTGCCGGACAACGCCTGTCTGCTTACCTTTGACGACGGCTATATCGATCATTATACGGCGGTATATCCCCTGCTGAAAAAATACGGGATGCAGGGGTCGTTTTTCCCGAATGCCCGGGCAGTGAAAGAGCACCGGCTTTTGGACGTCAATAAGATCCATTATATTCTGGCAGCGGCGCCGATTGGGGAGCTGGTAGCGGGAATATTTGACCTTCTCACGGAGTACCGGAAGGAAGGCAGGTTTGCAGACGGGGAAATTCCCTCTAATGAAGAACTGTACCGGGAATTGGCTGTGCCAAACCGTTTCGATCCGGGCGAAGTTATCTTTGTGAAGCGGCTTTTGCAAAACCGCCTGCCGGAAAAAATCCGGGGAGAGATTGCCACGGCTCTTTTTCAGACTTATGTGGGGGTAAAGGAGGAAGTTTTTGCCAGAGAGCTGTATATGAATAAAGAACAGATCCGCTGCATGAAAGAGGGAGGGATGTTCTTCGGGCTCCACGGCTACGACCATTATTGGCTTGGGAAACTGCCCAAAGAGAAGATGAAAGAGGATATCCTGCAGGCGAAAGCCTTTTTTTCCGATGTGATCGATCCCGGCTGCTGGGTGATGAATTATCCGTATGGCAATTACAGTGAAGAAGTGCTGGAATTTATAGCCGGAGAAGAAACCGGCTGCAGGCTGGGGCTTACCGTAGAGGCAAGGATGGCGGAACCGTCCCGGGAAAACCGGTATCTTTTGCCCCGATGGGACACAAATGACCTGCCGCCGAAAGGAAATTTGTGCTGTTAGGACGGGGAAGGCGCATTACGGGTAAGGTCTGCTTTTTTCCCCCAGTCCCCGTGGCCGGGCATAATAATGGCATCTGGCGCGATATGCTCCAGATACGGTTTGGTAATGGCGAGATAATCCCGTCTGCTTCCGCCCGGAAGTCTGGTAATGACATCGTGCCCATTTACAAGGCTGTCGCCGGTAAAGATAATTTCCGGCGTCAGTCCTTTTTTATCTGTGGACAGGCGGATACATTGGCTGCATTCCGAGTGGCCGGGCGTCGGGATGGTTTCCACCCGATAACTGCCAAAGGCAAAGGAGGTTTCCTTTCCGTAAACGATGTCTGCCCGGCAGGTATAATCTTCCTCAAAAAAATCCCGGCACTGCGCCTGTTCTTCTTCTGTTTTGTTTATCACCAGAACGGAAGAAAAGGCAGAAAAATTTTCATGGCAGTCGGCTATTTTTTTGGCGCAGACGTCAGAGCAGAGAAGAGTGCACGCTAACTGTTCCCGAAGCCAGTTTACTCCGGAAATATGGTCATAGTGCGAGTGTGTTAAGAGAATGGTGGCTTTTTCCAGCCGCGTTAGGACAGAAGACGCCTCCTTGCTAAAAAGCGGGTCGATAATCAAAGCCTCTCTGTCATTCTCATCATTAATCATAATATACATTCTGGAATCCAGTACCGGCATGGCAAAAACATATATCTGTGTATTTTGGTCCGTATAGTGCATAATCCGCTCATCCTTTTTCAGAAAGTCTGTGTTTTCCCCTTTTCCCTATGCGGCGGCGCCGCGGTATAAAAAATTCAAACCGGAAAATAATAGGGGTAACAATTTGTACGGATAAGTATAGCATAATACGTCAGTAAAGTCCAGTTCTGCCCGTTATATGGTTTTGAAAACCATATAATGAAGTATAGATATTGACTTTGCCCATAAAACATGATACGCTAAAATCAGAAAGAGCCAGGAGGTTAGTCATATGAAGCAGGTAAGAACAAGATTGGAGGATCGGATTCTTCCTTCCTATACGACAGGGGAAGAGATTTTTAATATGGTATCCCATATTGTAGGGGGAGCGTTTGCTATTGCAGCGCTGACTCTCTGCGTTATTTTTGCCGCCTTGAATAAAGATGCCTGGGCAGTTGTCGGGGCGGCAATTTATGGAGGAACCATGATTGTTTTATATACAATGTCCAGCATTTATCATGGATTAAAACGTCCCACGCCCAAAAAGGTATTTCAGATAATCGATCATTGCACCATCTACTTTCTGATTGCCGGGACTTATACGCCGGTTACTCTTGCGGCGCTGCGTCCGTTATACCCGGTACAGGCGTTTGTGATATTCGGGATTGTATGGGCCTGCTGTTTTGCAGCGGCTACGCTCACCGCCATTGATTTAAAGAAATACCAGCTGTTATCCATGATTTGTTATCTCGCTATGGGATGGTGCATTATCTTCTTTATACGGCCGACGATCCAATGTCTGGGGTTCGGGGGAACTGTATTTTTGGTGACAGGGGGAATCGCCTATACGATTGGCGCTATTCTTTATAGTATCGGGAAAAAGAAGAGGTATGTCCATTCGGTTTTTCATCTTTTTGTCCTGGCGGGAAGCATTTTGCACTTTTTTATGATTTTGTTTTATGTTATGATGTAGCTAAGGAATTATTTTTGAGAAAATGAGTGCAGGATATGGAGGTAAATATGATTGTAGAACCAAAGGTAAAAGGATTTATATGTACAACGGCGCATCCGGAGGGATGCAGGGAGAGTGTGAGAAGGCAGATCGCCTACTGTAAGGGAAAAGGAATGGCAACGGGGCCCAAAAAAGTCCTCGTGATTGGCGCGTCTTCCGGATACGGGCTTGCCAGCCGGATTGCCGTCACTTACGGATATGGCGCCGATACGATCGGCGTTTCCTTTGAAAAGGAGGCAAAAGGGAAGCGGACCGCCACAGCGGGCTGGTATAATACAAAAGCCTTCGAGCAGTTTGCCGGAGAAGATGGTTACTATGCCAAATCTTTTAACGGCGACGGTTTTTCTTTGGAGATGAAAAAACAGGTAATAGAAACTATCCGGAAAGACTGGGGAAAAGCGGACATGGTTGTGTACAGCATGGCGGCGCCCAGGAGGACTCTGCCGGACGGCACTACCGTATCCAGCGTGCTGAAAACCGTCGGAAAAGAATTTACCAATAAAACCATTGATCTGAGGGATAATGAGATCAAAGAGGTCACGGTGCCGGTGGCGAGTGAAGAAGAAGTCCAAAAGACCATTCAGGTTATGGGCGGCGAAGACTGGGAAGAGTGGATCCGGGAAATGGTAAAAGCAGATGTTCTGGAAGACCATGCCGTTACGATTGCCTATTCCTATATCGGGCCGGCTGTGACCCATGCAATCTATAAGGATGGCAGTATCGGGCAGGCGAAGAAGCATTTATATGATACCTCGGTAAAGCTGACGAAGGAATTTGCCGGGAAAGACATAAAGGCATATATCTCGGTCAATAAGGCGCTGGTAACCCAGAGCAGCGCCGCTATCCCGATTGTCCCGCTTTATATCTCCCTGCTCTATAAGATAATGAAGCAAGAGGGGCTCCATGAGGGTTGCATTGAGCAGATGCAGCGGCTGTTCTGTGATAAACTGGTAAAAAAAGAAGTAGACGAAGCCGGCCGTTTCCGTCTGGACGACTGGGAGCTGAGGGATGACGTACAGGATAAAATTTCAGGGATCTGGGATATGGTAACGACGGAAAATATACGGGAATACGGAGATATTGACGGATATTGGGATGACTTTTATAAAATGTTTGGTTTCCATTATGACAATGTGGATTATGGCGCAGATGTGCCAATTTAAAAGTAAATCAGGGGGAACTCCATGAAATTTTTGCATACGGGGGATTTACATATTGGCAAACGGCTGTTTGGCGTGAATCTGGCGCAGGAGCAGAGGGATATCCTGCGCCGGATAGCGGATTTGGCAAAAAAGGAACGATGTGACGCCGTTTTGATCGCCGGCGATATTTATGATAAACCAAATCCTTCCGCAGAGGCAATGGGTATCTTTGATGCCTTTGTCTTTGAACTTGTATCCGGGGGGATTTCTGTTTATGCTATTAGTGGGAATCACGATTCTGCCGACCGGATCAATTATTTGTCCGGCCTGATTGAGAGGCAGGGCGTAGTGCTGCAGGGAAAATACGAGGGGAAGCTGTATTGTAAGACGTTATCGGATGAGTATGGGGAGTTGGATTTATATCTGCTCCCCTTCCTTAAACCGGCGACGGTAAGAAATTATTTTCCTGACAGGGAGATAGATACTTATGAAGAGGCGCTGCGCGCCGTATTAGAAGAGAAAAAGCAGAATCCGGAGCGCAGGAGCGTACTGGTAAGTCATCAGTTTGTATGGGGAGCCTCTACCTGCGAGTCCGAGGAATTTGCGATAGGCGGTCTGGACGCGGTTTCTCCGGACGCCTACGAGGGGTTTGATTATGTGGCGCTGGGACATATCCATAGGGCGCAGAAGGTAAAAAAGGAAGCGTTATATTATAGCGGAACCCCGCTGAAATATTCTTTTTCTGAGGCTTCTCATAAAAAATCAGCGGCTATTGTGGAGATAAAGGAAAAGGGGACGGTGGACTGCCGCCCGGTTTTATTAAAGCCGTTATACGATTTGCGTGTGGTAAGAGGGACTTTTGAGGAACTTATGGATATGGAATATTCAGAGGATTATATCCATGCCATTCTCACGGAGGAAGAGGTCAGGCCGGACGCCAGAGTCAGCCTTTTGGCAATCTTTCCTAATATGTTGAAATTTTCCGTGGAAAATTCCGGGCTTTTCCTTTCCTGGGAGGCATCGGAGGAAACGGATTTTGAAAAGAAAACGCCGCTGGAAATGATGGAGGAATTTTATTGTTTCCAGAATAACAGGGAAAAAATGGGAGAACGCCAGCGGGCGCTCCTGGCAGAAATCCTGAATGATCAGGAGGGAGGCGCCGTATGAAACCATTGTATTTAAAAATGGAAGGCTTTGGACCCTATGGGGACACAGAGGAAATTGATTTCGGAAAATTGGGAGGGCAGGGGATTTTTCTTGTGACCGGGGATACCGGAGCCGGGAAAACGACGATCTTTGACGCCATTTCTTTTGCGCTGTATGGAGAAGCCAGCGGGGGGAGAGGGCGCCGCGAGGCAAAAACCTTCCGCTCGGATTATACTCCCTCCGACGGAGCGACTTCCGTGGAATATTACTTTTCCCAGCGGGGAAAAACCTACCGTATTGTGAGAACTCCCTCCTATTTGCGAAAAAGTAAAAGAGGAGAACGGATGACAGAGCAGAGCGCTTCTGTCTTTTTGTCATGCGAAGAAACCGGGGAAGTTTATGACAGGCAGGAGGAAGTAAAGGAAAAGATTCTTGAGATTATCGGGCTTGACCGGGCGCAATTTGCCCAGACCGTAATGATTGCCCAGGGAGATTTTCTGCGTATTCTGAATGCAAAAAGCAAGGAGAGGGAAAAAATCTTCCAAAAAATATTCGATACTACTCTATATTATCAGGTACAGAAAAAAATACAGGAAAAGGATTCGGAATATAAGAAACAAAATGAAAAACTGGAAACAGAAATCCATGCTAATAATGCCCGGATAAAGTTGTTATCCGGGGAAGGCGGCGCCGAACAGGAGATAGAGCGGCTTCGGGACGAGGTTTCCCTTCTTGACAGGATGGAGCCGTTACTTGCCGGCTATCTCAAAGAGAAAAAGGCGGCGTTAAAGAAAACGGAAAAGAAGCTCGCAGAGGGAGAGGAGCGGCAAAAGGAGCTGATAAGGAAAAAGCAGGAGGACGAGCAAAAGGAAAAGCGGCTGAAACTTCTGGCAGAGGAGAGGGAGAAAGCAAAGGAATGGCAGAGCCGGCAGGAAGAATACTCTCTCTGGCAGAAAAGGGAAAAACGGGCGAAAAAGGCAGCTTCGCTTATATCTGTCCGGGAGGAATATGAGAAAAGCAAAAGCGGGCAAAAAAATGAGGAGGAAGAAAAAAAACGGATTGACGGCAGACTGGAGAAGGCGGCAGAGAAACTGGAAAATTGCGAAAAAGAGCTGAAAAAGCGCGAGGAGAAGAAGGAAGAACGGAAGCAGTGGAGCCGACAGCAGGAAATATGGCAGGCGGCGCTTCCGTTACTGGAGGAATATGAGAAGAGCTGCATAAGCTGGGAGAAAGGGAAGAAAAAGGTTCGTTCCTGCCGTGAAAAAGAAGAGAAGGCAAATGCTTCTTACCGCAGGATACGGGATGCTTATCTGGCGGGAAGCGCCGGTATGCTGGCAGAAGAACTGGCAGAGGGAAAACCTTGTCCGGTCTGCGGCTCCCTGGAACATCCTGCTCCGGCATGCCGGACCCCGGAAACGCCAAAACGGGAAGAAGTAGACAGGGCGGAGAAAGAACGCCGCGCCGCCGAGAAACAATTAGAAAAAGTTTCTAAAGAAACAGAAAAGGCAAAAACTCTGGTACAGGAGAAGGAAAGACAGCTGGCAGAGGCGGGGATTGAAAAGAAGGACAAGGCGGATAAGATAGCCGGGCAGATTGAAGATTTGAAACGAAAGTGCGAGGAATATGATGCAGAGCTCGCTCTTTTGAGTCGGAACAGAGAAAAATATCAAAAGGAGAAGACCGAACTTTCGACCTCCTCAAAGGAGAGGGAAAAAAGGATCGAAAGTCTTCGGGAAGAAACGAAACAGCGGCAGGAGGTTTACCAAAAAAGGAGGAGAGAGGAAGGGTTTGAGTCCGAAGAGGAGCTCAAAGAAAGCATTCTCTCTCAGGAGGAACGGGAAGAACTGGCAGGAAAAATTGAGGAGTACCGGGAGGAAAGCCTGCGCTCACAGGAGAGGGTAAACACGCTGGAAACGGAAACCGCAGGATACGGAGCCATAGATTTGGAAGAGGATAAAAGGCGGGAACAGGAAATAGTAGGGAAAATCGAGGAGTATAAAAAGAAACAGGGCGAATTGAAGCTTATCTGCGAAGTAGATGAGGAATGTCTTCGCATTCTCCGCGGACAGAAAAAGGAAAGAGAGAAGCTGATGTCCGAATGGGCGGTGGTAAAAGATCTAAACGAAACCTTTAACGGTAAAAAGAAGGGACAGGAAAAGATGAGCCTGGAGGTTTATGTCCAGCAATATTATTTTAAGCAGGTGATCGCGGCGGCAAATAAACGTCTGGCTGTTATGGCGGAGGATAATTTTATCCTCCGGTGTAAGGAAACCGCTAAGGATAATCGTGAACAGAGCGGCCTGGATATGGATGTTTTCGACCGGAACACGGCGAAGTGGCGCGATGTCAGCACATTATCCGGCGGGGAGTCTTTTCTGGCTTCCTTAGCGCTGGCTCTGGGGCTATCGGATGTGGTGCAGGAAAGGAGCGGGGGAATCCGGCTGGATTCCATGTTTATCGACGAGGGATTTGGGACGCTGGATGAGCAATCCCTGAGGCAGGCGTTGAAACTCCTTGACCGGCTGGCAGGAGGCAGCCGCCTGATCGGTATTATCTCCCATGTGGAGGAACTGAAAAACCGGATTGACGATAAAATAATCATTGAAAAAACAGCGCAGGGAAGCCATATCAGAATGGAAAAGAGTTGACGTACAGGCACCGTTTCCCCTCCTCTGAATATACTGGAAAGAAGAGTTTCGGGTTTCCCGGTTTCCCGGGGCATCCGGGAGGAGGCAGCCATGAATGGGATTCTTTTGTCCCTGTGCGGAACCCTGTTTACCTTTTCGGTAACCGCTCTGGGAGCGTGTAATGTATTTTGGATGAAAAAACATGTGACGGGAGATGTCCAATGTGTTTTTTTAGGATTTGCCGGCGGTGTTATGATTGCCGCCTCCGTCTGGTCGCTCTTAATCCCGGCGCTGGAACGCGCCGAGCTGGCGGGACAGATGAGCTGGCTGGTGGTTTCCGCCGGATTCATATCCGGCGTATTCATCCTGCTGGCAGCGGATCGGTTGATAAAGAGGCGCTTAGACAGGGTGGGCGACAATAGACTGTCCCTTCGCACCAGAACCCAGCTGCTGGTGCTTGCCATTACCCTCCACAATATACCGGAGGGAATGGCGGTGGGCTTAGCCTTCGCCCTTGCCGTGAAAAATCCGGAAAACGGAAATCTTTTATCCGGAGCGGTAGCGCTGGCTATTGGCATCGGAATCCAGAATTATCCGGAAGGCACAGCCGTAGCCCTGCCGCTGATTTCGGATGGGATGAGTAAAAAAAAGGCGTTTTTATTGGGAAGTCTTTCCGCCATTGTAGAGCCGGTTTTTGGCGTGCTGGCGGCCGCGGTATCCGGGATTGTGTCGGAACTGATGCCTCTTTTGCTGTCGTTGGCGGCAGGAACGATGATTTATGTTGTGGTGGAGGAACTGATACCGGAAGCCCACATGGGAAAGAGGGATACCGTGGGAACATTCGGCTTTGTACTGGGCTTTCTCATTATGATGATTTTAGATGTAGCGTTAAAGGGGTAAAATCGGTGTTACCTTTATAAAATGCAGGGCGGCATATTATAATTGCGCCAGCACGAACATATTATAAATGGCGTTGATGGCATCCTCGAAGTCATCATTGCAGACGCCGATAATAATATTTAACTCGCTGGAGCCCTGATCGATCATCCGGACATTGATATGGGCATGCGCGAGCGCAGAAAACAGTCGCCCGGCTGTGCCGCGGGTACTTTTCATGCCGCGTCCGACAACGGCGATCAGCGCCAGATCGGATTCCAGATCAATGGAATTTGGCTGCGCCGCTTTTTGTATATCAGAAATAACCTTCTGCTCTTTTTCCTCAAATTCATCCTGATGGACAATAACAGTCATGGTATCGATACCGGAGGGCATATGCTCAAAGGAGATACCGTTATCTTCAAAGGCTCCCAGCACTTTTCTGCCGAAGCCGACTTCTGAATTCATCATTTCTTTTTCAATATTTACGGCAACAAACCCTTTTTTACCGGCAATACCGGTTATCGTATAAGCGGGGATGCGGCAGGTATTTTCCACGATCATGGTACCGTCGTCCTCCGGGGAGTTTGTATTCCGGATATTAATGGGAATCCCTGCCTGACGGACAGGGAAAATGGCGTCCTCATGGAGGACAGAAGCGCCCATATAGGCTAATTCCCGTAACTCCCGGTAGGTAATAGTATGGATGATCTCCGGCTTTTTTACCACTCGGGGGTCCGCCACAAGAAAACCGGACACATCCGTCCAGTTTTCATATAAACCGGCATTTATCGCTTTCGCCACAAGGGAACCCGTAATATCAGAACCGCCCCGGGAAAAGGTAACCACAGTGCCGTTCGCCATGGAACCGTAAAATCCGGGGATGACTGCCGCCTCGCAGACTGACAGCCGCTGCGACAAGAGTTTCTGGGTAGTATCGGCGTCAAAGCTCCCGTCCTTGTGAAAACGGATAACATTGGCGGCGTCGACAAATTCATAGCCGAGATATTTCGCCATAATTTTTCCATTTAAATATTCTCCGCGGGAGGCGGCATACATACTGCCGGCTTTTGCCAGAAATTGTTTTTTTATCGTTTCAAAATCTTCCTCAAGTGAAAAATCCAGTTTCAGTCCCCGGATAATCTCGTTATATCGATCCTTTATCTGGTTTAACTGTTTATGGAACGCCTGCCCGGTTTCGGCAAGCTCATAGCAGTGATACAGCATATCGGTAATTTTAGTATCTCCGGAAAAGCGTTTGCCGGGAGCGGAGGGTACCACGAAGCGGCGCGACTCGTCCGAACGGATAATATTGCCCGCCTTGATAAACTGCTCGGCGCTGGCTAAGGAACTTCCACCAAATTTCACAACTTTTTTCATAAATCATCTCTCCAATTACAGTTTTTATTTCTTATTCTTATTTGTATTTTTTAAAAAAGTTACACGAATATAGTAAACCACGTTTTTCCAATCTTTTCAAGAATTTTTTTAGAATTACTTCAAGAAATAAAAAAATTGTGTTATACTATTAATTGCCTTGTCGGTAATAGCTTTGGCAGGAGGAAGCAATGTTAGAGGGAATCACGCTATATTCCACGCAGTATTATGAGAATAATGTATTTAAAGGAAGCTACCGGGGGATTAATTTCCGTCTGGAAAAAAGCGGGGAGGGAGATAACCCGGTTTTGAGGGCGACAGCGTGGAAGGGACCTTTTATTTACGAAAAAACAAAGGAAGAAAAATTTGCAAAAGAATTTGAATTCAGCGAAGAAGGAATTAAAATGGCCGGCGAGTGGCTGTCAGGGCAGCCGGAAAGAATCTGCGGCGGTCAGGAACGGAGGCAAGTATGACAAAGATTGATATTTTTTCCGGATTTTTAGGAGCCGGAAAGACGACGTTAATCAAGAAATTGATTCGGGAGGCTTTTACAGGGGAAAAGCTGGTATTGATTGAAAATGAATTTGGAGAGATAGGGATTGACGGGGGCTTTTTAAAAGATTCCGGCATCAATATCACGGAAATGAATTCCGGCTGTATCTGCTGTTCTTTGGTGGGTGATTTTGGAACTGCCCTGCAGGAGGTACTTACCACTTATGCGCCGGACAGAATTATTATTGAGCCATCGGGAGTTGGAAAACTCTCGGATGTTATCCGGGCAGTATCCGGGATTATGGAGGATAATCCGGAGGTAATGCTCAATGGCTATGTGACAGTAGCGGATGCCTCCAAATGCAAAATGTATATGAAAAATTTCGGCGAGTTTTACAATAATCAGATCCAAAGCGCTAAAACGATTGTCCTCAGCCGTACCGGAAACTTATCGGAGGAAAAGCTCTCCGCCTGTCTGGCGCTTATTAAGGAGAAAAATGACAAGGCGGTGATCATCACAACGCCGTGGGAGGAATTAGACGGAAAACAGATTTTAGGAGCGATCGAGGGAAGCTCCTCCTTAGAACTGGAATTAATGGAAGAGGAGGAGATATGTCCGGAGTGCGGGCATCATCATGCGCATGGCCACCATCACGACCATGAGCATGAACACGAGCACGACCATGAACATGAACATGAACACGAGCACGACCATGACCATGAACATGGCCACGAGCACGACCATGACCACGGTCACGAGCATCACGGCCACCACCATCATCACGCAGATGAGGTATTTACCAGTCTTGGCATGGAAACCGCGCATAAATATACAGAGGACGAACTGACGGCTCTTTTGCAGAAACTATCGGATTCGGAGGCGGGATACGGCACTATCCTCCGGGCAAAGGGAATTGTCCCCTCGGCGGAGGGCGAATGGTTTCACTTTGATCTGGTTCCCGGCGAGTATGAAGTACGCCGCGGCAGCGCCGATTATACGGGGCGGCTGTGCGTTATCGGCGCGGAGCTGAAGGAGCAGGAGATCCGGGAATTATTTCAACTATAAAGAGGTGGTAATATGTTTGGAAATCGCGATATACCGGTTTATTTGTTTACCGGTTTTTTGGAGAGTGGAAAGACTACCTGTATCCGTGAGATATTGGAGGAAGGGAATTTTGAAGACGGATTGAAGACCCTTTTTCTTATTACCGAAGAAGGGGAAAAGGAAATCGATGAAAATCTGCTGAATTATAATAAAGTAGTTTCCGTTATCATAGAAGAGGAGGAAGATCTGACAGAAGAAGCCTGTCTGGCTCTTGTCAGGGAGCATAAACCGGCAAGAATTATGATAGAAGTAAACGGTATGTGGGATCTGGATAAGCTGATAAAGGACACGATACCGGAAAACTGGGTTGTCGTGCAAACCTTCACTACGGTAAATGCAGAAACTTTTCCGATGTTTATCAATAATATGAAATCGCTTCTTATGGCACATTTTCAACAGTCCGACCTTGTCATTTTCAATCGCTGCACAACGGATATGGATAAGGCGTCCATGCGCCGGAACGTAAAGGCGATCAACCGCCGCGCGCAGGTGCTTTTTGAATCTGAGGACGGAAGCGTGGAGAGTAATATCGAGGAAGAGCTTCCCTTTGATGTGACGGCGGATGAAATTAAGCTGGAGGATGATGATTTTGGACTGTGGTATCTGGATGTCAGTGAACATCCGGAAAAATATGAGGAAAAGACCATTACCTTTAAGGGGCAGGTGTACCGGAACGCTACATTTCCTGCCGATGCTTTTGTCCCGGCAAGGGCGGCAATGACCTGCTGTGCGGACGATATAGCGAAAATCGGGTTTATCTGCCATTACGCCGGGGCGAAAAAACTTGCGGTAAACGACTGGGTTTTGGTAAGCGTTAAGGTAAAACCGGAATTTTCCAGAAAGAACCAGAGCCTGTATCCGGTTCTCTGGGCCGATAAGGTGGAGCCCGCCAAGCCGCCCGAAGAGGAAGTGGTATATTTCAGCTGACGCAGGAAACATCCCGGATAAGGGAGTTTCCTTTTTTGACAACTCTGGTTTTGTATGCTATAGTAAACAACGGACATTGCCTGCCGCCTCATAATAAAGAGAGGCAGGGCAAACAGGAATTTGAAAATAGAAGACAGGAGGATTACCATGGCTAAGATTCAGATGAAAACTCCTCTCGTGGAGATGGACGGAGATGAAATGACCCGTATCTTATGGCAGATAATAAAGGAGGAGCTGTTACTGCCGTATATTGATCTAAAAACAGAATATTACGATCTTGGTTTGGAATACCGTAACGAAACGAATGACCAGGTAACAGTAGATTCGGCGGAGGCGACAAAGAAATACGGAGTAGCGGTAAAATGCGCAACCATTACCCCGAACGCAGCGAGAATGACCGAATATAAACTGAAGGAAATGTGGAAATCCCCGAACGGAACGATCCGCGCCGCGCTGGACGGCACCGTATTTCGCGCGCCCATTCAGGTAAAGGGAATCGAGCCCTGCGTAAAGAACTGGAAAAAGCCGATCACATTGGCCCGTCATGCCTATGGTGACGTGTATAAAAATACAGAAATAAAAGTACCGGGTAAAGGCAAAGCGGAATTGGTGTTTACCGGAGAGGATGGAAACCAGATTCGGGAGGTTATACATAATTTTGACGGCCCCGGCATTATCCAGGGAATCCACAATACGGATAAATCCATTACCAGTTTTGCCCGGGCATGCTTTAGCTATGCGCTGGATACAAAGCAGGATCTGTGGTTTGCTACGAAGGATACCATATCGAAAAAATACGACCACAATTTTAAAGATATTTTCCAGGATATTTACGAAAAAGAATATAAGGATAAGTTTGAAGCAGCCGGACTGGAATATTTCTACACCCTGATCGATGATGCGGTAGCCCGTGTTATGAAGACGGAGGGGGGATTTATCTGGGCTTGTAAAAACTACGACGGAGATGTTATGAGCGATATGGTTTCTTCCGCCTGCGGCTCTCTTGCCATGATGACCTCCGTGCTGGTTTCCCCGGACGGCGTTTATGAATATGAAGCGGCGCACGGAACGGTGCAGCGTCATTACTATAAATATCAGAAGGGCGAGGAAACCTCGACAAACTCGGTTGCTACGATCTTTGCCTGGACGGGGGCGCTGCGCAAACGCGGCGAGCTGGACGGGCTCCCGGAGTTGGCGGATTTTGCAGATAAGCTGGAGAAAGCCACCCTGCAGACGATAGAAGAAGGTAAGATGACAAAAGATTTGGCGCTGATTACTTCTCTTAAAAATGTAACGGTATTAAATAGCCATAATTTCATTAAGGCGATCAGAGAAACGCTGGAAACTCTTTTGTAAAAAAATATAACCGAAAAAAAAAAGCGGCGCTAAAAAATGGCGCCGCTTTTTTTATTCTTCCCTTGGCTTTCTATTGAAAAAGAAACCATTTAAAGTCAAATTTACTGCCCGGCATAAAGATAAAATTCACTTTGCCGGCGCCGGAAAATCCTTTTATCGGGAAAGTGAGCTCCTGATAGCCATCGCTGTATGGGAACTCAAGAATTTCATTGATTTCTGCTCCATCTTCGCCGTAAAAACGGACGTGGATGGTGTTTAATCCAATCGGAGAGTGGCCGCAGATAGTAATCTGTTTACATCCTGCTTCTCCAAAATCCATATTCTCATATTCCAGCGTGACATTGTTGCCGATTCCGGTAATCGCGTCTTCCCCGCAGGTAAACATATCGCCGGTAATCCGGTTGTTTTCCAGCGCTTCCAGCCGTCCGTAGGCTTTTTCCAGCCGGGTAAAGTAAAAGCCCTGCAAAGACATTTTAATGGTCGGGTATACGACAATGGAAATCGCCTGTACTCCCCGGATACGCTGCGGAAGCCGGTATGTATTTTCCTGATAGTGGTTGTACCAGCTCTTTGCCCGGTAATAATCCTTAATCAGACAGGTTCCGCCCGCCTCAGAATCCCCCAGCCAGATTTCAATCGGAAGTTCATCCTCAAACGAGAAAATAGGCATATGGATCTCATCGGAGCCATATTCCCCAAAGTCTACATTGTCAAAGAAAAAGCGGGTTCTCTCAGTGGCAGTAATGTAGACGCCGCCCTGGAAGCTGAGCTTTGCCTCGCTGGTACAGTCCGCATAGTGAATGCCATTTACTATCTTATAGGGATCCAGCGTCGCCCTGCCAAGGCCGGTCACCTTAAATTCCAATTCCGAAAGGATTTCTGAAAATTCCTCCTGCCCGTTTTTACAGGAACAGCACAGGCGGAATTCCCCGTCGCCCGCCGCCCGGATGATAGCGGTAGTTCCCTCCGCTTCAATTTTTACACTATTGCTTTCCACGCCCTCCAATGTCATTGCTTTAAAGGTCAGGTCGCGGTAAGTAGCATTCTCCGGCAGAATTTTTGCCGTTACGGTAGTTTCCGCATGAGTTTCATCCAGATGATTCGATCCGTGATTTGTCAATTCAATTTTTCGCACCGGGATATCTTCGCCCGGCTTTGAAACCGTATTTTCCATATGGCAGGAAATGCCGGGGCGGACCGGAGCCTTTATGGCGGGAATGGAAAGGGAGGCGGAGTTCAGGGAAGGGCTGGTTACCTCCAGTTCAATGTTACCCTCCTCGGTCTTTGCCGCAATAATGGCGATCAGGCGTCCGCTGAACAGTTTGCGGCTGGTTCCCTTATACTGCTCAAAGTCGGTGCTGTCGCCGTTGTCCAGTCCCACCAGACGGCCGGCTCCGGTAACGGATACGTTCATCCGGCTTCGGCTGTTCGCGACGAAAATCCCGTCCTTATCTACCGTTGTGATTTCCACAAAAAGCAAATCCTCTCCGTTTGCCAGAATACTCTCTTTCTCCGGCTTCAGGACAACAGAAACCGGGTCGCCAAAAGAGGACTGGACATCGGTGGCGATGACGGTTCCCTCCTCATCATAGGCGACCGCCTTCAAAACACCCTTTTGGTACGGCATCTGCCAGTTACCTTCCAGAGCCGTTCCGTGAGCATGGTCAATCGTCTGCGCTCCCAGCGAAGTACCGTTGAAAAACAGTTCTACCTTCGGCGCATTGGAATAGGCGCGGATGTCAATAATCTGCCCCTCGTTGAAATCCCAATAGGGCAGCAGATGAATCATCGGATGTTCTTTGTAATCGGTCCATTCCGCCTGATAATGGTAATAGGTATCTTTGGGAAATCCGGCGGTATCTATTTGTCCGAAATACGAATTTTTAGTAAAATAAGGCGTCGGCTCCCCGATATAATCCCAGCCGCTCCAGATGTATTGTCCGAAACAGTACTCTCTGTCGCGGTGCACGCAAATGACATGGTCTGTATTTCTGGCGCCCCAGTTTGTGGTGCAGTTGCCGAGGGTCGAGCATTGGCCGTCGTCGTAGGTAAGCAGGCGGTTGCTCAGCGGGAAATGATAAATGCCGCGGCTCTGGACGGTAGAAGAGGTTTCACTGCCGAAAATACACCAGTCCGGATGCTTCTTGTGATGCTCGTCATAGAGATGATCCATGTAATTATAACCCACTACGTCAACGGCGTCCGCACAGTTCATGGCGCCCTCCCCCTCCATCAGGTTAGAGCCGATACCGATAACGGCATTGTTCCGGTAATCCAGTTTTTTGACGGCATCCCGGAGCATTTTCGTAATTTCCAGCCCCCGCTCCCGGTGGGTATCCTGAATCTCATTTCCGATTCCCCAGATGATAAGAGAAGGGTGGTTGCGGTCCTGACGGACCCAGCTGGTTAAATCCTTTTCCCACCAGTCCTTAAAATAATTTCCGTAATCATAATCCGTTTTGCAGCTTTCCCACATGTCAAAGCTCTCGCTGTACAGTAAAAGTCCCATCTCATCGCACAAATCCATCAATTCTGCTGACGGCATATTGTGGGCGCTCCGGATGGAATTTACGCCCATTTCTTTTAAGAGGATAAGTTGTCTGCGCAGCGCCTCTTTATTCATGGCGGCGCCAAGCGCCCCGAGAGTATGATGCTCGCAGGAGCCGTTTATCTTTACTTTCCTGCCGTTGAGGAAAAATCCCTCATTACAGTCAAAGCGTATGGTACGAAATCCGAAGTTCTGGCATTCGGTATCGATTACCTCTCCCTCCTGTAACAGTTCGGATTTTATCCGGTATAAGGAAGGCGAAACAATATCCCACAGCTTCGGGGAAGTAAACGTCATTTCCTGCTTATCGCAGGTAAGGCCGGGAGCCAAATTCAGATCCGAAGTCCGGGAACAAATTTCTTTTCCGTCCGCATCGGACACGGTATGGCGGAGGGAAACATTACGGGATAAAGCCGTGTCATTTTGCATTTCAAAATCCAAATAGAGAGTCCATTCTTCCCCCTTTTTCTGCGTGGAAAGATAAGAGCCGTCCGTGGTAAAATGCACGGCGGGGCGCCGCACCAGCCACACATTACGGTATATTCCCGAGCCGGGATACCAGCGGCTGTTCGGAAGCTGATAGATATTTTTGACCCAGATGGTGTTTTCCCCCGGCTCTACCAGGTCAGTCAAATCAATTTCAAACTGGGAGTAACCATATTTCCAGTCATATATATGCCTGCCGTTTAAATATACGGAGGTGTCCATATATACGCCCTCAAACAGAAGGGAAAGGCGGTCTGTACCCAGCTCCCCGACCCGGAAGGTCTTTTTATAACAGCTGACCGCCTGTTCGTACAGGTTTTTACTGTCATAAATCATCCAGTCATGGGGAAGATCCACGGGCTGCCAGTCCTCTGTCCGGTAAAAGGTTTCCATCGGAGTGTCTAAGGGCTCCTTGTGAAAAAACCAGTTGTCGTTAAAAAGTTGTTTCATTGCTTCGTTCTCCTTCCGGTTTTCCATTTTTTATAGAAAGTATACAGTGCTAAAATCTTTACCTGTTCTAAGAATATCAAAAATCTTTGACAGAGTAAATGTTTTTTTTTATACTAAAAGGAGAATGGAATGACAGAAATTTTTGGCGCAGCCATAAAAAGGAGGGCTTATGCAAATATGCAAAATAGGGGAAAAGCAGCTGCGGGAAGCTCTTGAACTGGTATGGGAGGTCTTTGAAAAATTTGAGATGCCGGAATATGAAGAAATGGGCGCTCAGACTTTCCGCCGCTTTATTGATTATGGCAATATGGTGGAAAAAGTCAATCAGGGCGAGATGATGTTCTGGGGATGTTATCTGAACAATTATCTGGTGGGGGTCATTGCGATCCGGACCGGGCAGCATATCAGCCTTTTGTTTGTCAGAGAGCAGTTCCACCGTCTGGGGATTGCCAAAAGGCTTGTGGGAGTAGCGGTGGATTATTATCGGCAGCAGGATTTGAAAATCCGCGCGGTAACGGTAAATTCATCTCCCTATGCCGTCGAAGCCTATAAAAAAATGGGATTTATTCCCTTAGGCCCTGAAAAAAAAGAAAATGGAATACGTTTTACATCCATGCGCCTTGAAATTTAGCCGGTGGAGAAAGGGAGGAATAAAGAAATGGGAAAGAAAAAATGGCTTATGAATGTAGTGGTAATAGCATGCATTCTTGTATTTGTGGCGAGCGGTTTATATCTGCTCCGCTATTATATGAATGCGAGGCAGGCGAAGAGCGAGCTGGAAGAGCTGGTGGAATTAAAAAATGAGAGCGAGGCATCCGAAGACGACGGAGAGGATATTGTGACCCCTTCCGGCGGCAAAGTGATGAAAAAATATAAAAAGCTGTACAAGAAAAATCCGGATCTTATCGGATGGGTGGAAGTAAAAGGCACTCCGATCGATTACCCGGTGATGCAGACGAAAAATGACCCGGAATATTATCTGCACCGGAATTTTAAAAAGGAAGAAGATATTAACGGGCTGCCGTTTTTGGACGCGAAATGTGATGTGCAGGATGCAAACAGTAATCTTATGTTGTATGGGCATCATATGAAAAGTGGGATGATGTTCGCCCATCTGATGGATTACCAGACGGAGGATTTTTATAAAAAGCATAAGACATTTTATTTTGATACCTTATTTGAAAAACGGGAATATGAGGTAGTAGCTGCTTTTTATTCCCAGATCTATAAGGATAATAATCAGGATGTGTTCAAATATTATAATTATCCCGGCCATTTATCGGAAAAGCAGTTTGAAAAATATGTGAAAAACATCCGAAAACTGTCGCAGTATGACACAAAAATCATACCGCAGTATGGAGAGCAGCTCCTGACGATGGTAACCTGCGCCTATCAGACAGAGGAGGGCAGGTTTGTCGTAGTGGCGCGGAGAAAGAAATAGCGTGTCAGGAGTTTTTTTGCTCCGGAAAGAAATAGGCGATAAGCCGATGGGCATATTCTTTGTTTTTTTGCGCCGAATTGGAAATGACGGAAAGGATTGGTTTTTGGACGATGGCTTTTTTCTCTTTAAAAAGAGCCTGATAAACAGGGCTTTTGTCCAGATAAATACCATAGGCGGCGTGTTTGGGATTATTTTTTTCCGGTATATAAAGGTAGGGCTTCCATTTATGGTATTCTTCCTTTGTCAAAAAAGTATCCAGTTCCTGAAAAAAACCGCTCTCGTAGTAGCTGGAGCCATCGTTTTCATCGGCGATCATACAGTCCAGCACACCGGCGACCAGACGGCTTGTTATTTCTGACAAATCGCTTGCCGCATTGGCGCCGATTTCAGCCGCAAGGTCGGAACGGGTATAATAGACATAAAAGGATGGTTTATTTTTATCGGCATCCATCCCCAGCTGCGAGGTAAAATCATCCCCCATCCGGGTAAGGTCGCCGTCTGCTGCCGATTCGTTTAAAATTGCGCAGTGCAGATAAATATCGGCTTTGTTTATAAAATCGGACCACAGGATGTAGCCGACTACCGCAAGGGCAGCCAGCGCAATGAGAATGGGGGGAAGATAATACGTGGCAAAGTAGGAACGTTTCTGTTTGCCGCTCATCGTTTTTAATTTTTCTTTTTCCGAGAGATCTCCCGGATGTTTTTGATAGATAGAAGCGTCTTCTTTTAATGACGTTTTCTTTCCTTTTAAATTGATTGCCATAGGAAACTCCATTCTTCTTTATATTATAAACGAGATTAAAAACAAATATTATTTTAGCACAGGAATGTGAAAAAGAAAAGAAATCTGATAAAAAAGATGAAAAAAACGGAATTATTTCTTGTCTTATTGTTGCATTTTACCAAAAATGGAAAATAGGTATTGACAATTATAAAATAAAGCCATATAATGGCAGACGTAGATGACAAAGGCGTCAGGAACAATGTTTCTGGCGCCTTTTTTCCGTATAGGAAAGTTAAAATTTTTGGAGGTGCTTTTTATGGATATGAGTATTTGGTATTTGCTCGGCGCTGTATTGGTATTTTTTATGCAGGCCGGGTTCGCTATGGTAGAAACCGGTTTTACCAGAGCGAAAAATGCAGGAAACATCATAATGAAAAACCTGATGGATTTCTGTATTGGTACAGCAGTATTTGTTGTACTGGGATATGGCATTATGAATTCGGAAAATTACTTTTTCGGACTCATTGGAAAGCCGGAGTATCAGATGTTTACTGATTTTACCCATTTTAACTGGTCGAATTTCTTCTTTCAGTTAGTATTCTGCGCTACCTGCGCCACTATCGTATCGGGCGCTATGGCAGAGCGTACCAAATTCAGTATGTACTGTCTGTATTCCGCTGTGATCAGCGCGATAGTATATCCGATTGAAGCCGGATGGGTATGGAATGGAGCCGGATGGTTAGCTAAGATGGGCTTCCATGATTTTGCCGGTTCTGCCGTTATTCATATGGTCGGCGGTGTGACCGCCTTAGTGGGCGCTGCGATTTTAGGGCCCCGGATCGGTAAGTTTGGAAAGAACGGAAAACCAAAGGCTATTCCGGGACATAATATAACCATCGGCGCTCTTGGATGCTTCATTCTGTGGTTTGCCTGGTATGGATTTAACGGAGCGGCAGCTTCCGATTCCACCCAGCTGGCGCAGATCCTTTCTACGACAACGCTGGCGCCGGCATTTGCCACTCTTACGGTAATGATTGTAACCTGGGTAAAATATGGCAAGCCGGATGTATCAATGTGTCTGAACGGCTCTCTTGCCGGACTGGTCGCCATTACCGCAGGCTGTGATGCCGTAGATGGGATTGGAGCTATTATTATCGGTATTATATCCGGTATTTTAGTCGTATTTGGCGTATGGTTTGTCGATAATGTATTGAAAGTAGATGACCCGGTAGGCGCGGTTGCCGTTCATGGCTGCAATGGTATTTTTGGCGGTATTGCCGTGGGATTGTTCAATATCTATGAGGACGGGAACTTCACAAAGGGTCTTTTCTATGGCGGCGGCTTCCGTCAGTTTGGCATCCAGCTCCTTGGCTGTGTCGTCATTGCCTTGTATGCCGCTGTTGTAATGGGAATCGTATTCTTTATTATGAATGCGATCTGGGGCCTGCGTGTTTCGGCTGAGGAGGAAATCGAAGGTCTGGATTTAACGGAGCATGGCTTGCCGAGCGCCTATGCAGACTTTATGCCGGCGGGTCACCGCTTCTATACGGCAGGCGGTCCGCTGCCGGGAAGCGCTTCGGTAACCGGTTCCGTTCCGGTGGAGGCAGCCGTTCCTGTAAGAGAGGTTCCTGCCCCGGCTCCAAAGCCAAAGAAGGAAGCAACGGAGGGAACTCCGAAATTTACCAAGATTTCCATTATCGCAAAACAGAGCAAGTTCGAGGATCTGAAAGAGGCTCTGTCCGCTATCGGAGTCAATGGTATTACGGTAACGCAGGTTCTCGGATGCGGGGCTCAGAAGGGAACAGCCGAGTATTATCGTGGTGTTCCGGTAGACTTTACCCTGCTGCCTAAGACTAAGGTCGAGGTAGTTGTTAGCGCCGTACCGGTTGAAAAAGTAATTGAAGCAGCCAAACAGGCTCTGTATACCGGTCATATCGGAGATGGAAAAATCTTTGTATATGATGTGGAAGATGTCATTAAGGTGAGAACCGGAGAAGTCGGTTATGATGCCTTACAGGATGATAATTAAAGATTTTAGATTATAGGAAATAAGGAACAATGCCTCTGCCCGGTAATTTGATTGCCGGGCAGAGGTTTTTAAATATTACTTGCGGTTTTTTTGAATTCGTTGTATCATATTAGTACACTAGGAATAATATGAAAAGGAGGCAGCCATGAAAATTTCGACAAAGGGAAGATATGCTCTTCGCATGATGTTAGATTTAGCATTAAACGATTCGGAAAAGCCGGTACGGATCAAAGAAATCGCAAAACGTCAAAATATTTCGGACAAATATTTGGAGCAGATTATCTCTGTTTTGAATAAGGCGCGTTATGTAAGAAGCATCCGCGGGCCGCAGGGAGGATATCTTTTGACTAAGAGGCCGGAGGAGTACACGGTGGGAATGATCTTACGGCTGACAGAAGGAAGTATGGCGCCGGTGGACTGTATTGATGATGAGATCGCAACCTGCCCACAGATGGACGAATGTGCTACGGCAATCTTATGGAAAAAACTCAACGATGCTATCAGCGGGGTAATTGATACTGTTACGTTGGCTGATTTAGTGGACTGGCAAATAACGAAAAATGGAGATTATATGATATAAGCCGTCAAAAAAATAAATTATACATTTCCTATTGACAAACTATGAAATGCGGTGTATGATACTATACATAGTTTTCATACCATATTAGTATGAAAACTATGAAAATATCAGGCTAAGAAACGAATGGAGGAAATGACATATGAGTAAAAAGACATATCAGGATAGAAATTTACATTTTGAAACCTTACAGTTACATGTAGGACAGGAGCAGGCGGACGCCGTGACGGATGCCAGAGCAGTTCCGATTTATCAGACGTCATCCTATGTATTCCACAACAGCGACCATGCAGCGGCAAGATTTAATCTTACGGACGCCGGTAATATTTACGGCAGACTGACAAATCCTACTCAGGATGTTTTCGAGCAGAGGATGGCGGCGCTGGAAGGCGGGGTTGCCGCCCTTGGCGTTGCCAGTGGGGCAGCCGCCATTGATTATACCTTCCGCACTCTGGCACAGGCGGGCGACCACATAGTGGCGGCGAGCAACATTTATGGGGGAACCTTTAATCTTCTTCATCATACTCTGCCGGAATACGGGATTGATACGACTTTTGTTGACCCCGGCAATTTAGAAGAGATCCAGTCTGCCATCCGGGAAAATACCAAAGCTGTCTTTATTGAAACACTGGGGAATCCGAATTCTGATGTGGTGGATATTGAAGCCATTGCTCAGATCGCGCACAAAAACAAAATACCATTAGTAGTCGATAATACCTTTGCCACGCCATATTTGGTGCGTCCGTTTGAATATGGCGCAGATATTGTCGTCCACTCTGCCACAAAGTTTATCGGCGGGCATGGAACGACGATTGGCGGCGTCATTGTAGACAGCGGGAAGTTTGACTGGGAGGCATCGGGAAAATTCGAGAGCCTTACCAAGCCGAATCCAAGCTACCATGGCGTCAGCTTTACAAAGGCGGTGGGTCCGGCTGCTTTCGTGACAAAAATCCGAGCTATTCTGCTCCGGGATACAGGAGCTACTTTGTCGCCCTTCCACGCATTTTTCTTTTTACAGGGGCTGGAAACCCTGTCCCTGCGTGTTGAGCGTCATGTGGAAAATACTTTAAAGGTCGTAAAATATTTAGAGAATCATCCTCAGGTGGAGGCGGTTCATCATCCGTCTGTGTCGAAAGACGCAGGGCAAAAAGAATTATACGAGAAATACTTCCCGAAGGGAGGAGGCTCTATTTTTACCTTTGAAATCAAGGGAAATGACCGGACGGCAAAAGATTTTATTGATAATCTGGAATTGTTTTCTCTGCTTGCCAATGTGGCAGATGTGAAATCGCTGGTTATCCACCCGGCAAGCACCACCCATGCCCAGCTCAGCGACGAGGAACTTGAGCAGGTAGGGATTAAGCCGAATACGATACGCCTTTCCATAGGAACAGAGCATGTAGAGGATATTATCGAAGATTTGGAAGAGGCATTTTCGGCGGTAAAATAAAAAAGAAAAAATAAAAAAGAAAGGAAGTGCCACCAATGGCAATTTATAAAAAGGTAACAGAATTAGTAGGAAATACCCCGATTTTGGAATTGGGAAATTACAGTGCGGCAAAGGAACTGCCAGCAAAGCTTCTGGCGAAGTTGGAATATTTTAATCCGGCGGGCAGCGTAAAGGATCGCATTGCCAAAGAAATTATAGAAGATGCGTGGGAGAAAGGGGTACTCACAAAGGATTCCGTTATTATTGAGCCGACCAGCGGAAATACCGGGATCGGACTTGCGGCGATCGCTGCCTCACTGGGGATCCGGATTATTATTACGATGCCGGAAACGATGAGTGTGGAGCGTCGGAATTTAATGAAGGCATACGGAGCGGAGCTGGTTTTGACCGATGGGACAAAAGGAATGAAAGGGGCGATTGCCAAGGCAGATGAGCTGGCAGCGGAGATGCCGGGAAGTTTTATCCCGGGACAGTTTGTCAACCCCCTGAACCCTAAGGCGCATTTAAAAACAACCGGCCCTGAGATCTGGGAGGATACGGAAGGAACGGTAGATATTTTTGTGTCAGGAGTAGGGACCGGCGGCACGATTTCCGGTGTAGGGGAGTATTTAAAGTCAAAAAAGCCGGAGGTTAAAATTGTAGCGGTAGAACCGGCTTCCTCTCCGGTTTTATCTAAGGGAGAGGCCGGAGCCCATAAGATTCAGGGCATCGGGGCAGGATTTGTGCCGGACACATTAAATACTGATATATATGATGAGATCATTGCGGTAGAGAATGAAGATGCCTTTGAAACCGGGAAGGAAATTGCGAGAACAGAAGGAGTGTTGGTAGGCATTTCTTCCGGCGCCGCCCTGTGGGCAGCCACGCAGCTGGCAAAAAGACCGGAGAATAAAGGGAAAAACATCGTTGTTCTTCTTCCGGATACCGGCGACCGGTATTTATCTACCCCGTTATTTGCAGAATAAAGAAAAATCATATTCGGAAACGCAGCAGTATCCCGCTGTTGCGTTTCTTTTTGTTATGCCTTATACTGAGAGGGAAAATACGATACCGGAAAAAACGGGAAAGGAGCGGGAAATGATTTCATTGAAAAAGCCGCCGATGGGGTGGAACAGTTATGACTATTATGATACCGCAGTAAAGGAAGAACAGGTCCGGGCAAATGCCGACTATATGGCAGCTCATTTAAAAGAATACGGCTGGGAGTATATTGTGGTCGATATTGCCTGGTATTCTTATGAGGCAGGACAAAAAAGAGAAAAATTCCAGTATGTTCCCTTTAGCAAAGTAGAAATGGATGAATACGGAAGGCTGCTTCCCTGCCGGGAGCGTTTTCCCTCATCCGCAGGAGGGAAAGGATTCCGGCCCCTGGCAGAATATATCCATGCCAAAGGGCTTAAATTCGGTATACATATTATGAGGGGGATCCCCCGCGCGGCGGCTTACCGCCGGACTAAAATTTATGGCAGCGACCATTTTGCCAATGAGATTGCAAACCCCTATTCCATCTGCAGCTGGAATCCGGATATGTATGGCGTATGCCCCGGGGAGGAGGGAGCGCAGGAATATTATGATTCTCTGGCAGAGCTGTATGCCGGCTGGGGAGTGGATTTTATTAAGTGTGATGACATCTGCCGTATGGATGCGGATTCAGCCCGGGCGGAAATCGAGATGCTTCACCGGGCGATCGAGAAAACCGGGCGTGATATGGTACTGAGCCTTTCTCCGGGACCGGCGCTGGTGACGGAGGCTGAATTTTATTATAAAAATGCAAATATGTGGCGGATTACCGATGATTTGTGGGATAACTGGGAGTCGGTGCGGGATATGTTTGACCGATGCCGCAGCTGGCAGGATCATGTGAGCGCCGGCGGTTATCCGGACTGCGATATGCTGCCTCTCGGACGGATCGGAAAGGGATTTATGGAGGAGAGGAGCACCCGCCTGACCAGAGAGGAGCAGCGGACGATGATGACCTTGTGGTGTTTTTTCCGCTCGCCGCTAATGCTGGGGGCAGAGCTGACACAATTAGACGATTGGACGCTTTCCCTTCTGACGAATAAAAATGTGCTTCATCTGCTGGAGCTGCCGCAGGGGGCAAGGGAAATCAGGAGGGATGACGCAGTTATTGTATGGCAGACGGAGGATCCTGCCGAAAAATCCACCTATCTTTCCGTCTTTAATGTTTCGGATAAAGGATGCCGGGTTTGTCTTTCGGATTATGCGGGCGGGGAAGTAAAAAGCGCGAAAGAGCTTTGGCAGGGCAGGAGGATAGAGAGTACGGAAATGATAGAGCTGACCAGCCATGACTGCCTTTTGCTTCAGTATGAAGGAGCCGGGATGTCCAGATAAAATTACGGATTAACCTATTGATTTTGAGGCGGTATAATGGTATTCTTATTTTGTTTAGAATTTTTTATCAGTTAAGGAGGGTTTATTATGAGCCAGATAACGATTTCTGAAAGCATCCGCTATATTGGAGTGGATGACAAAACGCTTGATTTATTTGAAAGCCAATATATTGTACCAAACGGAGTTTCTTATAACTCGTATTTGATCCGGGATGAAAAAATTGCCGTTATGGACACAGTAGATGCGAGAAAAACGGAGGAGTGGCTTAATAATCTGGAGGCAGAGCTTGCCGGGAAAAAGCCGGATTATCTTGTTATTTCCCATCTGGAGCCGGATCACAGCGGCAGTATTCAGGCAGTCGTGGAAAAATATCCGGAGATGAAAATAGTGAGCAATGCAAAGGTGTTTGCCATGCTGCCACAGTTTTTTGAATTGGATTTGGAAGGACGTAATATTGTCGTGGCAGAAGGGGACAGTCTGTTGCTCGGCAGCCACACGCTGCAGTTTTATATGGCGCCTATGGTACACTGGCCGGAGGTCATGGTAGAGTATGAGAGCAGTGAAAAGGTACTTTTTTCCGCCGATGCCTTTGGCAAATTTGGCGCATTGGATACCGATGAGGACTGGGCGTGCGAAGCCAGACGCTATTATTTTAATATTGTCGGAAAATACGGCGCGCAGGCTCAGGCGCTTTTGAAAAAGGCACAGGGACTGGATATCCGGACGATCTGCCCGCTTCATGGACCGATTCTCAAAGAAAATCTGGAATACTATATCGATAAATATGTAACCTGGAGCAGCTATGAACCGGAGGATGAAGGAGTACTCGTTGCCTTTGCCTCGATTCACGGTAATACCGCTGCGGCGGCAAAGAAATTAGGTGAGATTCTGGAGGAAAAGGGAGCGAAAAAGGTAGTAGTCAGCGACCTGGCAAGAGAGGATATGGCAGAGGTGATCGAGGATGCTTTCCGCTATGACAAGATGGTGGTGGCATGCGCTACCTATGACGGGACTCTGTTCCCGTGCATGGAGGATTTCCTCTCCCATCTTCGCAACAAAAATTATCAGAAACGAAAGGTGGCCCTGATGGAAAACGGAAGCTGGGCGCCGGTAGCAAATAAGAAAATGAGAGAAATTTTAGAAGGAATGAAGAATGTTACCATCTGCGACGCCGCCGTTACCATCAAGTCTGCCATGAAACAGGAAACGATAGCCCAGATGGAGGCGCTGGCAGAGGAACTGCTCGGATAATGTGGGGTGGAAGAGTTAGTGATTGGCGGGATAAATCCATTGGAAAAATTTATAGAGTGGGTTGAGGAGAAAGTTAGGGATGTTGGGAGAAGAAGGTAAAAATAACAGGGGAGCTTATAGAGAGAAGCTCCCCTGTTATGTATTAAGTATTAAATTAACTCATATTTTTTCAGACAAATATTTTAGCATAAAACCTATATTAAGAAAATCACTTATCAGTGAAAGAAAAAAGTTGTGGATTTTCCTTTGAAATTGAGTTACAATGTATAAATCAATACAAAAAGAGGGAGGTATGCCCTATAAGTTTACAACCAAATAGTTTTAGGCTTGAGCCGACAACTGTCTGGTCGTTTCCGGACAGAGGCAGTTGGGCAACGCATTCAGGAAAGTATCGGGGGAATTGGTCACCATATGTACCAAGGAATTTGATACTTCGTTATTCTAATCCCGGTGATTGGGTCTTAGATCAATTTATGGGTAGTGGAACAACCTTAGTCGAGGCAAAGCTGCTCAATCGTAATGCGGTAGGTGTTGACATCAATCCGCAATCTGTTTCAATTTCAAAAACAAATTTAAAATTCCAATGTGAAACAAATCCAAAAATCTTTACTTGTAACGGAAATGCTGCTGATTTGTATTTTATCAAAGATAGCTGTATTGATTTTATTTGTACCCATCCGCCATATGCTAATATTATCAAGTACAGCAAAGGAATAGAAGGAGATATTTCTTTGCTTGGCGTGGAAGCGTTTTTAGATGAAATGAAAAAAGTGTCAAATGAGGCATATCGTGTTTTGAAAAAAGGAAAGATGTGTGCTGTAATGATTGGGGATGTAAGAAAATATGGAAAGGTTATTCCGTTAGGATTTCGTATGATGCAATGCTTTTTGCAGACAGGTTTTACAAATAACGAAATTATAATTAAAGAGCAACATAATTGTCTTTCTACTAATTATTGGAGGAAACAAAACAATAATTTTCTGCTTCTGGCACATGAATATATATTTGTATTTCAGAAGTAAGATCATTCGCAAAGAATGAAAGTTTTGGTTGTTATTTTGTATATTTGCAAGTATAATAGATGTATAGAAGGTTGTCTTTTTTCGGACACAGAGAAGAGGAATCAAAATGAGTAATTCAAGTGTAGCTCCATTTGTGAAATGGGCTGGCGGTAAGCGTCAGTTGATTCCGCAAATAAAGGAAAGAATGCCTGAAAATTATAATAATTATTATGAGCCATTTGTGGGCGGCGGCGCAGTTACCTTTGAATTGCTGCCTGCAAATGCTCTGATAAATGATATCAACAAGGCGTTGATAAATGCTTACAAGCAGATATGTAATGCGCCAGAAGCATTTTTGAAGGCTGTGAACAAGCTTGATGCGGATATGTGGGAGGATGGAAAGGAGTATTATTATTCTCTTAGAGAGCACTACAATGATAAACTGATGAAAGCAGAGTATGATGTGGAATTAGCGGCATTGTTTGTGTTTATCAATAAGCATTGTTTTAATGGCTTGTATCGTGTAAATGGCAAAGGATTATTTAATGTACCCTATAACAATAGCCGGAGAGCTTCTGTTGATGAAGAGATTATTATAGCTACTTCAAAGTACTTGCAGGGAGTAACTATTATAGATGGTGATTTTGAACTAGCTTGTAAGGATGCAAAGAAGGGCGATTTTGTTTTTATTGATAGTCCGTATGCACCATTGAATCCTACTTCGTTTGAATCATATACGAAAGAGGGATTTGACATAGAAAGTCACAAGCGACTTGCAAATCTATTTGATGAATTAACAGCCAGAGGTTGTTATTGTATGCTTACAAACCATAATACGGATTTGATAAATGAGTTGTATGGTAACAAAGGTTACAGAATAGATGTTGTAAGTGTTAAGCGTATGATTAATTCGGATGCATCCAACAGAGTTGGTGAAGAAGTGATTATATGCAATTATTAAAGGAGCCGGGAGAATGGAGAACTTATTTTCAAAGAAGGTACCGATATATTATGAAACAGAAGAATCACAGTTGATATTAGGTGATTCTTTTAAAATTCTAACCAAAATAAAAACGGAATCTATTGATATGATATTTGCAGATCCACCCTACTTTTTAAGTAACGACGGTATTACCTGTCAGGGTGGGAAGATGGTTTCGGTAAATAAAGGTTCATGGGATAAACTTTCGGAAGGCGGGACCGGCGTTGAAGAGAAATATAAGTTTAATAGAAAGTGGATAAAATTATGTAAGAAAGTGCTAAAGCCTAACGGCACGATTTGGATATCGGGAACATTGCACAATATATATTCGATTGGCATGGCATTAGAGCAGGAAGGCTTCAAAATAATTAATAATATTACCTGGCAGAAAACAAACCCACCACCAAACTTAGCATGTCGATGTTTTACACATTCTACGGAAACCATTTTATGGGCAAAGAAGAATGAAAAGAAAGCTCGGCATTTTTTTGATTATCAGAAGATGAAAGAAATGAATGATGGCAAGCAGATGAAGGATGTGTGGACAGGTGCATTAACAAAACCTTCGGAAAAAACAGAGGGCAAACATCCCACACAAAAACCAGAATATTTGCTTGAAAAAATTGTAGTAGCATCTACGAAGGAAGAACAGGTTGTTTTAGATCCTTTCTGTGGTTCCGGAACTACCGGAGTAGAGGCTATACGATTTGGTCGGAAGTTCATTGGGATAGATGTAAATGAAGAATACTTGGAAATATCCAGAAAAAGATTGGAGAAGGCAGCAAATGACAAAGAGAGATTTTGATGAATGGTTGAGTAAGTTCAGACCGAGTATTTCGAGTTATGATTATTATATTGACTTTGAAAAGGTTGTAAGGAATGTGGAAGAAATTAAGGTAGAATTGAACATTTTGAATTCCCTGATTGGCTCTAAAAATATTGAGGAAGACTTTGAGAGGATAGTGACAAAATATCCGGAAACATTGCAATGTGTTCCGTTGCTTCTTGCTGTAAGAGGATATAAAATATATGCACAGGATGAAGAAGGCGCATTCTTGTATAATTTCAAGAAGATGAATTACAGTGTGGAACAGTACAAGGTATTTATGCGTAAGACCGGATTATTTGGTATGATTGCAAATCATTTAGTAAATAATCTTGTAGATTATGCTTTGGGTATTGAAACTGGATTGGATTCTAATGGCCGTAAGAATCGTGGCGGTCACCAGATGGAAGATTTGGTTGAGAAGTATATCGTGGCGGCGGGATTTGAGAAAGATGTGAATTACTTCAAGGAAATGTATCTCAAGGATATCGAAGAAAAGTGGAATATTGATTTATCAGCACTTTCTAATCAGGGCAAGGCGGCTAAGAGATTTGATTTTGTAATTAAGACGGTTAAGATGATTTATGGTATTGAAACAAACTTTTATGGTGGCGGTGGTTCAAAGCTCAATGAAACCGCCAGAAGTTATAAAATGCTTTCACAAGAGGCGGATACAATTGATGGATTTACATTTGTGTGGTTTACAGATGGTATTGGCTGGAAGAGTGCCAGAGGTAATCTGAGAGAAACATTCGAAGTCATGGATAAGATTTACAGTATTGATGATATGGAGAATGGGGTTATGTTCGATGTGTTTTTGTAGTAAAAGGGATAAGGACATAGAGTCGGGGGTGCGGACAAAATCTTGGACTGGTTAAGCAATCAATCCGAGGCTCTGTCCGCACCCCCGTCTGTTTCATGTTTTATGTAAAGCAAGAACAGATATACATTTAAAATTCCTGCGGCTTATCATCGTCATACACATTTTTGATCTGTATGCCATTTACTTCTACTAAATCGTTTATCTCAATAACCAGGCAGGGTACGCCGTCAATAACCCTGGTTTCTACTAAATCTGTGCGCTCCGGATTTACCCGGACGGTTACATCCGGAGTCCGCACTTCAAATTTTTGGGTATTGAAAAGATTCGTGGCTGTGAGAGTTTCCTTTTCTCCCAGCGTTTTATTATAGTGGGATTCAAATGCCTCAATTTCCGATTCCCCGACGCCGCTGTTTTGCAGGAGGCGGCTCATATCTGCCCGGTCCAGGGTTACCGGTTCCGGGTTTTCTTTGTTTTCTTCCACCATCTGATTTAAATTTTCATGGAGGGATTTCACCACCTCATAATCGCAGTCTAATCCCAGAGATTCTTCTACTAAGGCATTAAAGGTTTCCTTCTGGCTTTTGGCGGGAAGGGGCATCCGGCAGCCCAGCAGATTTTCCGTGACAGAAAAATCCAGCTCGTCCGCATTTTTGGAGTAATATAAAAGACTGTGAATATCTGTATTGCGGTCGTTAAAGGCGGGAAATAAAAAGCCGAACTCCGGCGGCTGCACCAGCCAATCCCGGATGCGGTCCTGAATATGATTGGTTTCGGCATTATAGCAGAGTCCCGGTTTAGTCAGCTTCACCGGACAGACACTGCATAACAGGTAGTCGTAGACATCTTCCGAGGCATCAAAATTTTCCACGCCATCGGCGGTGACTTTCGGTATATCGTAGGCGTCATGTACCAAAATAATAAAATAATTTTCCGGATAGGGATAGCTTTCAATGATCTTATCGTAAAATTCTTCTAATAACGCATCATCCTGTAAACGGCTCTGTAACAGTTTCATCAAAAACCTCTGGGTGCCATCCTCCGCGGTTTCCTGTTCGGTAGGAAATTCCATGTTCATCAGGGTGCGTCCCAACGAGCCGGACAGAGTTTTGCGGAAAATATCAATATATTTAAACATTTCTTCCTCGGGAAGGCCTAAAAAGGCTTCCCGCAAGGTCAGGCGTTTGTTCTTTTCGGCATCCACATAGCAGCCGCAAAGCCTTGTGATACTGCATTTTGTCTTTGTAAAGCGTTTTTTGATTTCCGATATCTCTTTTTTATTCATAAATGATCCCCCTTTGTAACCGGCTGGTTTTTATTGTAGCATTGTTTTTAGGGAAAGGCAATTATTTTAATTCTGCCGCATTTTATCCGGCGGGGGGTTCGCCTATTACGGATTTTTGGTAGCCATGCACTTATGGACAAAAAAGCACATAGACTAAAGTAATGTGATTCATCCGGGGTGTAACATGCAGTCATTTCCACAACCATTGAGCGTAGAGGAAGAAAGTGAATACCTCAAAAGATGGGAGCAGGGGGATAAGGAGGCCAGAAATATTCTAATCGAGAGAAACCTTCGTCTGGTTGCTTATCTTGTAAAAAAATATAGTAATCGTGACCATAGTGTCGATGACTTGATTTCAATCGGCACTATCGGCTTAATTAAGGCAGTAGATACTTATTCAAAGGAAAAAGGAGTGAGGCTGGCTACCTATGCCTCGCGCTGCATCGACAATGAACTGCTGATGACATTCCGGAGCGACAAAAAACAATCGAAAGAAGTATTTTTATATGAGCCGATCGGCGGTGATGACGGAGAGGGAAATTCCCTGAATTTTCTGGATGTGCTGGAAACGATGGATGAGGACATACCGGAACGGATGGAAAAGGAAGAAAATATTTCCAAGCTATATGGTTTTATTGAGGATACCCTGACAGAGAGGGAAAAATTAATCATACGCCTGCGATATGGGATTTCCCGCTGGCCCTATATACCGGAGCGAACGGAAGTGACGCAGAGGGAAATTGCAAAAAAACTTGGCATCAGCAGAAGTTACGTCAGCCGTATCGAAAAGAAGGCATTGTTAAAGCTGAGAAGAGCCTATGAAAAAAGCGGAGGGAATCATGGCGGACCAAAAACTTGAGAATTTGCTGGAGCTGGCGCTGGATACGCCGGAGGAAACCCGGGAAAAAAGTGAAAATCTGTCTGCCGGTTATGATGCCGCCGATAATCAATGGGAGGTAATTATCCGCTATACCGGCGATATAGCGGAGCTGGATGGAGAATTTACGCAGATTACCCCGTTATTAGGCGGATATGCGATTCTTCGCCTGAGTGAGGATATGCTGGATACCTTATCGGCGAATCCTCAGGTGGAATACATCGAAAAGCCAAAGGCGCTTTCCTTTACCCTGTATGAAGGGAAGCTTGCTTCCTGCATCCCGCCGGTGCAGAGGGAGCCTCTTAATCTCAGCGGGAAAGGAGTTTTAGTTGCTGTCGTTGACAGCGGCATTGATATATTTCATCCGGATTTTCGTAATGAAGACGGTACTACGAGGCTGATAGGGTTATGGGATCAGACATTATCCGGCGGGACGCCGCCGTTGGAATATCCGATAGGTCAGTATTTTACCAGAGAGGAAATCAATGAAATACTGGAAAGGGGAGGACCCTCGCCCAGTATAGATGTCAGCGGCCATGGCACCCATGTGAGCGGAATCGCAGCGGGCAACGGACGAGCCAGCCGGGGAGAGCAGAGAGGAGTAGCGTACGAGGCAGACATTCTTGTAGTAAAGCTGAGGGGAAGAAGTAAAAATGGATTTCCCCAGACGGCTGAATTAATGATGGGAGTGGATTTTTGTGTTCGGAAGGCAATCGACCTGTCCATGCCGCTGGCTTTGAATTTAAGCTATGGAAATAATTATGGTTCCCATAACGGAACCTCGCTTTTGGAAACCTATCTGGATAATGTGGCGGGAGTGGGGAAGACGACTATCTGCATCGGAAGCGGCAATGAGGGAAATCAGAGGCGGCATGCCTCGGGGACGCTGACGGCAGAGAGAAGCCATCTGATAGAATTTGCCGTGGCGCCCGGGGAAGCCGGTTTGGGTATCCAAATCTGGAAAAATTATGCAGATGATTTTCAAATCAGCCTTATCTCGCCGTCGGGAAGTTCTGTGATTTTTACGGAATCTTCAAAAGGAGCCTACCGCAGCGTGCTGGACAACACAGAAATTTTGTGGTATTTTGGGGAACCCTCGCCCTACAGTATCGATCAGGAAATCTATCTGGAATTGCTTCCGGAAGGCGGGCGGGATTCGATACAAAGCGGAATCTGGAAGATTTCCCTTACGCCCAAGCGTATTGTGAATGGCAGGTTTAATATATGGCTTCCCTCCGGCAGCAGTATTAATACGGAAACCGGTTTTTTGATACCGACAGTGGAAAATACGCTGACCATTCCTTCCACCGCCGCCAAGCCTATTACGGTAGGGGCATATGACAGTAATACCGGCAGTTTTGCCAGTTTCTCCGGACAGGGAGCGCCCTATGGCATTGCGAAAAAGCCGGATATCGCCGCTCCCGGGGTAAATATTATATCCTGTTCGCCGGGAGGCGGCTACACAGCAAAATCCGGAACCTCCATGGCGTGTCCTTTTGTTACCGGCAGCGCGGCGCTTTTGATGCAATATGGCATTGTACAGGGACGGGATCCGTTTTTGTTTGGGGAAAAAATAAAGGCGTATCTGGCAAAGGGGGCGAAACCTCTGGCGGCCTATCGCGAATATCCCAATGAAAATATTGGCTGGGGAGCGCTTTGCCTGCGGGACAGCCTGCCGATTCGTTGAGGGCGGCTGATGCGGACGGAGTTATATCGGCGCAGATTATTCGCATTCCGATGGATTTTTTGCCTTCATGTTATAGGCCTCCATAATTTCTGCCACGCTTATCCCATTTATGGCAAGCTGAATCAGGGTTTCTCTTGCCAGGTCATACATACGAAACAAATCCCGCTTTGCGGGGACGTTTTCATACACCTTCCAGTATCCGCCGCACAGGGAATTTTTTCCCCCGTTTTTTACAAAGCCTTCGACATCTTCCAAAGGATAGCCTAAAAACAGGCCGATTTCATGGGGAAAATTTTGTTTTTCCCTAAAATACCGGTTATATCTTTCTCGAAGGGCGGGGAGGATTTTTTCCGGGTCTGATTGCCGGTAGCCATTTTTTAAGAGAAACTTCTGATTCTTTTTCTGGGACAGGTAGTTCTGCAGTTTTCCCCTTTCATAAAGAAAGAGAACAGCATTTTTTTCGGTTAAATGGAAAACGCAGGAATGAATTTTACTATTCTGTAAGAGCCTTTGGATGCGGCTCAGGTATTTTCTCCGGATAATGAGTAGATTAGATGGTTTTAATCCCACGAATAGAGGGGCGCACTGAAGAACCAGCTGAACCTCAAATTGTTCTGTGTCTATGCGTCCGATAATTTCTGCGATAGTTTGATTCATGTAATTTCCTCCCTGCGCCGCCGGTAACTGATTTGTTTTCTTTTTTATTCTGCCCTCCTATTTGTTCTTGATACATTGTTATTTCTCAGTATTGCCGGTTTGTCGGGGATGAATGATATAAAAACTGATTATCGGATGCTAAGAGGCGCGTTTTTTCTTTTTGCGCCCGGTAAGGAAGTCCTTCCATAGTGTCGGATGAAAAAGGAGAAGGAGGGGGAACAGCTCCAGTCTGCCCGCCAGCATATCAAAGATAAGAACATATTTGGAAAATGGGAAAAAGATGCTGAAATTCTGCGAGGGGCCTACCATCTCCAGACCCGGCCCGATATTGTTAATGGTGGCGGCAACGGCAGTAAAATTCGTAATCAAATCTTTTCCCTCAAAGGATATGGCAAATACCGAGGCGGCAAAAACAATCATAAAGGTAATGAAATACACATTTACCGCGCGGACTACCTCATGCTCCACCGGTTTTTTTTCAAATTCAATTTTTTTAATGCTTTTCGGATGGATATAGGAATTTAATTCCTTCGCTATCGTCTTAATCAGGATGACAAAACGGGAAACCTTAATGCCGCCTCCGGTACTGCCGGCGCAGGCTCCGATGAACATTAACAGTACCAGGACCGATTTGCACGTCTGGGACCACAAGTTAAAATCCACGGTGGAAAAGCCGGTAGTTGTGATAATGGACGCTACCTGGAAGGAGGCATGGGTCAATGCGTCAAAGACGCCTGCCGAGGTATTCAGTATATTGGTAAAAATAATGGCGATGGCAATGAGGATGATCAGGAGATAGTATCGGACCTCTTCCATGTGGAGCACCTTTTTTATTTTTCGGAACAGGAGAAGATAATAGGCATTAAAATTAACGCCGAACAATATCATAAAAATAGTGACGACCCATTGGAGATACGGCGAATAACTTGCCATACTGTCGTTTTTCATGCCGAAGCCGCCGGTACCGGCGGTACCAAAGCTGGTGTTTACCGCTTCAAAAAGGGGCATATGGCCGACGACTAAAAGTAAAATCTCCAAAAGCGTCAGGGCAAAGTAGATAAGGTATAAGATCCGGGCGGTATACTTAACTTTCGGAACCAATTTCCCTACGGACGGGCCCGGGCTCTCTGCCCGCATCAGGTTAAAATGAGAACCGCCGCTCAGGGGGATAATGGCAAGAAGAAAGACCAGGACTCCCATACCGCCAATCCAATGCGTAAAGCTGCGCCAGAATAGGGAGCAGTGGGAAAGCGCCTCTACGTTGCTGAGGATGCTGGCGCCGGTAGTAGTAAAGCCGGAAACCGTTTCAAACAGCGCATCGGTAAAGGAAGATATTTCTCCGGTAAAAAGAAACGGAAGGCAGCCAAAAAAGCTTAAAAAAATCCAACCTAACGAGGTGGCGACACAGCCCTCTTTTAAATAAAACACAGTGTTTTTTGGCTTGCGGGAAGATATGAGAAAGCCGCACATGCCACAGAGCAGGGCGGTAATCCAATAGGAAAACCCTTCCGTTTCCCCATAAATGCCGGCAATGGCGCAGGGGAGCAAAAGCAAAATAGCTTCTGTCTTTAAAATATATCCTAAAATATACCGAATCATAGAACCGTTCATTTTTTTTCACTCTTTCTTATGCTAAGATATCTTGTATATCGTCAAAACCGGAATGGGTCGTGACTATCATTACCGTGTCGCCGACCTGAATACTGTCCTGTCCGCTGGGGATCAGTATCGAGCCGTTTCGGTAAATACAGCAGACAAGAAGATTTTTTTTCAGGGTCAGATCCTTTAGCGGGACGTCGGTTACCCGGGAGGGATGATCCACGCGGAATTCGATAGCCTCTGCCCGGTTATCAAACATATGGTACAGCGTTTCGATATTGCTGTCCATGGAATCTTTTTTTGCCCGGACATAGGCGATAATAGCCTCCGAGGTAATATAACGGGGATAAATAACGCTTCCCAGATCCAGACTGCCGATAACATTTTTAAAAGCCGGGCGGTTTATCTTTGTAATGGTCTTTGCGTTGGATACCTGTCTGGCGTGCAGGGTCAGCATAATATTTTCCTCATCGATCCCCGTCAGGGGGATGAAAGATTCTGTGTGTTCTATCCCGGCTTCTTTTAAAAGCTCCTGGTCAGTCCCGTCGCCATTGATGATAATTGCCCGGGGAAGTAAAATACTCAATTCCTCGCACCGTTTTTTGCTGCGCTCAATGATTTTGACATCTATTCCCATGCGCAAGAGCTGGTGGGCGAGGTAATAGGTGGATTTTCCCCCTCCTACAATCATGGTGTCCCGCACCTGCTTTGTTTTAAAACCAATATTTTCCAGAAAAAAGTGGATTACCTTTCTGGCAGCCACAAAGGAAATAATATCCCCTTTTGCCATCTTAAATTCACCGCCGGGAATTGTCACCTCTCCTTCCCGTTCAATGGCGCAGATTAAAACATCAGAGGCAATTTGCGCCGGGATATTTTTCCCTAACTCAGCGATGGTAATGCCATCCAGCACATTGCCTTCCGGGATTTTAAATTTAATTAATTCTGCCTGTCCGTGGGCGAAGGAATTGACCTCCAGCGCCGTAGGCAGGTACAGGATCCTTGCCGTTTCCCTGGCAGCCTCCAGCTCGGGATTAATCACGAGAGTGAGTCCCAGCTTTTCCCTGAGATACCCCACTTCCTTACTGTAATCCGGCGTGCGCACTCTGGCGATAGCGGCGCAATCGCCTACCTGTTTGGCAACCGTGCAGCACAAAAGGTTGAGCTCGTCCGAGCCGGTTACCGCAATGATCAAATCCGTATCTTCAATGCCCGCCTCCATCTGGACGCTGTAGCTGGCTCCATTTCCCACCAGACCCATAATATCAAACTGGCCGGCAAGCTCCTGAATTTTTTCAGGGTTTTTGTCAATAATAGTAATGTCATGGCCCTCTTTGCTTAACTGCTCAATCAGGGCGGCGCCGACTTTTCCGCAGCCGACGATAATAATGCTTAATCCCTGTTTTATGGGAATTTTTGTTTTCCGCATAGATTAATACCTCCGTATCCTATTATACTATACCATCTTACCTGCCAAAAATCACTACAAAACTTGCTTTTTATTTAAAATTTTATTATAATGAAAAAAGCGGATTAGGTTTATTGTTTACAATTAAGGAGGTTATTACCATGAAAAAACTTGGAATTGCAGCAGCGGTCTTTGCCTGCACGCTCCTTTTGGCAGCTCCGGCAGAGGCTAAAAAGATTAAAAGCCCTTCAGCGGCAGAAAAGCTGGCTAAGAAAAAAGTAAAAGCAGCCGTGGTAACAGAGGTGGATATTGATTACGAAAACGGCGCCCGGGTGTATGACGTGAGCCTGATAAAAGGAAAAAAGGAATATACGTTAAAGTATCGCGCATCCAACGGTAAACTTATCGAATATGAATGGGATACCCAGGGCATCATCAAGCCATACTCCGGCCGTAAGACCAAATCACGCGCCGCGATTAAGAAGCTGGCAAAAAAACAAGTGAAAAAGGCAAAGATAAGCAGGATTTCTAAGCAGTATGACGACGGTGTGACCGAATATAAGGTAAAAATGAAAAAAGGAAGTAAACAGTATAAGCTGGTATTCCATGCTAAGACCGGCAAACTGTTGGAGTATGAGTGGAAAATTGTGAAAAAATCCTCTTCTTCAAAAAAATATATCGGCGTGGCAAAAGCAAAGAGCATTGCCTTGAAAAAGGTGCCGGGCGCCAAAGTCATCAAGGTAGAGTATGAAAAGTTGCCGGGCGCCAAAGTCATCAAGGTAGAGTATGATAAAGATGACGGCGTAGCCGTATATGAAGTAGAGTTAGTAAAGGGCAGTATGGAATATGATCTGACGATTCATGCCAAGTCCGGGAAAATATTGGAATATGATTCCGATTCACGGTATGACGACTGATAACGGATATAAGGGATGGATGGGATGAATTATCTGAGCATCGGAATATTAGCCCATGTGGATGCGGGCAAGACCACGCTGTCAGAGGGCCTGATGTATGCGGCGGGGCAACTGAAAAAAATAGGAAGAGTGGATAATGGCGATGCTTTTTTGGATACGGATGAATTAGAAAAAGCACGGGGAATTACGATATTTTCCAAACAGGCGGTTTTTTCCTGGGAGGGTACGCAGGTAACGCTGTTGGACACACCGGGGCATGTGGATTTTTCCGCAGAAATGGAGCGGACGCTCCCGGTGTTGGACTATGGCATTTTAGTAATCAGCGGTGCGGATGGCGTGCAGGGGCACACCATCACCCTCTGGCGTCTGTTGGAGAAATATCAGATCCCCGTGTTTTTATTTGTGAATAAAATGGATCAGGCGGGGACGGAAAAGGAAAAGCTGAAAAAAGAATTAACCGGCCGCCTCAGTGAAAATATAGCAGACTTTTCCGAGCCGGACACAGATGAATTTTATGAGAGCGCCGCTCTCTGTGACGAAACTTTGTTAGAACAGTTTTTAGAAAGCGGGAAAGTGTCTGAGGATACTATCTGTTCCCTTATACAAAAGAGGAAGCTTTTCCCCTGTTATTTCGGCTCGGCGCTGAAGATGGACGGGGTAGAACAATTTTTTATGGGATTAAAAAAGTATACGGCGCCTTTTGTTTACCCGGAGGAGTTCGGCGCCCGGGTTTTTAAAATAGCCCGGGATAATATGGGAAACCGGCTCACTTATATGAAGGTGACGGGGGGCTGTATAAAAAACCGGATGGAATTGGCTGAAGACAGAAGCGGAAAGAAGGAAAAAGTGACGCAGCTCAGAATCTATTCCGGAGAGCATTTTGAAACAGTGCCGGAGGCAGAGGCGGGCATGATCTGCGCGGCGGCAGGATTGACCGCCACCTATCCGGGAGAAGGGCTCGGTTGGGAAAAGGAAGGGAAAAAACCGATGTTGGAGCCGGTGCTGACATACCGCATCGAGCTGCCGGAGGGGTGTGAGCCGGCCGCCCTGATGCCGAAGCTCAGGCAGCTGGAAGAGGAAGAGCCGGAGCTTCATCTTGTATGGAATGAAGAACTCCAGGAAATCCAGGCAAAGGTCATGGGGAAGGTACAGATCGAAATTTTGAAGAGCCGGATCCAAAAAAGATTTGAAGTAAAGGTAGAATTTGGTACCGGGAGTATTGTTTACAAAGAAACCATAAAAAACAGCGTCGAGGGAATCGGACATTTTGAACCTCTGCGGCATTATGCAGAGGTGCATTTATGGCTGGAGCCGGGAGAACCCGGAAGCGACATCCGGGCTGCCACGGAGTGCAGGGAGGATATTTTAGATAAGAACTGGCAGCGGCTTATATTGACGCATCTGACAGAGCGGGAGCACCCGGGAGTTCTGACCGGCGCTGCTATCACGGATATAAAGCTGACCCTGATAGCCGGGAGAGCCCATCTGAAGCATACGGAGGGCGGGGATTTCAGGCAGGCGGCATATCGGGCTGTCCGGCAGGGACTGATGCAGGCGGAGCCGGTGCTTTTAGAACCGTATTATGAGTTCCGGCTGGAAGTCCCGGATGCTTTTGTCGGACGGGCATTGGCAGATATGGAGAGAATGTCGGGGAGTTTTGAACTGGAGCAGGGAAAGGACGGTATCTCCGTCCTTACCGGACGCGGGCCGGTGTCGGAAATGCAGGATTATCCTGCCGAGGTGACGGCGTATACAAAAGGGCAGGGAAGGATTTTTTATGCTTTTTCCGGGTATTATCCCTGCCATAATGCCTCAGAAGTAATAGAAAATAAGGGATATGAGCCGGAAAAGGATGAAGAAAATCCATGTGGCTCCGTGTTCTGCTCCCATGGAGCCGGGTTTTATGTAAACTGGGATCAGGTGCCGGAGTATGCCCATGTCGAATGCATAAAAAAACGGGGAGAAGAAGGAGAAGAAAAGAAGGAAGAGAGAGTTTCCCCTTCCGGCGGCGATTGGATAGAGCCGGAGGAGGTTGACCGGATTTTAACACAGGCGTCCCACGCCAATAAAAAGAGCGCTCCTCTTTCCCACAAGGGAATATCCGGAAAAAAGCTCCGTTCCCTGACCCCGCGCCCCACCGGGCTGGCTAAGCCGGTAAAAAAGCAAAAAAAAGGGGAGCCGTACCTGCTGGTGGATGGGTATAATATGATTTTTGCCTGGGACAGCCTGAGAGAATTGGCGAAAACGGATATTGCCGGCGCCAGAGGGAAGCTGATGGATAGTTTGTGCAATTATCAGGGATTTGTAAAATGCCATCTGATACTGGTATTTGATGCATACCGGGTCCAGAATCATAAGACGGAAATTTTAGATTATCATAATATCCATGTAGTATATACCAAAGAAGCCGAAACAGCAGATGGGTACATTGAAAAATTTGCCCATGAAAACGGGAAAAAATATGATATTACGGTGGCGACTTCCGACGGGATGGAGCAGATTATCATCAGAGGCGCCGGCTGCCGTCTGTTATCGGCAAAAGAGTTTGAGCAGAGAATACAAAATGCCAGGGAGCAGATGAAGGATTATTTTGCAAAATAAATTTGCTTTTTATCCCTCTTTTGTTATAATAAAAGCCAGAAAAATGGATATACTGGTAAAAACCAGAGATAGGAGGTCAGTTATGTCAGCAATCGAGATAACGAAAGAAAATTATGAAACTGAGGTTATGCAGTCCGATAAACCAGTATTGATAGATTTTTGGGCGGGCTGGTGCGGTCCCTGCCAGATGCTCTCCCCGATAGTGGAAGAAATCGCCAAAGAGCGGGAAGACATCAAGGTAGGAAAAATTGATGTGGATAAGTATCAGGATTTGGCAGCGCAGTTCCAGGTTATGGGAATACCGACGTTGATCGTGATGAAAAACGGCGCGGAGTCCGGGCGTTCGGTAGGCGTCGTATCCAAGGAAGAAATTTTAGAACTTTTATAGGACGAGGTGTTACGGCGTGTATGATATAATCATTATAGGGGGCGGTACGGCAGGACTTTCCGCTGCCATTTATGGCGCCCGGGCAGGTAAGGAGGTACTTGTCCTGGAGCAGAAAAATTATGGCGGACAGATTATCAACTCTCCGGAGATAGAAAATTACCCGGGTATCAAACGCATATCCGGGTTTGAGTTTGCCACCGGATTATATGAACAGGCTATTGGGCTGGGAGCCTGTTATGAACGGGAAAAGGTTGTAAAAATCGAAGATAAAAATACGGTTAAGCTGGTAGTGACAGAAAAAAAGGAGTATGAAGCCCGCGCGGTGATTCTGGCTACCGGCGCCAAAAACCGTCCATTAGGGCTAGAACGCGAAAACCGGCTTATTGGAGCCGGTTTATCCTATTGCGCCACCTGTGACGGCGCTTTTTTCCGCGGCCGCGAGGTGGCGGTAGTGGGAGGCGGGAATACTGCCTTAGAGGACGCCCTGTTTTTATCCGGATATTGTAAAAAAGTGTGGCTCATCCACAGACGGGATACCTTCCGCGGGGAAGGGACAAAATTACAGATGTTGCAGGAAAAGGAAAATGTGGAATTGATTTTGAACACCGTAGTAAAAGAGCTGCGGGGCGATACAAAGCTAGAGGGAATCGTATTGGAAAACACAGCCACCGGGGAGGTAAGCGAAAAAGAAGTATCAGGGCTTTTTGTGGCAATCGGGCAGATGCCGGATAACGGCGCCTTTGCGGATCTTGTTACGATAGATGAAATGGGCTATATCCGGGCCTCCGAGGATTGCCGGACGAAAACAGCGGGTATTTTTACCGCAGGCGACTGCCGGACGAAAACGGTAAGACAGTTGGCAACAGCGGCTGCCGACGGAGCCGTTGCCGGGCTTGCTGCGTGCGAATACATCAGCGGCATCCTCTGAGAAAAATGAGGGTTCTTTTTCAAGCAGATTATTCAGCCCTGTTTTTGACATACCGGAAAATTATTATAGTGTACAAATATAAAAAAATGTGATACGATAAGAAACGTTGGCTAAGGACAGGAGGAAGAAAACAATGAAAAAAGTGGAAAAAGTGCTGTTAATCTTTGCGGCGGCATTCATTTTGTGCATGCCATTGGCAAATACGGATGCTCAGGCAAAGGTTAAGGTCAAGAAGGTAAAGGTAAAAAGCAATTACGGAAAAACCGTTCATGTGGCAGTCGGCAAAAAAGTAAAGCTGACAACGACCGTTACGGTTACGCCAAACAAATCGAAAAATAAGAAGGTTACTTATAAGACGTCGAAAAAGAAGATCGCTACCGTATCCGGCGCGGGCAATGTCAAAGGAATCAAGAAGGGTTCCTGCAAAATCACAGTAACCTCGAAAAAGAATAAAAAGAAAAAGGCAAAAATTTCTGTCAAGGTAGTGAAGCAGGTAAAAACGGTAAAGCTGGATGCCGAGTCGGTTACTCTTTACGCCGGGAACAGCCGGAAATTAAAAGCTTCCATAACTCCGGTCAGCGGAAGTTATAAAGGAATGAAATGGACTACCTCCAATAAAAAAGTGGCCACAGTGTCCAGTTCCGGCACTGTAAAAGCGGTGGCTGCCGGCACGGCGACCATTAAGGCTACCTCTGTGGAGGGAAGTAAAAAAAGCGCCAGCTGTACCGTCAAGGTACTTGCCGCCAATACGATTAATCTCTCTTCCGTACAGGTGCTGAGTAAAAATACCGTTCGGTTTACGATCGATAAGGCAAAAACCCTGACGGAAAGCCAGATCGTAGTAGAGGGAAAACGCTATACCGCCGGTTCCTATACCCGCCGGTATAAGATAGCGAGAATGCGCAACTATGACAATAAGACATATGATCTGACTCTGGACAGTACGTATTCGATAGCAAAGGATTCCTATGTAAGGGTGTCGATTGCCAGCCTTCCCGGGAACGGGACAAAAAGCGCCGAGGCGCAGGCGGTATTTGTTAAGAGTACAGCCCCGGTTACCAAGAGGTGGATTGGAGTAGTAGGGGACTCCCTTGAGGAAACCATAGACCTCAGTGACTACTGCTATGGGAATATTTCCTATACCGTAACGGGGAGCGTCGGCGGCATTAATTATAAAGCAGCGGACAATGCCCTGATTTTTTCCGGAACATATGATACGGTAACGGTCGGGACGATTTTATCTATCCGGGCGGCAGATGAGTTAGGCAATGTGGTCATACAAAAGATTAATGTCTTTGTGGGAAACGAGGCAACGATTGTGGCAAAGGCAGAGGATATAACGATACTGGCGGGAGATACCCTGGATGCGGTAAGTTTTGCCAGAGCGGCGGGAGGCAGCGGAGAATACCGTTACGAGGCGGAGCTGCCGGAAGGTTTGTCGATAAACGAAGACGGAACGGTATCGGGAGCCGCCCAAAAAGCGGGAGAATACGACGTACTTGTCACGGCTGTGGATAAGGCGAATGAAGACCGGGTATTTAAGACAACAGCTACGGTTCGGGTAATGGAAAAAAGAAAGGTATCCGGGACGGTTATAGACGCCTCCGGCAAGGCGGTCGCAGATGCGGACATTACCTGTGAAAATGTAAACGACGGCACTATCTTTACCACCAAAACCGATGAGCAGGGAAAGTATGTTGTTGATGTTGCCGAGGGCTCCTATCACATTCAGGCGAAGTATGGCGATAAGGAGGATCTTGTCTATAATATCGCTGTGGGGGCGGCAGGAAGACAACTGGACTTTTTACTTGGCAAATAAGGAAGAAAAAGAAAAGGAAAGCAGGAAAACAATGTTAAACGAAATCGTATTGAAAATGTATGGGAGAAAGCTGGAGGACTGCACGGAGGAGGAGCTGTACCACGCCTTACTGACTCTTGTGCAGGAGCGGGCTGCCGGAAAGGAAATTACCGGAAAGAAAAAAAAGCTATATTATATTTCAGCGGAATTTCTGATCGGAAAGCTGTTAAGCAATAATCTGATCAATCTGGGGTTATATGAGCAAATAGAGCAGGAGCTTCGCGCGGCGGGGAAGAGCCTTGCCCGGCTGGAGGATAGAGAGCCGGAGCCATCTCTGGGGAATGGCGGTCTGGGAAGACTGGCGGCTTGTTTTCTGGATTCTATTGCCACCCTGGGTCTTGCCGGAGATGGCATCGGACTGAATTACCATTTTGGCCTGTTCCGCCAGAAATTTAAACGCTGCCGTCAAAGGGAGCTGCCCAATCCATGGATCGGGAAAGACAGCTGGCTGATCCGGAGAGATGAAAAGTTTTCCGTTTCCTTCGGTGATTTTACGGTAATCGCCACGATGTATGATATTTTAGTGACAGGATATGATAACGGAACGAACCGTCTGCATTTATTTGATCTGGATTCTGTGGAAGAATCCATCGTAGGGAAGGGGATCGATTTTGACAAAGAGCAAATACAGAAAAATCTGACTTTGTTTTTATATCCCGATGACAGCGACGAAAAAGGAAGGCTCCTCAGGGTTTATCAGCAGTATTTTATGGTGAGCTGCGGCGCCCAGTTCATTCTTTCTGAAGCGTTGGAAAGAGGAAGCAATCTCCATGACCTTGCGGATTATGTGGCGATTCAGATTAACGATACGCATCCTTCCATGGTGATCCCGGAATTAATAAGGCTTTTGACCGGGAAGGGAATGGAATGGGAGGAGGCGCTGGAAGTAGTGACAGCCTGCTGCGCCTATACGAATCACACCATTCTTGCAGAGGCGCTGGAAAAATGGCCGGTTTCCTATATTGAAAAGGTGGCGCCCGCCCTGGTGCCGATTATCCGTCGGCTCAACGACGTAGTGATGGAAAACGATAACAATCCTGCCGTTGCGATTATTGATGAAGATGAGCGGGTACATATGGCGCATATGGATATGCACTTTAGCCACAGTGTGAATGGTGTGGCAAAGCTGCATACGGAAATTTTGAAAAATAGCGAGCTTCGTGATTTTTATCAGCTGTATCCTGAAAAATTCAACAATAAAACAAACGGGATTACGTTTCGCCGCTGGCTGCTGCACTGCAACCATCCCCTGACAAAATTATTGGAGGAAACTATCGGCGCGGGCTTTAAAAAAGATGCCGGGCAGCTGGAAAAGTTGTTAGACCATCAGGGAGAGAAAGAGGTTTTAAACCGTCTTCTCCGGATCAAAAAAGAGAAAAAACATGAGCTTGCCCTTTATTTGAAAGAGAAGCAGAATCTTATTTTGGATGAGGATTCTATTTTTGATATTCAGATCAAGCGTCTGCATGAATATAAAAGGCAGCAGCTCAATGCCCTGTATGCCATCCATAAGTATCTGGAAATTAAGGCAGGGAAACATCCGAAACGGCCCATTACGCTGATATTTGGGGCAAAGGCGGCGCCCGCCTATGTCATAGCGAAGGATATTATACACCTGATCCTCTGTCTGCAAAAGCTCATTGAGAAAGACAGGGAGGTCCGCCCTTATCTGCGTGTTGTCATGGTGGAAAACTATAATGTGACGATGGCGGAAAAGCTGATCCCCGCCTGCGATATATCCGAACAGATTTCGCTGGCTTCCAAGGAGGCGAGCGGTACCGGAAATATGAAATTTATGCTAAACGGCGCTGTTACGCTGGGGACGGAGGATGGCGCTAATGTGGAAATCCATCAGTTAGTAGGAGATAAAAATATTTATGTGTTCGGCGAAGACAGCGATACGGTAATTGCCCGCTATGAGAGAGGGGATTACTGCTCGCGCGATTATTATGAAAAAAATCCGGAGCTCAGGGAAGCCGTGGACTTTATCGTCAGCAGGAAAATGCGGCGGATTGGGAATAAAGCCTGCCTGCAGCGTCTGTATAAAGAATTGCTGGATAAGGACTGGTTTATGACATTTCCGGATTATCCTTCCTATGTGGAGGCGAAGGAGAGGGCCTATGCCGATTATGAAGAGAAAGAGGAATGGGCGAAAAAGATGTTAGTAAATATTGCCAAAGCGGGATTTTTCTCTTCGGACAGAACCATTGCCCAGTATAACGAGGAGATTTGGCATTTAGAGTAACCAGGGAGGCTCAGAGCAATTTTTCGATATTGAGAAGCCCCCATCCCTGCTTTTCATGGGGAAGATGGAGATTGGTGCTGGAATTTTTCAGCCGTATTTTTACCTCACGGGGGGTCATATTCGGATATTTGCAAAGTAAAAGAGCGATGGCTCCGGTGACAATAGGCGTGGACATGGAGGTACCGCTTTTGACGGAATACCATTTTTCCTGCCATCCGCTGTGATAGGCAGAACAACTGATGATATGGGAACCGGGCGCGACGACGTCCGGTTTTTTTATGCAGGAAAGGGTAGGGCCGGTTCCGGAATGATGGTTCCCCTGCCGGCTGTCCCAGTTATCGCTGGAGCCTACGGTAATGATTTTCCGTGAGTTTCCCGGCGCGCTGATGGTATGGCGGCCGGGCCCTTTATTTCCGGCGGCGGCTACTACTACAATGCCGCTGTCCCACAGATAGTTTACCCTTCTGACAAAATCGCAATGTTCATCAAAGGCTTTTTCATCATTGGCGCCGATAGAAATATTCACAATGCGGATAGAAAGCCGTTCTTTATTCTTGAGGATCCAGTTTAATCCCTTCATAATATCCGGGATGCTTCCGTTTCCTCCCCGGTTCAAAACTTTTACGCCAATTAATTGCGCCCTTGGGGCAATTCCCGTATAACGCCCGTTGGAAGATTGTCCGTTTCCGGCGGCAATTCCGGCCACATGGCTGCCATGTCCGCTGTCGTCATAGGGAATCAGGCGATTTCGCAGGGCGTCGTACCAGCCGGTTATCCGGGCGCAGTAATCCGGATGAGGGGAAAGCCCCGTATCTACAATGGCAATGCCGACGCCCTGCCCGTAAATCCCGCATTGGTGGGCTTTGTCGACCCGGACAATACTTCTTACATGATTCATGGAACAATCCTCCTTTCTGTTTTACTATATGCGAAAAAAGAGCCTTCGCCCCTTGTTGGAAAAAAAAGTACAAACAGGGGGGTTGATTGTTTTTGTTATTTGTGATAAACTGCTAGAGGAACAAAAATGAACGTTGGTCATTTTTGAATTATAGGTACAGGAGGCTGTGGTATGGTAATTAAATTTGGAAAATGGATTGCCAGGCACAAGATTCTTATTCTTGTGATAGCGGCAATTCTTTTGATACCGTCCATAATAGGGTATGGTATGACAAGAGTGAATTATGATGTGCTGAGCTATTTACCCTCTTCCCTGGAAACCGTATCGGGACAGGATATCATGGTGGATGAGTTCGGCATGGGGGCGTTTTCCATGGTGATCGTAGAAAATATGGAAAACCGTGAAGTATCCGCCCTGAAAGAAAAACTGAAACAGGTAGAGCATGTAAAAAGCGTTCTGTGGTATGATGATCTGATGGATATCAGCATACCAAAGGAAATGCTTCCCGAACGGCTGCAGCAATCGCTGTTTAACGGGAAAGCGACTATGATGATCGCCCTTTTTGACAATACGACGTCAGCGGATTCTACGATGAATGCCGTATCCGATATGCGGAAGCTGGTAGGAAAGCAGGCTTTTATCAGCGGTATGTCAGGAGTCGTGACAGATATTAAAAATCTGGCTCTGGCAGAGATGCCAATCTATGTGGCGGTAGCCGCTATTTTATCCCTGATCGTATTACTTCTCACAATGGATTCCCTTGTTACCCCTTTTATCTTTCTTATGGGAATCGGAGTTGCCATTTTATATAATATGGGGAGCAATATTATATTCGGGGAAATTTCTTATATCACCCAGGCATTGACGGCGATTCTCCAGCTGGGAGTGACAATGGACTATTCTATTTTCCTTTTGGAGAGTTATGAGGCAAATAAAAAGAGGTATCCGGGGGACAGAAACCGGGCGATGGCGCATGCGATTTCCAATACGTTTAAATCTGTGACGGGAAGCTCGGTCACTACCATTGCCGGCTTTATCGCTCTTTGTTTTATGACATTTAAGCTTGGCATGGATTTGGGATTAGTTATGGCAAAGGGAGTTGTTATCGGCGTTATTGTCTGTATTACCCTGTTGCCGGCGATGATTCTCTGCTTTGATAAAGCTATTGAGAAAACGTCCCATAAAAATCTCATACCGAATCTGGATGGCCTGTCAGGGAAGATTGTAAAATTATGCCCGGTGGCAATTATTCTCTTCGTTGTTTTACTGGGACCGTCCTATTACGGGAATAAAAATTATGATATTTATTATAATATTGCGGGTTCCCTTCCCCAGACGCTGGACTCTGCCGTGGCGAACCAGAAACTGCAGGAAACTTTTAATATGAACAATATGCACATGATCCTGATGAAAAAGGGAATGTCGTCCCGGGAAAAGAGCGATATGCAAAAGAAGGTAGAGCAGGTGAAGGGAGTAAAATGGGTCATCGGGATGAATTCCTTTGTGGGGGCAAATTTCCCGGATTCCATGATTCCGGAGGAATACCGGAAAATGCTCCAGAGCGGACATTACGAGCTGCAGTTTATCTGCTCCGATTACAAAACGGCGACCGATGAGGTAAACGCCCAGATCAATGAGATAAGCGGGATTGTGAAACAATATGATAACACGGCGATGGTAATTGGCGAGGCGCCGCTGACAAAGGATTTGCAGGATGTGACGGATATTGATCTGGTCAATGTCAATTATGTTTCCATTCTTGCCATATTTCTCATTATTATGTTTGTGTTTAAATCTATTTCCATACCGGTTATTCTTGTTTCGGTCATTGAATTTGCCATCTTTTTGAATATGTCGGTACCGTATTACAGCGGTGAATCGCTGCCTTTTGTGGCGGGTATCGTCATTGGGACGATCCAGCTTGGGGCGACGGTGGATTATGCAATTTTAATGACCAGCCGGTATCATAAGGAGCGTACGGAGAAACAGAAGAGCAAGAAGGAGGCCATTGCTATTGCCCACAAAACATCGATCAAGTCCATTCTTATCAGCGGCATATGCCTGTTTGCTTCCACCTTCGGAGTGACGGTGTTCTCGAATATCGATATGATCCAGGCTATCTGCACCCTGCTGTCAAGGGGCGCTATTATTAGCATGGTCGTAGTAATTTTAATCCTGCCGGCAATGCTGACAGTATTTGATAAGATAATATGCAAAACAACCTGGGATATGAGGAAGATAGATTATTAAGGAGGGATTGAGTTATGAACAGAAACGTAAAAATAATAGGGAAGACATTACTCAGCGGAGTTCTTATTCTCAGCCTGGTATTAGGAGGCAGTTCTTTTGCCGAGGCGAAAAAAATATCGAAACAGGAGTCGGTATACGTCAATGCAAAAGCAGACGGGACGGTAGAAGAAATTACCGTGGCAGACTGGCTCCAAAATTCCGGTCTGAAATCCGGCACGGTAAAGGATTCCTCTTCCCTGTCAGGTATCACGAATGTAAAGGGAGAAGAAACCTACCGGCAGTCCGGAGAAGCCCTGGACTGGACTATGGCGGGAAAAGATATCTACTATCAGGGAAAGACGACAAAGGAGTTACCCGTAGAGCTAAAACTTACGTATTTTCTGGATGGAAAAGAAATGACGCCGGAAGAAATATCCGGGAAAAGCGGAACGGTAAAAATACAGGTGTCCTATGAAAACCATGTAAAGGAAACCAAAACGATAGACGGACGCAAGGTAACGCTCTATACGCCCTTTCTCATGGTAACGGGAATGATTCTGCCCTCCGATAATTTTACTCATGTACAGGTTGACAACGGACGGGTTATCAACGATGGCTCCAATCAGATCGTAGTGGGCATGGGCACGCCCGGGCTGGCAGAGAGCCTGGATCTGGAGGAGAAATATGAAAAAAAGATCCACAGCGGATTTACAGTGACGGCTTCGGTAACGGACTTTTCCCTGGGAAACACGTTTACCTACGCCAGCTCAAGCCTTTTTGATGAATGGAAACCGGAGAAGGGAAACAGCTTTGAGAAGCTGGAAAAACAGCTTTCTGATTTGACCGACGCCTCTACCGTACTGGCAGACGGCTCGAAAACCCTGTCGGATAATATGGCGTTGTTTTCCGGGAAGATGGGAACATTAAAAAGCACGGTAAAAACGTATGAAAAAGACGGGATAAAAAAAGTTACAGACGGTATTAATACTCTGGCAAAGGGCGGTGATAAACTCTCTAAGGGAATTACCCAATATGTAAACGGGAGCGCCACCCTTGCCAATGGCACAACGTCCTATGTTAAAGGCGCCGGACAGATAGCAAACGGCTGTGAAAGCCTCTATAAAGAAGTGAAAAATCTGCCCTCCCAGATTAAAATTTTCGGCTCAGGATTAAAAACCTATACGGACGGAGTGGATAAACTGGGCTCAAAGGAAAATGTCCGGACCCTGAAGGAGGGCGCCAAGGGGGTTTCCTCCGGCATCACAGATCTCCATTCCAATCTGACGCTGTTAAAAGATTCCTATGCAAAGACAGAGCAGCTGATACAGCAGTTGGAGAATTCCGGAGCCGACCCTGCTTTAGTCGCCAATTTCAAAACTCTGGCAAAGCAGCAAAAGGATACGGTAGAAGCGCTGGAGAGCGCCACGGCAAAAGACAGTGAGTTAAAGAAAGGAGCGGAAGGAGTGTCCTCCGGCGTAGCCACGGTAATGGATTCCCTGAGCGTGTTGGCTTCAAAGTCTTCCAGCCTGACCACTGTTACGAAAACATTGGATGCGCAGCTGCCTGTACTGGTTGACAGCATAAAGAAACTCAAAGAGGGCGGCGAAAAGCTGACGGATAATGATAAAAAGCTGTTAAGCGGCGCAAAGGCGCTTATTAAGTCGGGAAAAACGGTGAAGAAAAGTACAAAAAAGATAAAGAAAGGCATGAAAACCCTGCAAAAGGGCGGCAAGGAGCTAAAGAAAGCAACCGGTCAGCTGGTAAGCGGCATCGGGAAACTGGACCGTGCCGGAAATGCGTTAAACACTGGCGCCAAACAGTTAAAAACAGGAATGATTCAATTCGATGAAACGGGAATACAAAAAATAAGTTCCGTGTATAAAAAAGATATAAAGACTCTCCTGGAGCGTATCCGCGCGATTGCGGATGCCGGCAGGGAATATAAGAGCTTTAGCGGAATTGGCAAAGGAATGGACGGCGAGGTAAAATTCATTATTGAAACCGGGGAAATAAAAAAGGATGACGAGTGATGCAGGAGAAACAAGAAGGGATATTGGGGAAACTGGATAAAAAGAAAAAACAGAAACGGGAAGCGCTGTTTGAGGCAGCGTTTTCCCTGTTTATGGAAAAAGGGATCCAGGATACTTCGATTTCCGACATAGTCAAACAGGCGAATATGGCAAAGGGGACTTTTTATCTGTATTTCAGGGACAAGTTTGATTTGCGGGATAAGCTGATCGTCGCAAAGACGGTGGAATTATTTAAGCGGGCGGAAGTGGAGAGTATGGCGCAGGTTTTTCCTTCCTTCGAGGAAAAGGTGGTATTTATTGCCGATTCTGTCATCAACCGGCTGGATGAAGATAAACAGCTTTTAAAATTTATTTCTAAAAATTTAAGCTGGGGCGTTTTTCATCATGTACTGCTCACCGAAACAGAGGAAACCGGGGGCTACAGTTTTTATGACGGATACTGCAAATTGATTCGGGAATCCGGCAGGAGTTTCCGAAATCCGGAGCTTATGCTGTTTATGATCGTGGAGCTGATCAATGCAACCTGCCATAACGTTATTTTAATGCAGGAGCCGGTGACACTGGAGGAACTGAAGCCGGAGCTGTATGGGGTGATACGGGATATTATCCGGCGGATGGAGGAAAAAAGCGGATAATCCGTCAGAAATTTTAAATGTAATAAAAGTGTTGACAAGGGATTATAGTTAGGTTATAATGGCAAAAGATTAAAACAGAAAGGTGGTGGACGATATGACAAAGAAAGTAATGTGCAAGAAAACTGATTTCAGGAGCAGCCATATTGTTCACAGTATTGCCTTACTGGTATAAGGTAACATTTTCTCATATTGTGAATTTAGGGCGCTTCTGACAAACCATCAGAAACGCCTTTTTTATTTGCCCGGTTTTTTGCCGGGGCGTTTGCGATCAAAGAAAGGGGAATCAGGAGAAAATGAAGAAAAATCAGTTGCCGGACCGGGTCTTTGAATTGTTAAAGCCGCAGGGGATTGGGAAAAAAGATATTCTCGATGTCTGTCCGACGGACTTATCCTTTGAGAGTGAATATATCAGCGGCTATTTATTCCTGACGGCAGAAATGCTCGGTATTGTGACCAGCGATCCGATTGGCGGCAGGGTGCGCTATTTCCGGGGAACCAAGACAAAGGATATGGATTACGGAGAGGATACCCTGACTTACCGCTGCCGTCTGATCCCTCTGGAGGAAACCGCCCATATGCGGCTTGTCAGGCAGGTGGCGACAAATCTTGTTATGGTGTACCAAAACGGGGAGGCGACCCGGATCGCCGCTTTGACAAATCTTTATCTGGAGCAGATGAATCTGTTTATCAAAAGCTATAAGAAGCTGAAGAAATACCCGGAGGAGCCGGAAAATGTGGAGGCTTCTGCCGATATTCAGGAGCAGAAGGCGGAGTACTGCCCTATCTGCGGCACGATGTATCCGGACCCCAAACGGAAAATATGTCCGAAATGCATGAATAAGCGTTCTATTTTTATAAGAACCCTGAAATATTTCTGGAAATACCGGATTTCATTTATTGTCATGTTTTTATGCTATTTTGCGGCGGCGGGCATGAACTTGGTATGGCCTTATCTAAGCGGTACGATCCTCTATGATAAGGTGCTGGCTAAGGATGACGGCTTTTTAGCCCTGTTCGGCGTTGCCGGGCATTATATGGCGGCGCTCATCCTGCTTGTGATTGTTATGCTCTTATCCAAGCTGGTACAGCAGGGAGTAGCGATTTTGCAGGGCGGGCTGATGGCAAGGGTAGTAGCGGCAACCGTCCGGGATATGAAACAGGATGTATTTTCCGCCATGGGACGCCTGTCCATCCAGTTTTTTACCAGTAAACAGACCGGAAGCCTGATGACAAGAGTGCTGAGTGATGCAGAGAGGGTGACGGTATTTTTCCTGGACGGATTTCCTTACATATTTGTCCATGCTTTTACGATACTGTCTTCCTTTGCGGTAATGTTCTTTTTGAACTGGCAGATGGCGCTGGTCGCCTGTATCCTCCTTCCGCTGTTGGTAGTTATGAGTGTCAAATTGAAACCCAAATTATGGAGTCTGTTTGGAAGGCGCCACCGGGCAGAGCGCTCCCTCAACAGCGCCCTGAATGATAACCTTACGGGAGCCAGGGTAGTGAAGGCGTTCGGACAGCAGAAACCGGAAATCGGGCGCTTTGAACCGCGGAATGAGAGGCTGCGGGATGCGGAGGTGCGGATTGTTAAATATAACAACCGTTTCACGATCCTGTACAATCTGGTACAGGAAGTGTCGAATATATGGGTATGGCTGCTCGGAGTTGCCCTTTTAATGTACAGCGGCAATATAGAACTGGGCGTGCTGATTACTTTTGTCGGATATGTGGGACAGCTGAACGGGCCGATGAACTTTTTTTCCCGCGTATTCCATATGTGGTCGGATAGCATTAATTCCGCCCAGAGGATGTTTGAGATCATGGACGCCATACCGGACATACAGGAGATTGAAAATCCGGTGCGCCTTTCATCGCCCCGCGGCGAAATCAGATTAGAGCATGTAACCTTCGGCTATGATATCAATAATCCGGTATTAAAGGATATCAACCTCCATGTCAGGGAGGGCGAAATGTTAGGGATCGTCGGGCGTTCCGGAGCCGGAAAGACGACCTTAGTCAATCTGATCTCCCGTCTTTACGACGTGAACGAGGGGACGATCGCCATTGACGGGGAGGATGTAAAAAATCTTTCTTTTCACGACCTGAGGAGAAATGTGGCGATGGTTTCCCAGGATACTTATATTTTTATGGGAACCGTGGCGGAAAACATCGCCTATGCCAATCCGGATGCCACAAAGGAAGATATTGTGCGGGCGGCGATACTTGCCAGCGCCCACGAATTTATTTCCAATATGACGGATGGTTATGATACGGTTATCGGGGCGTCGGGGAAAGATTTATCCGGCGGGGAAAAACAGCGTATTTCCATTGCCCGCGCCATACTTGCCAATCCGAAGATACTTATTTTAGACGAGGCGACCGCCAGTGTGGATACGGAAACGGAAAAAGCGATCCAGAAATCATTAAATTATCTTGTGAAAGGGAGGACGACTTTGTCGATTGCCCACCGCCTGTCAACGCTGCGGGATGCCGACCGTCTTGTCGTAATCGACAACGGAAAAATTGTGGAAGAAGGGACGCACCGCGAACTGGAACAGCTTCACGGCGTCTACTTCAAGCTGATGGAATTGCAGACGAAATCGCTGGCGCTGAAAAATACTTTGATGTAGAAGCCGCCTGACGCGGCTGCGGCCATGCGCCAAAATGGAGCCAAAAGCTCGGAAGGGAGAAAAAAATGGGAGAAAATAATACAATGGAAGAGATGGAAAAAGAAGCGGAGCAGATGACGTCGCTTTGCTATCTGACAAAGGAGAACGCCGTATTTTCCCGTACAAAGGGCGGTTTTATCCGTCTGCAGGTGGGCGACAAAGTCTGGGACAGAGTACAGGTGATCCGCCTGTTTCCCTTTACTGAGCCGGATAAATTTATCTCAATCCGCACCGTGGAAGAACGGTCAAAGGAAATCGGCGTTATTGCCGACATGAAACAGGTAGATAAAAAAACAAGGGCGCTTTTGGAAGAACAGTTGAATCTGCACTACTTTACACCGGTCATCCAAAAGATCATAGATATTAAGGATGAGTACGGCTATGCGTATTTCCATGTAATGACCGACCGGGGAGAATGCCGGTTTACGATCAATATGGGAAGCAATGCCGTAGTGCGTCTGTCAGAGAGCAGGTTATTAATTACGGATTTGGACGAAAACCGTTTTGAGATCAGGGATGTATTCCAACTGACCCAGAAGGAACAGCGCAAGCTGGATTTGTTTTTATAAGAAAAGAGAGGGTAGTATGATACTAAAATATGATTTGCCGGAGGCGGTATCCGCCTGTTTAAAACTGGAAGAGGGAGAGCAGATCTACTATGCGGTCCCTTATGACATTGCAGAGGATGGCTCATGGCTGGCAGATTCCTATTTTGTTGTCAGCAGCAGACATCTTATCAGGGTATCTGCCGGAGAGCTAATGGAAAAACTGGATATTTCGGATTGCCGGGCGGCGAAGGCGGAACCAAAGATCGGCGGCGGCCTGCTGGTGATCGAGCATCGGGGCGTTACCCGTTATCTTGTCCACTATTCTGCTAAGCACCTGTCCCGGTATGCCTATATTGCAAGGGGGATCAATATTTTGATTTCCGGGCGTACCGAGGAAGTGGTCAGTAATGAATATGAGAAGATATGCCCCCAGTGCGGCAGGGCGATCCCGGGGACAAGGTATTGCCCCCATTGTTCAAAAGAGGGAGGGTTCTGGCATAGCTTTTTAAAAATGGCGGCGCCGTACAAAAAAAAGTTTGCCGGCATTATTGTCCTGATGATTCTGGCAGCAGTGGTAACTCTTTTGAACCCCGAGGTGCAGAAACATCTGGTGGATGATGTGCTGACAGAAGGAAACGGCGGTTTTGGCGTGGCGGCCACCTGCCTTGGCATTATGTTTTTGCTGAGCGTAGGCATCGTTGTTATCAATATATTGAAGAGCTATTATTGTACGGTGTTGGGAGCGATTATTTCCAAGGATTTGAGGCAGCAGTTATTTGCCAAGATCCAGATCTTATCTTTGAGTTTTATTAATGACAGGCGTCCCGGGGAACTGATGAACCGGATCGTTTATGATACAAGGCGGATCCGGGAATTTATGGAAAGGACATTTTGCAATATGTTCACCGTCTGCTTTATTTTCGGCTGCGATATTGTCTTTATGCTTTTGCTGAATGTAAAGTTAGCGCTCCTCAGCTTTATTTTCATTCCCCTGGCGGTCGGGATTACTTACGCCTTTCGGAAAAGCATCCACCGCCGCTTCCATCTCCAGTGGAAAAAGGATGATGATGTCAACAGTAATCTGCAGGACGTCATATCCGGCATGCGGGTGGTAAAATCGTATGGAAAGGAAGAGGCGGAGAGGGAAAAGTTTAATGCGCTGGCACAGGAATTCTGCCGGGTTCAGACAAGAAACGAAGTGTTTTGGGCAGTCTTTAATCCTTTTATCAGCCTGGTAATGGGCGCCGGCGTGTTTTTAGTCATCTATGTGGGCGGCATGGACGTCTTTGGCGGAGAGATGACGACGGGAGAACTTTTGCAATTTATTACCTATACGCAGCTTTTATACCAATATTTAAACTGGATGACTTCCATGCCCAGGGATTTACTGAACCTGATCAGCAGTATCGAGAGGATCAACGATATATTGGCGCAGCAGCCCTTTATCGAAGATGTGGAGCATCCGGCGGATCTGCAGGTTAAGGGGAAAATTGAATTTTCCCATGCCACGTTCGGCTATAAATCGTATCAGCCGGTTTTGGAAGATTTAAATCTTACGATCCGGCCCGGCGAAATGATCGGAATCGTGGGCGCTTCCGGCACCGGTAAATCCACGCTGATCAATTTGGTCATGCGCCTGTATGAGGTCGACGACGGGAGCCTTTTGGTAGATGGGAAGGATATAAAGGAAATCCGCTCCGAAACATTCCATTCCCAGATCGGAGTCGTACTCCAGGAAACTTTTTTGTTCTCGGGCACCATTTTAAATAATATCCGTTTTTCCAGACCGGATGCCACCTATGAGGAGGTTATCCTGGCGGCAAAAATGGCGAATGCCCATGATTTTATTTCCAAGACCCCGGATGGATATGATACTTATGTGGGAGAAAAAGGCTACAACCTATCCGGAGGGGAGCGGCAGCGGATCGCCATTGCCCGCGCCATATTGAACGAGCCAAGGCTTTTGATACTGGATGAGGCAACGGCAAGCCTGGATACCGAAAGTGAATTTTTGATACAAAAGGCTCTGGAACGTCTGACAAGCGGACGGACTACCTTTGCGATCGCCCATCGGCTGTCTACCCTGCAAAATGCCGACCGGCTGATTGTTATTGACGGACACCGGATCGCGGAGATCGGCACCCATGAGGAACTGCTCCACAAAGAAGGGATTTATTATCATTTGGTCAAGGCGCAGTTGGAAATGCAGGGAACTGAGGCGGGCTGATACAGGATGCCGGACGGGGTTGAGATGCGGCGCGCCTGATAAAGGGAGAAAATATGGGAATTTTAATAAGAAAAATAGTAACAGGGCTTTTTTGCCTGCTCCCCCTGCGGGAGGATATCATATTGGAAAGCCATCCGGATTTTTCGGATAATGCTCTGGCTTTCTACCGGTATATGCTGTCTGTGGGAGTGAATAAACGGCATCGGATCTATTGGGCGCTGCACGGTACAAAAAAGCCGGATCTTAAACTGCCCGAGCGGGTAAAGGTTTTTTATTTGGAGCCCAAGGGGGTAAGAGAGCATATAAAACGGCTCTATGCCCTTTATGGCTGCCGCTATATCCTGGATGGGAACACCTATCTCCATAAAAGGCGGAAAAACCAGATTCGGATTCATCTGGGACATGGGATGCTCATTAAAATTACGAGGGAGTATCATACCCCGGAAAAAATAGGGGAATGCGACGGGTATTTGGTGACTTCGCCGTTCTGGTATGACGTCTTTGCAGAAAAAATCGGGATAGAAAGAAAGGCGCTGTTAGCGCTTGGCTATCCGAGAAATGATATACTGGTAAAAAATAAGCCGGAGAATCATCTGGGGGATTTTATTCTCTGGATGCCGACCTATCGGCAGCACAGGCTCCATCCGGAAGCCGGGATGGAAAACAGATACCCCTATGGCATGCCGGGCATACTGGAAAAAGAGCAGCTTTTTGAATTGGAAAAGATTTTGGAGGAGAGAAATCTTATTTTATATTTCCGTCCCCACCCGGTGCAAAACCTTTCCCTGTTTATGAGGGAGAAACTTGCCCGCATCCGTATAGCGGACGATGCGTTTCTGGAAAAGGAGGGGCTTACCCTGTACGAGATGCTGTCGGCGGCACAGGCGCTGATTACCGACTATTCTTCGGTTTACTATGATTTTTTATTGACAGGGAGGCAAATTGGCCTTACGATAGAGGACAGGGAAGAATATTTCCGGCATTATGGCTGTCCGTTTTCGGATTTTAAGGAAAATATTAAGGGACAGTATATGGAAACGTTTGAGGACATAACGTCTTTTATATTTCAGGTATCCAAAGGGGAAAATCCGCAATCAGCGGCGCTTGCCGGGATGAAGGACCGGTATCACAGCGTACAGGATGGTACTTCCTCGGAAAAGCTGTACCGGTACCTGAAGGAAACTTATGAGTTTGACAGGGGAAGGGAGTAAAATCCCTCCCTTTTATATGGGCGGTAGCCCGCAGGTCTGGAGGAAGCCATGAAAGAAGAGGGATTGCAGAAAAAAGTTCTGTCGGGACTTGTGTGGAAATTCGGGGAACGCATTGGCGCCCAGGCGGTATCTTTTATCGTATCCATGATATTGGCGCGGCTGCTTTTACCGGAGGATTACGGTATTGTGGCAATGATCACGATTTTTATCGAGATTGCCAATGTGTTTGTCGTCAGTGGTTTTGGGCAGTCGTTGATTCAGAAAAAAGAGGCGGACAGATTAGACTTTTCTTCCGTTTTTTATTTTAGTGTTACGATGTCGTGGGCCTTATATGCCCTTATCTTTTTCTGTGCGCCGTATGTGGCATCCTTTTATAAGCAGCCGGTTCTGATTCCGATTCTCCGGGTTATGGCGCTGAAATTACCGTTGGCGGGCGTCAACTCCGTACAACAGGCATATGTGCAGAAAAATATGCTTTTCAAACGTTTTTTCTTTTCTACTCTTATTGGTACCATAGGTTCCGCCGTCTTAGGGATCGCTATGGCATATTATGGTTTTGGCGCCTGGGCTTTAGTGGCGCAATATCTGTTTAATTCTGCCGTCGACACGTTTGTTCTCTGGATAACGGTGAAATGGCGTCCCCTTTTACAATTCTCCGGAAAAAGAATGAAAGAACTGTTTAGCTTTGGCTGGAAAATGCTTATGTCGGAGTTGATTCATACTACATACCAGCAGATACGGGGGCTGGTGATCGGCAAGCTGTATACCGGCAAGGATCTGGCGTATTATAATCAGGGCCAGCGGCTTCCCAATGTCATCGTGACCAATATCAATTCTTCCATCGGCTCTGTTTTGTTTCCGGCAATGACAACAAAACAGGAAGATGCGCCGGGATTAAAAAAGATGGTCCGCCTTTCGATCCAAATCGGTTCTTACATAATGTGGCCTCTGATGATTGGTATGGTAGTAGTGGCAAAGCCGGTAGTCTGCCTGATTTTTTCTGAACGCTGGCTGCCCTGCGTTCCCTTTCTGCAGATTGCCTGTATCCAATACGCCCTGGAACCGGTACAGACGGCGAATATACAGGCGGTTAAGGCGCTGGGGCAGGGACGTACCATGTTGATCATGGAGATCGTAAAAAAAGGCTTTGGCATTTTGTCGCTGTTTGCGGTTATGCGGCAGGGCGTTATGTGGATAGCCTGGAGCGGGATGGCAGTTACCCTGTTTGCCGCCATGGTTAATTCCACGCCCAATCGTAAATACTTGGAATATACATACAAAGAACAACTGGCAGATTTACTCCCCTCTATTTTGCTTGCCTCCGTAATGGGCGCTGCCGTCTATGCTGCCGGCATGCTGCCCTTTCCTATGCTGCCGCTTCTTTGCTTACAGGTATTAGTGGGGATTGTTGTTTATTTGTTTCTCAGCTATCTGCTGAAAATACCGGCGTTTCTCTATGTAAGAAACATACTGGGAAATCATGTGGCGGAAATTTTGAAAAAAAGGAGAAGGGCATGAAGAAGTTATTGCGGTTTCTAAAAACTTACCGGAAAGAAAGCATCCTGGCGCCTCTGTTTAAACTGCTGGAAGCCTCTTTTGAATTGTTTGTGCCGCTTGTTATGGCGGCTATTATTGATGTGGGGATTGCCGGGGCGGATACCGGATATATCGGGAAAATGGGAGCTGTGCTTGTTCTTCTGGCGGCCGTTGGGTTTGCGGCTTCTCTTACGGCGCAATATTTTGCGGCAAAGGCGGCGGTGGGATTCGCCGCGGAATTAAAACATGATTTATTTCAGCATATCCAATCCTTATCCTTTGGGGATATGGACCGGTTAGGCACGTCCGCCATGATAACCAGGATGACCAGCGATGTCAATCAGGTTCAGTCCGGAGTAAATCTGGTGCTGCGGCTGGCCCTGCGTTCTCCTTTTATTGTATTTGGCGCTATGATTATGGCATTTACCATTGACGGGAGAGCGGCCCTTGTATTTGTCGCGGCGATTTTTTTGCTGGCGCTGGTGGTATTTGGCGTTATGAAAATCTGTATTCCGCTGTATAAGCAGGTGCAGACGGCGCTGGAACGGCTGGTAGAAAGAACGAGGGAAAACCTTACCGGCGTCAGGGTACTTCGCGCCTTTCATAAGCAAAAGGAGGAAACGCTGCGATTTACGGCAGAAAACCGGGAACTGACGCGCATGCAGCTAGTAGTGGGGAAGATTGCGGCGCTGACAAACCCGGTTACTTATCTTATTATTAACAGCGCCATTATTGTCCTGATTTATTGCGGCGCCGTACAGGTAGACGCCGGCGCTATGACCCAGGGGGAGGTCGTGGCGCTGGTTTCCTATATGTCCCAGATTCTGGTGGAACTGGTAAAGCTGGCCAACCTTATCATCAATGTGGATAAGGCGATAGCCTGCGGAAACCGGATTCAGGAGGTATTGGAACAAAAGCCGGGGCTTACCGAGGCGGAACATACAATAGAGCCGGAGGATAAAGGCTCCGAAATTCTTTCTTTTTCCCATGTGGGCCTGATTTATCCGGGGAATCGGGAAGAGGCGCTGACGGATATTGATTTTTCCGTAAACAGGGGCGAAACGATTGGTATTATTGGAGGCACCGGCTCCGGAAAAACATCATTAGTCCATCTGATTCCCCGTTTTTATGATATTACATCCGGGAGCTTAAAGATTGAAGGGGTGGAGGCAAAGGAATATGAAATTAAAAAGCTGAGGCAGAAGGTGGGAATCGTGCTTCAGAAGCCGGTCTTATTTCAGGGGACTATCCTTTCCAATCTTTTGTGGGGGAAGGAGGATGCCACGGAGGAAGAGCTGTGGCAGGCTCTTTGCATAGCTCAGGCGGAGGAGATTGTAAAAGGAAAGAAAAATGGGCTTTTAGAGGAAGTAGAGCAGGAGGGCAGAAACTTTTCCGGCGGACAAAAGCAGCGCCTTTCTATTGCCCGCGCTCTGGTAAAGAAGCCGGATATACTGATTATGGATGACAGCGCATCTGCGTTAGATTACGCCACGGATGCGGCGCTGCGGAAGGCCATTCGGGAGCAGCTGACGGATATGACTCTTTTTATCGTATCCCAGCGGGCGGCGTCGGTGCGGCAGGCAGATAAAATTGTGGTGCTGGAGGACGGGCATATAGCCGGCATTGGCACCCATGAATATCTTATTGAGCGCTGCGAAGTTTACCGGGAGATTTATGAGTCCCAGTATGGAAAGGGGGCGCGGTGATATGTCGCAAAAAGAAACTCTGAAAAGGGTACTGCATTATATCCGCCGCTACCGGCTCATGCTGTTTCTCTCGCTGCTGCTGGCGGTTATTTCGGTGGCGCTCACTCTGTATGTGCCTGTTATGATTGGACAGGCCATAGATAAAGTGGTGGCGCCGGGACAGGTGGATTATGCCGCCATATTCCGGATTGCCCAAAAGATAGCGGCGGCTATCGTACTGACAATAGCTGCCCAGTGGGTTATGAATGTGTGCAATAATAAAATGACCTATGGCGTTGTCCGTGACATCCGGGGGGATGCCTTTGAAAAGATACAAAAACTGCCGCTGCGCTATATTGACAGTCATTCTTACGGCGAGATAGTGAGCCGGCTGACTGCCGATGCCGACCAGCTTGCCGATGGCCTGTTAATGGGATTTACCCAGCTTTTTACCGGCCTGATCACGATAGTTGGCACGTTAGGATTCATGCTTAGCGTCAGTGTGCCGATTGCCCTTGTGGTAGTGGTCATTACGCCGGTTTCCCTGTTTGTGGCAGGTTTTATTGCCAGACAGACTTATGAGATGTTTCGCCTTCAGTCGAAAACCCGGGGAGAACAGACAGCCCTTATTGAAGAAATGGTGGGGAACCAGAAGGTGGTTCAGGCATTTGGACGCGAAAAGAAGGTACAGGAAACCTTTGATGAAATTAACGTCAGGCTGCAAAAGTATTCGCTGCGCGGGATCTTTTTTTCGTCTATTACCAATCCTGCCACCCGCTTTGTCAACAGTCTGGTTTATGCCGGCGTTGGCATTTTCGGGGCATTTTATGCAATACGGGGCGGTATTACCGTGGGGATGCTTTCCAGCTTTTTAAGCTATGCCAACCAATATACGAAGCCTTTTAACGAAATATCCGGCGTGGTTACGGAGCTGCAAAATGCGATCGCCTGTGCCGGGCGGGTATTTGAGCTGATAGAGGAAACGGCAGAATTACCGGATTCCGAGGAGGCTGTGGCGCTGGGCGAAGCGGACGGTACCGTGGAAATAGAAGACGTGTACTTTTCCTATGAGCCGGACAGGAGGCTGATAGAGGCGTTTAATCTTACGGTAAAACCGGGCCAGAGGATAGCGATTGTGGGGCCTACCGGCTGTGGGAAAACGACCCTTATTAATCTTCTTATGCGGTTTTATGATGTAAACAGCGGGACGATCCGGGTGTCGGGACGGGATATACGGAAGATTACAAGAGAGAGCCTGCGGGACAATTACGGCATGGTTTTGCAGGAAACCTGGCTGAAACACGGGACAGTCCGGGAAAATATTATGATGGGGCGTCCGGAGGCCACGGAAGAGGAAGTGATTGCGGCGGCGAAGGCAAGCCATGCCCACCGTTTTATCCGGCGTATGCCGGACGGGTACGATACCGTTATCGGCGAAGACGGAGGAAATCTTTCTGCGGGACAGAAGCAGCTGCTATGTATTGCCAGAGTTATGCTTTGCCTGCCGCCGATGCTGATACTGGATGAGGCCACCTCTGCCATTGATACGAGGACGGAGATGAAAATTCAGAATGCCTTTGAAAAAATGATGCGGGGGCGCACTTGTTTTATCGTGGCGCACCGCCTCTCCACCATCCAAAAGGCGGATGAGATTCTCGTGATGAGGGAGGGGAAGATCATAGAGCAGGGAAGCCACGAGGAATTGCTGCGGCAGGGAGGATTTTACAGGACGCTCTTTGAGGCGCAGTGGAACTGATGTATAAATATCCGGTTTTCTCCGATACTAAGAATATTGCAAAATGTAATTCGGAGGGAACCATGACATTTGACGAATTGTATAAACGAGTGCTCCGGGATAAGCTAAACGGGAAAAAGACAGTAAAGGGAGCGGCGCGGAAAAAATTAGACTGTCTTTTACATCCGGAAAAATATCCCCTGCTTTGGAAAGAGAACCCCTGTGATTGTACGGATGCTAAGTGCGTGACTGCCTGTATGTTCCGGGCATTGGAAATCCGGGACGGGAAGGTGAGGCTAAACGCAGAGAACTGCGTTGGTTGCGCCCGGTGTATCGAGGCCTGCCAAAATAAAAATCTTATCTTCAGCCACGATGCCATAAAAGCGGTGGATATATTAAAAAAGGCAGAGAAGCCGGTGTATGCCCTGCTGGCCCCTGCCTATATCGGGCAGTTCGGGAAGGAGGCAACGCCGGGAAAAATCCGAAGCGCATTAAAGGGAATGGGGTTTACCGGTGTAATAGAAGTAGCAGCCTTCGCTGATATTCTTACCTTAAAGGAGGCGCTGGAATTTTCCCTCAATATGAAAACAGAGAAGGGGTTCCAGCTTACCAGCTGCTGCTGTCCGATCTGGATTTCCCTGATACGCAGGGATTTCCAGAAAATTGCGGGGCATCTGCCCGCGTCCGTATCTCCGATGATTGCCTGCGGACGGATTGTCAAAACGCTCCATGAGGGGAGCCGGACGGTTTTTGTCGGCCCCTGTATGGCAAAAAAGGCGGAAATCCGGGAGCCGGATTTGGCGGGAGCGATCGATTGCGTGCTTACCTTTCAGGAAATGCAGGATATTTTTGAAGCCTTAGCTGTGGATTGGGAAAAGATGCAGCCGGAGGAAATGGAACATTCTGCGGCGGCGGGAAGAATGTATGCCGCAGCCGGAGGAGTCAGCCGCGCCGTCCGTGAATGTGTAACGAGTATTGATAAAAGCTGTGAGTTGCAGCCTGTCTGCGCCTGTGGGACGGCGGACTGCAAAACGATGCTCCAGAAAATACTGGAGGGCTGCATCGAGGGAAATTTTTTTGAGGGCATGGCGTGTCCGGGAGGCTGCGTAGGCGGCCCGAAAAGGAATATAGAAACGGCGGAGGGCAAAGAATATGTGGAGCAATATGCGGACCGGGCGTCCTACCGCACGCCGGGAGAAAATCCCTATGTATTGGATCTGATTCAGAGGCTGGGATTTGAAACGGTGGAAGATTTTATACAAAACAGCCATATTCTGGCAAGAAACCTCTAAAAAACATAAAAAAATTTTTCAAAGTGTATTTACTGTTCCGCAAAAATATGATAATATTAAGAAAAATCCGACACGATTTTTAGGCATTGTGCCGGATTTTTTTTGCAATACGCCTCCGATGCTGTTTTACAGCCCGTCAGAGGAAAAAGGACAGAGTGATGAAAGGAGAAGAGGTTTTGAGCGAACAGGAACAGGCAAAAATTGATGGGATTTTGCAGTCACATAATTATGATAAGACTCTGGTAATCGCCATTATGCAGGAGGTACAAAAAGAGTATCATTACCTGCCGGAAGAAATTCTGAGTTATATCGCCCGTGAATTGAAGCTGAGTGAAGCAAAGATTTATGGAGTGGCGACATTTTATGAAAATTTCTCATTAAAGCCAAAAGGAAAATATGTGATAAAAATATGCGACGGTACGGCATGCCATGTAAGAAGGTCGGTACCGATCTTAGAGGAATTCAGAAAAACTCTGGGGGTCACAGAGGAAAACCCTACGACGGAGGATATGCTGTTTACTGTGGAAACCGTATCCTGTCTGGGAGCATGCGGTCTGGCGCCGGTCTGTACGGTAAATGACCATGTTCATCCGTCTATGACGCCGGAAAAAGCGAAAGAACTGATTGCAGAGTTAAAGGAGGAGGCCGCCCATGAAAATTAAAAACAGAGAAGAACTGATTGCAAAGCAGGCGGAATACAGAGAATCCCTTAGCAGTCAGAGAAAGCAGATATTGATTTGTGCCGGGACCGGCTGTGTGGCCGGCGGTTCCCTGGAAATATACGCAAAAATGAAGGAGATCATTGAGTCGAAGGGGCTGAAATGCGCCCTGGTTTTGGAGAAGGATCCCCATGGGGACAGCATCGGTTTGAAAAAGAGCGGCTGTCATGGATTCTGTGAAATGGGACCGCTGCTTCGGATTGAACCGATGGGATGGCTGTATTTGAAGGTACAGGTATCGGATTGCGAAGAGATTATTGAAAAATCCATTATCGGGGATGAAGTGATCGAGCGGCTGGTCTATAAGGATGCGGAAGGAAAGCCATATGTAAAGCAGGAGGAAATTCCTTTTTACAAGCAGCAGACCCGTATCGCGCTGGAATACTGCGGGCATATCAATGCCGAGAGTATTGCCGAGTACATAGCGTTAGGGGGCTACAGCGCCGTGGCAAAGGCATTGTTTGATATGCAGCCGCAGGACATTGTGCATGAAATCACAGAGGCTGCCCTGCGCGGCCGCGGCGGCGGCGGGTTTCCAACGGGAAGGAAATGGCAGCAGGTATTAGACCAGAAATCGGATGTGAAATATGTTGTCTGTAACGGTGACGAAGGCGACCCGGGAGCTTTCATGGACCGTTCCATGATGGAGGGCGAGCCGCACCGTGTGATTGAGGGAATGCTCATTGCGGCAATCGCTACGGGCGCGCATTATGGTTATATCTATGTAAGGGCGGAGTATCCGCTCGCCGTGGAAAGATTGCAGACTGCCATTGATAAGGCAATGGACAGAGGACTGCTGGGAAAAAATATTCTCGGTTCCGGTTTTGACTTTGATTTGCGCATCAGCCAGGGAGCGGGCGCCTTTGTCTGCGGCGAGGGAAGCGCCCTGACGACCTCGATCGAGGGAAATAGGGGAATGCCCCGTGTAAAGCCGCCAAGAACGGTAGAGCATGGCCTGTTTGACAAGCCGACGGTATTGAATAACGTAGAAACTTTTTGCAATGTGCCGCCGATTATTTTAAACGGCGCCAAATGGTATCAGGGATATGGGCCGGAAAATAATCACGGCACAAAGGCGTTTGCCCTGACGGGAAACGTGCAGAACACAGGCCTGATCGAGGTTCCTATGGGAACTACCCTGCGGGAGGTTATTTTCGACATAGGCGGAGGAATTAAGGGAGGAGAGTTTAAGGCAGTTCAGATTGGAGGACCTTCCGGCGGCTGTCTGTGTATCAGCCCGACGGAGAATCATCTGGATCTGAAGCTGGACTTTGATTCTCTGAAAAAGGTAGGGGCTATGATCGGCTCCGGCGGTCTGGTTGTCATGAATGACAAAAGCTGTATGGTAGAAGTGGCAAGGTTCTTTATGAACTTTACCCAGAATGAATCCTGTGGCAAGTGTGTGCCGTGCAGGGAAGGAACCAAAAGAATGCTGGAACTTCTGACGGATATCACGGAAGGACGGGGAACCATGGAGCATATCGAGCTGCTGGAAACCTTATCGGAAACGGTATCGGCTACGGCGTTATGCGGTCTGGGAAAGACGGCGGCATCGCCGGTGGTATCGACCCTGAAATATTTTCGCGATGAATACATTGCTCATGTGGCAGATAAAAAATGTCCTGCCGGACAGTGTAAGGCGTTGACCAGCCTTCAGATAGATCCGCAGCTTTGCAAAGGTTGTACGAAGTGCGCAAAAATGTGTCCGGTTGGTGCGATTACAGGAAAAGTAAAAGAACCGCATACGATTGATACGACGAAATGTATTAAGTGCGGTGCCTGCAAAGACGGCTGTAATTTTGGCGCCGTAAAGGAAATATAGGAGGTAAAAATGGCTAAGAACAGTAAATACATGATAATTGACGGTATTCGCGCAGAGTTTACCGATGAAAAAAACATTTTGCAGGTCATTCATAAGGTGGGAATCCATGTCCCCACATTTTGTTACTATTCGGATATGTCCATTTATGGTGCCTGCCGTATGTGTGTGGTGGAAGATGAAAGGGGAAACATAGTGGCATCCTGTTCGACTCCGCCGAGGGACAAGATGGTAATCCGTACGAACACGGGCCGTCTGCATGATTATCGAAAAATGATACTGGAACTTTTACTGGCATCCCATTGCCGTGATTGTACCATTTGCGAAAAGAACGGAAACTGCCGCCTGCAGATGCTGGCCTCCCGTTTCCGTCTTACGGATGTCCGTTTCCCGAATACTCATCCCGAGAGAATGATTGACGACTCCTCGAAGGCGATTGTCCGAGATCCGAGTAAATGTATTCTCTGCGGCGACTGCGTTCGCATGTGTAATGAAGTACAGCATGTAGGAGCGATTGATTTTGCCAACCGCGGGGCGGATATGATTGTTACGCCGGCATTTAACCGGAAGATCGCAGAAACGGATTGCGTCAACTGCGGTCAGTGCGCGGCGGTATGCCCGACGGCAGCGATCACGATTAAAAAGGATTTAAGAGCGGTATGGAAAGCTCTTTACGAGCCGAATAAGAGAGTAGTCGTCCAGGTGGCGCCGGCAGTCCGCGTGGCGATTGGGGAAGAATTTGGGCTTAATCCGGGGAAAAATTCCATCGGCAAAATTTTTACTGCCCTGCGTATGATAGGATTTGATACGGTATTTGATACGAGCGTAGGCGCCGATTTAACTATTGTAGAAGAAGCGGCAGAACTGGTCCGCAAGCTGCAGGACGGCGACAAGGACAGGAAAAAATATCCGGAGGGAAATAAATTTCCTCTGTTTACCTCCTGTTGTCCGGGCTGGGTGCGCTTTGCAGAAACCAAACATCCGGATCTTATGCCCTATGTTTCTTCCTGCAAATCTCCGATGGAGATGTTTGGCGCAGTGATAAAAGAATACTATAAACCGGCGGATAAGGAAGCGGGGATTGAAACGGTTTCCGTTGCCGTTATGCCATGCGTGGCCAAGAAGTACGAGGCTTCCCGCGAGGAATTTATAAGAGAGGATGTTCCGGATGTGGATTATGTTATTACCACCAAGGAATTGATCCGCATGATCAAAGAGCTGGGGATTCAGTTTAATGAAATTGAGCCAAGTTCGCCGGATATGCCGTTCAGCATCTCCTCCGGCGCCGGCGTCATCTTTGGCGTGACCGGTGGCGTGACAGAGGCGGCGCTCCGCCATGTGGCAGATAAAGATAACCAGACCCTCAGAGATTTGGAATATTCCGGCATTCGCGGCATGGAGGGCGTCAAGGTTGCCGAGGTAGAAATCGGCGGACGAAATCTTCGGATTGGCGTTGTGAACGGTCTGGGGAATGCCGATGACTTAATTGAAAAAATCCGCGCGGGAGAGGAGCATTTTGATTTCGTCGAAGTGATGGCCTGTCCATATGGATGTATCGGCGGCGCCGGTCAGCCGTTTGGGTATCAGATTGTCAAACAGGAACGCGCCCAGGGAATGTATAAGGCGGATAAATCTGCTATTATTAAGCGCTCGGAGGAAAATCCGGTTGTCAGCCAGTTATATGAAACCGGCGTGCTGAAGGGACGGAGCCATGAACTGCTGCATGTAAATTATGTAAAGGAAAGCGAATGATTTTCGCATGCCGGAGGTAACGGCATTGGCAAGAGTACCGCTCAATAACGGAGTTTCACTGTTGGGCGGTGCTCTTTTCTTGCCGATATTGAAAAGGATTTATGATAAAAAATGAAAAAAATGGCGCGCAGCTATGAAACCGATTTTATGTTTTCGGATTATTGCGGATGCGGATTTTCTAAAAATTTGCATAATTCCCATATTTATAGTATAATTAGAAAATGTATTTTTGGATTTTTTACATAAAATAATAGAAAGTATTTTTTATTTTATGGGAAGACCAATGAAAAGAAAGAATAGAGGTGTATGATGGTGAAACGTCTTTTTTTAATGCTGGCAGTCATTTTGATTGCGGGGACGTTAGGGCTGGGAGAAGGAAAGAAGGCACAGGCGGGTTCTTACAGTGTCCGCGGAGTGTGGGTATCGTGTTTTGAGTACAAAAGTGTTGGCTTGTGTACAAAATCAGAGAAACAGTTCCGTGCCAATGCCAATAAATTGTTTTATAATATTAAGGCAAGCGGGTGTAATACGGTATATTTCCATGTGCGTGCCTTTGATGATGCGATTTATCCATCCTCTTCCTTTCCCTGGAGTAAATACCTTTTAAATAAAGGGGCGGCTCCTTCCTTTGACCCGTTGAAAATATTAATTTCCTATGCCCATAAATATGGCCTTCAGTTTCATGCCTGGATGAATCCTTACCGTGTAACCTATAAAAAGGTGTTGGATCCGGCAAAGGCGTCAACCACGGAGAGGATAGTAAGCCAGGTAAGGGAAATAATTAACCGGTATTCCGTAGACGGAATCCATTTTGACGATTATTTTTACCCTACGAATGAAAAAAAATATAATAAAGTAAAAAAAGAAAAACGCATGGCAAATATAAACGCCATGGTTATGCGGGTATATAATACGATAAAGGCAAAGAAGAAAAAACTGCAGTTTGGCATCAGCCCGGCAGGAGATGTGAGCTATTGTGAAAAGATCGGCGCCGATGTCAAAACCTGGATGAGTAAAAAAGGCTATGTTGATTATATTATTCCCCAGATTTATTGGTCGAACAACTATCTTTTGCATGGGAAAAAGACAGCGATGTTCGATGAGCGGTTTGCGAAATGGCAGTCCTTAAACAAGAGGGATGTCCCGATGTATATCGGGCTGGCGCTATACAAAGCCGGAGAACGGCTGAAACCGGACCCGGGCTGGAAAAAGTCCAGTTATAATATTGCAACGCAGTTAGACAGGATAAAAGCGGGGAACAGTGAGGGTTATGCTCTTTTCAGCTACACGGATCTATACCGCTCCGGAGCTGCCAAAGAGGTGCGGCATTATTTGTCAAAAATTATGTCCCTGAAGCTGAATAAGAAAAAGAAGACGATCCGCGCCGGCAAAAAATTTAAATTAAAGGCGTCTGTCAGCCCGCTTCGCTGTCAGAAAAAAATAAAATGGAAATCTTCGAATAAGAAAAAAGCTACGGTAACCAAAAAAGGTGTTGTAAAAGCGAAAAAAAAGGGAAAAGTAAAAATTTACGCCTATTGCGGCAGTATAAAAAAATGCTGTGTTGTGAAGATAGGGGCAAAGAAAAAAAAGAAGAAAAAATCCAGAAAAAAATAAAGAGTATTTTATGTTTCAGGGGGATAAAACGTGATTGAATGGCTGGATCATACAGTGCTGGATTTCTTTTTAGATATTAGAAATCCGATGCTTACGCCCTTAATGAGATTTTTTTCCGTAATTGGGGAGGGCGGAGCTGTCTGGATTGCGGCAGCGGCGGTTCTGCTGCTGTTTCGGCAGACCAGGAAGGCGGGGCTTGCGGTTTCCCTGGCATTGATTTTTTGCCTGCTGGCGGGAAATGTTTTATTAAAAAATATAATAGCCAGGCCAAGACCGTGCTGGCGGCATCCGGAGGTAGAGATGCTGATAGCGGCGCCCGGAGATTTTTCCTTCCCATCCGGACATACGATGTCGTCTTTTGCAGCAGCAACAGGGATTTTTCTCTGGGATAAAAGATGGGGGATTGCCGCGGTAACCGGAGCTGTTATGATTGCCCTTTCCCGACTGTATTTCTATGTACATTACCCTACGGACGTACTGGCGGGAGCAGTATTTGGCGTGGGAATAGGGCTTTTGGCGTCTGTCTTGCTGCGCGCCTGTGAAAGACGGCGAAAATCATATTAGAGAAAAGGAATCTTATATTACATCGGATAGGTGTAGTAGAACGGAGGAAAAAATGGAAAAAAAGAAGATTGGGAAAATCAGAGTACTTATCGCAGCAGTTGTTTTTATAATTTTTGCAGCTTCTGTCGGGGTAGTACTGGCAGCCTGTGGAGTTTTTTCATCAGATAAGGAAAAGGCTTTTGAGCTTTTATCCCAGGCAACGGAACGGTTGAATGATTCAGCAGTAGGAGAGTATCTGGGAATGGAGCAGCTTGCGGAGTCTTTAAAAGAAAAACCGAGCATGGTAAATGTAAAACTGTCAGACCTTGATCTGGATAAGAGGCTGGCGCCCGAAAAAATTGATTTATCGGAATTTACCCTCGAATATAGCAACCGTTATGATGTGAAGGCGCAGAAGGTAAAAATGGATATGAGCCTTGCCAGAGGAAGCAGTAAACTATCCCTGGATCTTTATGGGGACAAGGATAAAATGGTAGCAGCCGTACCAGAGTTAATAAACGGAAAGGCATTTTGTTTTTCCACGGAAACGCTTCAGTCATTTTCTCCCAATACAAATAATGCGAACCTTCCTGCAGAGGACGTAAGGCAGTTTGAGGAAGATCTGACGAAATTTTTGAAAGAGGAGATGGAAAAGCTGAAGGAGGATGTTTCCTGTGATGAGATGGATAATGGAAAAGAGGGCTATCAGGTAACAATCACCAAGGAATCCATGGATATGATAATAAGTGATTTTACTGCCTTTATGGAGGGCCAGACAAAAATAACAGACAGTATAAACCGTTACATGCGCGCGATAATATATACGCAGCAGCAGCGCGGGATTACCGATAGCGGCGCCAATCAATTTGATTTTATGAGCAGTTTAAAGGACATTTCCCAAAAGCTGTCCCAGTACACGCAGGATTTTACTTTTGAGGTTTATGGAGAGAACGGCAATCTGACCGAACTGAAAACCTCCGGAAATGTCAGGGACGTTCCGATAACGGTTTCTCTTACTTTTCAGGGAGAACCCGGGAATTCTACGGCAATCCTGCAGATTGCCAATACTGCGCCGGAAGAAACCGAAGAGGTAGCGGTTACGGTTATGAAGAAAAGCATGACAGGGGAAACGCTGGAGGATTCCCTGTCTGTGGATGTATCTGTGAGAGGCTCCTCGGTCGGTACCGTGTCGCTGACAGAGAACTTTACAAAGGCGGATAATGCGTATTCCTGTACGGCGGATGTATCGGCGCCGGGCGGGGAAACGGCAAAATTGAAGCTAATCGGCTCTGTAAAGGATTTAAAGCCGGGAAGCTATGTTGATTTTATTTTAGACGATGTTTCCCTGACAACGGTAGACAGTACGAAGGTCGGTACGAAGCTCTTTTCTTTATCTGCCGATATTAAAATCGGCGAAATGGATGGAAATATGGAACCGCCGGAGGGAGAAGCCGTTGAAGTTAAGAGTCTGGCGGATCTTACCCCTTATGCGGTACAGTTCCAGACAGGCATATCGAAAATAATGTACGACTGGGGAATTTTTTCCCCGCTTGCCCCCGGACTGGATCATATATAGGGGATAAATAATATCGGCTTACTCAGAGAACAGAGAGGTGGAAATGGTAACAGATTGTGAGTTTTGTGCATTTTATGTCTATGATGAGGAAGGATACGGAGAATGCGAAGTAAATCTGGACGAGGATGAAATGGCGCGTTTTCTCAGTTCTTCCCATGAGTTCTGTCCGTATTACCAGACAGATGATGAATATAAGATTGTAAGAAAGCAAAACTAAAGGAAAAAGCGATGGGAGAAAGAAAAACAGGAGGTGGTTTTGTGGCAATTTTTTTGATTGCAATCGGACTTTTGTTTACCGGGCTGGATTTTTATATGACGCCGGGCATTTCATATCCTGCCTATGTAAGGCCTCAGGGAGAATTTTTGGGGGCAAATATGCAGGAGGGAATCCAGCAAAACGTCAGAGATTATATCTTAGGGGATAGTATGCAGATTGATGTTTTGCCGGATATTATCGGCTGCCTTCTGATTTTTATCGGCGTGATTTTACTCGTAAAGCACAATAAAAAATATATAAGCTGTCTTGTTCTTGCTGTAATCAGCGGAGTTTTATCACTGGCGCTGCGCCTTATGCCCTTTTATTTCAATAGCGCGGCTCTGATCGTGGTCGCTCTGGCAATTTTTGTAATGGTACCGGTTTTTGAAATATGGATGGAATATAAGGTTATTTATATTACGGTAGCCATATCCGATGACATGGCAAACCGCGGGACAAACCGGAGGATGCAGTTTTGCTGGTGGATAACAGTATTTGCCAGAATCTTTATTGCCTGTCTGACTTTTTCCGGGCTTTTTGGCATCCGCCGCTGGTACGAGGCTGCTCTGGTTCTGTTTACCCTGTTGTATCTTTATCAGCTTTTGCAGACAAGAAAATATGTGGGGAGCTATAAAGTATATAAGGAGGGCTTTAACAGCGCCCTCGTTCCCGATTATGTACAGGAGAAAATGAGGGGCGTTTCCTTCCGGGAAAACCGTGATATTTCGATGGAAGAGCTGCGTTACATCCGGGTTCTCCATTACGACTTCAGCAGACAGGTACAGGAAGGCGAGCTGATTGTCCACCGGGACATTGCGTGGCAGACTATGAGGGTATTTTACCGGCTTTATCGTCTGGAATATCCGATTGAGAAGATCCGGCTTGTGGATGAATATGAGGGAGATGATGAATTATCCATGGAGGATAATAATACCTCCGCCTTTAATTACCGCACAGTAAAGGGCAAAGAGGAATTGTCCCGTCATGCCCTGGGGCTTGCTATCGATATTAATCCCAGAATAAATCCTTATGTGAGAGAAGACGGATTTTTCCCAAAAAATGCTTCGGAATATCTGGAGAGGGATGTGGCGAAGTGTATGGGAGAGCATAAGGATAAGATGATCCATAAAAAAGATGTTGCTTACCGGATTTTCCGGCATAACGGCTTTGAATGGGGCGGCGACTGGAGCCATGCAAAGGATTACCAGCACTTTGTGGCGAAAAGAAGAAAAGTCCCCGGAGAAAGACGATAATCCATACTGCTGTATGACATGAGGAATGAATAAAGAGTATATAAAAAAAGACAGGGAAGGAAGCGGTATATTCGCTTTTCTTCCCTGTCTTTTTATCGTGAGTAAAAGCCCGCCTTATACGGTGGCGCGCGCTTTTTTCTCTGTTTTCAAAAGGTAAAAGATAATTTAAGATTTAATAATTGTTCCCATCTGTTCCCGGATGCCCTCATAGGCATTTTCCAGTTTTGTAATAATAGCGGTTCTTCCCTCTCCCGAAGAAACAAAGGAAACGCCGGCGTCCATCTTAGGCAATGTGGTAAGCGGGTCAAAATGTCCCTCGTCAATCAGGGCGAGCGCCTCCTCTACCCGGAGGTTTCCCAGAGCCTTTTTGCCATTCTCGGTGGTAATCTGTTCCTTTGAGGTCAGGATAAGAAGGTGGGAGGCGTCAATCATATCAGCCAGCTTGGCTGCGGTGTAATCTTTTTCGATGACGGCGCTGGCGCCCTTCAGGGCGGTTCCCTGCTCCATAACCGGGATTCCACCGCCTCCGGCGGCAATTACCAGTTGTCCGGCGTCTAACAGAGCTGTAATGGCATCAATTTCATAAATATCGATGGGGCGAGGCGATGCGATGATACGACGGTAGCCATCCTTTTCGGCAACGACGTAATTTCCTTTTTCTTCTTCGGCTTCCGCCTCTTCCTTGGACATAATGCGTCCAATGATTTTAGTCGGGTGGTTGAATGCCTTGTCAAACGGGTCGACGCGAACCTGTGTGATGATTGTGGAAACCGGTTTAAAAATACCGCGGTTTAAGAGTTCTTCCCGAATCGCATTTTGCAAATCGTAGCCGATATAGCCCTGGCTCATGGCGCCGCACAGCGACATGGGGGCGACGGTGTAACGGCTGTCCAGACGGGCAAATTCGGTCATGGCTGTCTGGATCATGCCTACCTGGGGACCGTTGCTGTGGGTGATGACAATCTGATATTTCTGTTCTACTAAATCCGCAATGGCATCCGCTGCTTTTTTCACTCTTTTTTGCTGCTCCGGAAAAGTTTCCGCAAAGGCGTTTCTTCCCAGCGCAACGACAATTCGTTTCTCCTTCATGGCGTATCCTCCATCGTCAAAAAAATTCGGTCAATATTTTTCTTATTATAGCAAATTTGCGGATAAGATTCAACTACGGGTTTGCGGAAAACCTAATATGGGCGGGGACATTAGTTTTTTGCCGGCATTGTTGACGAACGAAGAGAAATAAAGTATAATATAAGGGCGAATGCAGACGAATATGTGGGGAAGAAGGGGATAGGATGAAGCTGGTATTTGTAGGGGCGGACCATGAAGTGACAGGGAGCTGCCATTATCTGGAAGCAGGCGGAAAAAAGTTCTGTGTTGATATCGGAATGGAACAGGGGAAAAATCTTTTTGAAAACCAGGAAATTCCGGTAAATCCGTCGGAGATTGATTTTATCCTCCTGACCCATGCCCACATTGACCACACGGGACTTTTACCGATGCTGTATGCCAGGGGGTTCCGGGGACAGGTGTACGCCACAAAGGCGACCGTGGATCTGAGCCGCATTATGCTTCGCGACAGCGCTCATATCCAGCAGTTTGAGGCAGAGTGGAGAAACCGGAAGGCGCAGAGGGCCGGCGGGGAGATTTATGAACCGCTCTACACAATGGAAGATGCCCTGGGGGCGATTCGTCTTCTGGTGCCGTGTGATTACGGCAGCCTTGTCCATATATGCGACGGGGTTACCGTGCGGTTTACGGATGTAGGACATTTACTTGGCTCGGCTTCAATCGAAATATTTGCTAAGGAAAACGGGCAGGAGCGCACGATTGTATTTTCCGGGGATATTGGAAATATAAATAAACCGATTTTGAAGAATCCAACCTATACAAAGGCGGCTGATTATGTGGTGATGGAATCCACATACGGCGACCGGCTCCACGGGGAAACGCCGGATTATATTGGAGAACTGGCGGAAATCATAGAAGATACCTTCCAAAGAGGCGGCAATGTTGTCATCCCGTCCTTTGCGGTGGGGCGGACGCAGGAGCTGCTTTATTTTCTCCGGCAGATCAAGGAAGAAGGCAGGATCCGCACAAAGCCGGATTTTGAAGTATATGTAGACAGCCCGCTTGCCGTGGAGGCTACGCAGATTTTTGCAAAAAATGTCCAACAGTGTTTTGATGACGAGGCAAGAGCGCTTGTGGATAAGGGAATCAATCCGATTAGTTTTCCGGGGCTGAAGCTGTCGATTACCAGTGATGAGAGCAAGGCGATAAATTTTGACATGGAGCCGAAGGTTATTATTTCCGCCTCCGGCATGTGTGAGGCGGGACGGATCCGCCATCATCTGAAGCATAATTTATGGCGGAGCGAAAGTACGATTGTGTTTGTGGGATACCAGACGGCAGGAACGCTGGGACGGACTCTTTTAGAGGGGGCGGAACAGGTAAAGCTGTTTGGAGAGCCGGTAGAGGTAAGGGCGAAGATTACCAAAATAGCCGGTATCAGCGGGCATGCGGATAAAAACGGGCTGATTAAGTGGGTCAGCAGTTTTACCGAAAGACCGCCAAAGCATGTCTTTGTCGTACATGGAGAAGACGCCGTGTGTACGGAGTTTGCCAGAACTTTAGGGGAACATGGATTTATTGCGTCAGCGCCATACAGCGGTACGATTTTTGACCTGCTGTCCGGTGAGTTTGTCAGGGAGGCGCTTCCGGTGGCAGTCAAGAAAAAGGCGGCGAAGAAACGCTCCGGCGATATGTTTACCCGCCTGATGACGGCAGGACAGCGTCTGATAGCAGTAATACGAAAGAATGAAGGATTGAGTAACAAGGATACAGCCAAATTTACGGACCAGATTCATGCTCTGTGTGATAAATGGGACCGATAATCCGACGAGGAGGTGAAGGGGTTGCCAGTTTATTCGGAACAACAGGTATTAGATAATGATTTAATGGAGGAATGGGCAAAACAGATTGCTCTGAATCATTTTTATGCTTTCTATGTCCGCCGCGACATCGAGGATGTTCTGCGTTATGTAAAGGAGGATGTCCATTGGATGGGCCACAAGGAGTATCTGGTTGCCCATAATAAGAGTGAGTATGAAAACCTTCTCAAAAAAGAAATCAAAGAGGTACCCCTTGACTGTGTATTGAAAGTGATACAATCAGAGGCTGCCACCATCAACCCGGGCTGTTATAATATCAATGGCGAGCTGGAGCTGAGGATTCCTTACCAGACCAGCGTTTTATACAGGGAACTCAGATTTTCCATGATTATATTAAATGAGGATAATAATTATTCGATCGCTTCCCTGCACACTTCCATGACGGGGGACGGCTCATTAAGCTATGGCGCGGCAAATGAGGATAGGAAACCGATCCAACATATAGCAACGGATATGAAAAACCAGGATCGGTATGATGTCCTGACGGGACTGTATACTCTGGATTATTTTAAAAAAGAGGTAGTGCAGTTACTGGAGCAGTCCAAAAAAGCGGACAAGTATGCCATTATCTGCACAGATATCAGCCAATTTGAGGCAATCAATAATTTATACGGATTACGGCGCGCCGACCAGGTTCTTATCGAATTGGCGCTCCTTCTTACGACCTGCGGTAAAATGATGAAATTATGCTGCCGGAGTGTGGCGGATCATTTTCTTGCCCTTGCTGTGTATGAGGACGAAAAGACACTGAAAAATCTGCTTCATAAATTGTGCAAGGAATTTGATAATAAGGTATGTAAAGAATATCCGGACGCGGATCCCACACTGGGAATCGGTATTTATCTGGTGGAAGATAAGGAAATTGACATAGAAAAAATGGTGGAGCGCGCCAACATAGCCAGAAAGAGCCTGCGTCCCCATGAGGGCAGCGATCTGGTCTTTTACGATGACAGAATTTATGCCCGGATGGAAAAGATAAAGAAGATTGAACGGGTAATGCAGGATGCGCTGGAGGAAAAAGAGTTTAAAACTTATTTACAGCCTAAATACAATCTGGATACCGGAGAGATTGTAGGGGCGGAAGCGCTGACCCGCTGGATCCGCCGGGATGGGACGATGGTATATCCGGATGAATTCATACCGATTTTTGAAAAAAACGGTTTTATTGTGCAGTTGGATTTTTATATGCTCTGCTCGGTCTGTGAGATGCTTCAAAAGAGATTAAAGGCGGGGAAAAAATGTGTGCCGATTTCGATCAACCAATCCAGAGTCCTGCTGGGGGAAAACGATTATGTGTCGAGAATTGCGGCCGTGCTGGCAAAATACAATACGCCTCCTAAATACATAGAGTTGGAATTGACTGAGAGGATTTTCAAGGATAACCTGTCGGATATTGCCCGGATGATGGCCAAATTAAAGGAGCTGGGCATCCACTGGTCCATTGATGATTTTGGTACCGGATATTCTTCCCTGAATCTCTTAAAAGAGCTGCCGGTGGATATTATTAAGATTGACAAATCATTTCTGGATGAAACGGAAACTTCGGACGTCAGCAAGATTATTATTCAAAAGACAGTGGAGATGACCAGAGAATTGGATAAAAGAGTGGTCTGCGAGGGTGTGGAAACGGAGTCCCAGGCAGACTACCTGCGGGATATCCACTGCGATATGGCGCAGGGGTATTTGTATGCCCGGCCTATGCCAATGGAGGAATTTGAAGAGATACTGGATAAGGAGAAAGTGAAATGAAAAAAGTGCTGAAACCGGTATTGCTTACTCTTATTTTACTGACGGCGTTGACAGGTGTGGCAGTTTTTTTTCTGTTTAACCGGGGAGGAGTTGCCGACGAATTTGCAAAACGGATAAAGACAGAGCAAAGCGACCAGAACGCCGATCGGGCTTACCGTTATGATACGGATAAGCATGCGACGGCGCTTGTGAAGGCGGGAGAGGGAAAAAATGTCCTGAATTTTGCCAGTCAGGCCCCTTATCAGGTATCCGTGTCCAAAGCGGCAAGGGAGCGTCTGGACCGAGTGATAAAAAGGACGGATGCGACGCTGGAAAATCCGATTATTGCGGCAAATCCCTTTGGGACGTGTGATACGGCATTTTATTTTTATTTTGAAACTGCCTATCGGGGGATGATACGTTACACGGTTACGGTAGCGAGCGAGCAAATACCGGATCACGTTCGATATATCAATAATGGTCAGGAAAATAACTTATCAATGGTACATGAATTTACGGTAAATGGGCTGGTGCCGGGGATGAGAAATTATATCCTGATTGAAGTTTTAGACAGCGCCGGGGCCATGCGGGAAAGCCATACCTACAAGTATGATGCGCCGAAATCCGCTGTTCCCGTGAAAATCGGCTTCCAGAAGGGAAGGAGCGGGGAACTTTTAGAAAATGGGTTATTTTTTGTATTTCCTCAGAAGGACAAAAAAATATATGCCTACGACAATGCCGGCATTTTGCGAAATACAATAACAACGGAATCCGGACACGGAAAGCGGATTTACCAGTCCGGCGCCAGCATTTTATATCAGGTGTCGGATACAAAGGTCGCAAGAGTGTCCGCGCTGGGACAGGTGACAGGGACCGTTGGGATAAACGGATACGGAAAAATCCGGGATTTCAGCTATGACGGCTATGATAATATATATGCTCTGGTTACGAAAAAAAAGAGGGATTATCTGGTAGCCGCCTCTTTCCAGACAGGAAAGCAGACCGTTGTATATTCTTTTCCGAAAAATGTCAGCGCCGGTTCTTTGACTGCGCCGAAGGCGGGGAGTCTTTATGTTTCCTGTCAAAAGCCGTCCGGGCTTGTAAAGCTGTCGGCGATTACGGGGAAAAGCCCCGGGGTTTCCTTTGTGCTGGGACAGAAAAAAGCGTGGGGAAAGACCCCGCTGAAAAAGAAAGTAAAAGAAGATAAGGCAGCTTCCCGGTATGATATGGCTCAGACGACGCTTTTTTTACAGGAGGACAGCTCGAACGGGACAATAGATAAGATCGCGGCTTATGTAAAAGAACAGGGGAAGGGCGCCGGCGTGCTGTTTTCTGTTGACGGCAAGAAAAAGGAAACGCAGGCAGAAGAAAACCTGCCAATTCATTATCCCGGCTTCTGCCTGGCAAAAGACTATGGAAATCATATGATACTATCGGTTTTAGGCGCCGGGACTTATGCGGAATATGACAAACAGGGAGAGGTGACAAGACAGTTTTCCTTTGGCGCTCCCCTGTCGGCAGTGACGAAACTGGTGTTAAATGATATGTGCTTTTATGGCGGCTAGGGAAAAATTCGGAAAAAAGTTTTGAAATTGGCAAAAAATAGTTGAGATTATATGCTTTTCAGTTGTATAATAAAGCATATGAAATAAATTACTTATTTAGGAGGGTAAAAAGGAATGAGATTTTTTATTGACACAGCCAATGTAGAGGATATCAAAAAGGCAAATGACATGGGGGTTATTTGTGGAGTTACGACAAATCCTTCATTGATTGCGAAAGAGGGAAGAGATTTTAATCAGGTTATTGCTGAGATTGCTTCTATTGTAGACGGTCCGATCAGCGGCGAGGTAAAAGCGACTACCGTAGATGCAGAGGGCATGATAAAAGAGGGAAGGGAGATTGCCAGAATCCATGAAAATATGGTAGTGAAAATCCCTATGACGGCAGAAGGCCTTAAGGCAACAAAGACTTTGACAAGCGAAGGCATCAAAGTAAATGTGACTTTAATATTTACTGCTAATCAGGCATTGCTGGCCGCCAGAGCAGGCGCTACTTATGTATCTCCATTCTTAGGACGTCTGGATGATATTTCACAGGCAGGCATTGATTTGATCCGTGATATTGCTGAGATTTTTGCCGTACATGACTTAGATACCCAGATTATCGCCGCCAGCGTCCGCAATCCGATCCATGTTACCGACTGCGCTCTGGCAGGCGCCGATATTGCCACGGTACCCTACGGCGTTATTGAGCAGATGACAAAGCATCCGCTGACAGACAGCGGCATTGAAAAATTCCAGAAAGATTATATTGCCGTTTTCGGGGAATAAAGAAGGGGAGGAAATTATGAATAAGTTGGAACTTCAAAAAATGGCCGTCAATGTCCGCAAGGGCGCTGTGACTGCCGTGTATCATGCAAAATCCGGACATCCGGGCGGCTCCCTGTCCGCAGCAGATATCTATACTTATCTGTTCTTTGAGGAATTGAATATTGACCCGAAAAATCCGGACAAGCCGGATCGTGACCGTTTTGTTTTAAGTAAAGGCCATACGGCGCCGGGATATTATTCCGCTCTGGCAAACAGAGGCTTCTTCCCGGTTGAGGATTTGGTAACGCTGCGTAAGGTCGGTTCTTATCTTCAGGGACATCCGGATAAGAAACACATCCCGGGAGTGGATATGTCCAGCGGTTCTCTGGGACAGGGCATTTCCGCAGCGGTAGGTATGGCGTTATCCGCCAAGCTGAGCAATGACAGCTACCGCGTGTACACCCTGTTAGGAGATGGAGAGATTCAGGAAGGGCAGGTCTGGGAGGCTGCTATGTTTGCCGGACACAGAAAGCTGGATAATTTCGTTGCTATTGTCGACAACAACGGATTGCAGATTGACGGCTCCGTGGAGGACGTATGCTCCCCGTATCCGATCGATGAAAAATTCAAAGCCTTTGGCTTCCATGTTATTTCTGTGGACGGACATGATTTTGATGCGCTGAAAGCCGCCTTTGATGAGGCGAAAGCTACCAAAGGCAAGCCCACTGCCATTATTGCAAAGACGGTAAAAGGAAAGGGAGTTTCCTTTATGGAAAATCAGGTTGGCTGGCATGGCACTGCCCCGAATGATGAGCAGTATGCACAGGCAATGGAAGAATTAGAGAAAGCAGGTGAGTCTTTATGTCAGAAGTAAAAAAGATAGCTACCCGTGAAAGCTATGGTAATGCTCTTGCAGAGCTGGGCGCTGAATTTGATAACCTTGTTGTACTGGATGCCGACCTTGCTGCTGCCACAAAGACCGGCGTGTTTAAAAAAGCGTTCCCCGACCGCCATATTGACTGCGGTATCGCCGAGTGCAATATGATGGGGATTGCGGCAGGGCTTGCTACTACCGGCAAGGTTCCGTTTGCCAGCTCCTTTGCTATGTTTGCTGCCGGACGCGCGTTTGAGCAGGTTCGCAATTCTATCGGTTATCCGAAATTAAATGTAAAAATCGGCGCTACCCATGCGGGTATTTCCGTTGGCGAGGACGGCGCTACCCACCAGTGTAATGAGGACATTGCCCTGATGCGTACCATTCCGGGCATGACGGTTATTGTTCCGTCGGATGATGTCGAGGCGAAGGCGGCTGTCCGCGCTGCTTATGAGCACGAAGGGCCATGTTATCTCCGTTTTGGCAGACTGGCAGTTCCGGTTATCAATGACAAACCGGACTATAAATTTGAATTGGGAAAAGGCGTAGTACTCCGCGAGGGTAAGGATGTGACGATTGTCGCTTCCGGACTTCCGGTATCGAACTGTATCGAGGCAGCAGAAAAACTGGCGGCGGACGGTATTGACGCCAAGGTGATCAATATTCATACGATCAAGCCTTTGGATGAGGATTTGATCGTGGCATCGGCAAAGGAAACCGGCAAGGTGGTTACCGTAGAGGAGCATTCGATTATCGGCGGACTGGGCAGCGCGGTATGTGATGTGTTGTCCGAAAAATATCCGACAAAGGTATGCCGGATCGGTATTAATGATGTATTTGGCGAATCCGGTCCCGCCGTAGAATTAGTGAAGAAATATGGTCTGGATGCCGACAGCATTTACGAAAAAGTAAAAGCTTTCTGTAAATAAACAGGAAAAGCCTACAAAGAGAAAACAGATGCGCCCCCGTAGGAATGCGGGGGCGAAGTTTTGCAACAGGAGGGTTTGTATGAAACAGTTTGCCATGAAGCCGTTCAGGCAGCCGCCGGATCTCCGGGTTCGCGTACCCGGCTCAAAAAGCATGACGAATCGCGCTTTGCTGCTGGCGGCGCTGGCGGAGGGGAAAAGCGTATTGAAGGGGGTCCTGTTCAGTGAGGATTCCCGGGTTTTTATGGAGGCTCTGCAGGCGCTTGGATATGAGCTTGAAAAGGACGAAAAAAAAGCGGAGATTACGGTAACCGGGCGCGGAAAGAAAATACCGGGAGAAAATGTGTCGGTCTATGTAGGGAGCGCAGGGACCGCAGCCAGATTTTTGACGGCAATGCTTGCCCTGTCGGGAGGGCGTTATGAAATGGATGCTTCCGAGCAGATGAAAAACCGGCCGATGCGTCCTCTTTTAGAAGCATTAGAGCAGATGGGCGCGGTGTTTGAATATCAGGAGAAGCCCTATGCTTTTCCTTTTCGTATATGCGGAAAAAAAGAAACCGTATGTGAAACCGTTTTCTTAAATATAGATGAAAGCAGCCAGTTTTTAAGCGCAATTTTACTGGCGGGGATACTTTGTGAGAAAGAAGTGCGCATTGTACTGACCGGAAAAAGAGATGCCAGGGCGTATGTCCGCATCTCGATGAAAATGCTGGAGGAATTTGGAGGCGGGATACAGCAGGTGGGGGAAAATGAGTATAAGCTGTTGCCGGGGCGTCATTATCAGGCAGGGGAATACCGGATAGAGCCGGATGTATCGGCGGCGTGTTACTTTTATGCCATGGCGGCAATCAACAGCGGGACGGCGCTGGTGGAGCATGTGCATATGGACTCTGTCCAGGGCGACATCCAATTTCTTCGGGTATTGGAAAAGATGGGCTGTAGTCTGGAAGAAAAAAGCGAGGGCGTTTATCTGAAAGGTCCTGAGGAGGGAAGGCTTCATGGAATCCGGGTAAATATGAGCGATTTTTCGGATCAGACCATGACCCTGGCGGCGGCAGCCGTTTTTGCCGACAGCCCGACGGAAATAACCGGGGTAGGACACATCCGGCGGCAGGAATCCGATCGGATACAGGGAATCGCGCAGGAATTAAAAGGGTTGGGAATTGTTTGTGAAACCGAGGGGGATAGGATTTTAATTACTCCCGGCACATGCAGACCGGGGATAATTAAGACCTATAATGACCATCGCATGGCAATGGCTTTTTCGATCATTGGCACGAAAGTACCGGGAATCATCATTGATAATCCGTTATGCTGCCGTAAAACTTTTGAAAATTATTTTAGCATATTGACAAATCTGGATTTAAGTTTAGAATGTTAAGTAGTAGCACAGGGAAGAGAAAATGGAGGTAACAATGAAAAATGTAATCGAGATTTTAAAAGAAAAGATGGAAGACGGTTTTGAAAAGGCGGGGTATGATAAGAAATATGGTTTGGTTTCTTTGTCCAACCGTCCGGATTTATGCCAGTACCAGTGTAATGGCGCCATGGCCGCCGCCAGAGAATATAAAAAGGCTCCGATCCGGATTGCCGGCGACGTCGTAGCTGTTTTGCAGGGGGAGTCCCTTTTTGAAAAGATTGAAACGGTAAATCCCGGATTTATCAATATTACGGTCAGCGGCGACCTGCTGGCTGCGCAGGCGGAGAAGATGGCCGGCGAAGGCAGGCTCGGCGTGGAGAAAAAAGAGAAGCCGGAGACCGTTGTGATTGATTACGGCGGCGCCAATGTGGCAAAGCCGCTCCATGTGGGGCATCTTCGCCCCGCGATTATCGGCGAGAGCATCAAGCGCATCTGCCGGTTTATGGGAGATGAAGTTATCGGCGACGCCCATCTGGGCGACTGGGGGCTCCAGATGGGGCTGATTATCCACGAGTGTAGGCAGCGACAGCCGGATCTTCCATATTATAAGGAGGACTTTGAAGGCGAATATCCGGAGGAGCCGCCCTTTACCATGAGCGATCTGGACGAAATCTATCCCTATGCCAGCGCCAAGTCAAAGGAAGATGAGGAATATCTCCGGGCGGCGCAGGAGATCACGTTCAAGATGCAGGCAGGGCATCGGGGATACCGCGCTCTGTGGGAACAGATTTTGAAGGTATCTCTGCCGGATCTGAAAAGGAATTATGACAATCTGAATGTGAGTTTTGATCTGTGGAAGAAGGAGAGCGATGCAGAGCCCTACATTCAGCCGATGGTCGAGAAGATGAAAGCGGATGGCGTCGCCCGGCTGAGCGATGGAGCGCTGGTTGTGGATATTACCGAGGAGGGGGATAAAAAAGAACTGCCTCCCTGCCTTGTTTTGAAGTCCAACGGGGCGTCGCTGTATACGACGACGGATCTTGCAACACTGGTAGAGCGCGAAAAAATGTTTTCGCCCGACCGCATCATTTATGTCACGGACAAGCGCCAGCAGCTGCATTTCACACAGGTATTCCGGACAGCGAAGAAGGCGGGTATTGTCCGGCCGGAAACGGAGCTGGTCTTTATAGGGAACGGGACGATGAATGGTAAGGACGGCCACCCGTTCAAGACGAGGGAGGGCGGTGTGCTGCGCCTGCGGGCGCTGTGCGAGCAGGTCAACGACGCCGTCTACAGGAGAATCCGTGAGAACCGGGATTATTCCGAGGAAGAGGCGAAGGAGATTTCCGAGAAGGTTGGTCTGGCGGCTTTGAAATATGGGGATTTGTCCAATCAGGCTTCCAAGGACTACATTTTTGATATTGAGAGGTTCGCCTCCTTTGAGGGAAATACCGGGCCCTACATCTTATATACGATAGTAAGAATTAAATCTTTATTTAATAAATATAACGCCAGTGGTAAAAAAACAGGCGAAAATGCAAGGCTTTTGCCGCCGATAAGCGAAAGCGAAACAGAGGTTTATCTGACCCTGAGTAAATTTTCCGAGGCCGTGGAAAGCGCCTATGAGGAGCTGGCTCCTCACAAAATCTGCCAGTATGTATATGAGTTATCGGAGGCATTTAATCATTTTTACCATGAAACGAAAATCCTTGCCCAGGAGGATGAGGAAAGAAAGGCATCTTATTTAAAACTAATCGGCCTGGCGCAGAGGGTACTGGAGCAGTGTGTGGAACTGTTAGGCTTTGAGGCGCCGGATAAAATGTAGGCGGCGCAAGGGGAAAACGGCTCCATTTTGATTGGAAAGGTGGTTTTTTTGTGTTTATCGGTCGTGAGAAGGAACTTCAGATGCTTTCCCGGTTTTATGCGTCATCGAAAAATGAGATGATTATTTTGTACGGGAGGGAGGGAATTGGCAAAACCAGTCTGGTTAAACGGTTTATGGAAAATAAGACAACGGTTTATTATCAGGCAAGGGAGTTGTCAGAAGAAGAGCAGAACCGCTATTTTTCGGAAAAAAAGGAAGAATTGCAAAAAAAGGCAGAAGAGGAAAAGGTATGCTTCGTTCTGGATGAATTTGATTTAATGCAAAAGGGCTATAAGTCATTTTTTGCGGATTTTTCAGATTTTATACAGACCCTGCCGGAGGGCAGGGTACTGACCCTGTTGCTCAGCTCCTCGGTTCAGTGGGTAGAAAATTCCATGGTTTCTGATATGGGAGCCCTCGCTGCCCGGATAACCTCCTTTATCAAATTGAAGGAATTTACTTTTTTGGAAATGGTAGAACGGTTCCCGGACAGTACGACAAAAGAATGTGTGGTAATTTACGGAATTTTGGGCGGGATACCGGCATATTTGAATTTATGGAATCCAAAGGAAACAGTGCGGAAAAATATCCTGCGCATTATTTTGGATGATAAGGGGCCGCTGCACAGGGAGGCGCAGCGTTTTCTGAAAACCGCCCTTCGGGAGCTGCCGTATTACAGCACGATATTGTCCGTCCTTGCCGAAGATGAACCGAAGCTCAATTATCTTTATAACCGGACGCATTTCAGCCGGGCAAAAATTTCGGTTTATATTAAAAATTTGATCCAGTTAGACGTGGCGGCGAAGATTTTTTCCTATGAGCCGGAAAAAAAGGCAAATGTTCAGAAGGGCCTGTACCGCATTACAGATGCTTTTCTCCAGTTCTGGTATAAATTAGTTTATCCGAATCTTTCGGATCTGAGCCTGATGGAGCCGGAAGATTTTTATGACGCCTATATCCGAAACAGGCTGGATGAGGTAGTAAAAAGAGCTTATATTAAAGTATGCCGCGAATTTATGGAGCTTATGAACCGCTATGACAGGCTGCCTGTCAAGTTTGATAATTTCGGAAGCCTGTACGGCAAAAAGGGGTTCATCCCCTTAGTGGGCGAGAGCGGGCAGGGCGGCCTGCTGGTAGGAGAATGCAAATGGAGCAATAAACCGATGGGAATGCCGGATTTTGAAGAGCTGCTGCAAAATATTGAGCAGATAGGGAAGGAGGCAGATTATTATTATCTGTTTTCCAGAGAAGGCTTCACGACGGATTTTGCGGCGATGGCAAACAATATGGATAATATTCAGTGTATTGACTTAGAACAGATGTAAGGGGGAAAATATGTATCGAGAAACATCCCGGCTGATTATGTATGGCAATTTGGGAAAAGACAGTATTTTAATGAAATTAAGCGCCATTTTTGAAAGGGAAAACAGAGATAGCAATGCCACCAAAGAGGAACTGGTCCGAGCCATTTACGATGAAATCTACCGGCTGTTAGATTTATCTACCACCTATGGCTTTGACGAAAATCTGTGGCAGTGCTATATTGCCTATCTCTTGGCGACTAATGAAAATCCCTTCAGTATAATTTGTGAAACTGTGGGAGCCTCCGGAGAGGGGTCTGCCAATACGATTGTCAAGCAGGATATGGAATGCTTCTACCGTCTGTTCCATTATGATTTTTCGGAAATGGAAAAGAAGCTGGGAGTACAGTGCTTTGATATTCTGACCCACTATCATTCCATGGCAAAGGCAGAAAACACGTACAATAAAAGCGTCAGCGAAAAAGTCCGCGCCCTGGCAAAGCAACTGAGGAAGGCGAAAAATGCAGAAGATATGTTTGCGATCGTAACCTCCTTTTATAAGCAGTATGGCGTCGGCAAATTCGGCCTGAATAAAGCCTTTCGCATAGTGCACCGGGGCGAGGAAATGATAATCTCCCCCATTACCCATACCAGCGATGTCGTTTTGGATGACCTGATTGGCTATGAACTGCAGAAAAAACAGTTAATTGAGAATACGGAGGCATTTGTAGAGGGACGCAGGGCAAATAACTGCCTGCTGTTTGGGGATAGCGGAACCGGAAAATCTACCTGCATCAAGGCTGTCCTCAATCGGTATTATGACAGGGGACTGCGGCTTATCGAGGTATATAAGCACCAGTTTCAGGACTTGTCCGCCATTATTGAGCAGATTAAGAACCGGAATTACAAATTTATTATTTATATGGACGATTTGTCCTTTGAAGAATTTGAAATCGAGTATAAATATCTGAAGGCGGTCATTGAGGGGGGAATGGAGGTTAAGCCGGATAATGTATTGATTTATGCTACGTCCAACAGAAGGCATTTAATCCGGGAAACCTGGGGGGACCGCTCCGATATGACGCAGGATGAGCTGCATCATTCCGATACCATGCAGGAAAAACTTTCCCTGGTGGCAAGATTTGGCGTTACGATAAACTTCAGCCGCCCGATGAAAAAGGAATTTGAGGAAATTGTTCTCTCCTTAGCCGAAAGGGAGCCCGATCTTACCTTGACAGAGGAGGAGCTTTTGCGGCAGGCAAACGCCTGGAGCATCCGAAATGGCGGATATTCCGGACGTGTCGCGGAGCAGTTTATCATTCATTTAAAATCCATAACCCGATGAGGCAGAAAGGAAAATAACCTATGTTTGAGCAGTTTTTCCCAGATAATACGGTTACCTCTACTTATGCCATTGACTATGAAAAATTGTACAGGGAGGGATACCGGGGCGTATTATTTGATATTGACAATACTTTAGTGGAGCATGGCAGGGAGGCAAGCCAGCGCGCGAAAGAATTGTTTGCCCGGTTAAAGGAGATTGGATTTGAGTGCTGTCTGATTTCCAACAATAAGAAAAAAAGAGTGTACAGCTTCAATGAGCCGATAGGGGCGCATATGGTATTTAATGCACATAAGCCGGCAAAAAAGGGATATTACTATGCGATGGAGCTTATGAACACCAGACCGGAAAATACGGTCTTTGTAGGCGACCAGCTATTTACCGATATATTTGGAGCCAAAAGAATCGGACTCAAAAATTTTCTTGTAAAGCCCATTAATGAAAAAGAGGAAATCCAAATTGTGCTGAAGCGGAAGCTGGAGCGGATCGTCCTCAAGGAATATCGCATAAAAAAACGGGAGGAAAAGAGGAAAAGAAAATGGGAAAAGAAAAAGGAAAAGAAATACTTCAATCCGTACCGGTAGACGCCCTGCTTTTGACAGGGAGCTCTAATATGAGGTTTGTATCGGGGTTTACCGGCGAGGGATATGTTTATATTTCGGATACCGCCGCCATGGTCGTGACAGATTCCCGGTATGTGATAGCGGCAAAGTCCGAGTGCCCGCAGTTTTCTGTCGTGGAGTGGGACAAAATCGGTTACTATGCCCCGCTCTTGGAAATCCTCCGCAGCGATTCGGTTAAAACCCTCGGTATTGAGGATCAGGAAATGACGGTGTCGGAGTATGAGGGACTGCTAAAAAAGCTTGGCGGCGGAGGCTTATCGGGGATAACGCTGAAAGGTCTGGGAGATGGCGTCACAGAGCGCCGCGCGCAAAAAACGCCGGAGGAGATCGAGGCGATCCGCCAGGCAGAAAAAATCGGCGATACGGCTTTTTTAAGATTGCTGCCTCAATTAAAAACGGGGATGACGGAAAAACAGGTAGCGGCGTTGATTGAATTTTTTATGAAAGAAGAAGGAGCGGAGGGACTCAGCTTTGATACCATTGCCGCCTCCGGCATCCACTCGGCAATGCCCCATGCCGTGCCAACCGGCAAGGTGTTGGAGAAAGGGGATTTTCTGACAATGGATTTCGGATGCCGGTATCGGGGATATTGTTCCGATATGACCCGCACCGTCGTGATGGGGAGCGCTTCCGACAGGCAGAGGGAAATTTACGAAACGGTGCAAAAGGCGCAGGAAACGGCTCTTTCCGGCATCCGCCCCGGTATGACAGGGAGAGAAGTGGACGCCCTGGCAAGGGATGTGATTGAAAAAGCCGGTTATGGAGAAAATTTCGGACATTCCCTGGGACATTCTTTAGGGCTTGATATCCATGAAAAACCGGGATTTTCCACAAAAGAAAGAAGCAGGATCAAGCCGGGCATGGTCATTAGCGTAGAGCCGGGGATCTATATCGAAGGTTTTGGGGGCGTCCGGATTGAGGACGTGGTGGTCATCACAAAAGAAGGCTGTGAAAACATCACGCATTCGCCCAGGCGCCTGATAGAAATAGACCGTTAGGAAACGAAAGGAAAAGGAAGGGGGAAACGAATATGTTTCAGTTTACGGACGACTGCATCTTAGGAGTAGAAAATATTGACGAGGAGCACCGTCACTTATTTGAGCTGATCAATAGAGGGATGGACATGATACATAATGAATACAAGGGCGACCAGTATTCTGACATCAAGGATCTGCTGGAAGACTTAGAGGAATATGCCGATCTGCATTTTGCCCATGAAGAGGCATATATGCAGGAAATCTGCGACCCGGAGCTGATTTTACAGCGCGCCCAGCATATGTTTTTCCGGGAGAAGATCCTGGAATGCATGGTACAGAATATCGATGATAATGAGAGGCAGCGTCAGGTATTGGAGGATCTGATGAATTTTCTGGCGCGGTGGCTGTATCATCATATTATCGGCAGCGATATCCTGATCGGAAAGCTGCCGCCTTTAGAGGAATGGATGGTAAGGGAAAATCCCTGCGAATTTGCAGAAGAATATAAGACGGGGATTGAAATACTGGACAGAGAGCATAAAATCCTTTTTGAAATTGTGGAGAGGGCGCATCATCTGGTGCGGTCAGGAGCCGGGGAGCCGCAGGGCGGGGAGATTATGAAAATCATAGAAGAACTTAAGAAATATACGCAGTATCACTTTGCCGATGAAGAAGAATACATGGAAAGCATCGGCTATGAGGGATTAGAGAGCCAGAAACGGGCTCACGAGGCATTTATCGCCAAGCTGGACGAGGTAAGCAGGGAACAGATTGACGTCAACTCCCGCGATTATCAGGAAAGCCTGATTGAATTTTTACTGGGATGGCTGATCAATCATATCCTGCAGTCGGATAAAAAGATTCCGGGAGGACTTTGATGAGGCCGAAAATATGTATACCAATCGTAGAATCCCTGCGGGACGCTATTGCGGCGCAGGCAAAAAAAATAGCCGGGCTGCCGGTAGAGATGGCAGAATGGCGCATTGATTTTTATGCCGGATATGAGAGGGAGATCCCCGGCATAATCCGGGAACTAAAGAAATATCTGGGGCAAAAAGAGCTCATCGCAACGCTCCGCACAGAGGCGGAGGGAGGAGAAGAAAACGGCAGCCGGTTTGATTATTTTTCCCTGGCAGAGGAGATAATTGCTCAGGGAGCCGCCGATTATGTGGATCTGGAAATTGAGCGGGACAGCGGCAGGATAATGGAGATCTGCAAAAAAAATGCTGACCGCAGGACAAAGATTATCGGCTCCTGCCATGATTTCCGGAAAACGCCTTCCGCCGGTTTTCTGGTAGAAATGCTGGAAAAGGCAAAAATGCTGGGATGCGATGTGGGGAAATTTGCCTGTATGCCAAAAACGGTGGAAGACACTTACCGCGTTTTCTCCGCCACGGCGGCGATGAAAGAAAAATTTCCGGATTTTCCCCTGATCACGATGTCGATGGGAAAAATCGGCGAGATCTCCAGATTATACGGAGGACTGTATGGCTCGGAAGTTTCCTTCGGGACAGCCGGTAAAGAATCGGCGCCGGGGCAGATGGATTACAGACGGATGAAAGAAGTGTTTGACAGCCTGTATGCCGGGAAGCGCCATATTGTCCTGATCGGCTTTATGGGAGTCGGGAAAACTACAATTTCCTGTGAACTTGCCAAAATGTCAAATAGAGAGGAAATAGATACCGATTGCCGGATTGCGGAGAAGGAGAAGCAAAGCATTTCCCGGATTTTTAGCACAAAAGGGGAAGAATATTTCCGAAATCTGGAAACGGATATGATCGACGGATTGGGAAAACTTCCGCCCTCGGTTATATCCTGTGGAGGCGGCATGGCGCTGCGGGATTTAAATGTGCGCAAACTCCGGGCAATGGGAGATATTGTGCTTTTGAAAGCAGAACCGGAAACCATATGGGAGCGGGTGCGCCACAGTAAAAGCCGGCCGATCCTCAATGGGAACATGAATATAGAGTACATTAAGAAGCTGTTAAAGGAGCGGGCTCCGTATTATGAAAAAGCGGCGGAGCATGTTGTAATGACAGACCGGCGCATGCCGGAGGAGATTGCGAAAGAAATACTTGAAAAATGCGGTAAAATATAATAGAATAAAAAAAGATATGTACGAACCCGAGATGCAGGGAAAATAAGGAGGAACAGAAATGGTATCAGCAGGAGAATTCAGGAACGGTTTGACAGTGGAAATTGACGGAATCGTTTATCAGATTGTTGAGTTTCAGCATGTAAAACCGGGGAAAGGGGCAGCCTTTGTACGCACGAAATTAAGAAATGTAGTGGATGGCGGCGTAGTAGAAAAAACATTCCGTCCAACGGAGAAATATCCCCAGGCCCATATTGATAAAAAGGAAATGCAGTATTTATATAACGACGGCGAAATGTACAATTTCATGGATAATGAAACCTACGAGCAGATTGCCCTGACCGAAGAAGCGGTGGGGGATTCCATGAAGTTTGTAAAAGAAAACGATAATGTAAAAATGGTTTCTTACAAAGGAAATATCTTTGCCATTGAACCGCCGATGTTTGCCGAGCTGGAAGTGACGGAAACAGAACCGGGAGTAAAAGGCGACACCGCTACCAACGTAACGAAACCGGCTATTGTTGAAACCGGCGCTCAGGTAAGCGTTCCGATTTTCGTCAATCAGGGGGACAGAATCCAGATTGATACCCGTACAGGGGAATATCTGAAGAGATTATAAGAGTAAAAAATAAGAGATACCCTTCCGCTCAGAAAACCTTTCCGGAAGGGTATTTTTTTGTTTTTATATTATTGGGAAAATCCGCCTTGCGCGGATTGCGGCGCGATTCCCGGCCGCCGCTTTTTATCATAGGTATCATCAGGAAAATAAATCCGATAAAGTGGAAAAAGTATTTGTAATTTCCTCTACCGAGCGCTCAATATCGCTATAAATAACATCCGACTGGGAGGAAAGATCCTGCATGCTTTTGGCAACGACGGCAAAGCCCGCGCCGGCTTCCCCACAGCGGGCCGCTTCGATACTCGCGTTCAACGCCAGTATTTTCTGCTTGCTGGCAATGTTTTTTAAGCTGCGGGTATCGTTATTAATAGTCTGGATGAAGTCTTCGGAATGCCCCACCTCTTTTTGCAGGGTTTCCAACCGTCCGGCGTTTTGATATTTATAATATTCCAGATTGACTAACTGGTTGACGATCATGCCTAACAGACCGGAAGCGGCGCGGATCCGCGATTCGGTACTGATGGGAACCTTTCGCAGGGCGTTTATGTAGGCGTCCGGATCAATGTCAAGCTCCTTTGCTGTTTCCCGGAACTTTTCTTCATCCGGTTCGGCAGGTAATACCTGCCCGCCGATAATAGCTCCCACTTTTTCATCATTGACGATAATATCGACAGAAAAATCCATCAGACCGGCATGGCAGAAATAAGTGCCGCTGCATTCGTTGTCACATTTGATGCAGCGTTTATTCCCTTCTTCGCTGCCTCTGGTATATTTCATGCAAAAATCCGTGAAATTACTGCCTTCTGTTAAATATTCGCCATCCGCTCCGACCGCAATGGCGGCAAGCCCGGTGGCATCGGAAAAATCATCCTGTATCTTTTGCAATTTATCCAAATCCATAAAATCTTTCAATTCCATACTAAGCTCCCCCTTTTGCCATTTGTATTTCTATATTGTATCATACGGCAGAGGTTTTTTCAACATACAGAAAAGACAAAAAGGGGGTATTTTTTTATAGTTGAAACAGACGGAAATTTTGTAGTACAATATAGGAAATACAGGACAGGAGGCGAGGCTATGCTGTGGGTCATTATGTCAGTTGCCATGGTAATTTGTACGGTGGTGGCAGGAGGATACTATTACATTTTAATCAACCGCTTTCTCTCTCTTTTTCTTTCTGGCATCAAGAAGCTCTGGAAAGTGGTTATTGCGTTAATTTCTCTGGTCTTGGGACTGTTAAGCGGGAATTTATTCAGTACAACGGGAGTGATTCTTGTACATATTGCGGCGGCAGCGCTGGTAATAGAGATAGTAAATCAGATTGTAAAGAGGATCGGAAAACAAAAAGAGAAGCCGAACTGGGAGCGGATATATAAGAGCTGTCTGATACCGATCCTGATAACAGCCGTTATTTTTACCTACGGATACTTTAATATCCGAAATGTCAAAGAAACAGAATATACTGTGCAGACGGAGAAAAATATTTCCAAAGATTACCGGGTCTTGCTTATTACTGATTCCCATTATGGCACGATTTTTGAATCCGAAACGCTGAAAGAGCTCAAGGCGCGCATGGATGCCGTAAAGGCGGATATCGTCGTCCTTGGCGGCGACATTGTGGACGAGAGTACAACAAAGGAGCAGATGAAGGAAATATTTCAGGCCTTTGGACAGATACAGTCCCGGTATGGCGTCTATTATGTTTACGGCAACCATGACCGCCAGCGGTATTCTTCTTCGCCCTATTTTTCCGAACAGGAGTTGGAGGATACGATCACGCGGAGTAATATTACAGTGTTAAAAGACAATTATGTGCAGGTCGATAAGGGATTGATACTTGCCGGCAGGGAGGATGTCAGCCCCGCAAGAAAATCGCCCGCAGATATTTTACAGGGGGTGGATCCGGAAAATTATATTATTATGGCTGACCACCAGCCGGTGGAATATGAGGAAAATGAAAAGCAGGGGGTAGATTTGATTCTATCCGGGCATACCCACGCCGGACAGATATTCCCTTCCGGTTATGTGATGAAATATTTCCATACCTTTGATCTGTGGTACGGACATGCCGCCCTAAACTCCATGGAAGCAGTAGTGTCGGCAGGTGTGGCGGGCTGGGGCTATCCAATCCGGACGCAGAGGCATTCGGAGTACACGATTATCAATATTAAGAGAAAATAACGGGAATACTACGGCTGGAACTTCCGCGAGGCTATTTCCTGGAGAATGGACAGCCGTAGTAAAATTTTAGCTTGCAATATACCCCATAGGGGTATATAATAACAGCATAAAAAATAAAGAGAGGTGTCTTATGGCAGAGAAGGAAAGGAAGTGCTGTCAAAAAACAAAGGAGCGCTCCCGGGAGGAATATACGGATCTGATCCACCGGCTGAACCGCATAGAGGGACAGATCCGGGGGATAAAAGGGATGATAGATAAGAATGCCTATTGCACCGATATTCTTGTGCAGGTATCGGCAGTGAATGCGGCATTAAATAGTTTTAATAAGGTTTTACTGGCGAACCATATAAAAACCTGCGTCACAAGGGATATCAGAGAGGGAAAGGAAGAAACCGTGGACGAACTCCTTATCACATTGCAAAAGCTGATGAAATAGAAAAACGCATGCCACAGGCAGCTTATGAGGAATCTATTTTTATATCCAATCATAATTACAGAAAAGAGGTATCAATATGGAACAGTATACAGTGACCGGCATGAGCTGCGCCGCCTGCAGCGCCCGCATAGAAAAGGCGGTAAGCCAGGTGCCGGGAGTGACATCATGCTCTGTCAGCCTTCTGACAAATTCTATGGGAGTGGAGGGCACTGCTTCTTCTGCGGAGATTATCCGCGCGGTAGAAAAAGCGGGATACGGGGCTTTTTCCAAAAAAGAAGCGGCGGCGCCGCAGGGAGGGGAAAACGAGGCGCTGCGGGATGAGGAAACTCCGGCATTAAAGCGCAGACTGTTTTCTTCTCTTGGTTTTTTGCTTGTACTTTTGTATTTTTCCATGGGGCATATGATGTGGAATTGGCCGCTGCCTCCCTTTTTTGAGGACAATCATATTGCAATGGGACTTCTCCAGCTTTTGCTTACCATTGCTGTTATGGTCATTAATCAGAAGTTTTTTGTAAGGGGATTTCAGGGGCTGGCGCATCGTTCGCCGAACATGGATACTTTGGTGGCGTTAGGCTCAAGCGCGGCGTTTGTATACAGCACCTATGCCCTGTTTGCCATGACAGAGGCGCAGCTCCGGGGAAATGCGGCGGGCGTAATGCAGTATATGGACAGTTTTTACTTTGAATCCGCCGCCACGATTCTGACTCTGATAACGGTAGGGAAAATGTTGGAGGCAAGGTCGAAGGGAAAGACTACAGACGCCCTGAAAAGCCTGATAAAGCTGTCGCCGAAAACCGCCGTAATCGTAAAGGACGGTAAGGAAACAGAGGTTTCCATCAGCAAAGTAAAAAAAGGAGATATCTTTGTCGTTCGTCCGGGACAAAGCATTCCGGTGGACGGTATTGTTACAGAGGGAAGCAGCGCGGTAAATGAAGCGGCGTTGACCGGGGAAAGCATCCCGGCGGATAAAGAGGCGGGAGATATGGTTTATGCGGCTACGATGAACCAGTCCGGCTATCTTCGCTGCGAAGCCGCCCGGGTAGGGGAGGATACGACCTTATCCCAGATTATTCAAATGGTCAGTGATGCCGCCGCCAGCAAAGCGCCCATTGCCAAAGTGGCAGACCGGGTATCCGGCGTATTCGTACCGATCGTTATTGCCCTGTCGCTGATCACAGTGGCAGCCTGGCTTTTGACCGGGGCGGATGTCGGCTTTGCCCTCGCCCGGGGGATTTCTGTCCTTGTGATCAGTTGTCCCTGTGCTCTGGGGCTGGCGACGCCGGTTGCCATTATGGTGGGAAACGGCATGGGCGCCAGACATGGTATTATGTTTAAAAACGCAGAGGCGCTGGAACAGACCGGCAAAGTCCGGGTAGTAGCGCTGGATAAGACCGGGACGATAACAAAAGGGACGCCGGAGGTAACGGATATTTTCCCGGCCGGGGATATGGCGGAGAAGGAATTTATCAGCCTTGCTGCAGCCCTGGAGAAAAAAAGCGAGCATCCGCTAGCGAAGGCGGTGCTGCAATATGCAGGGGAGCGGGGAATCCTCTCGGAGGAGGTAACAGATTTCCAAGCCTTGCCGGGACATGGTTTATCTGCTTTTCTAAATGGCGAGCAGTTATTGGGAGGCAATGATTCCTTTATCAGCGGCAGGGTAGAAATCCCCGCGCCAATAAGGGAGCAGGCTCAAATCTTTGCCAAGGAGGGAAAGACGCCATTGTTTTTTGCCAGAGGAGAAAAACTTCTGGGTATTATAGCGGTGGCGGACGTAATGAAGGAAGAAAGCCCGGAGGCGGTAAGACAGCTTCAGAATATGGGGATTTATGTCGTCATGCTCACCGGGGATAATATGAGAACCGCAAAAGCCGTCGGGTCGCGGGCGGGAGTGGACGAGGTCATTGCCGATGTGCTGCCCGACGGAAAGGAAGCGGTCATACGGGAGTTGAAAAAAAGAGGGAAAACTGCTATGGTGGGAGATGGGATTAATGATGCTCCGGCGCTGACCCGGGCGGACATGGGAATTGCGATAGGGGCCGGTACGGATATTGCTATTGATGCAGCCGATGTGGTGCTGATGAAAAGCAGGCTCAGTGATGTTCCTGCCGCGATCCGCCTGAGCCGCGCTACCCTGCGGAATATCCATGAAAATCTATTCTGGGCATTTTTATATAATATCATTGGCATTCCCCTGGCGGCGGGAGTATGGATTCCCCTTTTCGGATGGCAGTTAAATCCAATGTTTGCCGCCGCCGCCATGAGCCTGTCCAGTTTCTGCGTTGTGACGAATGCCCTCCGGCTGAACCTGTTTTCCCTGTATAATACAAAAAGGGACAAAAGAATAACATCTCATAAAAAAGAAAAAAAAGAAAGCGAGGAAATGAAAATGAAAAAGACGATGGTAATTGAAGGAATGATGTGTGAACATTGTGAGGCAACCGTGAAAAAATGTCTGGAAGCCCTTCCGGAGGTTTTGGAGGCAGATGTCAGCCATAAGGAAAATAAGGCGGTGGTTACTCTTTCCGGCGAGGTAAAAGATTCCGTTCTGAAGGAAACAGTAGAAGGACAGGATTATAAGGTGGTTTCGATTCAGTAAAGGCGGCAGGAAACAGGATTTAAAAGCGGCAACCCCGGGTTTTGCTTACCATTGACAGGCAGGCTTATTTTTAGTAAAATTTCGTCGTAATGGATAGCAGGAAAAAAGGAAGGATAATTATGGCATTGACAGAGGAACAATTAGAACGCTACTCCCGGCATATCGTGTTAAAGGGAGTGGGGCTGTCCGGTCAAAAGAAACTCCTCGAGGGCAAGGTTCTTGTCATAGGAGCGGGAGGACTGGGCTCGCCGGCGTTACTCTATTTAGCGGCGGCGGGAGTGGGGATGCTGGGAATCGCAGACGGCGACCGGGTAGAATTGTCCAATTTGCAGAGGCAGGTCATCCACGATACTTTTCAGGTAGGGCAGTGGAAGGCAGAATCTGCGGAGAAGATGATACACAGAATAAATCCGGAGGTCAGGACTGTTTTGTACAGGGAGAGGATGACGGCAGAAAATATTGCCGGGATAATCCGCGAGTATGATTTTATTATCGATGGTGTGGATAGCTTTTCCTCTAAATTTCTCATTAACGATGCCTGCGTACTGGAGAAAAAACCCTTTTGCCATGCCGGAGTCCGCGGTTTTTACGGACAGGTTATGACCTATGTGCCGGGGCGGGGGCCCTGTTACCGCTGCGTTTTTGAAGAGATACCGCCGGCAGGGGAGATGGACAGCTGTTCCCAGGCAGGCGTTCTGGGGACAATGCCAGGGATTATCGGCAGCCTCCAGGCACTAGAGGCGCAAAAATATCTGTTAGGGGCAGGAGAGCTTCTAACGGGAAAAATACTGACCTTTGACGGGCTTTCTATGAAGTTTCGCGCCGTTTCTGTCCCTGAGGCGTCCCCCGGATGCCGCGTATGTGGGAAAGAAGCGGATATCCGCCGGCTGAGGGAAGAAGAATATCAGGAAAACAATTCCTGTGAATGGAAGAGAGAAGGAGCGAAATGAAAAATAGAAACCTGTCTGTTTGTGAATTTATGGAAGGAAGCAGGGAAGAGGTAATTTATGTGGATATCCGGGAGGAGCAGTATGCCCGCTACGGTACGATAGGAGAGGCGAAAAACATACCCGCCGGCCGGCTGCAGGAGTTGTACCGGCTTCCCCGGGACAAAAAGATTTATGTTTTCTGCCAGAAGGGAGAAATCAGCGGGGAAATAGTAGAGGTGCTTTTGGATGCAGGGTATGACGCTTATCATCTGGAGGGCGGTTATTTAGCATATCTGGCTACATTGTGAGGAAGCAGGGATTTGTTATGTTAGATCAATTTTCGAGGACACGGATGCTATACGGGAAGGAAGCCCTGGAGCGGCTGGCAAAAGCAAGGGTAGCCGTCTTTGGCATTGGCGGCGTCGGCGGCTATGCCGTCGAGGCGCTGGCGCGGAGCGGCGTAGGAGCCATTGACCTTGTGGATAATGATAAAATCTGCCTTACCAATTTAAACCGCCAATTAATAGCCCTGCAAAGTACGGTTGGCAGGTTTAAGGCGGATGTGATGCGGGAGCGGATTTTGGATATTAACCCGGATTGTAAAGTCACGGCGCATAAATGCTTTTATCTTCCGGGAACGAGAGAGGAATTTAATTTTACAGAATATTCCTATGTGGTGGATGCCGTTGACACGGTAACTGCGAAATTAGAACTGGTTATGCAGGCGCAAGAAGCCGGCGTCCCCATAATCAGCAGCATGGGGACGGGGAATAAAAGAAATCCGGCAAAGCTGGAGGTATCGGATATTTATAAGACCTCGGTGTGTCCTCTTGCCAGAGTGATGCGCCGGGAGTTAAAAAAACGGGGGGTAAAAGAACTTAAGGTGGTATATTCCAGGGAAAAGCCTGTCCGGCCTATGGAAGACATATCCATTTTCCACCGCACAGACGGCGCCTGCCCGCCGGAAACGGCGCATGCCGGTGCCGGGCGTCGGGACATTCCGGGCTCCACTGCCTTTGTCCCCGCTGCGGCAGGTTTGATTATAGCAGCCGAGGTAATGAAAGATCTGACGGCAGAGAAGGAGAAGAGGTAACGATATGAACCGGATTACGATAGAAGAGCTGGAAGCGATACCGGGGAAAAAACTGGTTATCGATATCCGAAGGCAGGAGGAATATGAAAAAGAAACCTATCCGGGGGCCCTTCATATTTTCTGGGAGGAATTTGATGAGAGAATACAGGAGATACCGAAAGGGGAGCCGGTATATTTAATCTGCCATACCGGAGCCAAAAGCGATGAGCTGACGATAAAATGGAATGATAAGGGTTATGAGCTGTACAGCTTAGAGGGCGGCTTTGCCGCGTATCTGCGGAGGAAACTTCTGCAGTTTATGAAAGAGGAAGAGGACGTAGAAAAGCGTAAAAAAGATGTGGAGCGCAGTATTATAAAGAAATTCCGAAAAGAAATCTGGAGGAAATTTACGAAGGCGGTCAATGAATATGAGTTGATTCAGGATGGGGATAAAATTGCCGTCTGCATTTCCGGCGGCAAGGATTCGATGCTGATGGCAAAATTATTTCAGGAGCTGGCGCGCCATGGGCAGAAAAACTTTGAAGCGGTATTCCTCGTGATGAATCCGGGATATAACCAAATCAATTATGATACAATACAGAACAATGCCAAATTGCTGGGCGTGCCGATCACGGTATTTGAATCCCGGATTTTTGATATTGTGGCAGGCAATGTGGAGTCGCCCTGCTATCTTTGCGCCAGAATGCGAAGGGGGCATCTGTACAATAAGGCGAAGGAACTGGGCTGTAATAAGATTGCCCTCGGCCATCATTTTGATGATGTGATTGAAACGATTCTTATGGGAATGCTGTATGGAGCCCAGATACAGACGATGATGCCAAAGCTGCACAGCACAAATTTTGAGGGAATGGAGTTAATCCGTCCTATGTATCTCATTCGGGAGGAGGATATTATCCGCTGGATGAATTACAACGGGCTTCACTTTATCCGGTGCGCCTGCCGGTTTACCGAGTATTGCGACACCTGCGGCGGGCAGGAAAAGGTTTCCAAACGGGAAGAGGTAAAAGCGCTGATCCGGCAGTTAAGAGAGAAAAGCCCTTATATCGAAAAAAATATTTTCCGCAGTGTGGAAAATGTAAATCTGAACACGGTAATTGCTTACAAGGAGGATGGCGTAACGCATCATTTTCTGGACTCCTATGATGAAAAAAAAGGCTGAATGGATTTTTTCCTTATCCTTCCGGCTGGCGGGCAGGATAGGGATAACAGCTGCCGCGCTTGACGATCCGGCACGGAAATTCAATGCGCATGGTTTCCCTGTGCTTCTTTTCCATACGGTCTAAAAGCAGCAGGACCGCCATATGCGCCATTTCCCTGCGGGGAATATTAATCGTTGTAAGATAAGGGGGAACGGACTGGCTTTCCTCTATATTATCGATAGAAATAACAGAGATGTTTCTTTTTATCTCTTTCTTTTTTTCTTCTAATATCTCCAAAATGCGGATGGCAGAAATATCATTCGCGCAAAAGACTGCCGAAAAATCCGTTGTCTGTCCCATTAGCTCGCAAAAGGCAGTATCAGCGGATTCCTTTGTCTGGTCTGTCTGTTTAATCCATTTATAGTTAATCGGAAAATCATGGCGAATCAGGGAATTGCAGTAACCGATATATCTGCTTTCATAAGAGCAGTCGCCGATATAAGCAATATTTCTGTGCCCGAGGGAAATAAGATGTTCCATGGCAAGTTCGGCCGCCTTTTTCCCATCGCATAGTATTTCGTCTACATTAAAATTCGTACTATTTCGCGAGATGGCGGCTACATTACAGTTAGCCGCCGTGATCTGTCCCAAAAGTTTATGAGAGCAGCGTCCCAGTATAAGAACTCCATGGGATTCTGATATGTCGCGGGGGAGAAAATCTTCCGCATAGACGACATGGTCAATTTTAATATTGTTTTCAAACAGGGATATTTCAAGTTCCCGGAACAATTCAGAAAAGAACGGGTCCGTATCCAGTGTCTTGATGCGCGCCAGAACAATGCTGACGTGATATTTTACCGGCGCCGCATGCGAGGCGGCTCTCAGCTTTCTGGCATTTTCATTCGGATGATATCCGATTTCCCTCGCCGCCTCAAATATTTTGTCCCGGACTTCTTTCGAGGCGCAGGTGGCAGATACATTGTTTAAAACCCTGGATACCGTGGAAGGAGATACCCCTGTCATTTCCGCTATCTTTTTTAAGGACATATTCCCGCCTCCTTTACGCAAACGTTTGCATAAATTATGCAAATAACTGACTAAATTTTGCCAAAAATATAGAATATAGTACGGTTGTGCTTAATAATCGTATTATATAGGATTTCCGGGAAAAAATCAACAAAAAAGGAATACGCAATCGTTTGCGTAAAGGAGGAAAAAATATGACAAAAAGACATCTTATTCGCAGGGCGGCAGCCTGGCTGCTGTCAATGGGGTTAGCGGCGGGAGTATTGACCGGCTGCGGGGGAGAAGGAAACAGCGGCACAGCAAGTGGCAGCGCATCCGATGAAAAAATTACGCTGACAAATGTTTCCTACGACCCAACGAGGGAATTCTATGAAGCCTATAATAAGTTATTTACCAAATATTACAAGGAAAAAACGGGTCAGGAGATTGAGATTATACAATCTCATGGAGGCTCCGGCTCGCAGGCGCGTTCCGTGATTGAAGGAAATGATGCGGATGTGGTAACATTGGCGCTGGCGCATGATATTACCTCCGTGGAGCAGGCGGGTATGATTGAGCCCGGCTGGATAAATGAATTTTCGGGAAACAGCTCCCCCTATACCTCAACGATTGTATTTTTAGTACGCAGCGGAAATGAAAAGGGGATCCGGGACTGGAATGATTTAATAAAAGAAGGGGTGGAAGTGATTACTCCCGATCCGAAATCCTCCGGAGGAGCTTGTTGGAATTTCCTTGCCGCATGGAATTATGCCAAAAAAAGTTTTAATGGAAATCAGGAACAAATGAAAGATTTTGTGGCAAAACTCTACCATAATGTGACGGTTATGGATTCGGGCGCCAGAGGGGCGACGACGACCTTTGTGGAAAATGGACAGGGGGATGTATTGATTGCGTGGGAGAATGAAGCCCTGTTAGCGATGAAGGAATTTCCCGGCCAATACGAGCTGGTAACGCCAAGCGTCAGTATTCTTGCGGAGCCTTCCGTGGCGATCGTAGATGAAAACGTGGAGAAAAACGGTACGCAGCAGGCGGCAAAAGATTATCTGGAATATCTTTACACGGAGGAGGCGCAGAGGGTAATCGGCAAATATTATTACCGCCCTTCTAATAAAAAAATCCTGAATGAGTTTAAGGATACCTTTGATTTATCCGTCGAGCTCTGTACGATACAGGATTTTGGCGGCTGGGATCAGGCCTATGCGGACTTCTTTGCCGATGATGCGATTTTTGATGAAATTTATACAAAATAGGAGGATACCATTGAATAAGGAAAAGGTAAAAAGAAAACGCTCCATTATTCCGGGTTTTGGCATGACGATGGGAATTACCGTTACGATGTTTTCCCTTCTGATTCTTATTCCGTTAGCATCGGTAATGGCATATTGCTTCCGGCTGTCGTGGCAGGAGTTTACTGATTTGATGACAAGGCCGAACGTGGTGCAATCTTTTGCTGTCAGTATAGGCTGCGCTTTCTTTGCCGCTATTATAAACGGTGTTTTTGGAGTGATTCTTGCCTGGGTGCTGGTAAGGTATGATTTCCCCGGAAAACGTCTGATGGATGGGCTGATCGAACTTCCCTTTGCCCTTCCCACGGCGGTGGCGGGCATTACATTGACCAAACTGTATTCGGAAAATGGTTTTTTGGGGAAACTGCTGGAAAAAGCGGGCATAGAGGCGGCTTATACAAAAACCGGCATCGTAATTGCCATGGTATTTGTCGGTATTCCCTTTGTAGTAAGGGCTATCCAGCCTGTTCTGGAAAAGCTGCCGGCAAGCCATGAGGAAGCCTCCCATATGCTGGGCGCTTCCCGATTTACCACCTTCCGGCGAGTTATTTTCCCGGAAATCCGGCCGGCTCTGCTGACCGGATTTGGTCTGGCATTTGCCAGAGGAATCGGGGAATATGGAAGCGTTATTTATATATCCGGCAACAGTGAAAAAAATGGGACTCAGGTAGTGTCCTATATTATCATGCAGAAACTGAATTCCGGTAATGTAGATTACGAAGGGGCTGCGGCGATTGCTTTAGTATTATTGGTCATTTCTTTTTTGATGTTGTTTATCATTAATATAATACAGCATACCGCCAGCCGCAGAACCAATATATAAACATAAAATGTCAGGATGGAGATTGTATGAAAAAGAATGGAGAAAAAATAGTAAAATGGGTGCTGATCGGGATTAGTATCCTTTTTCTTCTGGTTATGCTGATACTGCCTCTGTTTGAGGTAATTGTCAGAGCCCTGCAGGACGGATGGAGGTCGTATGGCAGGGCGATCATGGCGAAGAATACACTTTCGGCTCTACAGGTCACGCTTATCGCCACTATAATTGCCCTGACAGTAAACACGCTGTTTGGGCTGACGGCGGCATGGCTGATAACAAAATTTGATTTTCGGGGAAAGAATGTGCTGTCTACCCTCATTGACATTCCCTTTTCTATTTCCCCGGTAATTGCGGGATTGGCGTATATTATGACTTTCGGAAGAACCGGCTGGGCGACGCCGCTGATAGAAAAAATCAATGACGCATTTGGCACGGATATTTCTCTGGTATTTTCGGTGCCCGGCGTTGTCCTTGCCACGATTTTTGTGACCTTTCCTTTTATATCCAGAGAGATCATCCCGATCCTGCATACGCAGGGAAGGGAAGAGGAGGAAGCAGCCTCCATGATGGGGGCGGGGGGCGTCACCATTTTCAGAAAGATTACTTTTCCGCATATAAAATGGGGGCTTCTATATGGCATGATTTTGTGTACCGCGCGGGCGTTTGGCGAGTTTGGAGCGGTCTATGCGGTATCCAAGGCAAGAGGAAAAACGTTTACCCTTCCGTTAGAGATTGATGCGCTGTATATGGCGGGAAGTTCCGATTCCATTACGCAGGCATTTGCCGTATCCTCTCTTTTGGTAGGAATGGCAGTGGTAGTATTAATTCTTAAAAATATAGTGGAATATCATGGCAGGAAAAAAGGTGTCAGATAATTTTGGAGGGCTACTATGTATGTAGAGATGAAAAACATTGACAAGAAATTTGGAAACTATGAGGCGGCAAAAAATATTAATTTCGGAATAGAACAGGGAAAGCTGGTGGCGCTGCTGGGGCCGAGCGGAAGCGGGAAGACAACCATACTGCGGATACTGGCAGGGCTCGAAAAGCAGGATAGCGGCGACGTAATCATTGAGGGCAGGGTTGTGAACAATGTCCCGGCAAGTGAGAGGGGAATTGGCTTTGTATTTCAAAACTATGCCCTGTTCCGGTATATGACGGTATATGATAACATCGCCTTTGGGCTGGAGGTTCAAAAGGCAGATAAAAAGAAAATACGGGAAAGGGTATCGGAGCTTATCACTCTCATCGGGCTGGAGGGGCTGGAAAAAAGGTATCCGAACCAATTATCCGGCGGACAGCGCCAAAGAGTGGCGTTTGCCAGAGCCATAGCGCCGAATCCGCAGCTTCTGCTGCTGGATGAACCGTTTGCCGCCATTGATGCAAAGGTGCGCAAAGAATTGCGGGGATGGCTGAAGGAAACCATCCGGAAGGTGGGGATCACAAGTATTTTCGTCACGCACGACCAGGATGAGGCAGTGGAGGTCGCCGATGATATTCTTATTATCAACGAGGGCAATCTGGAGCAGAAGGGGACTCCGAGTGAAATATATAAACATCCCCGGACTCCTTTTGTGGCGCAGTTTATCGGCAACTCGGTCATACTGGAAGGCTTACATGGTTTTAAAGGCTTTGAAAAGATTGACAAAGGGAAAAAAATTATTGTACGGCCGGAATTTGTCGAGGCATTTAAAAGTGATAATAAAAAGTTTAAAGATTTGATAGAAGCATCCGAGGAAGGCGTCATTGAAAAAATCGAGTTTCGCGGGAGCTATTTAGAACTTACTCTCCGGGTGAACGGGGTTTTACTGATAACAAACCGTTCGCTGGAAAGACGCGAGGTTTCCGTGGGAGAAAAAATGCGCGTGCTGCTGCACCGCATTTATATGCTGGATGAGGAAGAGGCAAAAATTCAGAAAAACCGGCTGCTCCAGGATGTTGATATTGAAATGCTGTGACAAAAATAAGTAAAAAATACGAGGAGGTTGGGAATGAAACTAATATCGTGGAATGTGAATGGACTTCGCGCCTGTGTCGGTAAAAACTTTATGGAATTTTTCAGGGAGGCAGACGCCGATATTTTCTGCGTGCAGGAAACGAAGCTGCAGGAGGGACAGATTGATCTGGATCTGCCCGGGTATTACCAATATTGGAATTATGCAGAAAAAAAAGGGTATTCCGGCACCGCTGTTTTTACTAAGCAGGAGCCGCTTTCTGTCACATACGGCATGAACCTTCCCGAGCATGACCGGGAAGGAAGGGTCATTACCCTGGAGTACCCGCAAACCTATGTAGTAACCGTTTATACTCCGAATTCCCAAAATGAATTAAAACGCCTTGCCTACCGGATGGAATGGGAGGATGCTTTCCGGCAGTATGTTGGTAAGCTGGCGGAGAAAAAAGGGGTCATTGTCTGCGGCGATATGAACGTAGCGCATCAGGAGATCGACTTGAAAAATCCGAAGACAAACCGGAAAAATGCCGGGTTTACGGATGAGGAACGGGAGAAGATGACCGCTCTTTTAAACAGCGGTTTTACAGACAGCTACCGAACCTTTTTCCCCGATAAGGAGGGGGTGTACAGCTGGTGGTCGTACCGTTTCCGCGCGCGGGAGAAAAATGCCGGATGGCGGATTGATTATTTTCTGGTATCCGACAGCATAAAAGACAGGATGACAAAGGCGCATATCCACACGGATGTCTATGGTTCCGATCACTGTCCGGTAGAACTGGAGATTTCTCTTTCCTAACGGATTTCGCTTCTTATCCGGAGAACAAAAACAAAAAAACGGCATATAGTATAGTAGAAGGGGGATTTTGCCATGAACCATTATCATTTTCTTGTATTGGGAACCGAGGCAAGGCAGCAGTATTTAGCAGAACTTTTACAAAAGGAAGGCCACGAGGTAATGCTGGCAGCGGAGTATCAGCCCGGATACCACGATGCCGTACTTTTTCCGGTGACGCAGACGGCAAGGTATCTGGCGGAAAATGCGGCAAATCTGCAGAAAGGACAGGTCGTATACGGCTGCAACTTTCCGGCTCCGCTGGTGGCGGAGTGTGAAGCCAGAGGGATTCGTTTTGTGGATTATATGAAGGTGGAGGGAGTGGCGAGCCAAAATGCGGTAGCCACCGCAGAAGGAGCTATTGCAGAGGCCTTACAGGAGGGAAATATCAGCATCCATGGCAGCCGTATTCTGGTGGTTGGATACGGTAGGTGCGGAGAGGTGCTTGCGGAAAAGCTGATTTCTCTAAAGGGACAGGTAACTGTGGTGGATAGAACAGGCGAAAAACGTGCTCGCGCCTGTACCTATGGTTGTCAGGCAGTTTCCTTTGACGCCGTTGACGAAAGGCTGGGAGAGTTTGATTTTATTTTTAATACCGTGCCGGCGCTGGTACTGACCAGACAGCGGTTACAGCAGGTAAAAAAGGAGGTCGTCATTATTGATATCGCCTCCAGACCCGGTGGGGCAGATTACGAATTTTGTCGAAGAAATGAAATAAATGCAAAATTATGTCTGGGACTTCCCGGAAAATATGCACCAAAATCCGCCGCTAAAATATTATTAGAAGTAATAGGAAACTATATTAAAATCTGACACATGTATAAAATGACACAAAATCGTTGAAAATAACGTAAAATGGTACATTTCAGGTTTTTTTCAGGCGAAAAAACTTCACATAAGTTTTTATAAGTTCTTATAATTTCATTTTTTAGTGGCGTAAAATTGGCGTAAACATATGCAAAAAGAATAGAGCCTTGATACATATTTTTTGACAGTGCGGGAGTGCTGTTTTTTTAGTGTGGATTGCGCCGGCGCTGTGCAAAATGCCCAAAATGCAAATTTATAATTTTTTTGCATTAAATGTTGACTTTTATCTTTTTTCAATTTTTTTTGAATTTGTGTTGACAAACAAAATAATACATGATAGTATGTAGACACAAACAAAAAGAAAGAAGGGGGAATATATATGTATGGATTAAAGGATAGCAGAGGAAATATTATTGGTTGGGATTTGGAGACTGGAGAACACGGTGTTTTCACACACACAGCACAGCGGGCAGTATTTATGACAGAAGAAGAGGCATGGAATTATATGGACTTGCTGGAAAGGCTTGGTTGCAATGTAAGCGATATGACAACGGAAGAGATAGATTGCGGAAGGAGAGTTTGCAGTGGGAATTAGGAAAGGCACAAAGCTGACCGATACGCCAAAAGAAGTGAACTACCACATAAGGGTTGACAAGGAGACGGACAGGAAAGCAAAGGAAGTATGCCAGAGAGAGGGCATATCAAAGTCCGAGGTTATCCGGCAGGGTATAGAACTGAAATACAAGGGATTGGAGGGTAAATCAGAAACCGCTAGCAAATGAAGAACGAGAAAAATATAAATTAAATAAACTATATGAATAATAAAAGCATAAACCTTGGTTTTCCTTTGGTTTACTGCTTTTGTGTCCGATTCGGTTACATTATTGTACTAACAATAACGCACCGACCGGAAATCTGGACAGCGAGTCAGGGGAACAAAGAAAAAAGCATGAGGAATACAAGGAAATGCAGCAGCAGGAAAAAGCGTAAATGAATATATAAATAGCTTACTTGAAAAAGATTTGTAAAGATACAGCGAAATTATAAAATAAAACGCCGTAGGCTGCCAATATGGACAGCCTACGGCGTTTTATTATGAAAACAGGAGGGCATACCGTGAGAAAATTTAAGCAATTAACTTTTAATGATCGTTTGCGGATAGAGGTATTATTAAAGGCGGGGCATAAGAAAAAGGAAATAGCGGATATTCTAAGCGTACACATAAGTACCATATATAGGGAAATAAAGCGGGGAAGATTTGAGGCGTTAAACTCTGACTACACGACAGAGGAGAGGTACAGCCCGGATATTGCGCAGGAAAAGAAAAACGAGGCGTTAGCCGCCAAAGGCGCAGACATTAAGATAGGAAAAGAAAGAGAGTTTGCAGACCGTATAGAGGAAATTATAATAAATGACGGTTATAGCCCGGCAGCAGCGTTGGCTAAAGTAAAAGAGGAGGGTTACACATTCTCAATATGCGTAACTACATTATACAGTTACATAGACAAAGGAATTTTTCTTAATTTGACAAATAAGCAATTACCGGTTAAAAGAAAAGGAGAAAAGAGGGTATATAGAAAAACAACAGCTAAAAGGGCGAGCAAAGGCGAAAGCATAGAAAAAAGACCAGAGGAAATTAACGAGCGTGAGGAGTTTGGGCATTGGGAAATGGACACAGTAGTAGGAAAAAAAGGAGTATCAAAAAAATCTCTTTTAGTGCTGACAGAAAGAAAAACACGAAAAGAAATCATTATGCTACTCAAAGAACATACGGCGGCAGCGGTTGTTAAGGCGTTGGATCGACTGGAAAGAAAGCTAGGGGCGAAATTTCGGGATATATTCAAAAGCATAACCGTAGACAACGGATCCGAGTTTGCAGACTATGAGGGAATGAAAAGATCCCGTAGAGGCAAGAAAGACCGCACAAAGATATATTATTGCCACCCTTACAGTAGTTGGGAGCGTGGAAGTAATGAAAATCAAAACAAGTTAGTCCGGCGACATATCCCCAAAGGGACGGATTTTGACGACAAGACACAAAGAGAGGTTGATAAAATAGAGGAGTGGATCAACAATTACCCGCGCTGTATATTTGATTACAGAACATCAGAACAGCTATTCGAGGAGGAGTTAAGGAAAGCGGCATAAAATCATTAACCGGCAGCGGGAGAGGCAGCAGGCTTTATTTGCTATACTCATTTGTGCAAGATTACCAATAAACAACCATACTAATTGTACAAAATGACAAAAAGAAGATTTTCAAATTTTTTTTCGCATTTAATGTTGACATTTTCAGGATTGCGCCGGCGCATAAAAAATAGTTGAAAAGAACTTATCATGTGTGATAAAATGGAAAAAAATATAATAGAGAAAAAAAGATGGTACGACAGGCGAAGTATCATCTTTTTTGTTTTCAAGGCAGCAGGATAAGGAGGAATCAGTATGGAAAAGAAAACATTAGAAGCATATCGAATCCGGGAAAAAAGAATTGAAAAATTACGACGTGAAATAGAAAACCTAGAAGCAAGGGATATAACTACGCTTAAAGGTACGGTTAAGATGTCAGAATCACAATTTCCATATATTCAAGGACGCACTTCCGTGCTGATGGATGATCCAGAGGAAAAGGAATACTGTGTAAAGCGGATAAAAAAGAAAGAGAATGAAATCCGGCAGTTAAGAGAATTAAACAAGGAAGTAGATAGTTATGTCGATAATATTCAGGATTCACTGGAAAAAACCATTATTGAAATGTATTACATAGACGAAAAAAGGAGCTACCAAAAAGAAATAGCAGACCTTCTTGACGTATCAAGGGAGGAGGTATCCAAAGCCATCAATAAGCATAGAACATAAAACAATCAAAATCACAAAAATCACATTTTCTGCATTTTTTGTATAAAATCACAAATTTCACAAAAAAAGCACCACAGGACTTGCAAAGTGTGTTATAGTTATACTGAAATAAGTGTGTAAAGAAAGGTCCGTATCAAATACGGTTCTTTTTTTATTGCCAAAAAAGGTAGTTGTGTATAGCAAAAGGAGGAGGGCTGTCTATGGCAAAATTAACAGATAAGCAGCGGCGTTTTTGCGAGGAATACCTGATAGACTTAAATGCGACACAAGCTGCAATAAGGGCAGGATATAAAGCAAATAGGAAAAATACCTATGAGGTTATCGGGTACCAACTACTTCATAAAACTTCAGTTTCAGCAGAAATCAAAAAAGAAATGGCAGAGCGTTCCAAAAGAACCGGAATTAACCAAGACAGGGTTATCCGGGAACTGGCAAGGATTGCATTTATAAATCCTGAAGATGTAATCAATCCGAAAGACGCTTCTGTGCGTGAGGGAGCAGATGAAGATGATACAGCCTGTATACAGTCTGTGAAGGTAAAGGTAACAAAGGGCAACAAGGGAACGATAACAGAAAGGGAGGTCAGATTATGTGACAAAATAAAAGCGATTGAGCTTCTTGGCCGGCATTTAGGTATGTTTAATGACAGACTTGAGTTATCAGGCTTGACCGGGCAGCAGGATAAGCTGAATCACATATTGGAGCAGCTGGGTAGTGGTAGCAATGGATAATAGTAACTTATTGTTGTCTGATAAATATAAGGCTTTTCTTCGTTGTAATGCTCCTACAGAGTTTTTAGAGGGAACAACGGCAGCGGGGAAAACAACAGTAGCATTATTCAAATTTATGCTCAAGGTAGCACAGTCAAAGCAAAAGCTGCATATTCTAGCCTCAGATGATACTGGAGCGGCGGAAAAAAACATAATCAATAAGGAATTAGGTATCATAGATGATTTTGGGGTATTGGTGGAGTATAAGGGGAATGGATCCGGAGAATATAAAATGCCTCATATTGTCTTTCATGCTCCGGCAGGTGACAAAATAATATTTGTTGTCGGCTATGGAAATAAAAGTAAGTGGAAGAAAGCACTTGGCGGTCAATATGGCTGTTCCTATATAGATGAGATAAATACGGCAGATATTGATTTTGTCCGAGAGACATCTATGCGGAGTGATTATCTGCTAGCGACACTGAATCCGGATAATCCTAATTTGGACGTATATAAAGAGTATATCAACTGCGCCAGACCTCTCCCGGAGTGGGAGAAAGAAACGCCGAAAGAAATTAAAGAGGAATTAAAGGAAGAACCAAAGCCGGGTTATGTGCATTGGTTCTTTTCTTTTAAGGATAATCTGGGTTTGTCAAAAGAAAAACTGGATAAAATCAAGGCAAACACACCGAAAGGAACGAAAATTTGGAAAAACAAGATTGAAGGTCTGAGAGGAAAAGCTACAGGACTTGTCTTTCCAAACTTTGACAGAAAGAAACATGTAGTTTCTAAAAAATGGTTCAAACAGCAAATAGAGGATGGAAAGGTCCGGTTTAAAAAATTTACAGCCGGGATAGACACATCCTATTCAGCAAAATCACCGGATACCATTGCTATGGTATTCCAGGGCATAACAGAGGATAGGAAACTAATCACACTGGCAGAAAAGGTGTATAACAATGCTGAGCTTGATGTGCCATTGGCTCCAAGTGATACTGCGGTAAAATTTATTAAGTTTTTGGAATATAACCGGAAGGAGTGGGGGCTTGCCAGAAATGTGTTTATAGACAATGCAGACCAGGCAACTATTACGGAGTTAAATAAATATAAGCGATTACACGGCACTTTGTATATATTCAATGATTCGTATAAAAAGGTAGAAATAATAGACAGGATTAACTTACAAATTGGTTGGATACAACAAGGGTGTTATCTTGTAGTGGATACATGCACCGAGCACTTGGCAGAATTAGACAGGTATTCGTGGGATGATGAAAAGGATAAGCCGGAGGATCGGAATGACCATACAATCAATGCCAACCAGTATAGTTGGATTCCATACAGGCAGTTAATTGGATTTGAAGGGGGCAAGAAATGAGGTGGATAAATAAATTGAGTACAAACATTAAAAGAGGAATTCGAAGCTGGTTAAATATTCAGGAAGCTGCGCCAACGAGTTTTAATATCAATGAGACGCTGGATTATGAGGCGAATGCAATCAAAAATAGAATATGGTACCGAGGATCGAGTGACGAGTTGCAGCAACTTTACCAGCAGATGAATAACGGGATTGACTGTTATAAATTCTGGGCGTGTAAGAGTACTCCGGGGATGGAGATACGGAAGATTCATACAGGTCTTCCGGCATTGACAGTAGACGTATTAGCAGCTGTCACGTTATCCGACATGGAAATTCAGGTCAACGGAGGAAATCAAGAAAAGGAACTCTGGGAAAAGATTGAAGAAAAAAATACATTCAAAAAGAAGTTAGAAAAGGCAGTGAAAGAAACCCTGTATATTGGCGATGGTGCATTTAAAATATCATTTGACACAGAAATCAGCCAATATCCTATTATAGAGTTTTATCCGGGAGACAGGATCGAACTGGTATCCAGAAGAGGACAGGTCAGGGAAATTATATTTAAAACAGTTTATCAGCATGAGAACCGGCAGTATGTGTTGTATGAGCACTATGGATACGGCATTATTACATACAAGTTACGGCATGGAGGAAGGGAGGTGCCACTAAACACAATACCAATGACGGAAAATTTGGTTGATGTAGCGTTTAGTTCTGACGTTCCGGAAGAAAAATATATGCTGGCTGTTCCGGTTAAGTTTTATGAATCCGGGAAATGGGATGAACGGGGACAAAGTATATATGATAAAAAAGTTGACAGTTACGATGCCTTTGATGAGATATGGTCGCAGTGGATGGACGCTGTCCGTGTAGGCAAGGCAAAAGAATACATTCCGGAGTGTATGCTTCCGCATAATCCTTATACGGGGGAGACAATGAAACCGAATCATTTTGACAACCGTTATATCAAGATGGATTCAAGTATGTCAGAAAAAGAGGATAATAAGATAGATGTTGAACAGCCTGTAATACCGCATGAAAGTTATCTGGCCAGTTATTCAACAGCCTTAGACCTGTGTCTTCAGGGAGTTATCTCACCATGCACTCTTGGTATTGATGTGAAAAAACTGGATAATGCAGAGGCGCAGCGTGAAAAAGAGAAAACAACACTTTACACAAGAGATACCATTATAGATGCCCTTCAAGTTGACATTCCCCTGCTTGTTAATACAGCGATTAAGGCATATCATGAGTTTCATGACAAAAAGACAGTTCAAGATACAGAGGTAAAGGTTGAATTTGGCGAATACGCAAACCCTTCCTTCGAAAGTCAGATAGAAACTATATCCAAGGGAAGAAGCGGGGGAATAATGAGCATAGAGGCATCTGTAGATGAGTTGTATGGAGATTCCAGAGATGAAGATTGGAAAAAAAGTGAAGTCGCAAGATTAAAAGAGGAGCAGGGTATATCTGTCATGGAAGAACCGGCAGTGGCGGTGAGGAGGGTTTAGATGAAAGTCAAAGTAGGAATTCGGTTATACGGAATGAGCAGAAAGGAATACATGGGGCTATTGGAAGTGGCAAAAGAACAGGTTCCGATGGGAATATACGCCGTTGAGAAAAAAGGTTACGCAGAGCTGAGATGTGACCGGTGTACCAGTATGACGCAGTTAAAAGGTATGATACGTTCTTATAAATCAGAGGGTTTTAAGGTTTATTCGAATGGGAGGTAATAAATGCCAGGACATTTTAATGATGAATACGACATAGGAAAAGCCTTTGCTGCCATAGAGGAAGAACTGATTGCCTCCATGATTCGTAATATGAAAAGACACAAGGTGGAGGAGGTTACTGAGAACAAACAGTGGACCATGTGGCAGGCGGAGCAGTTGAAAGCGTTGGAGAGGTACAAGGTAAAGAACAAGAAAAAATACGGGCAGCAGTTCAAGGATATAAACAAGGAGATTGATGTTCTGCTACATGCGGCGAGGGATGAAGGCGAGATGATCCAAGAGATAGCCATATTAAGGACTATAAAAAAAGGATTTACAGCACAGAAAGTGTCTGGTAAATCGGCAGCCAAGTTTTTTCAATTAAATGAGCGTAAGCTGGAGGCACTGATAGAGGCAACAATTCACGATATGGCAAGGGCAGAGACGGCTGTACTTCGCATGGCAAATGATAAATACAGGAAGATAATATTTAATTCACAGATGTATGCAAACACGGGAGCCGGAACCTATGAAAAGGCAGTTGATATGGCTACAAAGGATTTTCTTGCTGCGGGGCTGAATTGTGTTGAGTATAAGAATGGAGCCAGACATACCCTTGAGGATTATGCGGATATGGCTATTCGAACAGCTTCTAAGCGGGCATATCTGCAAGGGGAAGGGGCAATGCGTAAAGAGTGGGGCATACATACTGTTATAGTAAATAAAAGAGGAAATCCCTGTCCAAAATGTCTGCCCTTCTGCGGAAAGGTTCTGATAGATGATGTATGGAGCGGCGGGAGCAGGAAAGACGGAGATTATCCGCTTATGAGCCATGCGATAGCCAGAGGGCTGTATCATCCGAGGTGTAAAGATATACATACTACATATTTTCCGGGAATATCAAGGACAGATGATACATGGACAGAAGATGAGTTGGAGAATATCGGACTCCATGCCAAAAAGGAAGCAAGGCAGCAGTATGCGAAAAGGCAGGCTGACAAGTTCGGGAGGCTGGCAAGATATTCTTTAGATGAGCAGAATAGAAAAAGTTACAGGGATAAGGAAAAACGCTGGAGATCTGTTGCAAATGCAAGTATATCTGGTATAATGAAGCCAGCAAGTACGAAAGAGGTAGTTGATGTGCATTCTGTTGGTAAGATAAATCGGGATATTTATAAATGTGTTACGGATGATATTGTTACGGACGAAGTTATTATAACGAATGAGCGTATGCAGCATATAAAAGAAAGACATCCGAATGATTACGAGAGGTTTTCAAGTTATTTTAGTCAAATAGTTAGTGAACCGGATTTCATCATAGAATCAAAAAAGAAAAATACAGCATTGATTTTAAAGGAGATACAAAAAGGAACGGAGATTTTTAAAACGGTACTTAGATTAGCTACGTCTAAGGATAACCCAAATTATAAGAACTCTATAATTACATTTATGAAAATTGATGAGAAAGAATGGAAAAGATTGTTAAGGAATAAGAAAATCCTTTACAAAAAGGAATAATTTTTGTATATTATAATTAGAATATGAAAGGGACTCTTTGAGGTGGAGGATTTCGTACGGTCCACACGCCGCTGGTACTGACAGGGGAAACCCGAGAGACGCAGGAGAAACGTACGCCTGCCAAAGAGTTCCTTGATTATTTATAAAAGACATCACACCACCAGTCACTTCAACCAGTAAGTGACCGGTGGTATTTTTATACCCATTTATAGCATATGCGCCGGCGCATAGGAGGTGATAAAATTGAAAGTAAAAGTAGTACGGCGTTTCCGTGACTGGGAGGAAAACTTGAAACTCCGGGAAGTCGGAGAAATTTTCGAGGCAAAGAAAGACCGGGCGGAGGAACTGAAAAGAAAAAAATTAGTAGAGGAAGTTCAAGAAACGAGAAAAGAGACAAAGAAGGCAGCCGATTAGGCTGTTATTTTTCTGCCCAAACACGACAAGGCCAAAAAAGGTGCGTGACCAGTGACACTGATGAAAACGGATAGACAGGGTGACACCCTCAAAATGGAAAGGAGCTAAGAAAACTATGAAAAGAAACTTGTTACCAATGAATTTACAGCATTTTGCAGAACCGGGCGAACCTCAAGCAGGTGCAGAGCCGCCGGCAGATAATTCCGGAACCAAGAATCAGCAGTCCTCTATTGATTATGACAAAATCCAAAGGATGTTGGAAGGAGCTCTTTCAGCAAAAGAAAATACGGCGCTAAAAGCGTATTTTAAACAGCAGGGGCTTAGTCAGGATGAGGTAGAGCAGGCTATATCTGACTTCAAGGCAGAGCAGAAAAAGAAAAAGCCGGATGTCGATGCCATGCAGACAGAGTTATCTAAGGCAAAGGAAATGGTTCAGAGAGCCAATATTGAAAAAGAAGCTATGTTTATGGCAGGAGAGCTTGGTATTGACCTGAGTACAATGCCGTATGTATTAAAGCTGGCAGAGTTAGATGAGGTAACGGACAATGAAGGAGCAGTAAACAAAGAAGAACTGAAAAAGGCACTGAGTCGGGTCTTAGAGGATCTTCCGCAGTTGAAACCTGACAAAGAACAGCAGCAGGGAGGATTCCGACAGATTGGAGGAGGCGGGCAGCAGAGTACTCCAAATGCAGACGAACAGCTGGCAGCAATTTTCGGTAATAAAAAATAAGGAGATGAAAAAGAATGGCAGTATATGAGTATGCAACAAAATTTGAAACACAGTTGGCACAGAAGTATTCAAGGGAAATGACGTCATATGACCTTACGCTTTCGAATCAGGGAATTAAATTTCTGAATGCACAGACAATTAAAATTCCGAGGATAAGCGTATCCGGTTATAAAGACCATAACCGAAACGCAATGAATTTCAACAGCGGAACGGTAAGTAATGATTGGGAGCCGAAGAAACTTACCCATGACAGAGATATTGAAATCCCGATTGATCCAATGGACGTGGATGAAACAAATCTCGTGGTGGAAATGGCGAATATCCAGAACGTATTTGAAGAAGAACAGGCGATACCGGAAAAAGATTCCTATCGGTATTCAAAACTGTTGACAGAGGCACAAACCTATACATCTGCAGGGGCAGTGGTTGATATAACGGCATTGGATGGTAAGACTATTCTGGAGTATTTTGATGAATGGATGTCAAAAATGGATGATGCTTCCGTACCGGCGGAAGGGCGCATCCTGTATATGACATCAGCCATACGCAAGATTCTGAAAAGTGCGGAAGGGGTATCAAGGAGTATTATGGTAGGGGCAGCAGCCGGTGTAATCGACCGCAGAGTTCATACTCTGGATGATGTGAAAATAAAGTCAGTTCCATCGGCAAGATTCAAGTCCAAGTATGATTTTACAGATGGATGTGTCCCGGCAGAGGACGCAAAACAGATAAATATGATACTGGTTCATCCATCCTGTGTAATTTCAAGGGATAAGTATGCCTACATGAAATTATTTACTCCGGGAACGGACAGCAGGACAGCAGATAAGTATATCTATCAGAATCGGTATTATACGGATACGTTTCTGATTGAGAGAAAGGCTTCGGGAATTGCTATCAATGTAGAAGCTGAATAGTAGGAGGAGTGTTAAAAATGAGAGCAGAAAAAGGAAATAAGGTTTATGAAATCAGCGAGGCAGATAAGAAGCGGTACCAGGAAGAAGGATTTGACATATACGAAGATGGGAAATTGATTGCTTCCGGCCGTGGCAAAATGATTTCTTTCAAAGAGTACGAGAACTTGAAGGAGGAAAATGTCAAGCTGAAAGAAAAACTGAAAAGTGCAGGCGAGGAATCTGATAGCGAGGATGTCATTGCCATTTTAACGAGATATGCACAGGAGCATGAGATTAACCTTGGACATGCAAAGACAGTATCTGGCATTGTGAAGAAAATAAAGGAGTATCAGGATTCCGGTGCTGTGCCGCCGGAAGGAAGTGAATAATATGGCATATCAACCCTATGTATCGCCGGAGTATTACCAAAATACATACAGAGGGGAAAATATTCCAGAGGATAGACTGGAGAAGTGTCTGCGTGAAGCATCAAGGCATATTGATTCCCTGACCTATAACAGGATTATAGGTCGGGGAATTTCCTCTCTGACAGAGTTTCAGAGGGAAACGGTTCAGGAAGTGGTGTGTAAACAGGCAGACTTTGAATACCAAAACAGCGAGATATTCGACATGATACTGCAAGGGTATTCCATAAATGGAGTATCTATGCAGTTTGGTGAATCGTGGAATGTCAAGGTTGAAAAAGGAATACCTGTGCGCAAGGACGTTTATGAGCAGTTATGCCAGACCGGCTTATGCTGTAGAATACTGAGGTGAGGCTATGAAATATCCATGCTTAATATTAGAAAAGTTCTGTACCACAGAAATTACACTTAGTCTGGAGCAGGAAGGGCTTAATAAGTACGGCGAGCCGGAGGCGAGTATAGAGTATTCTGGCAAGTGCAATTACCAGGATAAGGCAAGGACTGTATTAACGGCAGAAAAAAAGCTGGTAGAGATTACCGGGACTGCTTTATTCCCTGGTGATATTTGTCCGGTGCTCCCGGTTATATCCGGCGGCAGTGCCGTTATCAACGAAGTAAAAAGAAGGGTGCTGCAGGGGAAAAAGGCCCGTAACCCGGATGGCAGTGTAAATTACACGGAGGTATTGCTGATATGATAAAAGTAAATTCGAGAGTAAAATTGAATCTACCGAAAATAAAGCAATTATCAAAGGCAGCAGTGCTTGCACTGGAGCAAACGGCGGAAGAACTTCATCAAGACATTGTACAGGAGCAGGTGGTGCCAAGGGACACAGGTACGTTACAGGGAGAAGCGTTTTTTGTTGATAAAAGAGAATCTTCTTCCGGTAAGGTAGGTCTTATACACAGCACGCCATACGCAAGGCGGATATATTATCATCCAGAGTATAATTTCTCAAAGGTTGAGAATCCAAATGCAAGAGGCAAATGGTTTGAACCGTGGATAAATGGAGAATACTCTGATTTTTGTAGGGATACCTATAAAAAGATATACAGGAGGTTAGCAGGGGTATGATGTTATCAGATGTAAGAGATTATATTGAGTCTATGGGAATAGCTGACCATGTATATATGGGAAAACTGGATGGAAAGCAGGATAAATCAATAGGAGTTTATGCAAGCAAGCATGAACATCCCTATAAGACAGCGATAGGAGGTCCGCAAATGGAATCCTACGGCATTAAAAATATAACCCTGCTTTGCCACTGGAACACCTCATACCGGGAAACAGAAAAGGCATCCTTAAAGCTGATCAAACGGCTTAGCACCACAAGAGAGGCTAATGTAAATGAAGAAACAATAAAATTCATACAGCCGCTTGTCAATGAACCAGTCCCGGTAGATACCGATGAGAATGGTATTTATGAAATGGTTATTGAGGCAGCTGTAATTTATGAAAAGAAAGGACAAGGTGAAAGGAAATGAAATATTCAGGAGTATATCCATGTTATGAAAACCAGTTTGAAATAGATACATCCGTAGGAGATGTAGAGGAACCGGAAATGAATCAAATAGCGGATTGTGAATCGTTTAGCGTTTCGTTTGATAATGGTGTAGAAGAATGGTCTCCATTTGACCAAAAGGGATGGACGAGGAGGCTTGTCACATCAAAATCAGTTACCTTATCTGTTACAGCAAAGCGTAATATTGGCGATGCCGGAAATGATACGGTAGCAGGGTTGGCTTGGGCAAGCGGAAGAAATGCGGAAAAGGATTTCCAATGGACATTCCCGGATGGAACGATTGTTAAATTCAAGGATGCGGTTATTAATGTGACAAATACCGGTGCCGGGGACTCTACCGGAGCGGCGCCACTGGAATTTGAGGTCATGAGTAACGGAAAACCTGAGATTATACCGGCAGCATAAGAAACTGCCGGAGAAAGGATATAGTCATGGGAAAAATTGTTGATATTACGGATAAACTTACCTTTGATGAAAACCCTTCGATATGTGTAAAAGGAGAAAATATTGAAATAAATGCCGATGCGCCTACCATATTGAAGATAATGGGAATGATGCAGGAGGATGATTTTACCGATAAAATTACGGAAGCCTATGAATTGTTGTTTTCGTCAAACGAAAGAAAAAAAATTGAGAAGTTAAAACTTTCGTATATCGATTTTAATAAGGTAATTGAAACTGCTATGATGCTTGCTTCAGGAACCTATGAGGATGAAGAAGAAATGGGAGAGTAGTGACCCATACTACGATATTATAGAGGACTATGATTTGATTGTAGCTTCATTTAGTGCGCAGTATGGGATTCGTATGTACACAAAAGAATTTAGGGAAATGAAGTGGGTAGAGTTTCGTGCCCTTCTCGCGGGGCTTGGTGCAAATACTCCACTGGGACAGATTGTGGCCATACGTTCGGAGGAGGACAAAGATATATTGAATCATTTCACAGATCAGCAGAAAAAAATCAGAAACAAATGGAGAAACAGGAAAGCCAGAGAGGTCAGTGAAAAGGATTTAGAATCTGTTCTGGAGGAGTTTAAGCAAACATTCATAGACATGGCGGGAGGACAAAGGCAGGTGTAGCATAATGGCTGGAAGTGTAGGTCAAATAGGTCTTGATTTAGTAGTAAATCAAAAACAATATAATAAACAGATGTCTGGTATTACCAGAACGGCAAAAAAAGCGGGGGCTGTACTGGCCGCCGCTTTTGCTGTAAAAAAGGTAGTGGATTTCAGTGCGGGGTGTGTACAGCTCGGTTCTGATTTGGCAGAGGTACAAAATGTTGTTGATGTAACCTTCCCCAAGATGAAAGCAAAAGTAAATGATTTTGCCAAAAGTGCAGCAGCTAACTTTGGATTAAGTGAAACGATGGCAAAAAAGTTTACAGGTGCTTTTGGTGCAATGGCGAAGTCTTTCGGATTCTCGGAAAAAGAAGCCTATAATATGAGTACCACCCTGACCGGATTATCTGGAGATGTAGCGTCATTTTATAATATTTCACAAGATGAAGCCTATACGAAGCTGAAATCGGTATTTACCGGAGAGACTGAAACGCTCAAGGATCTGGGTGTTGTAATGACACAAAATGCACTGGATTCTTACGCATTAGCAAATGGATATGGTAAAGTAACCGCAAAGATGTCAGAGCAGGAAAAGGTTGCACTGCGCTATAAGTTTGTACAGGACCAGTTGTCAGCTTCTGCCGGGGACTTTTTACGGACTTCCGATTCATGGGCGAACCAGACAAGGTTATTGTCGTTACAGTTTGATTCTCTGAAAGCCAGTATAGGCCAGGGACTTATCAATGCACTGGCACCTGTCATTAAAGTGGTAAATATAGTTCTTGGAAAACTGTCTGAATTGGCCTCTGGTTTTGCCAAATTGACAGGAGATGTTTTTGGCAAACAGGATGATTCCGATACAGCAGTTCCACTTGAAAATGTTTCCGATACAGCAGATAATGCCTCCAAAAAGGTATCCGGTATTGGCAAAGCAGCCAAAAAGTCTGCTAAGGAAATGCAGCGTGCCATCATGGGCTTCGACAAGATAAATAAACTGTCAGATACATCAAAGGATTCTGACAGCAGTGGGGGTAAGGCAAATATAGGCACTTCCAAACCGGCCGGAACTAGTGGTAAGGATAAGCAGGCGAAAAAATTCGGTGGATTATTGGATAAGTTAAAGAAGAAATTTATTGACTGCAAAAATCTGTTTGCAAAAGGATTTAAACTGGGAGCAGGGAACCTATCCGGTGCGTTTAAAAGAATAAAAAACCACTTAAAAAGTATCGGCAGCAGTTTAATGGACATTTTTACTGATAAGGATGTTGCCACAACATTTAAAAAGATGGTGTCCTTATTTACTCTAAATGCGGGGAAGATAACTGGTTCTATTGCCTCTGTTGGAACGACAATAGCGGAAAATCTTATAGGTGGTTTTGATTTATTCCTGCAACAGAATAAAGGAAGCATTAAGCAGTGGCTTATCAAAATGTTTAACATTCAAGGGGAAATATCTACTATAAAAGCAAACTTTTTCGCCGCCATAGCAGATATTTTTTCAGTATTCCGCCGTTATCCGGCAAAGCTGATAACGGCTGATATTATTGGTATTCTTTGGGAGGGATTTTCCAGATGTACGGAAATTTTTTCCAAAATCAAGCGGGAGATATGGAATCTCGTGGCAAAGCCGATTATTGATAATGCTGCAAAAATCAAAGAGACTATACTTGGACTGCTGGAAACAATACAGCCGATTATAAGGTCAATTAAAAATACTGTAGGGGACTTTTTCCGCAGTGTCAATGAAATGTACGACAAGAATATAAAGCCTATATTCGACATACTGACTGAAATTATATCGTATGTAGTTGGCTTGATATTGGATAAGTGGAATAAGTATATTTCTCCTGTTCTGAAGGAAATTGGAAAAAAGGTTGCGGATGTCATTAACAACAAAATCAGGCCGGCCATCAACGCGGTAGTCGGCATCGTAAGTAATGCAGCCGAGATAGTGAAGCGTGTCATTAACATGCTGTGGCAGTTTCTAAAGCCGGTAGTTACGTGGATAGTCGACAAGCTGGCAAAGGTTCTCGGTCCATTGATAAAATCCTTTGGCAACACGATAGCAAGCATGGCAAATATGATTGGCAATGTCGTGGGTGGTGTAGTCAAGGTAGTTAAGGGTCTGATAGACGGAATTATTGGCGTATTTACAGGAGATGGGAAAAGAGCCCTAAAAGCGGCCAAAGATATTGGAAATGGGTTATGGCAGGTAATATCTGCTCCTTTTAAATTTGTAGGCAGATTTTTCAAGAATATTGGGGAAACAGTTATCCGCATAGTCAAGAATTTGTTTGATGGAACGAAAGTGAAAGACTTTTTTATTAAAGTCTGGGGCAAAATCAAAGTGGTATTTAGCGCGGTCGGAACTTTCTTTAAGGATAAGTTTTCAGTGGCATGGCAAAAGATTAAGGCTGTTTTTTCACTAAGTAATATCAAGACATTCTTTGGAAATGTCTGGAGTGGCATTAAAGGAGCATTCGGCAAAGTTACCGGATGGTTTAAGGACACATTTTCTACCGCATGGCAAGCGGTCAAAAATGTATTTTCCAAAGGCGGAAAGGTGTTTAGCGGCATTAAGAGCGGTATTTCCAGTGTATTTAAGATGGTGGTAAACGCTTTGATAAGAGGAATCAATACAATTGTAGCAATACCGTTTAAAAAGATAAACGGTATGCTGAATAAAATAAAAGATGTAAAGATTCCGGTTATTAACAAAAAACCTTTTAGTAGTTTATGGGGAAAGGATCCATTGCCGGTACCACAGATTCCACTGCTGGCTTCTGGTGGATTTGTCAAGAAGAACACTCCACAGCTGGCAATGATTGGCGATAACAGGCATCAAGGGGAGGTTGTCGCTCCAGAAGATAAATTGCAGGAAATGGCAAGGCAGGCGGTAGAAATGGCCTGTGATAGTGGAATAACAGAAAAAGTGGTTATGCTTCTTGAGAAGATAATTGCCATACTTGAAAAATTGAATCTGTGTGTATATTTGGATGGCGAAAAGATAACAAAGAATACAGTAAGCCGGATAAATCGACACACGCAACAAACTGGGAAACTTGAAATATTGATTAAATAGGAGGCGGAAATGGCAATAAAAGAAGATTCCATATTAGCAGACGGCAACGGAGTGGAGTTGCCGTCTCCGGATTCTATGACTGTCGGAGATGAAATCCTATGGAGTGCAAATACGGGACGAGTGACAAGCGGTAAAATGATGGGAACCGTAATTGCGGAAAAAGAAACCGTATCTATAAATTGGGGCATATTAACAAAGGCAGCAATGGAGAAAATAGAGGAAAGAATTCCAAAAGGCTATATAAAAATGTATATCCTGGGTAATTTATACGAAGTATACCGGGGGACGTTGACTAAAGAGGTTCTGGGATATATAGGGGACGGTATATTCTATTACAAAAGTGCCTCAACGGATGTAGTAGAGAGGTAGCAGCGTATGGGAAATATATGGACTGAAATAGCAGAAATGAACACGAATTATCTGCCGGCAAAAATGGTAGTTAATGGATATGAAATGTCCGAGGATAACGGATATTCTTTTTATTCCATCAATATATCCACTGGATGTACTCAGGATGGGTATATAAGCTACGGCTGTACGTTTTCTCCTTCCTGCACGGTATCCATGCGAGATACAGAAGTGATTCAAAATGGAAGTTCTTTTGAAGTCTACTTTCAAATAGAAGGAGTATGGAAACATTTTGGTAAGTTTTTTGTGACGCAAGAGCCAAAAAGACGAAACGGCGTTATGGATTTTGACGGAGAAGGGCAGTTATCTTATATATGCGAAAAGGTAATCGTTCCATTTAAACCAGATGAATTAAGCATGATGCACTCAATAAAAGAAGTTTGTGAAAGAATAGAGAGTGCAACAGGGATTCCTGTAATCATTGACGACATGGCAGACTGGATAAATGATGAAATAATATATTTTCCCTCCTCCTCGTATGTAGATGATAAGGCATTAAAAATATTCCTCAATGCAAGACAGATATTAGGTGGCATAGCATTGGTGCATGGTGGAAATGTTATTGAAAGAAACGGAGAAATCCATATCGATATACACGGTTCCGGTTCAACCATGACACAAGTCTTTGATGAAGATTCTTATACAGACCTTTATATATCAAAGAAAAGATATATGCCAAGTCCGATTACGGTAACATACCAACCGTATGAAGAAAGAGAAGGATTAGGACCGGGCGGCGATCATAGAATAATAGTGGATTATGTATCCGGTAACAAAAAAACGATAAAAATTGCAACGGCAGATAATGCAAGTGGAGAAGAATACGACAGTGCATACAGTCTGAATATAGAATGCGACTGGGTAGGGTATACGGTCACGAATGAACAAACATATGCAGTTCCTCGCGCATACCGGCCATTTGAAGCACAGTTTACAGGATACCATCCTTTTTTGTATGCCGGTGCAGAAATTACAGTGAATGACGAGGACGGAAATCAGCAGTTAGTCTTTTGTGATTCCGTAACCTATGAATGGGATGGTGGTATGTTAATACAGGCATCAAGTTCTTTCGATGCGCAGTCTGGAGAAGGTGGGGTAAACCAATCCACGATAACGAGTTCGGCTTCGGGAACAATGACGCCAGAGCAGCAGGGAGCATACAACCAAATACAGGCATTTAAAGAAGTGTATGTCCATTATGTTGAGGCAAATGATGCGAAAATAAAGAAAATAGAATCTGAATCAATTACAGCCGCAGATGCAGATTTAAAATATGCAAATATTGATCTGACTAACATTCAAGACGGCACTATCAAAAATGCTATGATTGGCAATGCACAAATTAGCTTTGAAAAAGTGGACCAGTCATTTATAAATGACTTGACGGTAGATACTCTCTTTGGGTTAAATCTGAAAGCCATAATCGGAAACTTTGGTTACTTAAACGCAGGGGAGGCAGATTTAAAATATGCAAATATTGATCTGACTAACATTCAAGACGGCACTATCAAAAATGCTATGATTGGCAATGCACAAATTAGCTTTGAAAAAGTGGACCAGTCATTTATAAATGACTTGACGGTAGATACTCTCTTTGGGTTAAATCTGAAAGCCATAATCGGAAACTTTGGTTACTTAAACGCAGGGGAGGCAGATTTAAGGTATGCAAATATAACCCTTGGAAATCTTGATACAGCCAATATAGATAAAGCAAATATCGGGTTACTATTCAACGCAGTGGGACTAATTGACCGTGCCACAATCGTGGACGGTCATGTAACCGGATTCTTAGACAGCGTGGAGGTAAACGCTGGTAAAATCACATCCGGTACACTTGCAACAGACCGGCTTATTATAAGAAACCCGGATGACCCAACGAAAGGTATTATTTATGAAATTAACAACATAACCGGGGCATTACAGGCGGTTCAGGGCGATACGATAAACGGCGAGGTAATGACGCCACGAACGGTTAATGCGGACAAACTTATAGCGGGAAGTGTAACGACAACGGAGTTGGATGTAGCGCAGATATTTGCAGACAACGCAGTTATCCAGCAGATATTTGCGCAGGATATTACGGCTACCGGGATTATTCGAGGAGTGAATTTAATTGGCGTTCATGCAGAAATAGAGGATGGAAAAATCGGTGGCTGGGCTATTGATAATACAGGTATAAGTTCAAAAAGTGGATATAGTAGTATGATATTGCGGACAAGCGGAGAACTTTCAAGCACTTATCTGGAGTTTGATGAGAACAGTGTAGCCATTCCAGAAACATATAGGCATTTAAATATATCATCAGGAGATATATTTATAAGTTGTGACCAAAAATATCCGGCAGGCAATAATTCTTCTATTGAATTGTCGCTTAAAAATGGGTTGGAACTTAATTACGGAACAGCTTGGATAAAGATAAATGGCGGGATCATCCAAACATATTGTGGTAGCATTGTAGGTTATTCCGCAAATGGGTTTGTGATTAAACCAAATGAGGCAGATGCCGGCGAGATTGGAAGCAAAACGGATTACTTCAAGACAATGTACTCATCTAAATATGCACTCCGTGATACCAATTACGGTATTGAGATAGGAACGACATCTTCTGGTGGCAACAGTGGTGTGAGGATAGGGGATTTATCTGGAGGAAATAGCTCTTATACATATATCACAAATGACTGTGTAGCCCAGCACGCTATGAGAGTGGAAGGCACTTTGACAGTAAATAGCTCAGCAACGTTAGGCACTTCAGGAGGAACGGTGCAGATTCCGGGAACACTGGATAATCCGGTATTTAACGCTATCGGTGAATATGTATCAAATACCTATGCCGTCAGCATACAGTCAACCAATGTAGATAGTTATACGTCAGGTGCGTCCGTAACTCTTCCTGCCGGGACTTATGTAATAGTGGCAGAAGGGGTTTTCACTTCCGACAAGTCTACGGCAATACGGCGTACAGCCATTTATGTGGGTTCTTCTTTAAACTCATTTGTATCGCAAATGTCCCAGTGGTACACAAGGTTACAGTGTACGTCTATAGTAAAGCTGTCAGGGACAACTACCGTATCGTGCCGCATATCTGCCGGCGTTGCCCTTTCCGGATGTAACACGCTAATCAAGGCGGTGCGAATTAAGTAAATAGGCGCCGTTTCTGGCGTTGTAAAAAAATAAATATCATAGGAGGAAAAGAAAATGAAACAAAAAATGAAAGTAATTGATTTAGCAGAAAGAATCAAAAATTTAAACGACCTTATTCAGCGCGAAGTGGACTATGTTGAAAAGTGCGATGGTGTTAAATTCCATCCAAAAGTCAGTATAGCAATCGCCAAAAATGCAAAGGCGCTTGCGGATGAATTAAAGCTCATCATAGAGCAGCAGAGTAAAAATGAACAGCTGGCAGAGAAAAAGGGAGTTGAACTTGCTAAACTCCCAGAACAAAAAGAGTTACTGAACACAGATGTCGAGTTAGACATCTGCACGATAAAAGCGGCAGACGTGGAAGATTCACAGGTAACCGCTGCGGATGTGCTTGCACTCATGTTTATGACAGAGGAAAAATGAAAGGAAGGAGGAAACTAATATGTTAAATACAAAAAAGAACATCACATTAAACGGGCAAAGCTTTGTAGATGAAGGCGAGGGAAAAGTCATGGTAGCAAACATGACAGCCACCCTAAACAGTGACGGTGTGCTGTCAATGAACAAGTCAATTGTTCGCCCGGACTTGTATAATTTGAACAAGGTAGCAGTGAAACAGGATATGCTTGACTTTGACACAGAAGCATTTGATTTAACAACTACCGGAACAGAAGTAACGGAGTAAAGGAGGACAAGGTTATGGAAACGATACTTTCAGTTAAACATGGAATATGCGTAGCAGCCGGAGTGATAGGCTCCGTCATATCAACAGCAGTAGGAGGATGGACAGCGGTAATGACGACATTGATAATTTGCATGGGAATTGACTATGTTACCGGGCTTATTGTAGCTGCGGTATTTAACAAAAGCAAAAAAAGTAAAAATGGCGGATTGGAAAGCAAAGCCGGATTGAAGGGGATCCTAAAAAAGGGAGTTATGCTCTTGATAGTAATAGTGGGTTATCGGCTTGATACGATATTAGGCAGTGATTACATAAAAAATGCGGTAATAATAGCCTTTATCACAAATGAGGTTATTTCAATAATCGAAAATGCCGGGCAAATGGGAATAACCTTACCAAAGGTACTGTATAAAGCGATTGATGTACTGGAAGGAAAAGAGGAGGAGAAAAATGTTAATTAAAATTAACGAGCTTATCGCTAAAACTATCAGTTATGGCGGCAAAAGAGGCTTGGCAAGTGTAAAATATATCGTAATTCACTACACTGGTAATAAAGGTGACACTGCTGAAAATAATGCTAAATTTTTCGCCACAACAAACACAAGACAGGCTGGAGCACATTTTTTTGTGGACAAGCCCGGAGAAATATGGATGTCGGTACCATTAGAGCGAATCGCTTATGCCGTGGGAGGTTTGTATACTTTAAAAAATAGTGCCGGTAAATTTTATGGAAAGTGTACCAATGCAAACAGCGTAAGCATAGAACTCTGTGATTGCAAGAAAGATGTCAGCTGGCAGCAGATGTTAGCAGTCAGGGAACTTGTAAAGTACATCCAGAAGAAATGTTCAAACGCAAAAACTATTATCCGTCACTGGGATGTAAACGGCAAGGATTGTCCTGATCCTATGGCCGGCAAAAATAATAAAAAATGGAAACATTTACATAATAAGATTGTTCACAACTACCAGTACAAAGCAAAAGTCAAAAGGAAAGCTGCTATCCGGTCATCCGGGAAGGTTACAAAAACAAACAAGATCGGCACTGCCAAAGTAGGTGATATTGTAAAAATTTCTAAAGTAGTGGGTAAATGGGGACGGATGCTGAAAAAGAAGAATGGCAAATGGCAGTGGATTTATCTGGGGAAGGTAAAAGAAATGTAACCAACTAAGTGCAGAAAATATTTGCTTTTTGCTAGTTTTTTAAAATAATAAAATTATTACTTGACATTTTGCCCCAAACGGGGTAAAATATTTTCAAAAGATAGAAAAGGAGGAAAAGGCATGGCAACAAAATTAGGTAAATTTTGGCGCAAGTTGAGAATTGAAAACGGAGAGGTTCTTTATGACATGGCTGTAAAATTAGGTGTATCGTCTTCTTTTCTTTCAAGAGTGGAAAATGGCAAAAAAAAGCCGCCAATACAATGGAAAGATGTAATTATCAATGAATATTCGTTAGAAGGACGAGATTTAGCAGAATTTGAAGAGGTATTTTTTGAGGCAATTAACTCAGATAGTATTGACATAAGGTCATATGAGGAGTCAGACAGAGAATTAATGCTATCATTTGCTAGAAAATTCAATGCCTTAGATAAAGAAGCTATTCGTCAAATGTTAGACAGTAAGGAGGAGCAATAATGCAGGTATCGGCTCGTCCGCGCTCGCGGAAGATAATACGAAAGATTACAGAAAATGTAAGAGAACAATTAGGAATGAAAAACATGTATCATTTTCCGATAGTGCAGGTAATAGAGTTGCTTGCTGCAGACGAAAATGAAGATTTTGACTTTGAGATTATTGATAATAAAAGGATGAGTGACATTTATGGTAAAACGAATACTGTAAATAACAAGATGGAAATACGAGAAGATGTTTACGATGGAGCTGTAAGTGGAAATCCTAGAGATCGGTTTACTTTATGTCATGAGTTAGGACATTGGTTGTTACACCAACCAGAAGATGTAAGCTTTGCAAGAGGAAAAATTCCAAAGTATTGTGATCCGGAGTGGCAGGCGAACACATTTGCTGCAGAATTGTTGGTTCCAAATTATTTAACGAAGAACATGAATGTTAAAGAAATTACGGTTATATGTGGAGTATCTTTCAGGTGTGCGGAGATACAGAAATCTTGTTCTTAGATGTTAAGAGGGTATCTCATAACATAAAAAACCCCACCAGATAAGTGGTGGGGAAGCAAACAGCACGGAAATGCGGTTAGCTATTTTCGTTTCTGACAATTCGATTATAGCATTTCCTTGTACAGTTTGCAATAGCAAATTTAAAAGGAGGAGATGCGCATGTATATTTTTAGAGCATGGGTTACCATAAATGGGCAACGTATTTATGCAAAAGATTATGGTAAAAAGGCATTTCGTTTTTGGGTAGGTCCGGAACCAGAACCAAAAGCGAAGAATACTTAATAGAAAAAAGTCAAGGGAACGCTAACCGCCCTTGACTTTTTGATAGCCATATTTTTTCAAACATGTTGACGCTTTACATTATGTATGATAAAGTTTAAGCAAGGTAATAATATATAATATATTTGGAAAAGAAGAGTGAGGAATCAACACATGAGCGATAGGGAAAAAGCAATGGAATTATTGAATGCGGTACCAGATTACAAAATGGGCTATGTTATCGCATACTTGCAGGGTGCAATTATCGGGGAAGTTGAACCAAATGAAGAAACAAAGGCTGCTATGAAAGAATTGGAAGACGGTGGCGGGGAATGTTTTAATTCCCTTGATGAATTATGGAATAGTTTGGAGGAATAACAAATGTTGATAGTTAAAAACTCCAAGCAATTTAGGAAAGACTATAAGAAGTGTATGAAACGTGGACTTGATATGAATTTGTTAAAATCGGTTGTTTCTACCCTTGCTATACCTGAAAAGTTACAAGAAAAAAACAAAGACCATACTTTAACAGGAAATTATACAAATTTCAGAGAATGTCATATTTTACCGGATTGGCTATTGATTTATCGGTATATCGACGACTGCTTAGAACTTGCCAGAACGGGTACTCACTCGGATCTATTCAAAAAATAGCTGAGAGAAGCACTGTTTTCAATGTATTACATTGAAAACAGGCGGTATTAGGGTTTGTCAAGTAAAGGGAGACTGTTTCAAGTTGGACCTGTTGACAAACTCGTTGAGTGTGTGATAAAAAGTCTGTAAAAGTTAATCTTCTATGATAATGACAGGGCAGGGTTCTCCTCGACGGAAGTC
>CANQYY010000003.1 GCA_947628225.1 uncultured Lachnospiraceae bacterium
GGACTTCCGTCGAGGAGAACCCTGCCCTGTCATTATCATAGAAGATTAACTTTTACAGACTTTTTATCACACACTCATTTATCGGCTGGCGCAACATTTTGCTCTTGTGATTCGTTTTATATATAGAGTAATTGTATATGTCTGTGAAAAAGGAGGGGCGGAATGAAAATAAAAAGTAGAAACTTCCCAAAATACAAAATAGCGGCGGCGTTGCTGGCTGTCAGCATTTTATCCATTGGGTGCAGTACTCAAATGAAACAAGACACAACTTCGACCAAAGATCCACGCCAGCAGCAGGAGGAAGGCAGCAAGGCAGGGGCTGTTTCATCAGGCGGGGCTGTATCAAGTGACGCTGTTACAGAACTGCAGGCTGAGGATAGCAATCCTGCTATAGTTAAAAAAACGGATGTCGTCATTCAGGGCAGGACGTATCGTTATATCCAATACGAAACAATTCGTCCAGGGGTGATTCGGTTGAGATATATAGTGCCGCAGGACGAGGTTCTTGTGGTGCCATCGACACTGGACGGCTGCAGCGTAGAGGAACTGGGAAAAGATTCGGAATCCAGTATAGGGGAAAAGTATGTAAATATAACACGAGGGCAAAAAGTGAAAAAAGTGGTGATTGGCGGAGGCGTCCGAACTATTAAGGAAAATGCTTTCTGCAATATGGATGTATCGGAGGTGGTATTGCCAAAATCGCTGAAACAGATTGAGGAGAATGTCTTTGGAGGGTACGGTAATGGCTACTGCAAAATACAGAAAATAAATCTGGACTGGGTGGAAAAAATAGGATCTTCTGCATTTTTGGACTGTAGGAACCTGAAAAAAATCCGCTTGCGAAATGAAAAAGTTGTTGTTGAGCACGACGCATTTTACCATTGTTCCCGCCTGACAGAGATAAAATTGCCAAAAACACTGAAAGGCCGTCTGGAAAGCGGCTGCTTTGAAGGAACAGGGGTAAAGAAGATTCGGTGGCCGAGAATTACCGGCCGTGTGAAGAAACATATAGATGTAGGTCTGTTTTCTCACTGCAAGAACCTGAAAAAGGTGGAATTTCCCAAAAACCAGAAACATATTTACATTCCTAAAGGGACATTTAATGTGTGTAAAAAACTCCATAAACTTGTTATCCCCAAGGGGACAGGGATGGTAACATATGAGAGTCATCACTGTGCGGATAATTATACGAACAGCGTTACGACACTGGAGTTTCTGGACGCAGATACAAAAGTGCGGGGAGAGAAGTACTGGGACAAGAAAGAAAAAGCAAAGTATGATTTTATCACTATAAAGAAGATAATCGCTCCCAAGAATTCAAAGGCGGCCCGGTATGCCAGGAAGGCTAAATGCATTAAAAAATTTACAAAGGTTCAACTAAAGGACTTGAAAAAGGATGACAGTTATCCATTTTACTTTCCTGAACTTGCGAAGACTGTTAAATCTACGACAGGCATTGTGGAACAGAGGAAGTTATTCACAATGGGAAAAGTGAAACTGGTGGAGAGAGAATAGGGACAAAAGTATAAGTGGGTGAAAAAGGTCTGTAAATATAATCTTCTATAATAGTAGGGCAGGATTCTTCTTGATGGAAGCTCCTGCCTTTTTTAGAACAGTCTTTTTCATTTCAACTGACAATTTGTTGAGCAGGAGAAATTAAAAAAAATACTTGACATTTACTTGACAGACAGTTAAAATGTAATGATTTGGATTTTAAGTCTAAATGGACGGTTTGGAGATAAAAGGAGGCTTTTTATGTTTAAATATGTAGAAGATAAGGAATTTCTAAGACGTATCCGAAACTTATGCGGGGAGATAATGCAGGATTTTTGTCATTACATGAAAGAAGATTATGATATTGGAACTATATTTTATCTTGTAGGGAGTGGTGCAAAAAATCTCATTGTACAAAATGCTTCGTTGCCGATAGATTTGGATTACAATCTTGAAATTGTAAGATGTGAAGATTATGAAGATTGCAAAAATTTGAAAGAATGTGCAAGAAATTCCTTTAATAAGGCGTTGAATAAACATAATTGGGGGGATTGCGAGGACTCAACATCTGCTCTGACCACAGAAAAAAGGTATTTTGATAGAGGAAATGATACTGAATTTTCGATGGATGTCTGTATTGTTTGTAGAGATACAAATGAACATTTTTACAGACTTATTCACAAAAAAACAGGGTTGACCAATTGTGATCAATATTATTGGAATGAAGCTCCTCATTCTGAGAGAATACAGGAAAAAGTTAAGTATATTAAGCAGAGAGGAAAATGGCAGTTTGTTAGGGAGCAATATTTGAATATTAAAAACAGATACTTGCGGAAAAATGACCACGCTCATCCCTCTTTCATATGCTATATCGAAGCTGTAAACAATGTATATAACACAAAGATGAATTGAAAGCAAAGAAAAAAATGAGAACTGGAATTACACGGACTGATATTGACAATATTCCGGACAGTTATATGATATTTAATATTAAAAATGATGTGATGAAAGGGGTATCAATTTGCCGGCTGGCGCAACATTTTGCCCTTGTGATTCGTTTTATATATAGAGTAACTGTATATGTCTGTGAAAGAGGAGGTATGGAATGAAAAAGATTGTCGTCGTATGTGCATTTCTGTTTGCGGCAATGCTAGGTTCTACTCGTGTAGAAGCAAAAGGCTCCCAGAAGGGGTTTTATTCGGGAAATACATATCAAAAAGGGCAGTTTCGCTTCACTTACATGGTGGAAAAAAAGGGGGTATGGATTACGAGGATCACGCCGCTTTCAGACAAAGGCATTTCTACGTTGAAGATTCCCTCCCGATTAAACGGGAGCAAGGTTGTAAAACTTGGCGCTGCCGGAGATGGGGCAATGCCTGATGATGATCCGGATACAGATACAAATCTTTTTGGTGTAGAGAATAATGAGGATCTTGGCATTATACCACAAAAGATAATTAACAGGACAAAGAAAATAAAAACAATAAAAATTCCTTCTACAGTTAAGATAATAACGCAAAACTGCTTTTACCGCCTGCAGAATGGCAAAAACATAAACATTCCGGCAGGGGTGGACAATAGAAACGTAATAAACTTTACAGACATAAAGTGGAATAAGATAAAGATATCTGCAAAAAACAAAAAGTATAAAGTTAAGAATGGATGCCTTCTGTCGAAAAGTGGAAAAACCTTTTATGGCTTTTTGCAGAAAAAGAAGAAAGCAGTTATCCCATCTACAGTAAAAAGGATTCATGTGTGGGGAGATAAAAATGGCTGCTCGACTGTTGTTATACCAAAAAGTGTGAAAAAAATCGATAAGAGTGCGATGGAAACAGATAAGCCGGTCAAAGTTAAAGTTGCCAAAGGAAATAAGAGGTATGCAGTAAAAAACGGCTCGGTATACAGCAAAGTATCAGGGAGGCTTGTGCTCGGCTATGTAAAAAACGGAATCTTAGACGTGCCGAAAAAAGTGACCCGCATTGACGGACATGGTACTCTGGGATATGGCAATATAAAAAAGGTCATATTGCATAAAGGCATCAAAAAAATCAAGGGCTTTTATGACATCAGCGTGCTGGGTGAGGGACCTCTGGATTGTGTACTATATTGCCGGAAACCCCCTAAGCTGGCAGAGCCCTATTCATTTTCCGGCCTTACGATTTATGTGCCGAAAAACTGTAAGAGCAGATATATGAAGCAGAAACAATGGAAAATTCTATCGGAAGACAATGGAATAAAAATAAGGGAAATGCAGTAATGAGAGGAACAAGACCGTATTTCCGGCAGGAAGCTGTAAAAACAGCAGACGTTATTGAGATACAAAAAGAGTCTGTGAAACCTTTTCTGTAAAAGAATGAAATCTAAGGTCTTCTATGATAAAATAAAAATTATAGGAGGCCTTATTATTATGGCAGAGAGAAAAGAAAAATGTACACAAGATAGAAACGACAGAGGGGAAATGCAATATTATCTGAGTGCTCTGATAACGATGACGATTGGAACGGCTACAAGAAAAAGCAGATAAACAGTAGTCACGGCAACATGGAAATCTCTGTGCCACAGGACAGGAGGAAATCCACTTTTGAGTCAAAGATAGTAAAAAAACGAAAGAAAGACATCTATGGCTTTGAAGCTTCCGAAGGCTTCATTTCTGACGGGACAGACAAGATTCTGCCTCAAATTGAAGACTAGCAGAACTGTCCGTTTATTCGGTGCTTTAGTGTCCGATTTCCGGTAGATGATTCGGATTCTTTTCTTCAAGGGTGAAAATAAATTAGTAAAAATGCAGATGATAATGGCAAGTAATGATGATAAACAGACGCTGTTTATTTTAATTTTTCATGGGTTTGTTCATGCTTCAATATGGCTTGACGAATTAGGTATAGCACCTCTCCGTTGATAGAGCGGCCTTCATATTCAGCAAGATTTTTCAACTTTTCGTGAGTTTCAGAATCAATTCGTAATCCCAAATGCTTATCTTTTTTCATGGTATATATCCTCTCTTCAAAAACTAAATTTAAGTACATTTTAAGTCCTTTTTATGTTATAATGTAAAAATGGACTTATTTTAAGTACATAAAATTTGAGAATAGAGGAATGAATAAAGTTTGTTTCAGCGTCTGCATTTATAATAGATGGATGTAATTATAAAGGAGGCAGACAGAAATGGAATATTATGGTTATATTCGGGTTTCCACAAGGGAACAGAATCCGGAACGGCAATTTGTTGCTATGCAAGAACAAGAGATACAAATGAAGAATATTTATGTGGATAGGATGTCCGGACATGATTTTTCAAGACCACAGTATTTGAAATTATTAAAAAAATTAAAAAAAGGTGACGTTCTTGTGGTCAAGAGCATTGACCGCCTTGGCAGAAATTATAGAGAAATCTTGGATCAGTGGCAAAGAATTACGAAAAAAATCGGTGCAGATATTCAAGTGATTGATATGCCCCTGCTCAATACAAATTTTTCCCATGAGAATCTGACAGGTGTATTTATTTCAGATTTAGTTTTACAAATACTGGCCTATGTGGCAGAAACAGAACGGACATTTATCAGACAGAGGCAGGCAGAAGGAATTGCAGTAGCGAAACGGAACGGAGTACAGTTTGGTTGCAAAAAACGGGAGCTGCCGGAGGGGTTTGATATATATTACCAGATGTGGGCAGATGGCAAAATTTCTTTGCGAAAAGCGGCAAAAGCGCTACAGATGAACCATACTACCTTTTATCGAAGATGTGTGGAACGAAAAAAAATAGAAGAAAATTGTAACAAAAAGTAGACAATATGAAACAATCTTTATAAGCTTCTCTTTAATATTAATATCACCGAATTTTACTTATTTTTCCATTATATATGAAGTGTTTCAAAAAGTCTACCTTTTGAAACACAAGAGAGATAGGAGGTTTTTTATGAAGTATAAATCGGCGATTCTAAAAGGAACGGTAAGTGCAATTTTTGTTTTTCTTCTCGGTTTTGGAATGATGTTCTTGTTATGGAAGACTATAGGAAATCCTTATAATCTTCCAGGATTATTTTACTATAGGGCGGCTACGATAGGCGATGGAATATGCCTACCCGTTTTGGTGGCTTCAGGAATTGCTTTTCTAGAATTTAATAAGGGTTGTTTGATTAAAGAAAGTAAAAAGATAGTTGCGTATATTCTGACAATTGCAGCTTTGGTTATAGCTGTTTTAATACAGGCCTCTTGGCTTATCCGCAATGACACTGCGCTTAATTGGACGATTCCAGTACAACATCATTTTAATATAGCAGGATGGTATCATTCATTGTTTTTTGTCGTTATGTTCGGCGTGATTGCGTATTTGTTCAGTTGTGTTTGGAAAATGATAAGAAGAAAATGTGGAGAATATACTTATTTTGAATATATGCTTCTTATGGTGATGTTCTTTTCAGGATCATTGTTTCTTTTAATGCACATAACAGATGATTATAAAGAATATTCTCTAGGAATATTGTTTTTTGTCTTTGTAATTATAATCCATGGATTGTTAAGTTCTTTTATATGGTCAGCAAAACATAGAGCAAGTAGAAAAATATGGGCAGCTATGGTGCTGGGCGTGGAATCGGCCTATTGTGTCGCGCTTCTCATTTGTATCCATGTTCAAGGAGACATTCTACTTGCTGTTGGAGGAGGTGTTTGTACATGCTTTTTGTGGCGTATAAGTAATTTTACTTTTCCACAGATGATTGTGCAGAATTTGTGGACAATTTCTACTCATATATGCATAGTTTATGTTCTCACAGGAATATCAAGTATCAGAGAGCAAATATTTATTTGTATTCCTTTTGTTATTATGGTTGTAGTAAATGAGTATCTGCATAGTGGAAAAATGGAATGGAGATTCTTTTCTGTTGGATTGATGGTAATCTATCCCGTTTTTTCTAATGCCTTACCACTAATCAAAGATATAGATGACGCAAAAAATATTTTATTTAGTTTTTCTGTGGTATTGCTGTTTAAAAAAGAAATCAGAATATATTTTGAAGAACTGATGGAAGCTGAAAATGATGTAGCAACCAATAGAATAAATAAAGAAGAATTTTTAGACATTAAGAAGAAAGTTTATCTTCAGATTGTTTTTGGAATTTTTTCAGTGCTTCTGGTGTTAATGCATTGGCTTTATGATCTTGCAAGAGATAGGCAATATACAATAAGTGCTGGAAATATAAATCTTTCTGCTTCGAATATTGTTTTGATGTGCGTATTGATTGCTTTGTTGATTATTCTTGGAATGGAAAATATTCGGAAATATAAGGTGGCAAAGGAACTTTCCATCTTGGTTGGCTCGGCGGCATTTCTGATTGCGATTTTTTGGGTTTGGGGAAACAGAGGTGGTTTTTTGCCAATTGAATGGAGTCCGTTTAAATGGATTTTATTTTCCTGTTCATTGTGTGCGTGCATAGGAGCCTCTTTACTACTAGCACATGGATATTTCATGAATATGCTTTTGTTGAGAGGAGAAACCGAAAATAAATTTATTGGAGTGACAGCAAATGTGCTATTTGTCGAAAGCCTGATTTTTAATTTATCTGTACTTGTTTTAATATTGTGTCAGCACACATGGAAAAGTTTAACACTTATTGGGGGATTGGAAGTTGTATTATTTGTCCTAATACCTGTTGCTCTTGCGAATATTCAGCAAATTCATTGGAGAACTTTCAAAGTAGAGGGGAATACTCCTATAGGCGGTGTTGCTCAAGATGGCTTAATGGTTACTGTTCTTATGCTGTTGGGGGTAGGACTTCCCTGTATGTATGTTCAGATGATAAATACATACAGTTGGAGTGAATGGGTAACGGGAGTTGGCTTAATAACCTCAGCTTTTATGCCCGTTGGGTTTTGCTTGAAAAATAATGTCCGGCATATGAAACGTAAAAAGAAGCAATATGAAAAATATCCGGAAGAGGAATGGATGTGGGAGATGATGCACAAATGTTTGGTCAGGCAGTCTAAGCAGACGGTATTTGCTATGCTGCCTTATGTATGCATAGCGATAGGTGGTTGCATAGCGCATAGATGCTTGAAAAGCATGGAAATAAAAAAGATTCTTCCAGATATATATAGTACATATATCGACGGCGAAAAGTATCTGGAAATCAAGGAGGAAAAGGAACATGAATAAAGAAATGACGGGCTACCCGCGCCTTTTTTGTAGGAATTATAAATTTGCTGCAAAGAGATTAGAGAAAAAAAAGAAAAAATCCTTGGATAAGGCGAAAGTGATAATTGAAGATTTGCGAAAAAATAGAAATTGGTCTTGGTATCGGGAATTAAGGTATAGAAATGAGAATAATTTGGACAGTATTGCGCTTTTGTATAGGGGAATAGAAATTCCTTACAGAAAAATGTTTTCCAATATGGAGGCTTATGCAAAAGCGTTAAAAGTATACGGATTGGGAAAAGGGAAGGAGATTCCTATATGTATGTCTAATACGCCGGAATTTGTATACCTGCTGGGCGCTATTAGCATGATTGGAGCTGTTGCAAATATTTTTGGGGCGGATTTTGAAATTAATTATATTGGGGAAATTATTGAGAATTGTGACAGTGATATATTGTTTGTAGAAGATAATAATTATAGCAAAATTTCAGAAATAGTTGCGACTACACATATAAGAAAAGTGGTGATGACTTCTCTAAGTGATTCGTTTATTGGAGGAAAAGATAAGTACGAATCATATGATAGACCATACGCAGAACTGTTTACAAGCAAAGTGCATAAATACAAAACAGTTAAGGTGGATAGTCAAGAAGAAAATACGTCGACAGAGGCACTCTATATAATGGGAATTGATGATTTCGTGAAAAATGGAAAAGACTGTACGGAAGAATTAGTAGGGGATGTTAATCTTGATGATAAATTTACAGTTACTTATTCTAGCGGTACTACCAGCAATACGCCTAAGCCGATTATACATGCGGTGAGAAGTTTTAATGTTATAAGCCGTTTCCATGATCCGGAAGTCAATCATACGCCTTCTTATAAAATGTTTACTATGCAGGTTGCGATTCCTACATACTCAAGCACGGGATTGATATCCGGTATTTCGGATGCACTGACGCAGGGTTCTAAACTGGCACTTGAGCCGATTTATGATCCGAAATTTGTTGTTGACAGCTTGATAATTAATCGTCCCAGTTATTTGGATTATACCAGAAGTTTTTGGATAAGATTTGCAAAGGAGATTTTATATAATCCGAAATATGAAGGAATAAAGTTTCCGGAATTATTTGCGTGTTTTTCTGTCGGGGAACCCACAGAACTGGGAGAAGAGAAATTGATAAATAGAGCACTTAAAAAAGTAAAAGCTGGCAGAAAACTAATACCACTTCCGTTTCCAATTGTAAAATTATCCATAGCAGGTGGAGATTGCGAGCATGGAGGTATTTTTTACAGATTATTTAGATCATATCATAACCATAACTTATTACATATTTTTAGTAGAGAACCTGCTGGAGTAGGTACCTTTGACTTAGTGGATGTCAGTATATTAGACGAAGAAGGAAATCATTGCGTACCATATCAGATGGGGAGATTGGTTGCAACATCGGAATTGGATATGATGGAATATAAAAATAATCGGGTTGCAACGCAAAGATTTAGAATAACTGACTGTAATGGAAAGGAATATGGGGATTGTTTTGTTGATGCGTACCAAGATTCATCCGGATACTTTCATTTGAAGGGAAGAAGGGGAAACGGGGACAGTAGGCCATTGTATAAAATTTCTGACTGTATATTAAGAGATTACAAAAGAGTATTGTCCTGTGAAATTGTTGAGAATAACGGCCATTATATTGTACATGTTGAATTTCAACCATATATCAGAGATCCTCAAACGTCACTTATTTTGATTGACAGAAAGGGAAAAAAGATTTTGGGAAAAGAAATTTCATCAAAGATTGTTTATAGGATTCATGGTTTTCAAGAATCATTTGCATTGACTCACAGTGGAAAACGTGACAAATCTGCAATTAAATTGGATAAAAGTGGTAGTTATGTGAAGGTGGTTTACAGAAATGGTAGCTCGGTAATAGAATCCTGGAATGGCGATATTAAAAAATAGGTAATTATTTTGCTTGCAATGACTTTGTAATTGTTAAAATTAACAGAACTACGTATGAAAAGAGCGAAACAATAGATTGTTCACCAAGATTTAAATGTTTGAGGAGGTTCAAAATAATGGAACACGAATTTATTAACTACACATTGCTGAGCACGGGTAAAATTCATTCAATTAAAAGATTGTTGACAACTTTGCCAAATGACGAAGCTGAAATATTGGAAGAGAAAATTAAACGAGGAGAAAAAACAGGATATGCAACAATTGGCTGTCCATGGGAGAACTTTTACAGCAGCATAACCATGATTTGGTTGAAACTTGCTGTGCCGTGGGAATGCCAGATGTCGGACATAGTCAGGGGAGGATTCCGATTGTACATATCGTATTAAAGAAATCATGTGATAAAAAACATGAAATTGAAGAAGAAGTTAAATCACTATGCCAAAAAGAATTGCCGGAATATGCACAACCTGTTCACTTTCTATTTCAAGATAATTTACCTTTGACACCTATTGGGAAAGTGGATTATCGAGCCTTGGAAAAAGAGGCGGAAAAGTAAAAAAAATCCATGCAACACATGCAATTAAGAATTTATCGTAGTGAATTGGAGAATATGATACATTATTTTGGGGTAAACATATGATTGCCGGATTGATAGAATTAAATTATTTAAACAACAACTATAGAAGGGGGAATTATAAGTGAGCGAAGAAAATTTGATTAAAACAGGATATCCACATATTGATAGGCCGTGGATGAAGTGGTATGACAAAGAAAGACTGCAAAGGATGCCCCCAAAAATGAATATACAACAATATATTCGAAATGAAAATGTTGGAAGGGAACAGTTGACTGCTCGTACTTATTACGGTAAGAAGACAACTTATGGTGAAATGTTTCAAAAACAGGATGAAGCTTCACGCGTGTTTTCAGAATTGGGAGTGAAGAAACAAGATCGAATTATGTATCTTGTTCCTAATATTCCGGAGAGTGGGGATTTATGGCTAGGAGCAGCTCAAATCGGAGCAATCTCAGATTTTGTGGATCCTAGACCGGATAGTATGGATTTAAAAGCTAATTCAAAAAAAGTTTTGGAATTAATTAAAGGTGAAAAGGCTAAATACTTGGTTGCCATTGACCAAGCATATTTAGGAATACTCAAACCAATTGAAAATGAAATTAAAGATTTAGGTATTGAAAAAATCATTACTTTATCAGCAAATGATTCAATGGATTTAAGTGGGAAAATTAATTATTTGCTTGATGTCATCAATTATAATGCAATACGGAATGAGAAATTGAAAGGTACAACTGTCAAAAAATTAAAGTGGTATCAAGCATTGAAAACTAAAATACAATCGTTGAAAAAAATGGATGAGTTATATAAAAAAGCTGTGAAGACCTCTCCGTTAGAAATCCTCTCTTACAGTGAGTTAGTAAAAGAATGTAAAAGTTCTTTCCGATCTGTTTATGAAGAGAATTTAGTCCAATACATAGGCCATACATCCGGAACAAGCGGAAGTAAGCCAAAGCCAATTCCAGTAACAAATGAGGAGGCAATTTCCGCAGTGGAGCAAATCAGATCAGGGGAACTATCATTACCACCTAGAACCAAAGTGCTTCATGTATTACCATTTTTTGCGCCATTTGGAGCTTACAATAATTTCCTTTCTGACTGTTCTACAGGATGTAACCATATAGAAGTTCCAGAGTTTGAAATCAGTGAGTTTGCTTACTTGATTAAGAAATATCGTCCTAATGCTATTTTGGGAACTCCGGCATGGCTGTCAAAATTACCGGACTGTAAATATTTAAAAGGTATTGATTTGTCATGTGTTGAAAAAATCGGTTATGGCGGTGATTCTATGGATCCAGAAGATGAAGAAAGGCTGAATACATGGTTAAGAGTTCGTGGAAGCAAGGCTGTGATTGAAAAAGGACATGGAATGAGTGAATACTGTGGCGTGGGAGCATATGCGCAAAAGGATTATAATAAATTAGGATCTATCGGAATTCCCATGCCAGATACGATTTATACAATTGTTGATCCCGAAAACGAAGACGATTTAGTTCCTTTAAAATTTAAGGACGATGAAGAAAGACTAAAAGGGGAATTAGTTGTATCCAGCGATGCGGTAACGAGTGGGAAATTGGATGGGAAAATAATCGTCCCCCATTATACAATGGATAATTTAGATTGTATTAGAACAAGAGATTTGGTGGAAATGGACAGGGACGGGATTTTTTACCATGTGGATCGTAAAGATCGTGCATTCACGCGTTTCGATGGATATAAAGTAATACCAGCAAAAGTTGAAGATGCCATTGTGAAAAATGAAAAAGTCAAATATGCAAAGGTAGTTCCATATTTTAGTGAAGGTCATAATGGAAATATGCCAATATGTCATTTGGTTTTACATGAAAATATCACTTCTAAAGATGATAAAAAGAAGATAGTTCAGGAAATTGTTAATAAACAAATCATCGGAAATCCTGAAATGTCTTCCAGACAGATTCCGACTAAATTTAAATTTAGGGAAGAATTGCCACTTAGTAAAAATAGTAAAGTCGACTTTGTTGAACTTACTAATGAAGCCTTGACAGGAGAAGAAATTAATGTCGATATTCATGAGACAAATTTGGCGGTTGAAGGTATTACAGTATATTAGTTTACAAAATAGAGGAGGCCTGATAGATTTTCTCCGCCTTGTCGGTCTTGGGAGTACGAAGGGGATCATTGCCGAACTCTTTGATGAGGATGGGATTTACGGCACTGACAAAGATGACTGCGTAAAACGAATGCTGCGAATGAGGGCTGGTTGGATGGATAATTCCTTACTGGCCGTAAGGGGTAATAACCATAAATATATTGTAGTAGGAGGAGATTTAAAATGGTTACGAAAACTGCAGAAAGAAATCATAATGTACATTTGCGAAATATTTTAACGGGGAAAGAACCTGGGAAGTTAACAGGTAAACCTAATTTAGATAAGCCACATTTGAAATATTATCCAGAAGAGGCATTATTAGAGGACTTACCTCAAAATACAATGTATGGATATTTATATGAAAAAAATAAAACGAATATGTTGGATATAGCAATGGTATTTGACATTGGTACAAGTCAAAAAGAAATAACTTATAAGGAACTATTTGAGCAGATTGATAATTTGGCGGAAAATTTATTGGCAAGAGGTATTGAAAACAATGATAAAGTAGCGCTTTGCTTTGCTAACACTCCAGAATCTGTATATTTAATATATGCCCTAAATAAAATAGGGGCAGTGGCTTGTTTGATTGATCCTAGAATTACTTCAAAAGCGTTGGAGAGGGATTTAAAAGAATTGAGCGTGAAAATGTTTATTGGTATTCAGGAGGTTTATAATACCTTTTTAGAGGCAAATGAAAATGTTGGAATAAAGGATTATATTTTTGTTTCAACGCTGAATTCTATAGACAAGAAAGCGATAAAAGTGTTATATACATTGCAAAATGTAAAGGAAAACAATGTATCACACAGTTTCAATACTAAGTGGAAAAGTGTTTGTAAACATATGAATAATAAAAGTACATATCCTCCGTATAGTTTGGACAAATTAGCAGTTATTTCATATACAGGCGGAACGACTGGTGTCCACAAGGGGGTTCTATTATCAAATGATGCATTGAATATATTAGTACATTCTCATAAATATATTATGGGGGATGTGGGACGAGGAGATCGATTTATGGACATATTACCCCAATTTATGATATATGGGATTTTTTCGTTGCATTTGGCACTTTGCATGGGGTTAAAAACATATCTCTTAATTGATTCATCACCTAAAAACTTTGTGGATAATTTGATAAGAATCAATCCAGCAATGGTATTTGGTGGGCCAGTGCATTGGGAGACATTGATAGACAACCCTAAACTTACTTCTAATTGCCTATCTAATATGAAATCTCCCGTTTCTGGCGGGGAAAAATTACCTCTTTCGAAAGAGAAGATTTTAGATGATGTTTTAATTAAGGCAGGATCACAAGGCTGTATGTGCAATGGCTATGGTGCTTCGGAACTTGGAGGTTCAGTGACTCTAAAACTTGGAAAACAAAGTGCTGCAGGAACAGTTGGCAAATTACATGTTTTTGACAACGCCAAAATAGTATCACCAGATACAGGAGAAGAATTATCGTATAATGAAGTTGGAGAATTGTATATAACTACTCCTTCTTTGATGCTAGGATATTTCAAACGAGAATCAGAAGAAGAAAAAGCAATAGTTAAAGATCAAGACGGTGTTCGTTGGTTTGTGACCGGTGATTTGGCTAAAATTGATGAAAATGGTGATATCGAAATAACTGGAAGAAGAAAAAGGTTGTTCGTTTGTGGATTAAATAATGTATATCCACCGGAAATGGAAGAATTGATTAATACAATCCCTAACGTAAAAAGTTGTGTTGTTGTGAATGTCCCTGATCGTGAGTTTAGAGAAGTACCTAAGGTGCATATGGTATTAGAAAATGATACGGAGGAAAGTCGTACAACGGTAATAAAGCTTGTTAAAAAATGTATTTCTGAAAATATAGGGAAAGAAGTTCTTCCTCGTTATTATGAATTCCATGCAGAATTATTACACACACCTAATGGAAAGATAGATTTCGAAGGTATTAGAAAACAAGATATGAAAAAAATGAGTGATTGACTTCCGTATCCATTTAACGATAAGTTTTTGTTCTTTCAGTCAGATTAAAGAGGTAGAGGTTAGAAGAGGTAATAAGAAGTATGGGCAAACCAGTGGACGGAAAAGATAAGTGTTAAGAATGGAGAGTGATTATTTATGAAAAATAATGTTTGGAGAGAAAAACCAATAAAGAAATTTGATACTGAAAAAACGATGTATCAATTAGTCACTGATGAAGCTGAAAATGATTTGGACTTGGATGCAACTGGTTTTATGGGGGCTACTATGACATATAAAGAATTATTTGAATCTGCTGATGATTTAGCCAATTCATTTGCAGCTATGGGAGTAAAAGAAGGAGACAATATAGCAATTTTAACTATATGTATGCCTTTAGTACAACAATGCCTATTATCTTTAAGTAAAATTGGTGCTACTATGTCATGGATTGATTTAAGAGCTAAAGAAAAAGATCTAATTAATTACATAAATAATGGTAAGTGCAAAGTTGTAGTTGTATTTGAGGATTTATTGCCTATAGTTGAAAAAATAGCAGATGATATTAGTTCAGAAAGAGTAGTAGTATGTTCACCAAAGGACTATTTAAATCCAGTAGTAAAAATTCTTGCAAATTTGAAAGATAAAAAAGAAGGAAAGAAAATTATCATTCCAAATGACAATAAGTTTGTTAAATTTTCTGATTTTATTAAAGAAGGAAAACATACAGTAAATGTAAGTCCTATTGATTTTAAAAAAGATAGGCATTCACTTATAGTTCAATCAAGTGGAAGTACAGGAAAATCTAAACAAATAGTTCATACTGAATATAATTTTAATTCAGAAGTACAAAAAATGGCATATTCAGATTTACCTTTTTATAAGGGAAATACAATGTATGTAGCAGTTCCCCCATTTATAATATATGGTCTTGGAAATTCAATTTATAGTAGTATGGTATTTACAATGAAAGCAGAAATGACACCATTTGTTGATGAAAATACTGTATATAATGATTTGGGGAAATTTGATCTGCCTTTAGCAGCACCATTACATTATAGATATATATATGAACAAATAAAGAAATTAAAAAGTAATATTGATAGAATGCAAAATTATAATGATAAAAATTCTAAAAATGAGCTAAAAAAGAATTTAAAAGAGTTAAATAGAGTATTAAAAGGAATAGATAGAGTAAAGGCTTTCGTTTCAGGTGGAGATAAGATTAGTGCAGAAGAATTAATTGAAATGCAACAATTATTTGATAAATCTATTGTTAATGGTTATGGAAATAATGAATGTTTAGGAGCAACAATTGTCTCTCCATTATTTGCAAATAAGCCAGGAAGTATTGGAGTTCCAGTGAAAGGGGTTGACATTAAAATAGTTAATCCAGAAACCGGTGAAACTCTAAAAGATGGTGAACTTGGAGAATTATATGTTTCATCTGACAATTTATTTATTGAATATTTAAATAACGAAGAAGAAACAAAGAAGATTAAGGAGATAGATGAGAATAACAAACAATGGGTTAAGACTGGAGATTTATGTATAGTTGATCCAGAAGGATATATAATTCCTAAAGGGAGAAACAGGAGACTAATAAAAAAAGAAGCATTTAAAATTGCACCAGACACTATTGAGGATGTTATATTATCTTTACCTTATGTAAAAGAATGTGTAGTTGTTGGTGTAGATGATGAAAAATCAGTAAGTGTCCCCATGGCTTTTATAGAATTAAAAAGCAATTTATCTATAAATGGTGTATATGCTGAAATTAAAACATTATGTGAAGAAGAACTACCAGATTATGAAGTGCCATCTTATTTTGAACAAATTGAAAAAATGCCATATACTTCAAATGGGAAATACGATTTTAGAAAACTAGAAGAGTTAGGTAATAAAAAAATAAATGAACAAAAAGAAAAAACCGAATTGGACTGCGTTGAAACAGACACATAAAGATTAATGCCGTAACACGAAAATGTAAGGGTGTAAAAACACTATACATATTTAAATAGTTGATTAGGAGGGCTTATGAATAAAGAACTATATACTAAGTTAAAAGAAGACTTAGCTGAAGCAGTAAGAAGTAATGATATTCAAAAAATAGAGGAAATAAAGAAGATATTAAATATTCCGAAAGAGCAGGAGGCATATTTTTCAAAAGGTTTAACGGGATATCCTTCTGTAGATAAAGTATGGTTAAAATATTATAAAGAAGGTGCAGAAGATTTAGCAAACAATATTCCTGTTAATAAGACTGTTTGGGATGTTATAGAAGAAAAATTATTAGAGTACTATGATGTACCAGCACTTGAATATTTTGGAAAGATTTTTTCTCGCCAAGAATTTATAGATTTATGTTATATATGGGCCAGAACATTTAGAGCAATAGGCGTAGAAGAAAATGAAATTGTTCCAATATATGGACCAGTTGTTCCCGATATATGTGCAATGGTATTTGGACTTAATATTATAGGGGCAAGTGCTTATTTCTTGAAATTAGCTATTTCAAAAGAAGCATTAGAGGAGGAGACAAAAGAATCAAAAATTGCAGTAGTTTATGATGGAATGTGGCAAAATGTTAGAGAAGAATTTGCAAAAGATAAGTTTAAAAAAATAATTGTTGCAACTGTAACAGCTGATATGCCAAGCCCTAAAAAAGAAATTGTATCTTTTCTAAATTATATTCAAACAAAAAAAGATAAATCAGGAATACCTAATGATAAGAAATATATATGGCTAGATGAAGCAAAGGATTTAGCAGATTATTATACGGGTAATGTAAAAGAAAAATTTGTTCCAAATAGAAGTGCATTTATTACTTCTTCTAGTGGAACAACTGTGGGAGGAGTTGTAAAAGGTACAGTAGCAACAAATGAGTCAATTATTTCACAAATAGTTGGTAGTACTCATTCTGGAATCCCATATTTTGTTGGAGATAGGATATTAAATCATTTTCCATTTACTGCATCAACATCTTTAAATTGTTTATATTTATTAGCTTTATACAATGGCTTGACTGTTGTTGTAGATCCAAGAGTTTCAGAAAAAGATTTTTATAATCAAATTATAAACTTAAAACCAAATGTTGCTTTGACAACAGGAAGTGCATGGGAAAGTTTCTTTAATAGAGTAGATAAAGAAATGAAGTCTGGAAAAAAATTTGATTTTAGTTATGCAAAAGGTTGGATAATTGGTGGAGAAGGAACTGACTGCAGCAAGTTTAAAAATTGGAATCGAATTATGAAACAAACAGGATCAATGAGTACTTTGTATAGTGGTTATGGTTTATCTGAAACATTTTCTACAGTCAGTGTAGAAAACTCAAACCATAAATATAATTTTTCTAAACAAATTATGAGTGTTGGTTTACCACAAGCTGGTATGGTTGTTGGTGTTTTTGATGAGAATGGAAACGAGTTATCTTATAATCAACGTGGAGAATTGTATGTAAAAACAAAAGCTCATATGAAAGAATATTATAACAAACCAGAATTGACTAAATCAACATTAGTGGATGAATGTATTCATACAGGAGATTTAGCAGAAATTGATGAAGAGGGATTCTTATATATTTGGGGAAGAATAAAAGATGGAATTGATTTGCCAAACGGAGAAAAATTAAGATTATTTGATGTAGCAAATCAAATCAAAGATACTGATTTTATTGATGATGCTATTGTTCTTCCAATGGAAACAGAAGAAGAAAATACATTAGTTGCTCATATTGTTTGGGATGAAAGAATAACAGAAGAAGAAAAACCATTATTACTAGAGAAATTGAATCAAAAATTACAAGATTACTTACCCCAAAATGTAAGTGTTGTAGGTTATTCTTTTCACGAAGGAATGTTACCATACTCTCCAACAACTTTAAAGAAGGATAAAAATAAACTTTCCAAACAAACAACAGGATATGTTCAGATAGTTGATGGGAATTTAGTAAATATTAGTTTTATAGCTAAAAACGGGAAATATGAAATTAAGCAAATTGAAAAAAATAGTAAGCAGTCAATTAGGAAGTAAAATATGCTTAAATCATTTCAATGTGCTACAAAATATTTATAAAAGGAAAAAACATCATGTATAACAAATTTCAACAAAAAATGGATCAAATAATCCAAAAGTACAACACAAAAACAGCCATTACATATTTGAAAACAAATGGAGAAGAAGAAAAAAGAAGTTTTTCTGAAGTGGGGGTTTTTATTCATGGTGCTGCAGGGGATTTTCAGGAGATGGGACTTGTACGGGGAGACAGGGTAGCGATTGTTTCTCCGCACTCGCCTTACGCTGTTTTTATGGGACTGGCGTTAGCCTACTCGGGAATGACTATCGTGTTAATTGATGCAGCGCTTCCGTCGGAAGAAATCGAACAGTTGATTGAGTTCTCGGATGTAAGAGCGGTTTTCACCACAGAAAAAATATATACTGAGATTATAGGGAAGTATATGTATCCTTGCTTTAGTTTGGAACAGGGATTAAAAGTAGTTCCGTTTGATGCGGAAAAGAGAACCTGTTCCGGCATTGCTCCGACAGTGGATCCGGAAGAGGATGTTATTGCTATTTTGTTTTCATCTGGGACGACGGATCAGATGAAGGGGATTAAGGTTACATATAAGTCTGTCTTAAAAGCGCAGGAGGTCATAGTGCGCTTGGCGGGATTAGAGGATTATATGTCATATCTTTTGGTGCTGCCATTCAACCATATAGGGGGATTTGCGGGTGCAACATCTTATTTTATGACAGGGTGTGAACTCGGATTTATTGAGGATGTAAATCCATCAAAACTTGCAGATGGATTACTTCGGTATCAGCCGCATTACTTTGTAATGGTGCCAAAAGTATTTGAAGTCATGGAGGAAAGAATCCGTGAGAAACTGCATGAAAAGGGCAAATTGGTGGAAAGGACAATTAATTTTCTTCTGAACTTGTCTGGTTTTTTAAGAAAACATTTTGGAATAAAAATCGGCAAAAAAATTTTCAAAGGTATTACCAGTCAGGTGTTCGGTAAGAATATATACGGGTTGGGAACGGGAGCATCACCGTGCAAAGAATCAACCGCTGAATTTTTCTTGAATCTAGGTCTGGAATGGGCGAATATGTATGCTACAACCGAAGGAAATGTTCCTATCGCATCGACAGGAGTACATGACCGCTATCCGGCAGATTCGATTGGTAACGTAAATGCTAACCCTGAGATCCAAATAAAAATCAACAATCCCGACGAGGATGGGGTGGGCGAGATTTTGGTAAAGTCTGAGTTAATCATGAAAGGATATTTCCGTCAACCGGATTTGACCAAAAAGGCGTTTGAAGACGGATATTTTAAAACAGGGGATTATGGATTTGTTGATAAAAAGGGTTATCTGCATTTGACAGGAAGAATTAAGGAAAGTATTGTTCTTCGCACTGGCAAAAAGGTTTCGCCAGTGGATGTGGATGATTATTACACCAGACGGTTGCCGGATGTCGAACTTGCCAGCAGAGGAATAGCAAATGCAGAAGGTTATGATGAAATTTTCTTGTTTGCAGAGGACAAGTCCTATTCGTCATCAGAGAAAGAAATAATTGCAGAAAAATTACGAAATCTTTCTATACAGGCGCCATCTATGTATAAAATTAAAAATGTTTATTTTATTGAGGAGATTCCTAAAACGATTGTAGGAAAAGTAAAGAGATTCAGCATGGAAATTCCGGCCGAAGGCCAGCCGCTAAAAGAAGAGGAAAAAAAGAAAGACGTAACAGGTAAAATAGTACAGAGTAAATCAGACAAGGAAATTCTGTTTGAGGTAATCAACCGAATAGCAGAAAATGATAATAACAGAGAATACAATGGAGAGGAAAAACTGGAGAGCGACATTGGCATGGATTCCCTTAGCCTTTTTGAAATGTGTGTAGCATTGCAGGAGCAGACAGGAACATCCATAGAAGGATATTTATATGAGGATATTACGGTCGGCGAAGTGCTGGATTTGTTAAAAAGTGGAACGGATGGCATGAGACAAGGGGAGGATATTACCCAATATCCGTATGAGAAAACCAAGCGCATCCAAAGAAACTTCCGGCGTTTCAGGAAGTTATCCAAACATTTTTGGGATATAGAAGCTTTGGGAGTAGAGAAATTAGACTTTTCGAAGCAATATATTTTTTGCCCTAATCATGAAAGCCATTTCGACGGGATGTGGATTATGACCTGTCTGCCGGAACAGATACAGGAAAAGATGTGCAGCATGGCAGCGGATTATCTTTTTGAAAAACGAATCTATCGTTTTGGAGTAGAAATAATGGGAGGGATTCCGGTTCATAGAGGCGGAAATACTACCATAGCCATGAACCGGATTTACGATTGTTTAGTTAAAGAGGGATATTCCGTGCTGATTCATCCGGAAGGAACTCGGACACGCAATGGGAAACTGGGTGAATTTAAATTGGGCGCAGCTGAATTGTCGAAGAAAAGCAGCGTTGAGATTGTTCCTGTACACATAAGTGGTGCAAGACAAATTTATCCTCCTGACAAAAAGTATCCCAGATTTTCGAAAGAAAATGGGAAGAAAAGGAAACTGGTTATACGATTTGGGAATCCGATTGCCACTGCAAATAAATCAGAGCAAGAAATAACAAATGAAATAAGGAAACATATGAGGGAGAAAATGTAAAATGAAACTCACATACAATGATTATAAGAAGCAGCTTAAAGAAATATGCGACCGTTATAGTAATAAAACGGCAGTTACATATATGAGAAATACAGGAGAGGATGATATACTATCATATAGTGATATGTATTCTTTTATCATCGATTCTGTCCAGAAATAAATATCCTAGAATTTTCAACTGGAAACATCAAAAGAAATATATCATTCAAATTAAATTTGGCACTCCAATTGAACCTGAAAATAAATCTGATGAATTGCTTACACAAGAAATCAAACACCAGATAGTTAATATGAAAAAAGAAAGGGAGGATATTTGACTATGATTATAGGTGTGGATTGCGATGGCGTACTTACGGATATGTCAGAATACATATTTGAATATGGCGAGAAATGGTTTAAGCGTAAGCCGGACAATTTAAACGGATGTGGTACATCAGAAATATTTTACTGTACTGAGAAAGAAGAATTTATGTTTGGATTAAAATATTTCTTCACATACTGCAAAAAATGGCCCCCAAGGGATAATGCATCAGAAATAATACGCAAACTGAATAATGATGGACATACACTTTATGAGATTACAGCACGTAAGTTTGTAACACAGAGAAGCCTGTTGGGCTGGTATAGCAGATATTTATTTGAACATTGGCTAAAAAAATTTAATTTCAATTTTGAAAGTATATTTTATTGTTCAGAAAGTACTGCACCGAAAGACAAACTATCAGGTTGCAACAAATATAATGTTGATCTGATGGTTGATGATAATCCTGATGTTGCGCATTATCTTGCAAATAAGGGCATTAAAGTATTGCTTTTTGATACAAGATACAATCAAAATTTGTATCATGATAATATAATCCGTGTTTATGATTGGAATGATATTTATGAAAAGATTTCAAAATTAGAAATATAAATTAATTGTGCTCGACAAATGAGAAACAAAATGATTAATCGGATATCTGTCGATTTTCAAACTTGTATTATTTGGAGGTAAACAATATGACAAGGCTTATAATAGCAAGTATAACTATTTGCTGGAACAAAACAAGAAATATATGAATCTGACTGCGCTCTCATTTGAGGGGAAAAAGATTATCTATGAAGAAATGCATGACAATATCCCAACTGTTTCAAGTTTTGTATAAGCTTAGAAAACCGATATAGGATTTGTGAATAGTTATTGAAGGGCAGAGCGATTTTTACGGCTCTGCCCTTTAGCAATTATGCATATTTATCATTTGCGGCGCAATTCTCAGCCGCCGCTTTTACAGCCCGTTCTTCAACAGGTCATAGACACGGATAAAGGCGGGTTTCACACCGAGATTTTCGTCAAACAATCCGCAGTAGGGACCATTCATCCGGTAACTGTAATCGCTTTTATTCATGTCCGGTGCGTCCACGATACCCCAGATGCACACTGCCTTTACAGGTTTTGAGGCGCCGGCATTTGCTTCCATGTATACCCGGAACAGTTTCTCATAAAATGCCGCATGCTTTTCCATTGTTTCGGCGTCATTTTGGTAATTCCGCACAGCCATCTCTGTTACCTGTACTTCCATACCGAGATTTGCATATTTCTGTATCGCTTCTTTTACTTTGGAAATATCGCTGTCATTCATACAGCCGGACTGCTGTCCAAATCCGCCGATATAACTTTGCATCCCCACGCCGTCGCACAATTTGACATAGCCTCCCTTGCCGTCGGACTTATAGGTATTAATCGATTTTACCAGCTCGCAGATAGCGTCCCTCTTCTCCGCATAGAAGGTGTTGTAATCGTTATAGTACAACTTGATGTCCAGATCCGGGTTGTTCTGCTTCAGTATATCGAGCGTTTCGCGGGCATACTGGAAGGAAAGTTCCACATAGTCTTTCCCCATAGTTTCATAAAACAGATTTTTCTTACCGCTGCGCATCGTCCGCACATGGCGGGCGTCCCCGGAGGCGTACTCTCCGGAACTATCGCCCACTGCCTCGTTTACCACATCCCAGCAGTAAATGAGTCCCGGATATTTTTCTTCAAAATGAGTGAGTACCTGTTCAATATAATTCTTTACCCGCTTCTTTATTATATCGGCTGACGCATAATCCTGCGAGGTGTCATAGCCCTTGCGGAAAAACCAGTCGCACATGTCCGCATCCCACACGAGCACATGCCCGCGCATCTGTATGTTATTGGCTTTGGCAAAGTCCATAATCTCATCCGCCTTGGTAAAATCGATCTTTGCCATGGAGGTTTCATCATCTTTCCAGGCCGTTTTGCTTCCGTTCTGATCCAGCATGGAATATGCCTTTGTTTCATTGGCCGCTGTCAGGCTGTTAAAATGGTATTTCATCAGACCGTTGTAGAGGCTGTCTGTAACGGTAGAAGAATTGATCACAGTCCCCATCTTGAAGCCGTATTTGGCGGCCAGTTCAGAAAGGGGTTCATAATTGGAAACAGCCCCGCTTATGTCGCGCAGATCCCGTTCCAACGCAATGGAATGGATCGTGAGGGTCGTCGTTGCCCCTTCCGGAAGATTCCAGGAATTATAGCGGATACGAACGGCATTGATAGCCGGGCAGGAGGTAAGGGAGTATGTCAAAACCTTTTTCTCCGTTTCAGCGCTTTCATATCCTAAAAGTGTATCCTGGCTCCAGAAATCAGAGCCGTCTGTATAGTAGGATATCTGAAGCGGCGTAGATTCCTTTGCAGACACCGTCAGGAGAAGAGATTTATAAGAGCTGACGTCCATCGGTTTCTTATCTTCTCTCAGATAAAAGGCAATGCCGCCTCCTCCGTATTCATTCTTTATAGTGACAGTAACGCTCCCATCCGCATTATAGACCGGCGCGCCATCAAGGGCCGCCGTGCCCATGCACATATTCGCCGACAGGGTAAGCTGCTCTGTTTTTTCCGGTTTTGTTGTCGCCGGGGCGGTCGATGTAGCTGGGGCGGTCGATGTCGCCGGGGCTGTCGATGTAGCCGGGGCGGTCGGTGTCGCCGGGACTGCCGGTGTAGTGAAAGCGGATGCTGCGGGCGTCCGAATCGGGCTGCCGCCGGAAGACGGTTTCAGTGTAGAAACAGGCTTTGGCGCAACCGTCGTTTTCGGAAGCGGAGTCCGCTTGGCACGAGTGGGAACCGTAACCCGGCACACGCGCTTGTATTTCTTTTTTCCCTTTTTTATGACGGCGGTTACTTTTGCTGTTCCCGCGCGTTTGGCTTTTATTTTGGCGGCATACCGGCCGCTCTTTTTGACCGTTACGATTTTTTTATTCCGCTTCCAGGTAATCTTCATTCCCTTGGCATTTTTAACTTTAATCTTTGCTGTTTTACCAATTTTGACAACAACCTTTTTCCGGTTTAGTACGGGTTTTTTCTTTTTGCCAAATACCGCATCTCCCGGCTGCACGGCAAGACTGCATGCGAGCAGAATAACTGCGCAGAGCAGGGCGGTTCCTCTTTTTCTTCCCATATCATTCACAATTTAATACCTCCTGACCTTTCATTTTCCTTCCGTTTTACAGAAATTTCTTCAGTTTCAGCGCCTGCTCAATACTCCCCTCTACTTTCAGCCTGCCAAGGGTAAACGCCCTGACCGGATCTGTCTTGCCGGAGATAATCTTGAACAGAGTGTCCGCCTTGCAGATAAAGATGGCGTCCCTGTCGTGATATTCATAGGGCTCGATATATAGCTTGCCATCCCTGACTTCTACATAGAAGATCCCGGCTCCCTCGCCGGTAATATTGAACTGATACGCCAGATGCTCCGTAATGTGGCTCACATCGACATTTCCAATCATGTCTTTCACTTTGTTAAATACTTCTTCGTAGGTCGTTTTTGTCACCGCCCTTCCTCTCGCATATGATTCTTTATTATATCAAAAAATGGTTTTCATTACAATGCCCGGATTGGCGTTTTTCCCGACCCGGTAACGATTTTCTGCTGCCGCCTGTGTTTCTTTTTTATTTGCGGGAAAGCCATTCTCCTCCTGCGCATATTATCCCACTACTTTTCCAAAGATCACAAAATTCTCCATGTCGATTGGTATCGGATCATATTTGGGATTAAGAGAGAGCAGGAAATTTCCCTCCGGTGTGCTTCGCATTTTTTTAATATAGGATTTTCCATTTAATCCAAAGATGCCAATCTCGCCGTTTTCAATCTGTTCCTGTTGTTTTACATATACGATATCCCCGTCTATGAACTGGGGTTCCATACTGTCGCCCTGGATCTTGATCATAAAGTCGGTATCTTTCGGAGCATCCGGCGGAAGACAGACCAGATCAAAACCGCCGCCGGCTTCTAAAAATTCACCGGGCCCGGCGGAGGCAGGCAGATGAAAAAGACGGACTTCTCTCGCCGAAAGATGGATGGCTTCCGCTCTATGCCTGGCATATCGGCCGGAGGCGACGAGGAGTTCAATATATTCATCTGCTTTTGCCCTGCCCTCGTCATTCAAAAGAGTATAGGGATGCTCCGGCGTATCTCCATAGTAGCGGTCGTAAATATCCGTGATTCCAAGAATCTTGGATAAAGCCATCAGGGTGGTGCAGTTTGGCTCTGCCAGCCCCTTTTCCCAGGCGGAGATGGATTTATAGGATTTATGGATGCCGAGCGCATCCAGTTTAGCGGCCACTTCCGCCTGCGACAGATGTTTTTTCCTTCGGGCATCTGCCAAAATGTTTCCTATGCTGGTCATAATAAAAATCCTCCATTCCAGAGTGTTTATGCCGCAAAAAGCAGTTTGCGTCGATGTATATTTTATAAGGACATTATACGATAGGAATAGGATAAAATCAAGAAAAATCTAAATAAATTGGAAAAATTATGAAAAAAATATATTGACATCTAATAAAATTAGATATATAATTTGAGTGTGAGATGAAGCAGGGCAGTAGTTATTATGAGGAAGACAGCATAGCTTCCATGCATTGGCATATATCTGCCGGTATTTCTGAGCGGTCTTGCTTTCCCTTTGCCGCTTGGTGATCATCTAATTGTTGTCTGGGAGGTAATGCGGATGAGCAGCAGAACGAGCGGAAACAAAAAACGCTGCGTATGTTGTCCCATATGCGGCGGTATCGTATTGAAAGGGACGGTAACGGATTCCGAGCATATTTGCCGCAAATGCGGCGCGGGGGTGAGAGCGTGGGTAAAGGATGGGGTAGTCATTGTCTATGACCCGTCAGATGAAAGCAGAGAGGAAACGACGGCACACAGGCTTTTTGCCTATCTGGATACTCTGCCAAAATAAGAGCGGCCTTTGGCGGCGGGATAACAGCACAATAAAATAATTTGCGATGAGTTGGACTTGGCGTGCCGGTAGAAGAAGCGCCCTGCCTCAGCAGGCGCTATCCCGGCTGGAATCATTAAGGACCGGGCAAAACAGAAACAATTTTACCAAAAGGTAGAAGTGAGTTTTGCCCCGTCCTTTTTTTGCGCCCGGCGTTATAAAAAAATCAAAAAGGATGGTGTTTTACTATGAAAGATATTAAGAGTTTTAATGAAACAGACAGATATGCGATTGCAAACCGCATTACGGAATTAAGAGAGGGGAGAGGCTATAAGTCGATGGAGATGGCGCACTTTATGGATATCCACAGGAGTACCTATTCAGATATTGAGTGCGGGCATGTGAAACTGAGTACGGATAATTTGTATAAGCTGTGCCAGATATTTGATGTATCAGCAGATTATGTCCTCTTTGGCAAGGAGATTGACATGGAGTCTGTAAAAATCCGCTGCATTCTGGAAAAGCAGAATCCGGGAAAAGCCAAAAAGATTGCAGAGGCTTTATATCTGATGTTTGAGTCATAACAGGCGGCAGAGGCGCGCCGTATGTTAATGTCGGATTTCTGCCAATCAATCCGGCAAACCTGAGTGATACTGCCAACGAATCATGGTTCTTATATCTTACAATATAGTCAGACAGGAAAAACAATCCAAAGGAGGGGCGGCATTTTAAATGAAAGAAACCTGTCCGGAATCATTAAAGTAAAAAAAGGAGGAAATACAATGGAAGGAAAAGAAATTATTGAAAAATTGGAGCAAATTAACAATATGGCTGAGGCGTATGCAAATCATATGATTGACTATATGCATAGTGTCAATGATCAAGCCCAAAATATATTTTTCTCTGGGGCAGGCAGAGTCAATACGAAATCGGATATTTTGACGCCTTACAATGGAGAAATCAATAAAATGGTCTGCCAGTGTATTTTTTGGGTTTCAGCAGATGTGTTCAATAATAACCTGAGCAAAGTCATAAAATCAAAAGAAGCTGTAAAGGCAGATTTGAACAATTGGTTTTCCGCAGAACATACGGCATTGGGGCTTGCTTCTGCCGGATCATGGCTGAAAACAATTCTGCCGGGTGCTTTCGTGAATCCATCGGAGTCGGCGGAAAAAGTCTGTGCAGTCTTGCAGAAGGAGGAAATGATAACCGGATTGATTGTGCTGGATCAAAGCGATGCCAGGCATCAGCTGCTTCATCTTATTTATGCGCTGATGGTCAATCTTGATCCGAAAGTATGCGCTAAGCTGATTGAGGGCTGGAAAAAGACGGCGTTAAAAGCGCGGCTGGAAGAAATGCAGAACTTCCGGTGGCTTGATATAGTAAAGGCAGAGATAAGTCCAGGCAGCAATCTGTATTCGGATTTTAAGGACGCCATTATCGAAGCAATTCAAAAGGAGGTGTTTGTGCGCACGGATAGCAAGTCGGACGTGATTGACATTTCCCCATCAGGAGCGCCGATCGTGAAGCAATATCTGGAGGATGTATATCAGCAGAGCGTCACGGTATATGACTGGATGACGTCCGTTGGGGAATGTAGGAAATATCTTACAGGGGCAAAACCTGATTTTGTAGAACGTACGGTACGAAGGGATGCGCCGCCGCCCTCCGGTTGTGTGCTCGCTTCCACCCGCCTGCTGATGGCGGATGGCAAATATATGCCGATTACAGAAATCTGTCCAAACAGCAAAGTGGTAAATGCGGACGGTACGGAGTCAATCTGCTCCGGCGAAGTGATTCAAAACGATCATGTAAAAGTTTTGTATTCGATCAATGAGGACGAACCGTGTATGTCATTGGAGCATCTGGTCCTGACGGCATCCGGCTATAAATGTCTGGATACCAGGACGGCGCTTGAATTGAATCCGAGGCTTCAGATTGCAAAGCTTAGGGTAGGCGATATAGTAATAAAATATAAAAATGGTAAAAAAGTGCCGGTACGGGTGAAAAAGATTAATTGTAAGGCAGGTAATACAGAACTCTGCGCAGATATCCATATTGCGGACGGACTGAAATCCTACATTACAGAACAGGGTTATATTTGTTATGCCAACTATCCGGAGATTACCGGGGGAAGCGTTCTGGATGCTGTTTCGCCATGGGCTCTTGATTTCCGGAAATTTTTAACGGATAATAAACAGATGCTGGAGCAGAGTTTCGGACGGCATGCGTACTCCTATATTTCTGAAATTTCTTCAGCATGCAGCAGTTCTGTCCAGATGGAGTCTTCCCAGGCGGATTATGCAGAGATTGCTTCGATGGAGCATATTAATTATCGGATATATTCCGAGGAGCCGCTGGGATTTGAGAGCATGAGCATCATCCGCGGCCATGCGTTCTTTGGCAGTTCCAAAGAACCGGTGCCCCTCCATATCAAGGATGGCGAAATATACTGGAAGACAGGGGATACATCCGGTTATGCGAAAGTATATCATCGGGGGTTAGTAATAAAAGGACATTTGATTCAGGATCAGAAACAAAAAGATTTTGCCGCCACAACTTCCGTGCTATACGATATGAGCTACCAGGGAGCCTGGGACGATGCCGTCCATGATTCCGGCGGCTCTGAAAAATTCCTTGATTTTGGCAAGTTTGAAATGGGGTATTCGCAGAAAGTTGTCGGAGAGGAAATCCGGCTTGAGGCAGAAGGAAAATGGATTATGCCATACATGGATGAAAATAATAAGTATGTAGAGGGTAAGGTGGTTTCTACCGAAGAGGGCAGCGGCGTTGCGTATACCCTGGACAAAAATTCGGGAAATCTTAAGGCAACGGTAAACTTTCCGCAGGGAATAGCCCAGCTGCAGTTTGACATGCTCAGGCACAGCGGCTGCAACAAAGCGGAGCTTCTTTTTGATCTGTTCTTTGAAAGCATAGAAGGAACGGCGTTCCGGACTTTGGGAATTTCCGGCGAAGAAAAAGAAACAGGAAAAATCCGGGGCACGATGGTAAAAGAACAGGCAGAACAAAAGGAGGAGCTGGTATCGGCGCTGGGAGATTATCTGATGAAAGATCAATATCCGGCCGAGGATATTTCCGAGGATGAGTGTCAGATGCTGCGTTCGTCTTATTCCTATACCGTGGAGGATTTGATCCGGGTATCTGTGCCGGCTGATATGTCGCAGATCCAGAGCCAGGCGTTTTACCGGATGCTGAACATGGCGGTTTATGCCGCTTATGAGGGCAAGGACATCTCAGCACAAGTACTCGGGATCAGTAAGCCGGTAGCGGACGATCTTACAGGAGATATTACCGTGGAACAGGGTAAGATGGCCGTGGAATATTCGGAGTTTTTAATCCATCAGTTTATTTCCGCCTATCTTTCCTTCGTATATATCAAAAAAGGTTTGTCCCCGGATTGTGATGAGGAATTCAAGAGGATGGTTCAACCGCTGCTTGATATTGATGATTCGCTAAGGCGGGTAAGATACTATATGAATGGGAATGGGAAAAATTGTATGGGTTCAGCAAAAGAGTATTCCCAGATCACGAACAGTATCTATCATTCCGTATACAGAAATAATTTAGTGGATTTTGATGTGTTTTATCTTGGGGACAGACAGGGCTGGGCAAAAAAATTATACGAACGGTTAAGCGAAGAAAAAACGCTGGTGGGACTTGTGAATATGCAATTAGTCGAGCCTGACAATCCAAGACTCCAGCATTACTATACTTTGCTGGATATTCTGGATTCAACGACAATGATTTCCCTTGTCGGTAACAAAGACGGCGGCAAGGGGGAAAAAGCAACCTATGCGACAGTGCTGCGAAGCCGGGTCATGGATGGGACTCTGAAATCAATTCTGAATAATGTACGGCTCGATACGGCTTCTGCGGAATTCCGGCAGACGTTCGAGGAGTTAATCGTGCAGTATTTTCAGAAATTTATGAAAGGGATATCAGATGGTACTTTCCAGAACTGGGACAGTGATACGGAAAAAGAAATTAAGAAAGAACTGGAAGAAATGGCGCGCGAGTATGGATTTACCAGCGTAGAAGCAATGACGGCAGACATTCTGAACGTGGCGGCAGATATTGTAGCGGAGATCATGGCAATGTCGGATCCCCATCTGTCCATCCGGCTTTATCAGTATTTTAAAAATCATCCGAAAGTTTCCAGAATCCTGGGGATTGCCTTTTACGGAATAGGAATCGCGGCGCTGCTTATGGGGGCAATGCAGATAGACAAAATGTCGCCTGCGGAAAAAGCGGAGTTTTCGGCTGCAGTCGCTGATATCTGTATCGCGGGAATTAACGATGCCTCCGTACTGATTGCCCTTAAATGCTTTAAAAACGGATTCGGCAACCTGACGCAGGCAGAAAATGAAATTTTGAGCAGCCTTAGCAAATCCGATTTTATTGAAGCTATGTGCAGCGGTTCCCGAACGGCGCGGGAGGTATTGGTGAAAATAGGAGTGAACAGTTTGGAAGAAGGGACAAAGGCCAGTGAATTCTGGCTGAAGGTCGCCCGGCTCACAACCCAGATCGCAAAAGGAGTTATGATTCTGGCGGTGGCGGTTTCCATTGGCGTCACGGGATATCAATTATACCAGGATATCATTAACGGGGAAAATCCGGGAATCTTTATTTTGGATTCGCTGAATATACTGGCGAGCGGGGTATTTATCGTGACGGAGGCAATCTCCTGTCTGGCGGCATCGGTATGCGCCGCCATACCAATCATAGGCGTGGTGGCAACGGCGATAGGCATCGTGCTGGCAGTCATCTCGATTTTTGTCAAGAGGAAGCCGCCGGAAACGCCGATAGAAAAGATAGTGAACGAGCGGTTGAAAGGCTTTGTAAGCGCCATAGACGTACCAGAGGACTGGAAAGATCCTTCTCCTGATACGGAAGAAGAGGAATTGGGATTGCTGGCAGTAATGGGATAGTATCCGGCAGATGTTTTTATAACAGAAATTGACGTCTGATACAGGCGCCATATGCAGAGTAAGGGCAGGGCTTCTCTCAGGAGGAGCCCTGTCTGCATTGGCTTTTGGCAAAAGGGCATGCAGACGGTTACAGGGAGGCCCAGTTCAAAAGCGCATCCTGCACGGCAGAATAATACATTCTGCTGACAGGGATGGTTTCATGGTTTTTTAACTCAATGCCGTATCGCCAGATAGAGGAAATGGCAGACAGCGAAACGATATAACTGCGGTAGCAGCGGACAAATTGCTGCGGGGGCAGTTTGGAGAGCAACTTCGCTCCCATGGATTACAAAGAGGGAGAGGAATGGAAGGGATTTGATGCGGATATGGCGGGAGCATTTGCCAGCCGGATTGGCGTGAAGCCGGAATTCAAGGAAATAGACTGGGATGATAAGACAGAACTCCTGGAGGAGGGTGCCATTGATTGTATCTGGAATGGCATGACAATGACAGAGGAGCTTCAGGAAATAATCTCGTGCTCACAGCCCTATCTTTCCAATAAGCAGGTATTTGTGATGCCGGACGACAGCCGGCAGAAATATTCAACGCCGGAAGAATGCCAGCACCTGTTGTTCGCCGTTGAGTCCGGTTCCACGGGAGAAGATCTGCTTCGGGAGAAAAAATACCGCTATACAGCATATGAAACACAGAAAGAGGCACTGCAAAGCGTCTGTGAGAAGCAGACAGATGCAGCGGTGATTGATATTGTCATGGCAGCTTATTATACGGAAAAGGAGGAGGGCTTCCGGGATCTGAGTTACCGGTTTTCGCTGAATGATGAAAAAATCTGCGTTGGGCTGCGCAGGGGTTCAGATCTGACAAAAGAAGTCAATGATTTTTTTGCGGAATCCCTGAAAGACGGCTCTATGCAGAAAACTGCGAAACAGTATGGCATTGAGGGCGCTGTGCTCTCATAAGGATGCGTTCAGGAGGAACAACGATATAGAGATCCATCGTGCATTGTGATTATAATATCCATACAGAAACAAAGGAATCCCGGGGGTTTGAAACCTCCGGGATTCCTTTTTAAACGTTTATTCTTCTACATGAACAAGGCACTGTTTTCGTGTGATACTTCCGTCCTGATGTGTGATTTCAACCATCAGCACGGTATCTCCGGGCGCCTTTGTTGTGATTTTCCCTTTATCATCCACGGTAGCCGGAATAACGTCAAAGCGCGTGCAGTCGGTTTCATAATCACTATGGGTAAGTTGGGCTGCCAGACAGTTTGTATAGTAGAATACAGTATCTGTTGCCAGGGTGTCCAGATTTAACTGGTAATCTTCCCCTGTTTTTATGGTAATCGTATTCATCTCGCCGGTGGAGATTGCCACATTATCAATCATAAAGGAGCAGGGATGGGGCATCTTGTCATAGCCCTCTCCCTTTGCTGCATGCTCCGGCGAGAGGCATTGCGGCAGATCGCCGTCTAACATCAGGCGCAGGCGGACGGTCTTGCCTGCCGGAATCTTAACGGACCCCGTAACATCGTAGTATTCCATATTTCCACTGGTCCATTGAGCGCAGCGGAACGGAATCTTAATGTTATCTGTCATGGTTGTTTCGCTTTCATTTTCATCCACAGCTACCAGTTTTAACGGAAGCTGATAGGAAACAAAAGAAGAATCGGAAACCATTTGCTTTTTAATATAGGAATTATCCGCATCAATATCAATAAAACGGAACATAAGGGATAAGTTGTACGTCTTTTCACTTTCTTCTTTATTTTCTACCTTAAATTGCACATAATCCTCTTTGCTGCCAAAAAAACCTTGGAAGCTGTATGTCTGCCTCTGTAGAAAGGTTAAGCTTGGTTTTGCCACATGAACGCCATAATTGTTTCGGAGTTTAACAGATCTGGAATTATTAAGATTAGGAGAGAAGTTTGCATCCGGATCGGTAAATTTCCAGGAAAGTACACCAGATTCCTGTATCGTATCCAGTGTGGCGTCACTCGCATCAAAGTTTTCAAAGTATTCTACATCCAGTTTATTGATATCAAATTTTTTTACAGTAATTACGATTTCTCCATATTTGCCGGGGTCAAAATCCGAAGTGGCGCGTACGGTAATCTTTGTTTCCGCCGCCACACTGGAAGTAACGGAAAGGGTATTGCTGCTTCCTGTGGTGGAGGCAAGAGATACTCCTTCTATCGGATTTTGTATTGACCAGGTAAGGGCTTCTGATGGGGTTCCGGTAGTATCAAGTTCGGCTGAAAGCGTCAGCGGCTCCATGGAAGAAACGATGTCCCTGTCAGCTTTTATTGTTACGCTGTTAATAGCGCCGGGATTTGCCGTTGCAGTAGGTTGTGATGGTGTGCCGGACGGTAATGGTGTGCCGGACGATGATGGTTTGGCAGACGGCGTTGCTGTATTGGAAGGCTTAACTGATGGGGTGGGATTGCTTTTTCTATAAACAGAAACAAGACAGGAAGCCTTAGCGCCCCGTCCGTCAGCTGAAGTCACAAATATTTTAGCCGTACCTGTCTTTTTGGCAGTTACCACGCCTTTACTATTAACAGAAGCCACTGCCTTGTCCGTTGAGTACCAGTTAAATTTCTTTACAGTTGGTTTTTTCGGAGAGGTAATGGTTGCTTTTAATTGAGCAGAAGCCGGCTGACTGCCAAGAGTCAGCGTAAGAGATTTCTTGTTGAGTTTAATTTTCTTTACTTTTTTTAGTGATTTAACAACCGTTACTTTAATTGTTGCCTTAATTTTTTTACTTTTCTTTGAGCGAATGGTAATCTTTGCTTTCCCGATTTTTTTGGCAATGATTTTTCCTTTTTTATTAACGGAAGCAATTTTCTTTTTGCTGCTTTTATATGTCAATTTTCCGGCTTTTTTCGGAAATACTTTTGTTTTAATTCGGAAAGACTGTCCTTTCTTTAAGGTTAATGTTGTGGAGATTTTTTCCCCTTTTGTCGTATATGGCGCAGTTAATTGAATTTGTTTTACAGTTGCTGCCTTTGTTGACTTAGATGGAATGGAAACGGAAACAATGACAAGAGCTGCAGCCAAAAATAGGGCAAAGCTTCTTTTGAACTGATACTTTCGCATATTATCTGTCATATTAGCTACCTCCAAATATGTACTCATTATCGAATAAGAAAATACCCCCCCTCTTTGACAAGAGGGGAGTATTTTCCGTTAAAATTTTCATTCAATGTTTCTTATTCTACTGTTGGCTCTGGTGTTGGCTCTGGCGCCGGTTTTACAAGTCCTAATATACTGTCAAATGCCGGCTTTGGAGTCAGATCATCATAGAACAGCAGCGGACGTTTCTCGCTCTTCCAGGAGTTGCCGTCATTGATTCCCCACAGAGTTACATTGGAAATCGCATCTGCTTTTTCCTTAAATAAGGTAAACAATGCGGCGTAACGGTCTGCCTGGGCAGATAAGGATTCGTTTGCCTCTATCTGTACATCCAGCTCTGTGATCTGTACATCCAATCCTGCATCATGGTAAGCATCAATCGCTGCTCCTAATGCATCCAAATCCGGATTAGTTAAGGTGCCATGCGTCTGCATGCCGATGCCGTCGATGCGGGCGCCTTCCGGAAGCTCATCTTTGATATCTGTAAATGCCCGCTGTTTTGCGCCGTTTTCCATGTTGTAGTCGTTATAGTACAGCTTTGCGGTAGCGGGAGCATACTGGCTGGCATATTTGAAAGCGGCGCCAATATAAGAATCGCCCATAATAGCTTTCCAGTTATTATCTTTTAAGCTTCCATCCTCATCGATTGCTTCATTTACCACATCCCATGCTGTTACAACACCGGGGTAGTTTTCTTCGACAAACTGGATTACCTGTTTGATATAGCTTTCCATACGGGATTCCATAACATCAGAGGATACATTGCCGCCCTCGTCTGTATAGCCTTCATGGAAGAACCAGTCCGGCGTCTGTGCAGCATATAGAAGGGCATGTCCGCGTACCTTCAGTCCGGTTGTCTTGATAAAATCGAGAATCTTTGTCATACCGGAGTTATACAGGTTCAAAACCGGGGTGCCGTCTTCGGATTCCTGGCTGGCTTCCTGGTTTAACAGGGCGTCCGGCTTCATTTCGTTTTCTGCCGTTATCGTACCAAATCCCTTAATCCGATCCTGGTACTCTCCATCCACTGCCATGGCTGCCGATACAGCGGCTCCCACGGTAAAGTAATCCTGATACGCCTCATTTAAGCTTTGTACCTCGGCAACATCCTTAACCATCAGTTTAGTTAACGTAATAGGAACTTCCGTTTGTGCGAAGTTTTCCTCTACCGGGTTGTCAAACCACAGCTTGAAGGTTATTTTGTCGCATGCTTCTTCTGTGGCGGTAATAACTGTGCTGAAGACTGTACCATCTGCAATGCCTTCTGTTTTCCAGATTTTTGGCGCGTCATCCCAGGACCATCCGTTTACGTTGCTTTGTACTGCCATCTGCTTGAAGGCTTTTGCCCCGGAAACGCTAAAGCTGATTTTAAACTGCTGTCCTTTTGTAATCTTAGAATGGTTGACATTGAAATACTCTACCGTCCATGCTCCGGTTTTTTCGTCTTTTACTGCCGTCACATTACCGGAATAGTATCTGTCCTTGTCAATCTCCATGCTGTCCGGAAGGGGAAGGACGGTGCTGTTGGATACTTTTACAACAATCAGATCCTTAAGTTTCAGGTCAATGCTTTTTCCCAAGTCTTTGCCTTCCGTTACCTGGCTGTCTACACGGATTTTAAAGGATACGCCGTCCCCGGAGCTTACTGCCGTAAGGGCGCCGGTCATGCTCTGATCTTCTGCCAGTCCGTTACCCGCCCATAATTTCGGGGAAGTAGCCCAATCCCAGTCGTTGAGGTTGCTCTGTATGACAGTCTGTTTGAACTCCGTAGCTCCACCCAGTGTGTAGGAAATGATGTAGGTATCTCCGGTGGAGTAGGAGGAGTCGCTGACATTAAAGTACTGTGCTTCATAAGCCCCCTCGTTAAGGTTGGCTGTTACGGTTCCGCTGTAGGGAGTCCCCATGCTGATCTGCTTGTCCTCCGGTAAAGCGGTAGCCGCGGTGTTGGCATTTCCGATTTTCATAATATAGAGGTCGGTCAGCATGATTGTGACGTTGTCTCTGACATCTTCATCCTCCAGAACGTTATCAAACTGCATTTTGAAGGAAAGATTTTTACCGTCCGCAGCAGCGGTAACCTTGCCGGCGATAACGGTATTATTCGTTAATCCCTTTTCCGCCCATACTTTTGGTGCGGCAGCCCAGTTCCAGTTGTTGACATCGCTTTGGATGGCTGCCTGCTTGAACTGGGACGCCCCGCTAATCGTACAGGAGATGTAAAATTCATCTCCCTCTTTGTATGCGGAATCTAGCACATTGAAGTATTCGATATTCCAGGCGCTTTTTTCTTCATTTGCAACAGCGTCCCTTGAACCGGAATATTTGATGCCAAACTCCATGTTTAAAAATTTAGATAAATCAGCGGCGGCCACTTTTTTTGCCGGTGTAAATCCGGATGCTGTTAAGAACAGCAGGGCAAAGACAACAAGCTTAGCCAAATGTTTTTTAAACGTTAATTTCATAGGCATTTTCCTTTCTTTAGGTGAGGTTTGAAATGCTTCAAACCTAGTTTACAGTGTCTTTCTCTACCCTCCTTTCTGACATAATGATTTTATTTATGGAATATAGTGCATGGCAGACCAGCCATGTCCATATACCTTTCTGTTATGATATTTATATTGCAAAGAAATATTTTTTAATAATCTAATCTATGTCTTTCATAATATATAAACGAAAAAAATTCCTTATTTGCTACAATTTTACAAAAAATTAATATTTATTTAAGGATATATTGATATATTTTGGAATATTTTGCATGAATTTAAAGGAAAATAGAGATTTATACAATTAAAAAGAAGCTGCTATATTTATATAGCAGCTTCTTTTTAATTTCTTATGCTTTATTCTTCCACATGAACAAAGCACTGTTTTCGTTTAATACTTCCGTCCTGACCCGTAATTTCGGCGATTAGAACGGTATCCCCGGGTGCCTTTGCTGTGATTTTCCCTTTATCATCTACAGTAGCCGGAATAACGTCAAAGCGCTTACAGTCGGTTTCATAATCACTATGGGTGAGTTGGGCTGCCAGGCAGTTCGTATAGTAAAATACAGTATCTGTTGCTAGGGTGTCTACATTTAACTGGTAATCTTCCCCTGTTTTTAAGGTAATCGTATTCATCTCACCGGTGGAGATTGCCACATTATCAATCATAAAGGAGCAGGGATGGGGCATCTTGTCATAGCCCTCTCCCTTTGCCGCATGCTCCGGCGAGAGGCATTGCGGCAGATCGCCGTCCAACATCAGGCGCAGGCGGACGGTCTTGCCTGCCGGAATCTTAACGGACCCCGTTATATCGTAATATTCCATATTTCCACTGGTCCATTGAGAGCAGCGGAACGGAATCTTAATGTCATTCGTTACGGTTGTTTCGCCTTCATTTTCGTCCACAGCTACCAGCTTTAACGGAAGCTGATAGGAAACAAAAGAAGAATCCGAAATCATTTGTTCTTTAATATAGGAATTGTCTGCATCAATATCAATAAAACGGAACATAAGGGATAAGTTGTACGTCTTTTCACTTTCTTCTTTATTTTCTACCTTAAATTGCACATAATCCTCTTTGCTGCCAAAAAAACCTTGGAAGCTGTATGTCTGCCTCTGTAGAAAGGTTAAGCTTGGTTTTGCCACATGAACGCCATAATTGTTTCGGAGTTTAACAGATCTGGAATTATTAAGATTAGGAGAGAAGTTTGCATCCGGATCGGTAAATTTCCAGGAAAGTACACCAGATTCCTGTATCGTATCCAGTGTGGCGTCACTCGCATCAAAGTTCTCGAAATATTCCACATTTAATTTATTGATATCAAAAGCTTCTCCCTCATCTTTTTGAACCGTAATGGTAATTTCCCCATATTTGCTGGGATCAAAATTCGAGGCGGCGCGCACGGTAATTTTCGTTTCCTTTGCCACATCAGAAGTGACGGAAAGAGTATTGCTGCTTCCCGTGGTGGAGGCAAGAGATGCTCCCGTTACCTGATTTTGTATCGACCAGGTCAGCTCTTCCGATGGGGTTCCGGTAACTTCCACTTTGGCGGACAGCCGCAGCGGCAGGTCAGCGGAAACTGTCGTTTTATCTCCGGCGGCTGTTATGGTTACGCTGTTGATTTTATTAGCGCGGACCGTAACGGTATACTGACCTGACTTAGTTTTATCAAATACCGAGGTTGCCTTTACATGGATTGCGGTCCCATCCTTAACGGAGTTTTCTACGGTCAGAAGTCCCTTGTTACTGATGGAAACTCCCTGCACCGACGGATCAATGCTCCACGTCACGGAAGTATCCGGCTCGCCGGTGCTGGTTACATTGGCGCTTAATTGAAGGGAATTGCCCTGATAGATCTCCGTAGCGTTTTTCGCAGCGGTAACTTTCACAGAATCGATTGTCTGTGCCAGTACTTTCACGGCGGCGGTGCCGGATACGGCGGGGTCTTCTTTCGAAGCTGCCTTTACCGTAATATTAGTATCTGCCGCCACATTACCGACTTTTAATAATCCGGTATCATCAATGGAAGCTCCCGGCACGGCGGGGTCAAGGGAATAGGTAACCTCCTGCGAAGGGTTTCCGGTTCCCTGGACGGTAGAAGTAAACTGAAGATTGTGGTTCTGGTAAACTGTTGTGGCATTGTTGTCTGCCTTAACGGTTACTCCGGACACCTCCGGCTTATCCACATAGAACATCAGATCATCAATGTAGTAAACGGCATTAATGTAGTCGCCATCACTATTCTTGGTAAGATCGGTATCACGGCAGATATACAGCCGGTTGACGCTTCCGTTATATTTGCTGCTGGAATATGCCGGGAAAGTATAGGTTCCGGTTATATGATACCAGGTATCCGGCTCGGCATTATATTTATATGCCGGATTGCTGTAATTCCAGCGCTCATTGATAACAAGATTCATTTTTTTCTTAATATCTTCATTTTTTTCATATTTAAGGTAGGCGGAAATGGTCACGGTCTTGCCGGCATATTTCTGGTCTACATCCATCCATGCCAGGACGTCATAGGAACTGCTGGTATAGCCCTGGCTGGCGTCGAAGCGGATTACTTCGCCGCGCTCCGGGTCGACAACAGTAGAATAAGCGTCCGGGCTCCGGTAGGTAAGACCGCCCGGCGTCGTTTCCGAATCCTGATTGAGCTGTATCTGTTTTTCACTCAGAACCGGAGTTGCATTTTCCACGATTGTAAAGGAAGCAGAGGCGTTGACGGAGTTATCTGCCGCTGTTGCCGTGACTGTGATTTTTCCGCCGGCCGCAGCGTTGGAAGCCGCCGTAAGAACTCCGGCCGGGCTGATGGAAACGCCGGTCTTATCCGTTACCGACCAGTTGACTGTTCCCGTATAATTTCCTTCCGTCTTCAGGGTCAGAGTTTCTCCCTGCTTAATTCCGGTACGCCCTCCTGAAACAATCGAGAGAGTGTTTATCGCAGCAGAAGGAGAAGGGCTTGCCGGCGAAGTTGGATTGCCAGACGGAGAAGGGGCTGCCGACGAAGATGGATTGCCAGACGAAGAAGGGGCTGCCGATGAAGAAGGACTTGGCAAGGAAGACGGAGAAAGACTTGCCGCCGAAGACGGAGCAGGATTTGCCGACGAAGCCGATGAAGATGGGTCAGTTGGGACAGCAGATGTTTTTGGTCCCTTGCCGGCAGAAGCTGACAAAAGCGGTTTTTGGTCTGCTTTGCTATAAACGGAAACAAGACAGGAAGCCTTAGCGCCCCGTCCATCAGCTGCCACAGCGATAATGTTAGCTTTACCGGCTTTTTTTGCGGTAACCACACCTTTTTTATTGACGGCAGCTACTGCTGTATCTGTAGAGTACCAGTTAAATTTTTTTACGGTTGCTTTTTTGGGTGATACGACTTTTGCTGTTAATTTATCGGAAATCTTTCCACTTCCCAGAGTGAAAGAGAGTGTGCTTTTGTTTAAAGAAATTTTTTTCGCCTTTTTTAAAGATTTAACAACAGTTACCTTAATTGCCGCCTTAATTTTTTTGTTTTTTTTTGCTTGAATGGTGACGGTAGTTTTTCCAATTTTTTTAGCGGAAATTTTCCCCTTTTTGTTAACGGAAGCAACTTTCTTTTTGCTGCTTTTATAGGTTAGTTTAGTAGATTTTTTTGCTTTGGCTGGAAATACCGCTGCTTTAATTTTAAAGGATTGTCCTTTTTTTAGGGTTAGTGTACTGGATGCTTTTTTTCCTTTTGTTGTATACGGCGCCGTCAGTTGAATCTGCTTTGCCGTTGTTTTTCCTGCTGCCGGCTGTCCCGGGACAGAGGCAGCAAAAAAAGCGGCGGCAGAAAAGACGGCAATACTTCTTTTCAACTGCCGGGCAAGTTTAAAGTTACACATGTTATACCTCCTAAACTCTAAAAATTTTTTTCTACTATTAACTATATGCAGGAGTTTGTAAGAAAAGACCATGATTTAAAAAATTATTTTTTGCTGTCACAGAAGGTATTTTCCCGAAATAGCGCAAACAACTGGACTTTTCCCGGCTCCTATGCTAAAATAACGATACAACCGGCGTCTGTATGGCGCATATAAAGAGGTAAGAGGAAAAACAAAGGAGTAATAGGAAAGGAGCAGTGGGACTCATATGAAAGGAAAAACAATAGTTCGGGAAAAAACGCTTGTGGCAACGGTTATTATGATAATTATTATTGCCGCTCTTTTTTTGACTGCTTATTTTCAAATTAGTTCGCTGATTCAGAAACGCAGCCTCAGCCGTATGGAAGAGGGCGTCAATAGCGCCACGGAAGAAATTATAGATAAACTTGATAATGACAGCAAGATTTTGAATGCCACAGCCAATATTATTGCCAATGCGGATTCTTTTGATGCGGAAACGATTAAGGAAACGATGAGCGCTCTTTCTTCGCTGCTGGAAACAGTTAAAATGCGCGTCTTATTACCGGACAACACGATAATTCAGTCGAGCGGCGAAGTAATAGACAGTAATGACAGCATTTCCTTTGATGAATTGGCGTCTAAGGGAGAACATGTGTCAAACCGTGTAACGGCTATGATGGATGATAATCTTTTAATCCTCCGGCACTATGTCCCAATTGTAAAAAATAAAAAAACCGTTGCTATTCTTTATGGAATAACGAAATTGTCAGAGCTTCCGAAAAGTTTAAATATTGACAATATTTATAATGCGAGAGCCAGCGTTTACATCATTAATACGGAAAATGGCGATTTTATTATGGATACATTAAATAATACACTGGGAAATATCCATGATTATGATGTGGCGGAAATTCAAAGAGGGATGAGTTGGGAGAAAAAGGTCCAGGAATTGCTGAGCGGAAAAAAAGGATATGTAGTATTGCGGCCGGATGAATCGAAGGGGTGGATGTATTTTTACTACGCTCCGGCGGGGATTAATCAGTGGTCGGTTGCGATTTCTGTTCCGGAAGAAGAAGCCTTTGCCAATGTCTATGCAATCCGGCGTGTGTTTCTGGTCATCGCCTTTATAATGGCAGTGGCAGTTGCCCTTTATTACATCTGCATTTACCTGAATACAAAACAAACCACCAGGAAGGCGGTGGAGCAGGCAGTATTAGAGGAAAAACTGCAAAAAGCGGAGGTGGCAGAACGTGCGAAAACGATGTTTTTGTCCAATATGTCCCACGATATCCGTACCCCGATGAATGCGATTATTGGCTTTACTACATTGGCGCAAACGAACATTGACAATAAAGAGAGAGTACATGAATATCTTGCTAAAATTTTATCTTCCAGCAACCATCTGCTCAGTCTTATTAATGATGTATTGGATATGAGCCGTATTGAAAGCGGCCGGCTTAATATCGAGGAAAAGGAATGCAGTATTTCGGATATTTTTCGGGATATGCGCAATATTATCCAGACGCAGATGCACGCCAAACAAATTAATTTCTTTATGGATACCGTGGATGTTGTCGATGAAGATATTTACTGCGATAAGCTTCATGTAAACCAGATTTTGTTAAATCTTCTGGGGAATGCGATAAAATTTACCCCGGCAGGAGGATCTGTTTCCCTTACCATTAAGCAGATTTACGGAGCGCCCAAGGGGTATGGCTCCTATGAAATCCGTGTGAAAGATACCGGTATCGGTATGAGCCCGGATTTTGTGGAGCGTTTATTTGAGCCATTTGAACGGGAGCGGAATTCTACCGTCAGCGGTATTCAGGGTACCGGCCTGGGGATGCCGATTACGAAAAGCATTGTCGAGGCAATGGGGGGTACGATTCAGGTAGAAACAGAACCCGGCCTTGGAACGGAATTTATTGTTAATCTTGAATTCCGTCTTGTATCCGAAAGAAAGCAGGTTAGTAAAATTGAGGAATTAGAGGGACTGCGGGCGCTTGTAGTGGATGACAGTTTTACTACCTGTGACAGCGTAGCAAAGATGTTAGTACAGATTGGCATGAGGGCAGAATGGACTCTGCGGGGAAAGGAAGCGGTGCTCCGCGCTAAGCAGGCAATCGAAATGGGAGATCAGTTTTATGCTTATATTATTGACTGGGCTTTACCGGATCTGGGAGGCATTGAAGTAGCAAGGCAGATCCGTTCCGTGGTGGAAAGCGATATCCCCATTATTATACTCACGGCGTATGACTGGAGCCTGTTTGAGGATGAAGCCAGGAAAGCCGGTGTTACCGCATTTTGCAATAAGCCTATTTTCATGTCAGATTTACGGGATACCCTGATTTCTGCTCTGGGAAAGGAACAGCTTTCTATTGAAGAAATTGTGCCACAGCCTTCGGGGGATTTAAAAGGCAAGCGGCTGCTGTTAGTGGAAGATAATGAGCTGAACAGGGAAATAGCGGAAGAACTTTTGATAGAAAGCGGTTTTGTAGTGGAAACGGCAGAGGACGGAAAGATAGCGGTCAATATGGTGGAAAAATCCAAACCGGGTTATTATAGCCTGATTCTTATGGATGTGCAGATGCCGATTATGAATGGATATGATGCAACGAAAGCCATTCGCAAGCTGGACAATCCGGCTCTTGCCAATATCCCTATTGTTGCGATGACAGCGAATGCCTTTGAAGAGGACAGGAAAACAGCGCTGGAAAGCGGAATGAACGCCCATGTTGCCAAGCCGATTGACGTGGAAAAACTTATGGAGGTTTTACAGTCAATCTTACAGGAAAAAGAGGAGTGATTTTGGCTGCTGTATGCTTAAAATGTATTATATGAATACGGGCGGTAAAAGTGCGATAAAATACTTGCATTTTTATTGTCCGTATGATAATATAACTACTGTTGGCGCGTCATTTTTTATGTATCGCCGTATAGTCCGGCTCCATGGTCAAGTGGTTAAGACACCGCCCTTTCACGGCGGTAACAGGGGTTCAAATCCCCTTGGAGTCACTGAGGACCTTTAGCTCAGTTGGTTAGAGCATCCGGCTCATAACCGGACGGTCCGGGGTTCGAGTCCCCGAGGGTCCATTTAGGCCTAGTGGCTCAGTTGGTTAGAGCGCCGCCCTGTCACGGCGGAGGTCGTGGGTTCGAGTCCCATCTGGGTCGTTAAGTAAATAATTCAATTTACTTTGCTGGTGTGGCGGAACTGGCAGACGCCCAGGACTTAAAATCCTGTGGGTGGTAACACCCGTACCGGTTCGATTCCGGTTACCAGCATTAAAAGAGGAGTGTGCTTTTGCACGCTCCTCTTTTAATGCTGGTAGGGAAGGAGAGAACCGGCAAGTTAAAAAGTGTATAATAAAATGCGAAAGACGAATATATTAAAAGAAAAAGGCAAAATCATATGGAAATTTATATTGTTCGCCCAAATGATACGATTGACCGTATTGCCGGCGTGTATGGGGTGACGGCTGAGCAGGTTTCCTATGCCAATCAGATACCGTATCCCTATCGGCTGGCTGTGGGACAGGCGCTTTTAATACCGGTGGGGGAGAGTACAGAGAATAGACGTGTCGCTACTGCAAATGGTTATGCCTATCCTTTTATCAGTCCCTGGGTATTGCAGCAGACATTACCTTATCTGTCAAATCTTCTTGTCTTTTCTTATGGCTACACCACCGGGGGAGAACTGATACCGCCCCTTCTGTCGGATGAATGGATGGTGGAGGAGGCAATAAAAAATCAGGCGCGTCCTATTCTCACCCTGACGCCCTTCGGGGAGAATGGAAAATTTAATAACAATCTGATTCATTTATTAGTGACAAATGAGGAAGTGAAACAGACGCTGATTCAAAATCTTTTGATTGCGATGGAAACGCAAAATTTTCAGGGAGTGGACGTAGACTTTGAATATATTCTTTCGGAGGACAGAGATTTGTTTACCGCCTTTGTGGCGGAGCTGACAGAGCAGATGAATCAAAATGGATACCGGGTAAGTGTTGCGCTGGCTCCAAAGACTTCTGCCGATCAAAAGGGCTTACTGTATGAAGGAAAGGATTACCGGGGACTTGGCGAGGCGGCAAATGAGGTGCTGCTCATGGCGTATGAATGGGGCTACACTTATGGTCCCGCTATGGCGGTGGCGCCGCTTAATAAAGTAAGACAGGTGGTAGAATATGCCCTGAGTGAAATCCCTTCGGAAAAAATCATGCTGGGTATCCCGAATTACGGTTATGACTGGACGCTGCCTTATGTAAAGGGAGAAAGCAAAGCAGTTACCATAGGAAATGTCGAGGCAGTGCAGATTGCGATAGAAAATAATGTAGCCATACAATTTGATGAAACGGCTCAGTCGCCATACTTTTTGTATGAGAGGGAAGGGGAGGAACATGAAGTTTGGTTTGAGGATGTGAGAAGCCTTCAAAAAAAATATGAATTATTGAATGAATATAACCTGCAGGGAATTGGCGTCTGGCAGATTATGCGCCTGTTCCGGGCGATGTGGCTTCTCTATGCCGATATGTTTTATGTAGTGTAAAAAAGATTGGTTAAGTGCCGCAGAACGTATAAAAAGGACTCCGCCAGAGGGCGGAATCCTTTTTATGCTATGTGGTTTTTTCTTACTTATTGCTGTTGCGATACTGTATCGGCGTCATTTCAAATTTTTTGCGGAAAACACGGTTAAAATGTTCCACGTTCTGATAGCCGACGGCTAGGGCGATATTTTCCACTGTCATATTCCCGTTTTTCAAAAGCGTCCTTGCCTTTTTCATGCGGACGGCGGTAACCAGTTCCCCAAAGGTTTTTCCGGATTTTTCATGGATGTATTTGCTGATATATGGCCCCGATAAGTGGAATTGTGCTGCCATGGTTTCCAGAGTGATAGTCTGGTAATTTGCCTGAATATAGTTCATCATAGATACCAGCCGTTCTTCCCTGCAGGATTTGTTATCGCGGATCTGCGGCAGCTTATTCACAGAAACGCACAGGGCATGGATGGATGCCGTAATAATATCTTCATCAATGCCAACGCCCCAGTAGGTGTTTCCCTCGCAGGTAATGCCGACATAAGCGATTGCCTTTGAGGAAGAACCTTGGGTAAGGGCATGCTCCTCATAAGTAGACAACTGATAGCTGATGCCAAAAAACTGTTTGATTGTATTGCTCACCGCATCCAGACGGCCGTTACCCATCGCATCCACAACGGTCTTTTTATCGCCGCAGGTAATAGTAGTTTCCGCCATAATGCCGTGTATCTGCTTGAAGTGGCATTCGCTGATCTGAAAATATGGCATCGAATGGATGTAATGCTCTTCAAAGATCTCATAAACCAACGCAGGAGATAATTCCTTATTTTCTTCATCCGAAACGTCTTTCATCATGTAACCGACTTCCTCGCGCATAGCATAAGGAAGAGAAATTCCAAAATTCTGTTTTAAAATATAGTTGACGCCGCCCTTGCCGGATTGGCTGTTAATGCGGATAACATCTGAATCATAGGTACGTCCCACATCCTTTGGGTCCACCGGCAGATATGGCACGCTCCAGGTAGTCAGGTTTTTATCCTCCCGCCACTGCATCCCCTTGGCAATCGCATCCTGATGGGAACCGGAAAAAGCGGTAAACACCAAATCTCCCGCATAGGGCTGACGCTCATGGACGTGCATCCGGGTAAAGGTTTCATATTTTTTACGAATCTTAGGCATATTGGAAAAATCCAATCCCGGGTCTACCCCATGAGAAAATAAATTCATGGCGAGGGTAACAATGTCCACATTTCCGGTCCGTTCGCCGTTGCCAAACAGGGTTCCCTCAATGCGGTCAGCTCCCGCCAGGATACCGAGTTCGGCATCGGAAACGCCGCAGCCCCGGTCATTGTGCGGATGCAGGGACAAGATTACATTATCCCGGTATTTTAAATGTTTGTTAATATATTCTACTTGAGTAGCAAAAACGTGGGGCATAGCGTTTTCTACAGTTGTAGGAATATTAATAATCGTCTTATTTTCGGAATCCGGCCGCCATATATCCAGGACGGCGTTGCACACCTCCACGGCATAGTCTACTTCTGTTCCCGGAAAACTTTCCGGACTGTACTCAAAGGAAAAATTCCCATCGGTTTCATCTGCCAGCTTTTTCAGTAAAAGGGCGCCGGAAACGGCAATCTGTTTTACCTCTTCTTTTCCCTTCTTGAAGACCTGTTCCCGTTGTGCTACAGAAGTAGAATTATATAAATGGACAACAGCGTGCGGCGCTCCCTTTACGGCTTCAAATGTTTTTTGGATAATGTGTTCTCTTGCCTGAGTCAATACCTGGACGGTAACATCCTCCGGTATCATATTTCTCTCGATCAGAGCCCTCATAAATTCATATTCGGTTTCCGAAGCAGCCGGGAAACCAACCTCGATTTCTTTAAAACCGATTTCAACCAGCAGCTGAAAAAACTGTAATTTTTCTTCCAGGCTCATAGGCTCAACCAAAGCCTGGTTTCCGTCCCGCAAATCCACGGAACACCAGATGGGCGGCGCGTCAATAGCGTCCTTTTTTACCCAGTCATAGGTGCATTCCGGCGGCATAAAATAAGCTTTTTGATATTTGTTAAAATTTTTCATAGTTGACCTCCATTCCGATTTTTTCACAAAAAAATCTTCCGTTTTACAATCCCGGGGATGTAAAGACGGAAGATATAATCTTACGCGGTACCACTCTACTTCATGTTTCAAAAAACATGCGCTCATCAGCACTGACATGCCTATCCCCTGTAACGGTGGGTGTCCGGTATACTCTACTGCCGGAAGCCTTAAATATAATGTAAAAGCCCGGATATTCAAGTATACGGCTCCGAGGCGAGTTCACAGTCTTTCTTTTACTGCCTTGCACCTGCCGGCAGCTCTCTGTAAAAAGTGGGACGGTTACTATTCCTCATCATTGCCTTTGAAATTCTTATTTTTACGTTTGCGTACATTATAGCACAAAAAGAAAGGAATGCAACTGATTAAATTTAATCAGTTTTATTGATTTATTTTATTCAATCTGAAAAAGAGTGTTATTTGCTTTTCTTATATCGGACAGGAAAGAAAAGAGCGCAAAAAAGGCTTGACTTTTCTTTTCTGTTCCAGTATTATAATAGTTGCGTTGTGCGTGTAGCTCAGCTGGATAGAGCACTTGGCTACGGACCAAGGTGTCGGGAGTTCGAATCTTCTCACGCACGCTGAAAAGGTGCCGGTTCCGGCACCTTTTTATATATGATAAATTATTTTTCAGCGGAGGGCGTGACGTTTTTCAGCCACGCTTCTTTTATTGCCTCAAAGCTTTCCTTGCTGATAACATGTTCAATCTTACAGGCATCTTCCTCTGCGGTTTCCTCCGATACGCCCAGTGTTGTCAGACAGTGGGTCAGGATGCTGTGGCGTTCATAAATCATCTCGGCAATTTCTTTTCCGGAATCGGTCAGGTAGATAAAGCCGGCATCCGTAACTGTAATCTGCTTTTTTTCCCTCAGATTCTTCATGGCGACACTGACGCTGGATTTTTTGTACCCCAGTTCGTTCGCAATGTCAACCGAGCGGACAACCGGTAATTTTTTACTTAATAAAAGGATCGTTTCCAGATAGTTTTCTGCGGACTCATTTGTTTTCATGGCAGAACCCCTTTCGCATCAATCATAATTCCCATCCACTTTATAATTTGAAATCAGTATAACATGAAAGAAAAGTTCTTGACAACTAATGATTGTTAGTATATACTAACCATGGAAAGCAAAGCTTATTCACTGTCAGCAGCCAGAAGGGAAAGGATGATGCAGAGATGCCGTTAACGATGGCCAGAATTGGTGAAACCAATACAATTAAGCGGGTAGGAGGAAAAGCAGAAACCAGAAAATTTCTGGAAAATCTGGGATTTGTGACCGGGGGATTTGTTACTGTTGTTTCCGAAATAAGCGGGAATTTGATATTGAATGTTAAAGATTCCCGAGTAGCGCTTGGCAAGGATATGGCGAACAAAATAATGGTTTAATAAATGGAGGTAAGTATGAAAACATTGCGAGAAGTAGCCTGCGGACAGAATGTCAGGGTAAGGAAATTATCCGGAACCGGTCCGGTAAAAAGGCGTATTATGGATATGGGAATCACAAAGGGAGTAGAAATATTTGTACGGAAGGTAGCGCCGCTGGGAGATCCGGTGGAAGTTACGGTACGCGGTTATGAATTATCTCTGCGTAAGGCGGATGCGGAAATGATAGAGGTGGAGTAGAAAAATTTTTGCGTATGAGTTAGAAATAACTAATCAAAAGAAGCCGAAACGAATTGTTGGTAGCAGTGACGAACACTGAACAAAAAAAGAAAGTAAAGTGAGGAGAAAAGTATGTCAATTAGAATTGCGCTCGCAGGAAATCCAAACTGCGGCAAAACAACATTGTTTAATGCCCTGACCGGCGCTAATCAGTTTGTTGGAAACTGGCCGGGCGTTACCGTGGAGAAAAAAGAAGGGAAACTGAAAAAAGCTTATGCCGGCAAGGCCTCGGACAGTGTGGTGATTACCGACCTGCCGGGCATTTATTCTCTCTCTCCCTATACGTTAGAGGAGGTTGTTGCCAGAAATTATTTGCTGAACGAAAGGCCGGATGTGATATTAAATATTGTGGACGGTACAAACATAGAAAGAAATCTGTACCTTTCCACTCAGTTAATGGAACTGGGCATTCCGATCGTTATGGCGGTAAATATGATGGATGTAGTGGAAAAAAATGGCGATAGAATTCATCTTGATAAACTGAGTAAAGAGCTTGGCTGTGAAGTGGTTGAAATTTCTGCCCTGAAAGGAACGGGCATACAAAAAGCGGCCGTAAAAGCTATCGCCGCCGCTTCCAAAGAAAATGCCGCGCCAGTCCACAAATTTACCGATGAGGCGGAGCTTGCCATACATACAGTAGAGGAACGGTTAGGCGCAGATGTTAAGGAGGAACAAAAAAGATTTTTTGCTATTAAACTGTTAGAGCGGGATGATAAAATTGTAGAGCAGATGAAAGTGGTTCCGGATGTTACCGAAGAAATTGAAAATCTGGAAAAGGCATTTGACGACGACACCGAAAGCATTATCACAAATGAACGCTATGTTTATATTTCTTCTATTATCAAGGAATGTTATACGAAAAACAGAAAGCATGCCATGACGCGTTCCGATAAAATAGACCGGGTGGTTACCAACCGTTTCCTTGCTCTGCCGATATTTGCTGTTATTATGTTTTTCGTGTATTATATATCCGTGACCACGGTAGGTACTTATGTAACAGACTGGACCAATGACGGATTGTTTGGCGACGGCTGGTATCTTGCCGGCATCGGCAGAAGCGATTATGATGAGGCAACGGACGAATGGGCTGACAGCGCCATTTTTAGCAATAACAGCATAAAAGCAGTTATTGATGCAGCGGCGGCAGACGGGAGCGTTATCGGCGCAGATGAAGTGCAGGGAGCTTTTCTGGATAAAGATTTTGGGGCCTTTGAAGAGGCATATGGCTCCTTTGGCGAAGATTTTGCCGAAAAGGGTTATGATTTGGATGCCGTTCTTCCTCTGGACGAGGAAGGCGGGTGGAAAGGGCAGCCGGGCCCGGAGGATTATGGGATCTGGGTGCCGGGTATTCCGGAATTGGTTGGTAACGGACTGGAAGCCATTGACTGCGCAGACTGGTTAAGCGGTTTGATAAATGACGGTATTGTAGCCGGCGTGGGAACTGTTTTGGGATTTGTTCCCCAGATGCTTATTTTGTTTATTTTTCTGGCTTTTCTGGAGGGCTGCGGATATATGGCGCGTGTTGCCTTCATCATGGACCGGATTTTCCGCCGGTTCGGACTTTCCGGAAAATCCTTTATTCCGATGCTTATTGGAACCGGCTGCGGCGTTCCGGGCATTATGGCGTCCCGTACCATTGAAAATGACAGGGACCGCAAAATGACAATTATGACAACTACCTTTATACCCTGCGGCGCGAAACTGCCGATCATTGCCATGCTTACCAGCGCTTTGTTTGGAGGCGCCGGCTGGGTGGCTCCCAGTACGTATTTCCTCGGCATAGCAGCTATTATCATTTCCGGCATAATATTAAAGAAAACAAAGGTGTTTGCCGGAGAACCGGCGCCCTTTGTCATGGAACTTCCGGCTTACCACTTGCCGACACCGGGAGCCATACTGAGGAGTATGTGGGAGCGCGGCTGGTCCTTTATAAAGAGAGCGGGAACGATTATCCTGCTTGCCTCCATTATCGTCTGGGCAGGCTCTGCCTTTGGGGTAGAAAACGGTTCCTTTGGCTTCAACCCGGATATGGAATTGGAAAACAGCATTCTCGGTTATATCGGGGGCGCCATTCAGTGGATCTTTACGCCTCTCGGGTTTGGTAATATCAAGGCGACGATTGCTACGATTATGGGACTTGTTGCCAAGGAAGAGGTCGTGGGAGTATTCGGAGTACTGGATTTCGAGGGTATGGCGCCAATCGCCGGTTATGCCTTCTTAGCCTTTAACCTGTTGTGCGCCCCCTGCTTCGCAGCAATGGGAGCTATTAAGCGGGAGATGAACAATGCAAAATGGACTGCCTTTGCCATTACCTATCAGTGTGTATTTGCCTATGTGATTGCCCTGATCATTTATCGGATAGGCCTGTTGGCCGCGGGAGCGTTCAGCGTATGGACGATAATCGCGCTGTTGCTTGTGGCAGCCCTGATATATCTGCTGGTTCGTCCCTATAAAGAGAGTAACACCTTAAAACTGAGCGGCAAAAGCAGTCTGGCGGGTGTGAAATAAATATATCGAACATGAATAGCCATTTTTACGAAGCACCTGCACCTTTATGGCGCAGGTGCTTAATGCTCATATCAGCAGAAAAATGGAGAAAGGAGTGGACAAAGTGGGAACTGTAATTGTAGGAATTATACTGGCGGGGATTGTGGCGCTGATAATAGGAATTATGATAAGGAATAAAAAAAGGGGAAAATCTATCCAATGTGGGGGAGATTGCCCAAATTGCGGCGGACACTGCTCCAAAATAAAATAAATTTTGCCTTTCCTGCCTTTTTTGTCTGTTCTGTCGAATCTTTCCGATATTTCCTACTTGCTTTTTTGCAGGAAACTGGGTATTATTGTATACACAGGAAAAAAATGTAATCAAAAGCAGATCAGGAAAATGCCTGAGGTGGTCAGGGAAGAGAACGGAAGGAGCGATATTATGCTGAATTTCGAGGAGGAGTTGGAAAAATTCCAACCCAGTGTAGACGTGGAAAAAGTAGAAGACGTTGTATATAACAATAATTTGACGGATGTGACAGATATTGTAAAAGAACTGATACAGGATGTAAAAGGTACGTTATAATGAATAGTGGGAGGGATTTTAGTCGATGAGATGTCCTAGATGTGACGCCAATATCAGCACGGGCGCAGTAAGATGCAATTTCTGTGGACAAGACCTGTCAATTGTTCATTATGTAAGGCGGATTTCCAATTCCTATTATAATATAGGACTTGAAAAAGCAGAAGTGCGGGATTTATCCGGAGCAGTTGCCACATTAAAAAAGAGTCTGCAGTTTAATAAGAGAAATACCGATGCAAGAAATTTATTGGGCTTAATTTATTATGAAATGGGAGAAACGGTTGCTGCCCTTAGCGAATGGGTGCTGAGTAAGTATTTGCAGCCGGAAGAAAACGCCGCCGATTATTATATTAATACCGTACAGAAAAATCAAACGGCGCTGGACGCCATGAACCAAACCATCAAAAAATACAATGCGGCGCTGAATGCGGCGAAATCCGGGAATGAAGATTTGGCGATTATCCAGTTAAAAAAGGTAGTCAGTCTGAATCCTCATTTTGTACGGGCGCAGCAGCTGTTAGCCCTGCTATATATTCATACGGAAGAATTTCAAAAAGCGGCCAAATGCCTGAATCGGGCAAGGCGGATAGATTTTAATAATACTACGACCCTGCGGTATATGCAGGAGGTAGGCGACAGGGCGGCGGCAGGTCAGGGGAAAAACATGAATGCTGTTAAAAAAGCTCCCAAAAGGGATACCCTTGACAATGTGAAGCCGGTTGGCACCTATAAGGAAGAAAAAAGATCCCTGATGCCGGTGGTTCAAATAATAATTGGCATTATAATAGGAATTGCCGTTTGCTTTATCCTGATTCGGCCTACCCTGCAAAAAGCAAATTCCGACAGCGGAAGCCAGATAGCCGATACGAATAATCAGTTATCGGTTCAATCTTCCCAGATTTCCACGCTAAAGAAAGAAAAGGAAAATCTGCAAAGAGAAACCGATTCCCTGAAAAAGCAAATAGAGGACGGCGATACCGAGGCGTTAAAGAAAGCGGAAAACTATGAAAAACTTTTAAAGGGAGTATCTTATTATATCGCGCAGGACAAGGTTAGCGCAGCGGTGGCGGTGGCAGACTGTAAAAAGTCCGATTTTGCCACGGAAGAAGCGAAGGAGCTTTATACCACCATAGGGAGCCTTTCGGATTCCCAGATAGCCGCGCTGGTTTCCCAGGGCAGAAATCAAATGTATACTTCCTATGATGAAGCGATCCGGACATTTAAACAGGTATTATCCGTGGATGAGGATAATCAGGAAGCGATGTTTTATATGGGACGCTGCTATCAGAGGCTGAGGAAAAACAAAAAAGCAAAAACCTGGTATGAGAAGGCGATTGAAGCGGATGATACGACCACCATTGCTTCCCAGGCAGAAACCTATCTGGCTCAGATAGACGATTCACAATAAAGATTAGCAAGATAGAAAGACCTACAGAAGAGAGTGCGCTTTTCTGCAGGTCTTTTTTAATGGTTGAAATTATTCATATAAAGGAGGAATTAGAGTGGAGAAATTTTCCCTGGAGAGAGATGGCTCCGAACTTATTTTACACATTAGCGAGGAACTGGATCACCATCTGGCGATGCAGGTAAGCAGGACAGTGGATATCCAAATAGAAAGAGGAAACGTAAAAACGCTGGTATTTGATTTTACCGGCATGACCTTTATGGACAGTTCCGGTATCGGCATGATAATGGGGAGATACCGGAAGATGAGCTATTTAGGCGGACAAACCTATGTGATGGGGATCGGAGAGGGAATCGATCGGATTTTTACTATGTCAGGTCTGTATCGCATTATTCCAAAATACGAAGAAAGGAAACAGAGAATATGATGAATCGGAGTGAAATTACCTTTATATTTGATAGCAGATCGGAAAACGAAAGTCTGGCGAGAACGGTCATCGCTGCCTTTATTGCCAGACTCGACCCTACCTTAGAAGAGCTGGCGGATGTAAAAACAGCGGTATCGGAGGCGGTGACCAATGCCATCATTCACGGATATGAGGGAAGAGAGGGGAAAATTACGATACATAGCCGGCTGGAAGGAAACACGGTGTGGATTGAAATTCTGGATGAGGGTGTGGGAATTTCGGATATTACAAAAGCAATGGAGCCCCTGTACACGACAAAACCGGAAATGGAGCGCTCCGGTATGGGCTTTGCTTTTATGGAGGCATTTATGGATGAGTTAGAGGTTGTATCGGAATCGGGAAACGGAACGGCTGTCAAAATGAAAAAGAAAATTTACAGTTCACTCAATTTGTCGTAAGGGAGTCTGCCAATGGAAACCATCGAACTCATTAAGCAGTCACAAAAAGGGGATAAATTGGCAAGAGAACAGGTGATAAAAGAAAATATGGCATTGGTTTACAGTATTGTCAGGCGCTTCGCCGGGAGAGGGCATGATTTAGAAGACCTGGGGCAAATTGGCGCTATCGGATTGATTAAGGCGGTGGATAATTTTAATTTGGATTTTGAAGTGCAGTTTTCCACCTACGCCGTCCCCTTGATTACCGGAGAGATTAAGCGTTTTTTGCGGGATGACGGCATGGTAAAGGTAAGCCGCTCCCTGAAGGAAAACGGATGGAAGATAAAACAGGCGGCAGAACGTCTGGCAGGGGAATTGGGAAGGGAGGCGACTCTGGAAGAGCTCAGCGCCGCAACGGAAATAAAAAAGGAGGATGTAGTGCTGGCGCTGGAGGCGGGCAGCGAGGTTGAATCTATCTATAAACCGGTTTTTTTAAAGGAGGGCAGGGAAATACCTCTTTTGGAAAGGATGGCGGCAAAGGAGGATGAAAGTGAAACGGTTTTGAATCGGCTTTTGTTAAAACAGCTGTTGGAAAAATTAGAGGAAAAGGAAAGACAGTTAATTACTCTGCGGTATTTTGAGGATAAGACCCAAAGTCAGGTGGCAGAACAACTTGGCATGAGTCAGGTTCAGGTCAGCAGAATGGAAAAAAAGATTTTGCGGCGCATGAGGCAGGACTGCCGTGAAGACACGGCTCCTGAGCTGACATGAAAAATGAATAATATATAAAAAAATGGCAATGGTAATACCGAAAGGATGTGGTTTTGAATGAAAAAAGCCGGCATGATTACCATTGCCATTGTTTTATTGGCGGCCGTTGTTATTGTGTTTTACCGCTTTCAGGGCAGCGAACGCACGCAACCTCAAAGAAAGAGCCAGGGAGCTCTGGTAAAGGAGTACATTGAATGGAAGAAATATTATATGTGAAGATTGAGCAGAATATTCCGGTAAAGAGCAGGACGCTGACCTTTCAGGACATTGCGACCTTACACTGCACCAATAAAAATATCGTAAAGACCCTGGAAAAAGAAATATTTTATACGCTTCCCAAGGAGGGGAGCCAGAAAACGATATTTACCATTTCCAAAGTATATGAGCGCATTCATAAAATATACCCGGGCCTCCGTATCGAAAATATTGGGGAACAGGATTTTATTGTAGATTTGGAAAAGGCGGATGCAAAAGAAAAAGGGAAAACAGCAGAATATATAAAAACCATATTGACAGCCCTGATTATATTTTTTGGCGCGGCATTTACTATTATGACCTTCAACGAGGATGTCAGCGTCACGAAGGTGTTTGATAAAGTATACCAGATGGTTATGGGAACTACAAAATCCGGCGGCACGGTATTGGAGTTTTGTTATGCTCTGGGGCTGCCTGTGGGGATCCTTGTTTTTTATAATCATTTCCAGAGAAAGAAAAGAAAAAATGATCCGACGCCAATCCAGGTGGAGATGCGCACCTATGAGGAACAGGTCAATAAGGCGATGATAACTACGGCGTCCAGGGAGGGAAAGACTATTGATGCTAATTAAGCAGATAATACTGGCATTTATCGGGCTTTGCAGCGGATTTACCGTATCTGCCGGCGTCTTTGCTTTTATTACAATGTTAGGAGTGATTCCCAGGCTGGCAGCCCGGACCAAGACGGCAAATCACATTTTTTTATATGAGAATACCATTATTTTGGGAGGAACGCTGGGAAATATTTGGATTTTATACCAGCTTCCCCTTCGGCTTTCCCCTGTTATGCTGGGGATTTTCGGCCTGTTTTCCGGAGTTTTTGTCGGATGTCTTGCCATGGCGCTGGCAGAGATGCTGCGAGTCATCCCTATTCTGATAAACCGGGCGCAGATAAAGGAAGGATTCCCTGTTATTGTGGCGGCCATCGCGGCAGGAAAATTTGCAGCAGTTCTATTTCAGTTTTTTTATTCCTAAACGTATCAGGAGGTATCGGATAAACTATGAGTAATCAAAAAACAAATATCAAAGAGGTAATACGGGAGCGTTCTCCCGAAAAACGGGAGGAAAAATACAACGAGTATGTAAAAGAAAATACGCCGAAAAAAAGTTGGTTTTTTAATCTGTGCAAGGCATTTGTTGTAGGAGGGGCGATTTGTACCCTGGGTCAGCTTCTGATCAATCTGTATATGATGAGCGGCATGGACAAGGAAACAGCAAATCTGTACAATACCGTATCGCTGGTTTTCCTCAGCATTTTGTTTACCGGCTTTAATATATATCAAAAGCTGGGAAACTATGCAGGGGCGGGAACTCTCGTGCCCATTACCGGCTTTGCCAACTCGGTAGCGGCGCCCGCCATTGAGTTTAAAGAGGAAGGTCAGGTATTTGGAATCGGCAGCAAAATTTTTACCATTGCCGGCCCCGTTATTTTATATGGAATATTTTGCAGCTGGATTCTGGGAATCCTATATTGGATTGGCAAATTGATGGGAATTGCCGGATAAATTCCAGATAGAGAAAAAAAGAAAGGAAACAAAAAATGGATAAGAAAAAAGCAGTAGGGAAACGAAGCATCCTGTTTGAGCATCCGCCGGTAATCATCGGCGCCGGAAGCGTGGCAGGCGAGAAAGAAGGGGAGGGCGCCTTTGGGAAATATTATGACATGGTGGAAACAGACCCTCTTTTCGGCTCCCAGACATGGGAGGAAGCAGAGAGTAAAATGCAGCAGCTGGCGACCAAAATCGCTTTGCGGAAGGCAGATTTGGAGCCAAAAGAAATTCGTTATCTGGTAGCCGGAGATTTGCTCGGGCAGCTGATTGCCACTTCGTTTGGAATTATGAATTTTAATATTCCGATGTTTGGCGTCTATGGCGCCTGCAGTACGATGGGAGAATCTCTGGCGATCGGTTCCATGCTGATAGATGGCGGTTATGCCGACTATGTGGTGGCGTTGACCTCCAGTCATTTTGCCAGTGCGGAAAAGCAATTCCGCTTTCCTCTTGCTTATGGAAGCCAGCGCCCCTATTCGGCGACCTGGACAGTAACCGGCAGCGGCGCCGTGGTGCTTGCCTCTTCCGAGGCGAGATGGCGCAGGAAGGAAGTGGGCTATGTCGAGGTGGCGGGCATTACGACCGGCATTATTACTGACTATGGCATCAAGGACAGTATGAACATGGGAGCCTGCATGGCGCCGGCGGCTTGTGACTGCATTCTGAATAATTTTAAGGACATGGGAGTAGGGCCGGATTATTATGACCGGATTATTACCGGGGATCTGGGCACTATCGGGCAAAGGATATTGATCGATATGCTCCAGGGGTATGGCTATGATATAGAGCCGCAGCATTTTGACTGCGGAACAGAAATTTACTTTAACCGGGAACAGGATACCAATGCCGGCGGCAGCGGCTGCGGCTGCAGCGCCATTACCCTGTGCGGATACATTCTTAATAAAATGAGGAAGAACCAATGGAAAAGAGTACTGTTTGTACCTACCGGGGCGTTATTGTCCACGGTAAGCTTTAATGAGGGAAATTCCATACCGGGCATTGCCCACGGCGTTATGCTGGAAGCAATATCCGGAGATGACAGGAGGTTGAAATAATGGATTACTTGATTTCATTTTTGGTAGGCGGCGCTATTTGCGCCGTAGTCCAGATTGTGATTGACAACACAAAATTACTGCCGGGGAGGATTATGGTCGGACTTGTCTGTACCGGCGCCATATTGAGCTTTTTCCGGCTGTATGAGCCCTTTGTCGAATGGGCAAAGGCGGGCGCTTCGGTACCGCTGATTGGTTTCGGGCATCTTTTATTTAAGGGGGTAAAGGAGGCGGTGGACAGTCAGGGCTTCATTGGTACCTTTTACGGCGGCTTTGAGAGTGCGGCGGTAGGTGTTTCAGCCGCGTTGATCATCGGCTATCTTGCCAGCCTTGTGTTTAAATCTAAAATGAAGTAGATATGTTATAGGAGCTTGTTTTTCGTTGACCAGTTCTCCGTGAGATGTTATAATAAAATTATCTATCTAATAAGAAAGATACGGAGGCAATGCAATGAAATTACGAGATCCAAAGTACGAAAAATACTGGTATGCCGGAGTAACCGGATTTATTGTGATTGCAGCGGCATTGGTTATTAATGTGATATTTAATAATCTGGATGGTGTAAGCGGTATTTTTTCTGCTGTCAACGGGGCGCTGCGTCCGGTTTATATCGGACTGATCATCGCTTATTTGCTCAGTCCGCTGGTAAATAAGGCGGATAGGTATCTATTTATTCCCCTTGTGAAAAAAATAGCAAAGGGTAAGGGTAAGGAGAAAAAAACAGAGAGTATTGCCAGAGCCTGTTCCGTGGCGGTTGTGCTGATACTGGCTCTGCTTGTTATTTTCGGATTGATCATGCTCGTTGTGCCGGAAATCATCAATAGTATTTCCAGCCTGATCTATAATATGCCGGGATATTATAAGGAAATGCAGGCATGGGGTCAGGAGATGTTTAAATCCAATCCCCAGATTGATGAATATTTCCAGACCTATTCTAACGCCCTGTACTCCTGGCTTTTGGAAGATCTGCTGCCGAACAGCAACAAGCTGCTGACAGCATTGACCGATGGGGTAATGGATGCCGTGAACGGCGTTGTCAATACTTTTATTGGCATTATCATATCGATATATCTGATGGCGGGAAAAGAAAATTTCTGCGCCCAGGCAAAACGGCTGCTGTTTTCTGTTTTTCCCATTAAACGCGCCAATGGAATGCTGAGTGTTTTAAAAGAAACCCATACGGTATTCGCCAAGTTTATCAGTGGAAAAATAATTGATTCCCTGGCTGTGGGGATTTTGACTTTTATTATTATGAGTATTGCGGGGATACCGTATACTATATTGATCAGTGTGATAATTGGGGTGACGAATATCATTCCGTTTTTCGGACAGTACATAGGAATTGTGCCAAGCGCTTTCTTAGTATTCTTAGAGAGTCCGGTAAAAGGCGTTATTTTTCTTGTGCTGATTATTGTTCTAATGCAGTTTGATGGAAATGTTCTCGGTCCGAAGATTCTGGGGGATTCCATCGGACTGAAAAGCTTTTGGATCCTGTTTTCCATTCTGTTTTTCGGCTCCCTGTTCGGTCTGCTTGGCATGGTTTGCGCGGTGCCGGTCTTTGCCATTATTTACCGACTTGTAAAGCGTTGGAGCACCAGAAGGCTGAAAGCTAAAAATATTCCGACAGAAACCTCATATTATCGGGATATTGTAGAACTGGAAGAAAAAGATTAAGAAAGGGTGACATGGCATGAGAAGGAGGATTTTACTTACTTGCGGGATTTTGTCGGTTAGTTTATGCATGAGTTCCTGCGGGATTTTACCTGCGGAAGAGGAATTTGACCTGGCTCCCGTGGTAAAGGAATATGAAGGGAATAATTATAGCAAATATACGGTGACCCGGGGCGATATGGTTCAAAAGGATTCGATAGACGCCTCTTATCAGGGAACAGTGAAATATGAAGTTTTAGGAGAGGGCACCGCCACCCGCATTAAAAAAATAAGAGTGAAGAAGGGGCAAAAGGTAGAAGTGGGAGATGTTCTGGTGGAAAATTATGTGGCGGATCAGGAGAGAGTGATAAAAGACACCAACCGCCAGATTGAGAGCCTGGAGCTTCAGATTAAGCAGGCGAAGGAACTCCGGGAAAGGGAACTGGCAAAGCTGAAAAAAATAGGAGGAAGCAAAAAGCAGAAAGAAGCTGTCCGCGTCCAGTATGATTCACAGATAAAAAATTGCGAGTCTACATTAAAGCTTGCCAGACTGGATTTAAAATCGGCGAAGGAGGAAATCGAGGCCAATTATACTACCTCCGATCTCGATGGAACAGTGACCAAGGTAGATACTTCCTTTAATGGCGGCTATGCGGAACCGGAAGATGTTCTGGTGGTCGTACAGGGGAAAAAGAGGAATCGGTTCAAGGCGAAGACAGAATATGCTTCCCGTTTAAAAGATGGCCAGGAGGTTACTCTGACAGTTTTGGGGCAGCAGTATAAAACGACGGTGAAAAAAACTTCAGATAAAAAAATTGTCTATTTTTATCCGAAAACAGAGCTTACCTTTAAAAACGGCGTCGTCGGAAGTCTGGAATTGATTTTGAAGGTGAAAAAAAACGTATTGTATCTGCCGGCGGCAATGGTATTTGATATGGGCAGCAAAAAAATTGTATATATTGAGGCGAAAAACGGCGTCCGGGAAACGAGAGAGGTTACGCTGGGCGAGAGGATAGATAATCTGGTGGAGATAACCGGCGGTCTGAAAGAAAACGAGCAGGTAATCACGAATTAGCCATAGAGAAGGAGGCGAGGATATTGAATATACGATATAGAGGAAAAAGGACCGTATCTTTTCTGTTGGCAGCAGGGCTTATTTTTTCTTTTCTGACCGGGTGCGGCAACAGTGGACAGTCGGAAGCGGTACCGGAATTAATTGACCCGGTAGGGGTGGATGTGGATACGGCAAAAGTAAAGAAAATGAATCTCAGCAGCGTGGATTCTTTCCAGGGGGAGATTGTACCGGAAATTAAAGGCCTGTATTTTATGAGTTCAGGCAACATCGGACAGATGAAAGTAACGGCGGGGGACAAGGTAAAAAAAGGCCAGCTTCTGGCTACGTTGACCAGTGTGGATACCGGAGTAAAAAAGATACAAAAGCAAATAGAAGAGGCGAAGGGGTTAAATAAGGACGCCAATGAAATTTCTGCCTCTGACATTGAGCGGTTAAAAGAAGAATTGTCCCAGGCGAAAAAACAGATGAATTCCGCAGGAAGCAAAAAGGAGAAAAAAGCGCTGCAGGCACAGATTTTAGAAAAACAGGAAGATATAAAAATAGCGAAATTGAAGCTGAACCAGCAAAAAGAACAGCAGGCTCTTGAGTTAAAGCATTTGAAGGAGGATTTGGAGGAGGCCAGGGGGCAGACGAAGGAGAGCAAATTAATATCTCCGGTAAACGGGGAAATTATTACTACGGCAGGAGGCACCGGGTATATGGTACAGGGAGGGACCACCGCCATCAATGTTGCCGATATGGATAAGCCCCGTGTCCGTACCTCCTACATAGATGCCGCCAAGCTGGGAAAGGCAAGCAGTTATGTGGCGGTAGTAAACGGCAAAAAATACAGAGTTAAGGCAGAAGAACAGGAAACCTCCCCCTTCGATATTGAACAGGGGAACTTACCGTCCTATACCTGGTTTGATTTTGAGGAGCAGGTCAGGCTCCGGGTGGGGGATTCCGCCACGATAGAGCTTTATAACGATACGGCGTCCGATGCTCTGGTAGTGCCGAGCAATGCTGTATTTAAAGGAAAAAGTAACCGCTATGTGTATTTGATGCAGGGAAACAATAAGAAAAAAACAACGGTTACGATTGGAACGGTTACGGACGCTTACACGCAGATTCTGACCGGGGTAAAGGAGGGGGATGTTGTATATGTACAGGGCTAGGAAGACGGCATTTCTTCTTCTTGCAGGGCTTTTGCTGTGCAGCTGCGGGAAAGAAGAACAAAAATCCGAGGTATTGCTGTATGAGGTAAAACAAAAGGATAATAAGGAAGAACAGTTTGAAACGACAAAGGTAAAAAAAGGGGTATATGAAGAAAGCGTAAGGGCGAACGGAAAACTTTATTATCCGGATGAAGCAGATGTTTCAATCAATGAAGAAAGGGCTTATCTGGATAAGGTATATGTAAAGAATAAGCAGAAGGTGAAAAAGGGGGATGTGCTGGCGCTTTATCATATTAAGACATCAAAGGCGTCTTTGGAAAAGAAAAAGCTGTTGATGGAACAGGCGCGTTCGCAGTTTGATTCCAACGTCCGGAGCAAGCAGAGCGAAGTGCTGGCGAAGGAGAAGTCCATTCAGACCATGGCGAGCGCGGCGGAGAAAAAGCTGGCGGAAATTGAATTAAAAAAGCTAAAGCAGGAATACAGCCAGCTGTTAAAATCCGAAAAGGATATAAAATCACAGGAAAAGGAGTATGCAGACCTGCTCCGGAAACAAAAGGGGGCAAAGCTCGTATCGGAATATTCCGGTACGGTAATAGAGCCGGTTTCCCCTTCCGAGTATGAGGATACAACGGTTTCCGGGGAAAGACTTATGAAAATCCGGAATGAAAACGATTTTTTGATACAGGCAGAAGACGCGGGGGACCTCCGATATAATATGAAAGTAAAAATAGGTCTTGGGAGCACTACGGATGATATTGCCCATACGGTGACCGGACGGGTGATATCCACGGACAATCTTTCTTCCACCTCTTCGGAAGAGGAAGAAGAAACTGCCACGGAACAGCTGATATCGGTTTCCTCAAAAGACAAGAAAAAATATAATTTTAAAAAATATAACATTTATATCACAGGGGTCACGCTGAGCATCAAGGACGCTCTTATGGTGGATGCTAAGGCAGTATATGAGGAATTAGAGGGCGAAACTACAAAATTGTATGTCATGTTAGTGGAAAACGGGAAACTGCATAAGCGCTATATAGTAAGTAATTATAAACAAGACACAAAATATCTGGTTAATCAGGGTGTTGAAGAGGGCCAGACATTAGCGATACTGAAAGAGTAGGAGGGAGAGGCGATATGATACGGTTTATAAAGCAAAAACTTCTCCACAAAAAGTGGATGGTTATCAGCCTTTTGATTGGTAACATTTTACTGGTGGCGGTTGCCTGCAGCAATCCGATGTATCAGAATGCGGCATTGCAAAAAACCCTCTTTTCCCAGATTAATCAGTACATACAAGAGGAAAATGCAAATCCGGGCGTGTTGACGTTAGAATCCAATATGAAAGGACGCGACGGACAGGAGGCGGATTATAAAACCCTGCAGAGTATGGCAGGGGGGGCGGCAGACCGTCTGGGGGTAGAACAGAGTCACTTGATTACCTTACATGAAACAGCAAAAACACGCGGTTCTTTTTTACAGCAGCGCGGCGGCGTCACTATGTCAAAAACGCTTCGGCTGGCTTCTCTTACCGAACTGGATAAACATATCAATATCATGTCCGGCGGCATGTACAAAGACGAAGCAGGCGCCGACGGCATAATCGAGGGCGTTGTGAGCCAGAGGGCATTGGCGAAGCTGGATTTGGTTGTGGGGGATGAGCTGGAATTAAAAAGCTTTCTTGACAGCAGCGGCTCCCCTATGAAAATAAGAATTGCCGGTGTGTTTAACAACAAGGAGGAAGAGGACTCCTACTGGGTGAAGTCACCCTCGGACTATTACATGGAAGTCTTTATTTCACCGAAACTGTTTGAATCCGTTTTTATTAATCTGGACAAACAGGACTTCAGCGTAGTGACAGACTGGTTTATGGTATACGACTATAATCAGCTGAAATCCACCCAGATTGACCACCTGATTTCAGAAACACAGGACATGATAGATGAAATGGCCTACAGCAGTACATCCTATGTTCCGGAACCGGACTATTTATCTGTGCTGAACGAATATCAGACTGCGGCAAAAAAGGTGCGGACGACCCTGTTAATCTTACAGGTTCCGGTGCTGGCGCTTCTGTTAGCCTTTATCTTTATGATTTCCAGACAGATGCTGGATTTGGAGCAGAATGAGATTGCTTTGTTAAAAAGCCGTGGTTCCAGTAAAAAACAGATATTGCTGATTTACCTGTTGCAATCCTTTCTCTTATCTGTCCTAAGCTGTATCGTGGGACTGCCGTTAGGATATTTTCTGTGCAAGGCGCTTGGCTCTACCAACGGATTTTTGGAATTTATCCAGAGAAAGGCGCTGCATATTACTCTGGGGCCTTCCGTATTTTTATATATGTTAGGAGCCATGGCGGCTTCCATTGCTTTTATGGTGCTGCCGGTATTCCGGGATGCGAATGTGACGATAGTTAATGTTAAGCATAAGAACCGGAAAAAGAAAAATTTGCTGCAACGCGTATATCTGGATGTAATCTTGTTATTGATATCCCTGTATGGCCTGTATACCTTCAGCCAGAGGGAAGATACCCTGATGACGCAGATGCTGGAGGGAGAATCGCTGGATCCATTCCTTTTTATCTGCTCCTCGCTGTTTATTATCAGCGCCAGTCTTGTGGCGTTGAGGATTCAGCCGCTGCTGATTCGGATTGTATATCTGATTGGGAGAAAACGTTGGAAACCTTCCTTCTTTGCTTCCTTTCTCCAGATATTGAGGACAAAGGGAAAACAAAGTTTTATGATGGTATTTCTTATGCTGACGGTGGCGCTTGGTATTTTTAACGCTACGGTGGCGAGAACCATTTTATCCAATTCCGAGAGCAATATCCGGTATGAAATGGGGGCCGATCTGATTTTGCAGGATACCTGGGAGGACAATTCCATTTTCGTCAGCGCGAATCCGGAATTGGAACTTACTTATACGGAGCCTGATTTTTCCGTATACGACAGCATGGAGGGAATCCAGCATGCCACCAAGGTATACAAGGAGAAGGATATTTCCACTTCCTTTGATAAGAACAGTGAAAACAAAGTATCCACTTCCCTGATGGCGATTGATACAAAAAATTTCGGCTTAACGGTCAGCAGCTTTGATGATTCGCTTTTGCCGACTCATATCAACAATTACTTAAATGCTATGGCGTCCAATGCCAATGCCGTTTTGCTCAGCAGCAATTATCATTCCCAGTATGGGGTTGAATTGGGCGACCAGATAACCTATACCAATAATGACAAGATCGATGTGACGGGAACGGTTTATGGGTTTGTAGATTACTTCCCGGGCTATGTGGAAAGCACCCATGAGCTGAATGAAGAAAACACTCTGGTTGCCACGGAAAATTTCCTTGTGATTGCCAACCTTGCCACGGTGCAGCAGGCGATAGGCGTAAAACCATATGAGGTTTGGATTAAGACAGACGGTTCTTCCCAGTTTATTTATGATTATGCGAAGAAAAACGGAATCCAGTATACGACCTTTGAGGATGTGGCGGCGAAATTAGTGGATGTAAAAAATGATGCGCTGTTCCAGGGTACCAACGGTATTCTTACCATGAGTTTTATTATCATACTGATTTTGTGCTGTACCGGATTTTTGATTTACTGGATCTTATCTATTCGGCAGAGAGAATTGCTATTCGGCGTATTCCGTGCCATGGGTATGACCAAAAGAGAAATTATCCAGATGTTGATTAATGAGCAGATCTTCAGCTCCGGCCTGTCCATTCTGATTGGTACTTTTCTGGGGATCTTAGCGTCGAATCTGTTTGTGCCGCTTGTACAGATTTTCTATGCCTCCACCGACCAGTCTGTGCCTTTGAACGTAGTATATCAGGCGGTGGATATGATACGTCTGTTTAGCGTAATTGGTATTGTTATTATTATCTGCATGGTAGTACTTGGAAAACTCATTAATAAGATTAATATCTCCCAGGCTCTCAAACTTGGGGAGGATTAAGGGCGAGAACGGAGGAAAGGCAATGGAAAATGAAAATATAATAGAAACAAAAGATGTGCTTCAAAGTTTTAAGATTGCCGGGGGAAAAGAATTTGTAGCATTGAAAAATATCAATATACAAATACCTGTCGGGAAACTGACGATGCTCCGGGGACGTTCCGGTTCGGGCAAAACCACCCTGATGAATATTCTGGGGGCCCTGGATTATCCCAAAAGCGGTACGGTCCTGTTCCAGGGAGAGCCTATCGAAAATATGCCGGAGAATGAGAGGGAAAACATCCGAAAGACCAGGATGGGTTTTGTGTTTCAGTCGGTAGCCCTGATTCCCATGATGACCGCCTATGAAAACGTGGAATTTGTACTCCGTCTTGCTAACTATAAGGGAAACCGGAAAAAACGGACCGAGGAGTGTTTAAAGCTGGTGGGGCTGGGTTCCCGGATGAACCATATGCCTCAGGAATTATCGGGAGGCGAACAGCAGCGCGTGGCGATTGCCCGCGCCATTGCCCATGAGCCGAATATTATTTTTGCTGATGAGCCGACGGCTGAACTGGATACCAATACGGGGCTGCAGATTATGAAAATATTCAGGGAGCTTATTGAAACCCAGCACATCACGATTGTAATGACAACCCATGATACCGGGCTGATGGAAATCGCCGACTGTATCTATCACATTGAGGATGGAGAGATTGTCTATGAAGATTAATGTAAAGGATAAAATTGTAAAGATCAGACATTTGCGGGACGCAGACCAGGTTGATAACCAACAGGAGCCCGACATTTTGGTTCCGGACGATGTTATGATAGAATGCGACAGTCTGGTTAAAATTTATAAGACAAAGGATATTGAAGTGTTAGCCCTTCAGGGACTGGATCTGACCGTAAAAAGAGGAGAACTGCTGGCAATCATAGGAAACAGCGGCAGCGGGAAATCTACCTTTTTGAATATGATTGGAGGACTGGACAGACCCTCTGCCGGAAAACTGTATGTGGATGGGAAAAATCTTTTTCAGATGGATGAGAAAGAGTTAGTGAAGTATAAGAGGGATACGGTAGGCTTTGTATGGCAGAACAATGCAAGGAACCTGCTTCCCTATCTGACCGCCTGGGAAAATGTTATGACGCCGATGCTTTTTACGGAAGGGGAAAATGGAGTACATACAGAGGCAGAAAAACGGAAAAGGGCGCTGGAATTGCTGGAATTGGTTGGAATGGAACACCGCAGGGACAGCCGGTTAAGCCAGTTGTCAGGCGGAGAACAGCAAAGAGTGGCGATTGCGATCGCTCTTGCCAATAATCCGAAACTCCTTCTTGCCGATGAGCCAACGGGCGCTGTAGACCGGAAGACCGCGGATGATATTTTAGATATGTTCCGCAAACTGAATGAAAAATTGGGAATTACTATTGTTATTGTTACCCATGACAAGGAACTGGCAGGAAAGGTAAATCGCGTAATCTCTATTCGGGACGGAAAGACCAGCAGTGAGAGAATTATGAAAAGCAACTACCGTGAGAAGATTGAAAGTCTGGATATTGACTGGAGAGAAGAGGAAACGCAGGAGGAGTTTGCCGTATTAGACCGCGCCGGCCGCGTGCAGATTCCGGGCGAGCTGCTGGAAGAGATGGGAATGGATGGAAATAAAGTAAAATTAGAGTTGATAGATGGGAAGATTGTCATTGAAAAACCGCAGGAATAATGCTATACTATGTCTACTGATGATAATGCCGCAATTTACACAATCAGTCAAATGATGGAGAGATGAAATATATGAGTGATTATATGAAAAGATATATTTGCCGGAATAGAAGAAGACGATCTGCCCATATAAGAAAACAAAAGCATCGCAGCAGAAATATATTATGGAAACAAGTGGGAAAAATCGCAGCAGGGGCGGCTGTCGTGGCAGTGGCGGCTTTTATTATTCTCAAAATTTTTCTGCCGTCAGGCGAGGACAAGAAGGCTGAAAGTACAGCAGCGACCGGTCAGAGCGTTTCGGCTTCCGGCGCTGCCGCCGACGTTATATCCGGCGGGATATCGGAATCGGTGGCTTCTGTCCCCCTGCTTCCTCCCCAGTCCATTGCCGAACCTACGCCAAAACCTCGTTCCCGCGCCGTGGCGCTTACGTTTGATGACGGGCCCGATACTGAAAATACGCCTAAAATTCTGACAACTTTAAATAAATATCATGCCCACGCTACTTTTTTTGTGGTGGGGAATCGTGTTGCTTCCCGTGCTTCCTGTTTAAAGCAGGTAATTGCGCAGGGTTCTGAAATCGGGAACCATTCCTGGAGGCATGAAGATCTGAGTCTGAGGAATATGAAGGATGTAAACAAGTCCTATAATAAAACCGCTTCGACTGTAAAAAAACTGACGGGATATAAGATTACTTTTCTCCGGCCTCCCTACGGCGCCATCAGTAACGTGATGCGGAAAAAGCTGAAACATCCGATGATTTTGTGGAGTATTGATACGTTGGATTGGAAAAGCCGAAATGAAAAATCTGTCTGCAAAATGATCAAAAAGAATGTTTCCGACGGCGATATTATCCTGCTCCATGATTTGTACCCATCCACAGAGAAGGCAATAGAAAAAATTGTCCCGTGGCTTGTGAAACAGGATTATGATATTGTTACCGTGTCGGAACTGATGCGGCGGAAAGGAATCCATATGAAAAACGGGAAAGCCTACGGAAGCGCCCGGTAACGCCTTTCCGGCATTATCGGGAAACGGCAGCCTCCGTGAAATAAGGATGAATTATGGCTCCTTTTCTGACAGAGCTTCCAGCTTATCATAATATTCATACAGTTTCTGCACTCCGTTTTCCAGTATATAATAATGGCGGATATAGGGAATCAGAAGAATCAGAAGTAAAACGAATAGCACGAGTAGTAATGGCTGTAGTAAAAAAAGATTTGTAAATAAGGTAAGGACAGTAAGCAGGGCAAATAAAACGGTAACAATGAGATGTACCAGCCGTTCATGCTGCATAAATTGTATTTTTGTCAAAAGTTTTTCCCTGTGACAGGCCGCCTCAGATGGCGCCAGCGGCTGTTCCGTAAGAGATTGATAAAAAGCCAAAAGAGCTTTCATTCGTTTTTCCATAGTATTCCTCCCTTTTTCTATCATTGGATTGAGCCGGGATCCAAAGAATTAGTATACACTGCCCCATGTGTCAAGTCAAGTTTTGCGCTGTCCCCATAGTATTGGGAGTTAGCGGGGCGAAAATTTATCGATGGCGCTATTGCCATATCTGTCCATTTATGATATTATACTAATAAGTGGTCGTACTGACGTGCAAAGGTTTGTCCTGAGCAAAAAGGCGATAAATAGTGAAACCTCCTCGGTTTTGGGAGGAAGGTTTTCGTTACCGTTGCGCCGGGATGTATGTCCGGGCGTTTTTTATTATTTACAAAAAGGAAAAGGAGATACCGTGTTATGGAAAAACGTATTGCATTAATTGGAATTATCGTAGAAAACAGGGAAGCGTCGGAGCAGATAAATGAAATCCTGCACCAGTACCGGTCCTATATGGTAGGACGGATGGGAGTGCCTTACCGGGAAAGAAACTTATCTGTCATTAGTGTAATAGTGGATGCGGAGAGTGATATTATCAGCGCCATATCCGGCAAACTGGGAATGGTAGAAGGTGTCAGTACGAAAACGATTTACGCAACCAAATAAAGTGCCAAGCGGCGGAATGGAGGAAAGATTATGTATAAATACGACCCGAAATCAAGCGTGGCAGATGAATTTATCCATGACGGAGAGATTCAGGAATCATTAGCCTATGCACAGGAGAATAAGAACAATAAAGAGGTTATTGATGCCATACTGGAAAAAGCAAGGAAAATGAAAGGAATTTCCCACCGGGAAGCGGCGGTGCTCCTGGAATGCGGACTTGAGGAAGAAAATAGGGAAATTGAAAAGCTTGCCAAAGAAATCAAAGAGCGTTTCTATGGAAAGCGGATTGTTATGTTTGCCCCGCTCTATCTGTCAAATTATTGCGTCAACGGCTGTCTTTATTGTCCGTATCATATGAAAAATAAACATATTGCCAGAAAGAAGCTGACGCAGGAGGAAATCCGCAAGGAGGTAATTGCCCTGCAGGATATGGGGCACAAGCGTCTTGCTATTGAGGCAGGGGAAGACCCGGTCAATAATCCTCTGGAATATATACTGGAAAGTATTAAAACCATTTACAGTATTAAACATAAAAACGGCGCCATACGCCGTGTCAATGTCAATATTGCTGCTACAACTGTAGAAAACTACAAAAAGCTCAAAGACGCCGGAATTGGCACCTATATCTTATTCCAGGAAACCTATAATCGCAAGGCATATGAGAAGCTTCATCCCACCGGTCCGAAAAAAGATTACGCCTATCACACCGAGGCAATGGACCGCGCCATGGAGGCAGGCATTGATGATGTGGGCTGCGGCGTTTTGTTTGGACTGGATATGTACCGGTATGAGCTGGTGGGCATTATCATGCACGCCGAGCATCTGGAGGCAAAATTCGGCGTCGGCCCTCACACCATCAGCGTGCCGAGAGTCTGCCCCGCCGACGACATTGACCCGGGTGAGTTTGACAACAGCCTGTCCGATGAAATTTTCCAGAAAATCGTGGCTGTCCTGCGTATTGCAGTGCCCTATACCGGCATGATCGTATCGACCAGAGAGTCCCAGAAGAGCCGGGAGAAGGTGTTAGACCTCGGTATCAGCCAGATTAGCGGCGGTTCCCGCACCAGCGTGGGCGGCTATGTAGAGGAAGAGCCGGAGGAGGAAAACTCTGCTCAGTTTGATGTAAGCGATAGACGTACTCTGGATCAGGTTGTGAGCTGGCTGTTTGATCTTGGCTATATTCCGAGCTTCTGCACCGCCTGTTACCGTGAGGGACGTACCGGCGACCGCTTTATGAAGCTGTTAAAATCCGGCCAGATTGTCAACTGCTGCCAGCCGAACGCGCTGATGACCCTGAAGGAATATCTGGAGGACTACGCTTCGCCGGAAACAAAAGCCAAGGGAGAGAAAATCATCCGGGAACAGTTAGAGATAATTACCAATCCGGTAGTTAAAGAAAAGGCACGGGAATACATCGAAAATATCCACAACGGGCAGAGGGATTTCCGGTTTTGATGGAAGGGAAAGCAGAAAACGGTTGAAATCGATAGAATGCCGTTATTAATATAAGCGCCCGAATCGGCGAGAACCCTTATCCGCGGAAAGGATACCGGGTTCGGCCGATTCGGGCGTTTTTTCAATTCTGATACAGATTTCTCTTATCAATTACCCGTACTGCCTTACCTTCGCTTCTGGTAATGCTTTTCGGATCCACAAGAGTAACCTCTGCCAGAATGCCCAGCATAGATTTCAGACCGGCGATCAGTTTCCTTTTTGCCAGATCCCGGTCAAAAGTACTGTCTGCTGCCATGGCGGGAGTAAGCTCCACCTGAACTTCAATATTATCGTTGTTTTTCTGCCGGGATACAATTATCTGATAATTAGCGGCAAAGCCCTGATTGATCAGTACCGTTTCAATCTGGGATGGGAATACATTGACGCCCTTGACGATCAGCATGTCGTCGCTCCGGCCCATCGGTTTTGACATTTTCACATGAGTGCGTCCGCAGGAACACTTTTTGCGGCTCAGCACACAGATATCTCTGGTGCGGTATCGGAGCAGGGGGAAGGCTTCCTTGGTAATACAGGTGAAGACCAGCTCGCCTTTTTCTCCGTCCGGCAGGACTTCTCCTGTGGCAGGGTCAATAATTTCCGCAATAAAGTGGTCTTCATTGATGTGCATGCCGGTCTGTTCGCTGCACTCAAAGGAAACCCCGGGGCCGGAAATTTCCGTCAGGCCGTATATGTCGTATGCTTTGATCCCCAGCGCTTTTTCAATATCGCGGCGCATTTCCTCCGTCCATGCCTCAGCGCCAAAAATGCCGGCTTTCAATTTGATTTTATCTTTTACTCCCCGCTCATGGATGGTTTCTGCGAGGTAGGCGGCATAGGAAGGCGTACAGCATAGAATAGTGGAGCCCAAATCCGTCATAAACTGAATCTGCCGATCCGTATTTCCCGAGGACATCGGCAGGGTCAGAGAACCTACCTTGTGGGAACCGCCGTTCAGTCCCGGCCCTCCGGTAAAGAGCCCATACCCGTAGCAGACATGAACGACGTCCTCCTTTGAGCCGCCGGCGGCTATGATAGCGCGGGCGCAGCATTCATCCCATAAATCAATGTCGTGCTGGGTGTAAAATGCCACTACCCGCCGTCCAGTCGTTCCGCTGGTAGACTGTATGCGGACACAGTCGCTCAGAGGGCGCGCCAGAAGCCCATACGGATAAGCATCCCGCAGATCATCCTTTGTCAGGAAAGGAAGCTTATGTAAATCCTCGAGAGATTGAATATCTCCCGGCTCTAATCCCTTATTCTGCATTCTTGTCCGGTAATAGGGGACATTGTCATATACATATTTAACCTGTTTTACCAGACGCTCGTTTTGCCAGGCGCGAATCTGCTCCCGCGAGGCGCATTCAATTTCCTTCTGAAAATAATTACCCATTGTTTTTATTCCTCCATTCTGTTTCGTAACCTGCCTTCTCCGACAGATGCAGGATCTCTGCCCTTATGCGTTTATTCTATCATATGCAATATGGAGGGGCAAGTAAAACGCCAAAAAAAGTTCCCCGGCATCCAACCGGGGAACCTTGTTACAACCCATTGTAATTCTTAACTTTTACATAACTATATATAAAAATTAGTTCATTAAATTCGATTATAACTTTGTTACGTTTGCAGCCTGGGGACCTTTTTCTCCGTCAATCACTTCAAACTCAACTTCATCGCCTTCGTCTAAAACTTTGAAGCCGTCCATCTGCAACGCAGAGAAGTGTACGAATACATCATTTCCCTCTTCATCCGAAATAAATCCGAATCCTTTTTTGGCATTAAACCATTTTACTGTACCTTTCATGTTTTGCCTCCTACATAATAATTTTAACACTTTTTAACCATATCACAACCTGGATAAAAAGTCAAACAAAACACTCTATGATTTGAAAAAAAAAGAATTTTGCAATGTGGATTAAAATATGATACTGTATAAATGTTGGAAAAATTTATAAGAATAAGACTAATCAAATACAGAAAAAAATATGGCAGGAGCCAAAGAGAGGAAAAGATATGGATAGTAAAAATTGCGCGGCATATGAGCTGATCAAAAAAGAAAATCTGAAGGAACTGGGAAGCGCCGGATATTTGCTGGAGCATAAAAAAACAAAGGCAAAGGTAATTTTGGTGGAAAATGACGATAATAATAAGGTATTTACCATTGGTTTCCGCACGCCCCCAAAGGATTCTACAGGTGTAGCACATATTGTAGAACACACGGTATTGTGCGGTTCCCGGGAGTTTCCGGTAAAGGATCCGTTTATCGAGCTGGTAAAGGGGTCCCTGAATACCTTTTTAAATGCCATGACCTATCCCGATAAAACTGTTTATCCGGTGGCAAGCTGTAATGAAAAGGATTTCCAGAATCTGATGCATGTATATCTGGACGCCGTCTTTTTTCCTAATATTTACAAGGAAGAAAAGATTTTCTCCCAGGAGGGCTGGCATTATGAGCTCGACAGCAAAGACGCCCCTCTCCGGTATAATGGCGTTGTTTTTAATGAAATGAAAGGAGTTTTTTCCTCCCCGAAGCAGCTTCTGGCACGAAATATCCAGCAGTCCCTGTTTCCGGATACGGCATATGGAGTGGAATCCGGCGGCGACCCGGCAGTAATCCCGGAGCTGGCATATGAAGATTATCTGGATTTCCACCACCGTTATTACCATCCCTCTAACAGTTATATTTATCTCTACGGGGATATGGATATGGAAGAAAAGTTAAACTGGATAGCGGAAAATTATCTGGATCAATTCGATTATTTAGCGGTAGACTCGGAAATTGCGCTGCAAAAGCCTTTTTCCCAAAGAGCAGACAGCTATGGGTTTTATTCTGTTACCGGGGAAGAGGATGTGAAGGGAAAGGCATACTTCAGCTATAATGCCGTATGCGGCACTTCTCTGGATACAAAGCTGTATATGGCGATGCAGATTCTGGAGTATGTTCTGATTCAGTCGGTGGGGGCGCCGCTGAAGCAGGCGTTACTGGACGCCGGAATCGGGAGTGAAATTTCCAGTATGTATGAGGAAAGTATAAAGCAGCCGTTTTTCTCCCTTATCGCAAAAAATGTAGAAATGTCGCAAAAGCAGGAGTTTTTGGACACGATAGAAAAAACGCTTTCCCGTCTGGCAAAGGAGGGGCTGGAGGAAAAAGCGCTCCGCGCAGCAATCAATGCGTTGGAATTTCAATATCGGGAGGCGGATTTCGGCTCTTATCCCAAGGGGTTAATGTACGGGCTGCAAATGTTTGACAGCTGGCTTTATGACAGTGACAAGCCGTTTATTCATATGCACTATCAGGATACGTTTGATTTTTTGAAGAAACAGATTGGCACAGGCTATTTTGAATCGCTGATCCAGACTTATTTACTCGAAAATACCCACACGAGTTTTGTCAGCGTGGAGCCGAAGGTGGGACTGACTGCCCGGATGGAGCAGGAAGAAGAGGAAAAGCTGGCTGCCTATAAGAAATCCCTGACAGAGGAGCAGAAGGAAGAACTTGTGAAAAAAACAAGGGAATTAAAGGCATATCAGGAGGAGCCGACGCCGCCGGAAGCCCTGAGCTGTATCCCGCTTTTGTCAAGGGAGGATATTGGAAAGAAAGCCCTGCCGTTTTTCAATGAAGAGAGAATCATGGCGGGGAAACCGGCGCTTTACCATAATGTCTTTACCAGCGGGATCAGTTATCTCCGCTTTGCCTTTGACTGCCGGGATTTAAAAGACTATACGCCATATCTGTCGCTTTTAACAGAGCTTATGGGCTTTGTCGATACCGATTGCCATAATAAACGGGAGCTGAGCAACGAAATGCTGCTCCATGCCGGCGGCTATTCCCTGAATCTGGGAGTCTACAGCCATACAAAGAAGGAAGAGTATGCTCTCAGCCTTGAAGTTAATACAAAGGCATTATATCAGGAAATACCGTATGTGCTGGATCTGATTGCGGAAATCCTCACAAAAACCCATCTCGATGATGAAAAGCGTTTGAGGGAGGTAATCGGGGAGCTGCGCTCTTCTAACCAGATTGCGCTGCAATCTGCCGGCCATGGAACGGCAGTTGGCCGCGCTATGGCTTATATGAGTGAGGCTGCTACGGTATCGCAGTATGCGAAGGGAATTGCCTATTATGATTTTCTCTGCGATCTGGAAGATAATTTTGAGGAGAGAAAAGAAGGGCTGATTGAGATTTTACAGGCATTAGCAAAGAAAATATTTACCGGGGAACGAATCCGGATATGCCTTACTGCGGATGAAGAGGGCTATAAAACAGCAGAAAGCCATATGGCCGCCTTTCTCGGCGGTTTGCCGGAGCATTCCGGGCTGAAGCTGCCGAAGCCCGTCTGGAAGATGGAAAAGCTGCCGGTAAACGAGGGATTTCAGACGGCAGGCAAGGTGCAGTATGTTGCCCGCGCCGGAAATTATAAAAAACAGGGAATAGCCTATAGCGGTATTTTTAAAGTAGTAAAGACGATTCTGTCGAATGATTATCTGTGGAATGAAGTGCGGGTAAAGGGGGGAGCCTATGGAGTTATGTGCGCTTTTAATAACATCGGGACCGGATATTTTGTATCATACCGCGACCCAAAGCTTTTAGGGACTAATCAGGTATATGAGGGAGTGCCGGGATATTTGAAGCGTTTTCATGCGGATGAAAGGGAAATGACGAAATATATTATCGGAACGATCAGTGAATTAGATACCCCGCTGACCCCAAGGGCAAAAGGCGAGCGTTCGTATACGGCATATATGACGGGACTTACCGGGGAGGATGTGCAGAGGGAACGGGAGGAAGTGTTAGCAGCTGACCCGGAAAAAATCCGAGAGGCCGCCGATATGGCAGAGGCTGTTTTATCCGGTAATTTTATCTGTGTGCTGGGCAGCGAGGATAAAGTAAAAAAAGAGGAAGCGTTATTTGAATCCATCCGAATATTGAAATGATGCGAGGTGCGATATGGAAAAACAATTTAAGTCAGGATTTGTTACCTTAGTGGGGCGTCCCAACGTGGGAAAGTCAACTTTGATGAACCGCATGATTGGCCAGAAGATAGCGATTACCTCCAGTAAGCCCCAGACGACCAGAAACCGTATACAGACGGTGTACCATGATGAGAGAGGGCAGATTGTATTTTTAGATACGCCCGGCATCCATAAGGCAAAAAATAAGCTGGGAGAGTATATGGTAAATACGGCGGAAAATACATTTAGCGAAGTGGATCTGGTGCTCTGGCTGGTGGAAGCCGATACCTTTATTGGCAGGGGCGAACGGCATATTGCAGACGAATTAAAGAAATCGGATGCACCGGTTATCCTTGTTATGAATAAAATAGATACCATAAAAAAAGAAGAAATTCTTGTCTGCATTGATGCGTACAAGGATATTTTAGATTTTGCTGAAATTGTACCGGTTTCTGCAAAAACGGGGGAAAGCGTGGAGCATTTGATTTCCATAATGTTTGATTATCTGCAGGAGGGACCGCCGTATTATGAAGAAGATACCGTTACCGACCAGCCGCAGAGGCAGATTGTGGCGGAATTGGTCCGGGAAAAGGCGCTGAGGCTGTTGTCGGATGAAATTCCCCATGGGATTGTCGTGTCTGTTGAGCAGATGAAAAGAAGGAAGGGCAGACAGGATTTATTCGATATAGATGCCACGATTATATGCGAGCGGGATTCCCACAAAGGAATTATTATCGGAAAACAGGGAAGCATGCTGAAAAAAATCGGAACTCATGCCCGGCAGGACATCGAAGAACTTTTACAGGCGAAGGTTAATCTTAAACTCTGGGTAAAGGTAAAAAAGGATTGGCGTGACAGTGATTTTTACTTAAAAAATTTCGGGTACCGGGAAATGGAATAAAGTGCCAGCATACAAAAGGTTACCGGCGGATATCCTATTGTTAGAGTACAAATCGGTACTGTTCAGTACAGTAGGAGGAAGAAAATGGAAAAGGACGAATGCTGGAATACCTTTGCCCGTACCGGGCTTGTAGAGGATTACTTAAAATACGCCAGGGCTGACCGGCAGGGGGGACCGGAGCCGGAGAAGGAAGAGGAGGAGCAGCGTGAAGGAACGAGTGACGGGAATGGTGCTGTCAGCCGCTACCATTGGTGAATATGATAAGCGTGTGGTTCTTCTGACAAAGGAAAGAGGAAGGATATCCGCCTTTGCCAGAGGGGCAAGACGCCCCAAAAGTCCGCTTTCGGCTTCGACGGAGCCTTTTGTTTTCGGCGAATTTTTTATTTTTCGGGGACGGGATTCCTATACGATTGAACAGGTAGAGGTAAAAAATTATTTCCCGGAGCTGAGAAAGGATTTGGACAACCTCTATATGGCTCTTTATTTTTGTGAAACGGCGGCTTATTTTACCCGGGAGGGAATGGAGGCAAAAAACGAGCTGAACCTTTTATATTTGTCCCTGCGCGCCCTGCTTGTGCCGACCCTGCCGGGGAAACTGGTACGATACATATATGAATTCCGCCTGCTTGCGATAGAGGGAGAGGCTCCCCGGATTTTTGAGTGCATCCGGTGTCATAAAAAGGAGGGGCTTCACCATTTTTATGTGGGAGAGGCAGGTATTGTGTGCGATGACTGCCAGGATGGACAAGCCGGGATTACCCTTTCGGAAACGGCAATTTATACCCTGCAGAGAATCGTGTCCTCTCCGTTGGAAAAACTTTACACCTTTACGGTGGGGGAAAAGGTGCTGGGGGAAATCGAAACGGTGGTCAGCCGGTATTTTTCTGCCCATACGGATAAAAAGTTCCAATCAATCGCCATGCTGGAATAAGAGATGCCTTTTCCGGAATATGCGGTCGAAAATATCTCCTTGCAAATCCCGGCCTAAAATAGTAAAATAAAGCGAAAGAATATTTGGGAGGATTGGAGGATTACCATGGAAAAGACAATGGAGAAAATAGTTGCCCTGGCAAAGAACCGCGGATTTATCTATCCGGGTTCCGAGATATATGGCGGGCTGGCAAATACATGGGATTATGGAAATCTCGGTGTAGAATTGAAAAACAATGTCAAAAAGGCATGGTGGCAGAAATTTATTCAGGAGAATAAATACAATGTAGGCGTGGATTGCGCGATTTTGATGAATCCGCAGACCTGGGTGGCGTCCGGCCACCTCGGCGGTTTTTCTGACCCGCTGATGGATTGTAAGGAATGCCATGAGCGTTTCCGCGCAGACCAGCTGATAGAGGATTTTGCAGAGGAAAAGGGAATCCGTCTGGAGGGCTCCATAGACGGTTGGGGGAAAGAGAAGATGGAGGATTTCATCGCAGAACATCAGGTTTCCTGTCCAAGCTGCGGCAAGCGCAATTTTACGGAAATCCGCCAGTTTAACTTAATGTTTAAGACCTTTCAGGGTGTTACCGAGGATGCGAAAAACACCGTTTATCTCCGCCCGGAAACGGCGCAGGGAATTTTTGTAAACTTTAAAAATGTACAGAGGACATCCCGCAAAAAAGTGCCCTTTGGCATCGGGCAAATTGGCAAGTCTTTCCGAAATGAGATCACACCGGGAAACTTTACCTTCCGGACAAGGGAGTTTGAGCAGATGGAGCTGGAATTTTTCTGCGTGCCGGATACGGATTTAGAATGGTTCTCTTACTGGAAGGAATTTTGTATCCAATGGCTTCAGACGCTGGGGATAAAGGAGGAGGAGATGAGGGTTCGCGACCACGATCAGGAAGAACTCTCCTTCTATAGCAAGGCGACCAGCGACATTGAATTTTTGTTCCCGTTTGGCTGGGGAGAACTCTGGGGAATCGCCGACCGGACGGATTATGACCTGACGCAGCACCAGAATACCTCCGGGGAAGATATGAATTATTTTGATGACGAGCGGAAGGAGAAGTATATTCCCTATGTTATTGAACCATCCCTGGGGGCGGACCGCGTTACCCTTGCTTTTTTATGCAGCGCTTACGACGAGGAGGAAATCGGAGAGGGGGACGTGAGAACCGTACTGCATTTCCATCCGGCGCTTGCTCCGGTTAAAATCGGAGTTCTACCATTGTCGAAAAAATTAAATGAAAAAGCGGAAAAGGTATTTGAGGAGCTGAGTAAATTTTACAACTGTGAGTATGACGACCGTGGGAATATCGGAAAACGGTACCGCCGTCAGGATGAAATTGGCACGCCGTATTGCGTGACTTATGACTTTGATTCAGAAGAGGATGGCATGGTAACGGTCCGCGACCGTGATACTATGGAACAGGAACGTATAAAAATCAGTGAATTGAAAAATTATTTTGAAGGGAAATTTGCCTTTTGATAAAATATGAGATAGAAACGAACAGGGGGACGGTGGGGACGGAATATGCAGAAACGAACCTATGACAGAAAGGAGCTTATCCTTATTGTTTTTGTCAGCGCCGTTATATTGGCGGCGGGGGTTTTTTTAAAGCTATGGGATGAGAAAAGGACGGAGGGGGAAGAAGCCGCTTCCGTTCAGGTTACCACCCAGGCGGCGATAAATGTTCAGACTCCGGTGCCGGAACCGGTAAGGACGCCGGATCCCACGGCAGGGATAGCCTCATTTTTACAGGGACCCAAATCCTGGAAAGAAAAACGGGAGTGGTCGGGAGAATGGGGAAAGGAATACTATGACGGCGGTTCCTTTGGAGGCTTTGGCTGCGGCCTTTGCTGTATGGCAAATATTTATAACTCTCTGACGCAGTATCGCTGCTCTCCGGTTGATATGTACGAATATGCCAAGAAAGCCAGTATGTATGGCGGGGGAGGCGCCATTGACTGGGGGTATATGAAAGAAACCATGACCCGGCTGGGTTTTACCTGTGAAGTAGGGAGAAAGCCCGCCCGGTATCCGTCTTTTCAGGAGAAGATAAAGCAGGCAAAGGCGTGTATTGTAGTGGTGAGCAGCGCCGATAGCGCCTGTTATTGGAAAAATACGCCGGGGCATTATGTAACCTTGTTTTTGTATGACAAAAAGACGGACAAGGTGTTTCTCACTGATTCCGGCGATCCGTCACATAACCGGCACTGGGTATCCCTGAAAAAGGTGTACCGTTCGTTAAAGACGGCAAATCACTGGCAGTATATGGCGGTGACGGGGTACGATGCCAAAAAAAATAGCTGGAAACACAACGGCTTTGGCGGTACCTGCATACTCCCGGAAAGCTGGTATATAAAGAAATAAAAAAATCCCCCGGACAGTGCGGCCGCTGTTCCGGGGTTTTTCTTTTTTACTTTTCAATATAGCCGATGCCAAGACAATTCGGACCGATATGGGTGCCTACAATAGGGCCGATACAGGTAATAAAAATTTCATTCTTTATGCCGGCCTCCTTTAACAACGCCTTCAGGGCTTCTGCCCTCTCCGGGGTGTTGGAATGCCCGATGACAAGTTTATAGGAAGGGTCGGCTGGTTTTTCCTGTAATCGATTAATGAGCCACGAATTGCAGGATTTCTTCCCCTTTACCTTATCGATCGGTTTGGCTCCGTCGGCAATTACCTGGAGAACCGGATGTAATTTCATCAGCCCTCCGATAAGAGCGGCGCTTTTGGAAATGCGCCCGCCCCGTTTCAGGTATTCCATCGTATCAATTACAATATAAGTCATAGTCTTAGGGAGCAGGGCGGTAATCTTTTCCGTAATCTGGTCTGCACTCATCCCCGCCTCCCGCATAGTGACAGCGGTTTCCACCAAAAGCGCCTGCCCCATAGCGCCGTTTTCACAGTCAATCAGATGAAGGGCAGGTGAGTTTACATTTTCTGCTGCAATGGCAGCGGACTGAAATGTGGCGCTCATATATTTGGAAAATAAAATAGCCACCACTTCATCGCCGGCATCGATATAGCGCCGGAAAATCTCTTCAAATTGAAATGGGTTAACAGCGGCGGTAGTTGGATTATCCTTACTGGTTTCCAGTTTTTCGTAAAACTCTTCGTTGGATAATTCTATACCACACTTGTAGTCTGTTTCGCCGAAGCGAACGGTAAGAGGCAGAATATCGATGTTTAACTCTTTGGCATGCTCCATTGTTAAATCGCACAGAGTATCGGTAATAATTCGTACCATAACGGCTCCTCCCTTATATTGGAATTTTTTACTATTATAAGTTTTTTTTCCGTCTTTTGTCAAATAGGAAATAAAAGAGCCCAAAAATTTCAAAATTTACCATTATTTACGAAAAAAAACCTTTTCTAAAGCCCTTTTTTGTGGTACAATATTCACAGCGACTGCAAAGTAGTCCAACTGCTTTCACAAGTCAAAGGTTTCGTCCGTGAAACGAAACAAATACAATATTTTAGGAGGAATTATAAACATGGCTAAATGGGTTTATAAGTTCAATGAAGGTAATGCTTCTATGAGAAACCTGCTTGGTGGTAAAGGTTGTAACCTTGCTGAGATGACCGGTCTGGGAATGCCGATCCCTCAGGGTTTTACTGTTACTACAGAAGCTTGTACAGAGTATTACAACAGTGGGAAACAGATTACAAAAGAGGTTGAGGACCAGATTTTCGAGGCTTTGACATGGTTAGAGGGTGTCAATGGTAAAAAATTCGGCGATACGGAGGATCCGTTACTGGTATCCGTTCGTTCCGGCGCCCGCGCTTCCATGCCCGGTATGATGGATACAATTCTGAACCTTGGTTTGAATGATATTGCAGTGGAGGGTTTTGCTAAAAAGACCGGAAATCCCAGATTTGCATACGATTCTTACAGACGTTTCATCCAGATGTACTCCGATGTAGTTATGGAAGTGCCGAAAAGCTTTTTTGAGAAGAAAATTGATGAAATGAAAGAAAGATTAGGCGTAACTTATGATACAGAGCTGACAGCAGACAATTTAAAGGAGCTGGCAGAGCAGTTTAAATTGGTATATAAAGAGGCGATGAACGGCGAAGAATTCCCGCAGGAGCCAAAGGATCAGCTGATGGGCGCCGTAAAAGCCGTATTCCGTTCCTGGGATAACCCCCGTGCGATTGTATACCGCCGTATGAATGATATTCCGGGCGACTGGGGTACTGCCGTAAACGTACAGACCATGGTATTTGGCAATAAGGGAGATACTTCCGGTACGGGCGTTGCCTTTACCCGTAACCCGTCCACCGGTGAAAAGGGTATTTTCGGCGAATATCTGATCAATGCCCAGGGCGAAGACGTAGTTGCCGGCGTTCGTACGCCGCAGCCGATTTCACAGCTTGAGAAAGACCTTCCTGACTGTTATAAACAATTTATGGAGCTGGCGATGAATCTGGAAAACCATTTCCATGATATGCAGGATATGGAGTTTACGATTGAGGAAGGAAAATTATACTTCCTTCAGACCCGTAACGGTAAGAGAACTGCCCCGGCTGCGATTAAGATCGCCTGTGATCTGGTAGATGAGGGACAGATTACTCCGGAGGAAGCGGTATGCCGTATTGAGGCAAAATCTCTTGACCAGCTGCTTCACCCGACCTTTGATGCCGCTGCCTTAAAGGCAGGCAAGGTGATCGGTTCTGCACTTCCGGCATCTCCGGGAGCTGCTGCCGGTAAGGTAATGTTTACGGCAGATGATGCAAAGGAAGCAGGAATCGGCGGTAAAGGAGAGAGAGTAATTCTTGTCCGTCTGGAAACCTCTCCGGAGGATATTGAAGGTATGCACGCTTCTCAGGGTATTTTGACTGTCCGCGGCGGCATGACTTCCCATGCGGCCGTAGTTGCGCGCGGTATGGGTACCTGCTGCGTATCCGGCTGCGGGGAAATAGAAATTAATGAAGAAGAGAAATGGTTTAAACTTGGCGGAAAGACATTCCATGAGGGAGATTATATTTCCTTAGACGGTACGACCGGTAAAATCTACGACGGAGATATTAAAACAGTAGAGGCTTCTATCGGCGGAGATTTTGAAAGAATTATGAACTGGGCTGACGAGTACAGAACCTTAAAGGTTCGCACGAATGCCGACACACCGGAAGACACAGCGAATGCTGTAAAACTGGGAGCAGAGGGTATCGGCCTTTGCCGTACCGAGCATATGTTCTTTGGCGAGAACAGAATTCCGAAGTTCCGCCGCATGATTCTTTCTGACACAGTAGAGCAGAGAGAGGAAGCCTTAAAGGCAATTCTTGCATTCCAGAAGGCAGACTTTAAGGCAATGTATGAAACTCTGGAAGGAAAACCGATGAATGTTCGTTTCTTAGATCCGCCTCTGCATGAGTTCGTTCCGACGGAAGAGGAGGATATTAAAGCACTGGCAGCGGATATGGGACTTTCGGTAGAGGAAGTAAAGAACCGTTGTGACGCCCTCCATGAATTTAACCCGATGATGGGACATCGTGGATGCCGTCTTGCCGTTACTTATCCGGAAATTGCCAAGATGCAGACCCGCGCCGTAATGGAAGCAGCGATTGAAGTAAAAGAGGAAAAGGGTTACGATATTGTTCCTGAGATTATGATTCCATTGGTAGGCGAAAAGAAAGAGTTGAAATATGTAAAAGACTTTGTAGTAGAAGTAGCGGAGGCTGTTAAGAAGGAGAAGAATTCCGATATTCAGTATCATATCGGTACCATGATCGAGATTCCCCGTGCTGCATTAACAGCAGATGAAATAGCAGAGGAAGCAGAGTACTTCTCATTTGGAACCAATGACTTAACCCAGATGACGTTCGGATTCTCCCGTGATGATGCCGGTAAATTCTTAGATTCCTACTATCAGGCTAAGATTTATGAGTCCGACCCATTTGCCCGTCTGGATCAGAACGGTGTCGGCCAGTTAGTTCAGATGGCAGCAGATAAGGGACGTAAGACCCGCCCGGATATTAAACTCGGTATCTGCGGTGAACACGGCGGCGACCCATCTTCTGTTGAGTTCTGCCATAAGGTAGGTTTAAATTATGTATCCTGCTCTCCATTCCGTGTACCGATTGCACGTTTGGCAGCGGCGCAGGCAGCGATCAATAACAAATAAGATAAGCAGATTTTGTTAATGTAAAAGGAGGTTAGACCATGCCCGCATGAGTCTAACCCCTTTTCTATAATATGGGAGAGAATAAAATGAACCAAAAAGATTATGAACTGGTACTAGACTCATTGCCGTCAATGGGAATTTTTATCATACGAGAGGATAACCATGAAATTTTATATTTAAATGAAAAGGTAAAAAAGGCGGCCGGCAATGCCGAGGTTGGTATGATATGCCATGAGATATGGAGTGATTTTTGTTCTAATTGTCCGTTCCGTGATATTGGAGATAAGAAAGAATGCCGTTCGGTTCAATATAATAGTCTGTTTGGAAAAACGGTGGATATGGTGGCTACCAGGATTTTATGGCAGGGTAATATCCCGGCGCTTCTTATAACGGCGAGCCCTCATGCCGGGGTAAGCGGGGACACCTACAGCAGGATACTCCGGGTAAACCTGACGACGGACACCTATGAAATTGTAAAAACAGGCGAGGAAGAAGAGCGGGACGAGGGGACGGATTTCTCCCATATGCCTTTTTCCCGATGGATCGATTGGTTTATAAAAGCCGGAAATGTGCATAGCGGCGATGTGAAACGGCTTTTGAAAATTGTCCAAACGGAAAAGCTTTCCCGGGAAATAAGAAACAACCGGCATATTATTGTCTGTCCTTATCGGCGAAAGGTGGAAAAGGGCTTCCGCTGGCACACGCTGGAAATTGTACCGGATTATGATTATGCGGAAGATAACCAGACAGTCATGCTATATGTAAAGGACATCCATGATGTTTATAAAAAAGGAATCCAGCTGGAGGAAATTAATATCCAGAATCAGGAGATTATTCAGTCCCTTGGGGAACTGAATTTTGGTATTTATGTTATTGATATGCGCACCGGCATGCTGAACCCGGTCCGTGTATCGCAGGATATGGATAAATTGTTCCAGGAGGGAATCTGGGGATGGGATGAGGTGCTGGTAAAGATGCTGCCGTTTTTCCATCCGGAATACCGGGAGCCTCTGCTGGAGAAATTTTCTGTCGCCTCCCTGAAGGAGGCTCTGGCAAGGGGAGAAAAGAAAATAGAACTGCTCTGTCAGAGGATGATTGAGGGACGCTACCACTATGTTTCCGTCAGCGTGCATTTTCGGGAAAGCAGCATAGACAGTAACTATGTGGTGCTGGCGGTACAGGATGTAGACGAGAGGACAAGGCAGGAGTTTCAGCGCTCGCAGGATGACAGGAGGATGGCTGTCATCATAAAATCCCGTTACCATATTATGAGCAGCGTGGATCTGGATACGGGAATGTGCGACAGAGTTTATCTGGATGCGACAGAGAATCTTGCTGACTTACAGACGGTGGACTATGAAAAAGAAGTAAAAAAGGCAGTGGAAGAAGTTATCTGTCAAGATGATATTGAAAAGTTTATAGATAATCTATCCTTAGAGGCTTTGCAGAAGAAAGCGGAGTCCGTAAAAGATTATGGCGAGTATATCTGCCAGTACCGGATAAAAAAGCCCTCCCTTTGCTGGATAGAGTCCCAGGTCTTTTTCATCCGGCAGGGGGAAAACATTCTGGTTAATATCCTGGATAGGGATATAACAAAGGAAAAGAAAAAAGAAGAGGCGTACACGGCGGAAAAACGAAAAGGGAACAATATTATCAATGGCTTAAACAGGATGTTTTTTGCCACTTATTATATGGATCTGGGAACCCATAAATTTTTCGTATTAACCCAGAGGGATAAGATAAGGGAGCTGTTTGGAGAAGAGGCGGATGCCAGAGAGGCAATCCATATTTATGCTGAGAATATCGTGTGTGAAGAGGACAGAGAAGAATTCCTGGCTATTATGACGGAAGAAAATTTAAAGGCGACCCTTTCCGGGGAGAATCCCTTTTTTGCTGCGGAATATCGCATAATGGGAGAAAGTGAAGAGGACGGTATCCGGTGGGTTCGCGCCACTGTCATTATGGCGGAGGAAAAGGACGGACTTCCGGATAAGGTATTATATGTGGCGCAGGATGTAACGGAGAGCAAGCAGAAAGAGAAACGGGAACAACAGGTGTTAAAGGAAGCATATGACGCCGCCCTTCATGCCAATGCCTCTAAGAGTGAATTTTTGTCCCGAATGAGCCATGATATCCGTACGCCGATGAATGCGATTATCGGGATGACGGCTATTGCCGGCACCCACTTAGACAATCCGGCAAGAGTGCAGGACTGCCTGAACAAGATTACGATTTCCGGAAAGCATCTGCTTGCCCTGATCAATGAAGTGCTGGATATGAGTAAAATTGAGTCCGGAAAGATTGATTTGGCGGAGGAAGAGTTTAATCTGTCTGATTTGATCCACAATCTGCACACGATGATTCTCCCAAGTGTCAAAGGGAAAAAGCAAAAACTGGAAATCCGCATCAATAAGATAGAACATGAGGATGTGGCAGGGGATGTATTAAGACTTCAGCAGGTCTTTATGAATATTTTGGGAAATGCCGTTAAATATACGCCGGAGGGCGGAGAACTGAAACTGGAGATAACAGAAAAGTCCTCCAAAACCTATGGGTACGGCTGTTACGAATTTGTATTTTCCGATACGGGAATTGGAATGTCAAAGGAATATATGGAAAAAATATTCGAGCCTTTCAGCCGCGCGGAGGATTCCCGTGTGAGTAAAATTGAAGGTACGGGGCTCGGTATGACGATAGCCTTGAATATTGTCCATATGATGAATGGCGATATTCGTGTTGAGAGCAGGGAGGGAGAGGGCTCCCGGTTTACCGTCACGGTATTTTTAAAGCAGCAGGATAACAATATGCCGGCTATGGAACAGTTGGTGGATCTGCCTGTGTTAGTAGTTGATGATGATTCCTATGTGTGTGAAGCGACCTGCGTTATGCTGGAAGAAATGGGCATGAAAGGGGAATGGGTTCTGAGCGGCAGGGAGGCGGTTGCCCGCGCCGGTGAAGCGCATGAAACAGGAAATGATTTTTTTGCCGTTATTCTGGACTGGAAAATGCCGGAAATGGATGGCATCCAGACTGCAAGAAAACTCCGGGAAACCGTAGGCGATGAAGTGCCGATCATAATTTTATCAGCCTATGACTGGAGCAGCATTGAAGAGGAAGCCAGGGAGGTGGGAATAGACGGATTTATCTCAAAACCGTTATTTAAATCTCAGCTTGTCTATCTGTTTAAAAAAATTGTCGACGGCAGTAAGGAGCGCGAAACAGAAATAACAGAGCTTTCCAAACAGGGATATAAAAATAAACGGATTCTGTTAGTGGAAGATAATGATCTGAACCGGGAAATAGCCGAGGAAATTATTGGAGATACCGGTATTTTAGTAGACAGCGCGGCGGATGGGAAGCAGGCATTGGACAAGTATCAGGAGATGGAACCCGGGTACTATGACATGATCTTTATGGACATTCAGATGCCGGTTATGAACGGATATGAGGCGACAAAAGCAATCCGGAAAACCGGCAGGGAAGATGCGAAAACAATTCCCATTATAGCCATGACAGCAAATGCTTTTATTGAGGATGTGATTGCCAGTAAAGAGGCAGGGATGAATGAGCATATTACAAAGCCGCTGAATGTGGAGCAGCTGATGGAATGTATCGGGCGCTGGGTCGATAACAAACCGGGGAACAATGAATAAGGTTTCTCCTTATTGGATTTTACTTTTTATTAGTATATAATAAAAAACAGGAAATACAACAATGCCGTGATGCCGGGCGAAGGAGGCAATGATGGAAGAGAGAAAGATGCGGAATCTATATTTAAAGTCAATATTGTGCGCAGCGCTGATCTTATGTTTGTTTGGCGTGATAAAACTGGCTTTTGGCTCGGAGGAAGATGAACAGCGGAGCTATACGGCGGCGGATTCCGGCGCTGCGGTTTCCTCTGCGGTGGTTCAGGGAGAAACTCCGCCGGCCGTGGATGCCGTTTCCGGAGATAATGCGAATATCCTGAATCCGGATGGAGATACGTTGGCCGCCAGAGTGAACGTACCTGCCGGCTATCAGAGAGAAGAGGCAAAAGAGGATAGCCTGACGGCTTTTTTGCGGGAATACCCGTTAAAAAAAGAGGGGAGTCCGGTGCTTCTGTATAACGGGGAGCAAAAAGAAAACCAGCAGGCGCATATAGCGGTATTCCGGCTTCCTTTGGAAAAAGAAGATTTGCAGCAGTGCGCAGATTCCGTTATGCGGGTGTATGCGGAATACTTCTGGAAGACCAAGCAGTATGACCGGATATCCTTTCATCTTGTAGACGGTTTTGAAGCAAAATATGAACGGTGGCGGGAGGGATACCGGATCTCGCCGGGGGAAACCGGTTCCTCCTGGGTTACGGGGGGAGCTTATGACGCCTCCTATAAAAATTTCAAGAAATATTTGAGAATGGTATTTGCCTACGCCAGTACAGTATCCATGGAAAAGGAATCTAAAAAAATCAAGCTGCCCCAGATAGAAACCGGAGATATTTTCATAAAGACAGGAAATCCCGGGCATGTGGCAATGGTAGTAGACGTCTGCCAGAATGCAGAGGGGAAAAAGGCTTTTCTGCTGGGACAGGGATTTATGCCGGCGCAGGAATTTCATCTTTTGAAAAATCCGGCGCATGAGGAAAATCCGTGGTATTACGAAGAGGAAGTGTCCTATCCGTTTAAAACGCCGGAATTTACCTTTAAAAAGGGAAGTTTAAGGCGGCTGTCCTATGGCGAATGATATATTAACAGTTTACCGTTTTACTTTAAGGAATACACGATATGTTCGTTTTTGGTTCCAATCTTTAATGACAGTTCGCTTTTTTTTGCCTTGGCAACCTTCTTTGGGATTTTGAAAGCGACAATGCCGGATTTTGTTGTCAGGGCCCCGATGGACTCAGTCGTTAAATCTTTATCATAGCCCAGCAGCTCTGTCGGCTGGTACTCATAGTCTTTTTTATAATACAAGGTGGCGCTGATTACCTTGTTTTCATATCCGATTCTGGGAAGGAACTGGGCAGCCTTTTTTCCATTGTTGCGGGCAGAAACCTGAAAGTATATGTAATAGTTGCCCTTGCCCGCATCGTAATAACGGTACTTGCTGGCTTTAATCTTCCTTTTTACGGTAAATTTTTTGATTTGAATGGTCCAATCCCCTACTGTGCCTTTTTTGCCGAGAGCCAGATTGGTTTCCTTAGTTGCCGGCGTGGGGGAAGGCTTCCGGTCATTTGCAGGCTGTGAAGTGGTACCCGCTGCGTTTTTTATTGTATTGGTAACGGAGTCGGATAAAGAACAGCCGGTTATAAATAATGTTGCGCAAATTCCCAATAAAAAAAGTTTCTTTTTCATTTTTCTTCCTCTTTTCTTTCTAAAATTTTCAATATACAACCAATAGGATACAGGAAAACAATAAAAAAATCAAGACGGAAGAAAAAGAACAGTAAATTATCATAAAAAGGAGAGCGCCGCTCATATAAATGAAAAAAAGAAAGCGGTTATTATGCACAACTGTTATCCTTTTATCAATTATCCACTGCCCTATTCTTATGCGGCAATGGAGCCTTACCTTGACATTCAGACCATGTATCTGCATCATAGCAAACATCTTCAGAGATATATTGATAATCTAAACAATACCCTCAGTGAACATCCCGTGTGGCAGAGAGTGCCGCTGGAAAAAATGCTGACCGATGTGGAGAGGCTTCCCAAAGAGATTTCAAAATCTGTCCGTCAAAACGCCGGCGGCGTATTTAACCACCGGTTCTTTTTTGCCGGCATGATAAACGCCGGCATGGAGCCGACAGGAAACCTGTTCCAACAGATAGCAAGACAGTATGGAAGTATAGAAAGTTTTTTTGAAAATTGGAAAAAAGCGGCGCTTGCGGTATTTGGTTCCGGTTATTTGTGGCTGACCTGCGACGCCGTGGGAAATCTTCAGATACTTCCTACGGCAAATCAGGATACCCCTCTTCGCCTCCGGAAAAAACCATTGCTGGTCATCGATGTGTGGGAGCATGCGTACTATTTAAAATTTAAAAATGTCAGGGCGGCCTATATCGATAACTGGTGGCGGGTTATCAACTGGGAGCGCGCGGAGCGTTTGTATACGGAAGGATAAAGAAGGGGAAAAACAAAGAAAAATCACGAAATTAACCAAAACCGGTTGAATAAATTACAGCTTGCTTATATAATGAAAATGTGCAAATTGAGAAAATACGGAAAGGAGTTTATTATGAGCGAAAATACTTGTCTTGAGAAACAACCTTTGTGTGAGGAAATGCTTCAGAAAATGGATGCTTACTGGCGCGCGGTAAACTATTTATCGGCAGGGCAGTTGTATCTGTTAGACAACCCGTTATTGCGTAAACCGCTAACGATGGAACATATCAAAAAGAAAATTGTCGGTCACTGGGGAACCGTTCCGGGACAGAATTTTGTCTGGACACACTGTAACCGTGTCATTAAGCGTTATGATCTGGACATGATTTACATTTCCGGACCGGGGCACGGCGGAAATTTCCAGATTGCCAATACCTATCTGGAGGGAACTTATAGCGAGGTATACCCAAACATCAGCCAGGATGAGGAGGGCATGAAGAAGCTGTTTAAGCAATTTTCTTTTCCAAGCGGGGTGCCCAGCCATTGCGCACCGGAAACGCCGGGCTCCATTAACGAGGGAGGAGAGCTTGGGTATTCTATCGCTCATGCTTTTGGCGCTGTGTTTGATAATCCGGATTTGATCGCGGTAACGGTAGTTGGTGACGGAGAATCGGAAACCGGGCCATTGGCAACTTCCTGGCATTCCAATAAATTTTTGAATCCGATTTATGATGGCGCGGTACTGCCTGTATTGGATCTGAACGGTTATAAGATTAGTAATCCTACGATATTTGCCCGCCTTTCCCATGAAGAGGTAGAATCTTTCTTCAAAGGCTGCGGCTGGGCTCCGATTTTTGTTGAGGGAGATGACCCGATGACCATGCACAAACTCATGGCAGAGGCGATGGACTCCTGCATCGAAAAGATTCAGGCAATTCAGAAAAACGCCAGAGAAAATAACGATGCCACCAGACCGATATGGCCGATGATCGTCCTCCGCACTCCGAAGGGCTGGACTGGTCCGAAGGTAGTAGATGGACAGCAGATCGAAGGCTCATTCCGTGCCCACCAGGTACCGATGACGATGGAACAGCCGGAGCATTTAGAGCAGCTTCGCGAGTGGCTTGCAAGTTATAAACCGGAGGAACTTTTTGATGAGAACGGCCGTTTGATTCCGGAACTTGCGGAACTTACTCCTAAGGGAAATTCCCGTATGGGGGCAAATCCGCATGCAAATGGAGGCCTGTTATTAAAGGATCTGCGTCTGCCCGATTTCCGGGAATATGGCATCGAAGTAGAGCCCGGTAAGACAAAGGCGCAGGATATGATTGAGTTAGGCGGCTATATCCGCGATATTTTCCAATTAAATAAAGAAAGTAAAAACTTCCGTATTTTTGGGCCGGACGAATCCATGTCCAACCGTCTGTATCATGTCTTTGAGGAGCAGAACCGGGCATGGAATGCTGAGATGTATGATACGGATGATTGTCTGGCGCAGGATGGACGTATCATGGATGGCATGCTGTCGGAGCATATGTGCGAGGGTTGGTTAGAGGGCTACCTTCTGACAGGGCGTCACGGATTTTTCGCCAGCTACGAAGCCTTTATCCGTATTGTGGATTCCATGGCGGCGCAGCATGCAAAATGGCTGAAGGTTACGAATCAGCTATCCTGGCGGCAGCCGATTGCCTCTCTGAACTTTATTCTGACCTCTAATGTATGGCAGCAGGACCACAATGGATTTACCCATCAGGATCCCGGATTTTTAGACCATATTGCCAATAAGAAAGCGGACGTTGTCCGCATGTATCTGCCGCCGGATACGAATTGCCTGTTATCTTGTTTTGACCATTGTATCAAGAGCAAAAATTATGTGAATGCCATTGTGGCTTCTAAACATCCAAGCTGCCAGTGGTTATCCATGGAACAGGCAGTAAAGCATTGTACACAGGGAATCGGCGTATGGGAGTGGGCAAGTAACGACCAGAATGAGGAGCCGGATTTGGTAATGGCATGCTGTGGGGATACTCCTACCTTAGAGGTATTGGCCGCGACTACCATTCTCAGGGATGCGATGCCGGAACTGAAAATCCGTGTTGTAAATGTAGTGGATTTATTCAAATTGGAGTCGGACGCCAAGCATCCGCATGGACTTTCCGACCGCGAATATGACGCTATTTTCACAAAGGATACGCCGGTTGTCTTTGCCTTTCACGGTTATCCGACGCTGATCCATGAGTTGACCTATGAGCGTCATAATAAAAACTTCTCCGTCCATGGTTATCTGGAGGAAGGTACGATCACTACACCGTTTGATATGCGTGTGCAGAATGAAATTGACCGGTTTAATCTGGTTAAGGATGCGGTTATGCATCTGCCGCAGTTAGGGAACAAGGGCTCTTATCTGATTCAGCAGATGAATGATAAGCTGGTAGAGCATAAGCAGTATATCGCTGAATATGGACAGGATTTACCGGAAATCCGCGACTGGGAATGGCATGCATAAGATGTCATATTGACAGAAGAACAAATTAAAAAATAAGAAAGAGGGCTGCCGGAAGCAGCCCCCTTTTTAACCACGGGGGCAGATATGAAAACTATAGCAAGAATCCACAGTGATTTTAAAGAAAAATTTGGGATACCGAGGCAAAGCGGTCTGGTGGAGGAATTGAAAGCCGCCATTGTTTTTGAGCCGGAATACCGAAACCCTGATGCTTTACGGGGATTGGAGGGTTTTTCGCATCTGTGGCTGCTCTGGCTGTTTTCCGAGAATGTGAGAGAAGGCTGGTCGCCTACGGTACGTCCGCCCAGACTGGGAGGGAATGAAAGGATGGGCGTCTTTGCGACCCGTTCGCCTTTCCGTCCCAATGAGATCGGTCTTTCTTCCGTGAAACTTCTGGGGATAGAAAATCACAGGGAAACCGGACCGGTTTTATATGTAGCCGGGGCAGATTTAATGGATAAAACGCCGATTCTGGATATCAAGCCGTATCTGCCCCGGGTAGACAGTCATCCGGAAGCGGCAGGCGGATTTGCGGACGAGTACCGGAACCACCGGCTCGACGTGCAGTTTCCGAAAGATCTTCTGGCAAAAGTTCCGGCTGAAAAACAAAAGGCATTACAGGGAGTGCTGGCAGAGGATCCAAGACCTTCCTACCAGGAGGATGAAGAAAGGGTATATGGCATGAATTTTGCCGGACTTGAGGTAAAGTTCCGGGTAAGGGGAAAAGCGCTTACCGTATGCGGGGTGGAATAAAATACGGAAACGATACCGTTAGAACAGGAGGCAGAAATGGAATATCAGGTGTTGCAGCATAAATTTCCACCAGTATGGAATGAAGAATCGGAGATTTTAATTCTGGGAAGCTTTCCCTCGGTAAAGTCAAGAGAACAGGGATTTTTTTACGGGCATCCGAGAAATCGTTTCTGGGAAGTTATTTCTACCATTGTAGAATCAGAAAGACCGGTAACAATAAAGGAAAAAAAGGAAATGCTTCTGGCTCATCACATTGCCATCTGGGATGTGGTAAAAAGCTGCCGGATCCGTGGTTCCAGCGACAGCAGTATTCGGGATGTGGTACCTAATGACATATCCGGCCTATTGGAAAACTCGCAGATCACGAAGATTTTTGCCAATGGGAAAACGGCACAGCGATTATATTATCGTTACCTTTATGAAAACATTAAATTGCCTGCTGTCCTTCTCCCCTCCACCAGTCCTGCCAATGCGGCATGGTCGTTGGAGCGGCTTATTGGGGAATATCGAAAAATCCGGGAATAAAGCGGCGGTATGACTTGTCATTTATGTGAAAAACTCCTATAATAGAAAGAGAAGCGAAGAAATGCGGCATTTCAAAACGGAGGAAAAGATGACAGAGCAGGATATGGAATATAAAGGGATTGTCATTCATCTGACCCGGAAAAAAATAAAAAATTTATATATACGCATAAAGGAGCCGAATGCCAGAGTGATGGTTTCGGTTCCTTTCCATACGCCGCAGGAAGCCGTATTTGACTTCCTTGAAAAACAATATGGCTGGATTTGCAAAAAGCGAAAGGAAGTACTGGAAGCGGAGAGAAAGGCAGAACCGGAGAAGCAGTATCTATCCGGGGAATCCTGTCTGCTATGGGGGATCCCGCATAAACTCATAACAGAGCGCTCTCTGAAAAAACCGCTGACAGAACTCCGGGAAAATACGATCTATATGAGGGTGACCGCAAATTCTACACAAGTAGACAGAAGAAAACAGCTGGACGGGCTGTATCGGGAGCAGCTGGAGAAAAGACTGACAGAGCTGATACCGGAATGTGAAAAGATAGTGGGAAAACATGCGTTAGAATGGCGGTTCCGCCGAATGAAAACCAGGTGGGGAAGCTGCCATATACAAAAGAAGCGGATATGTCTGAATCTACAGTTGGCGGAAAAATCACCGGACTGTCTGGAATATGTAGTCATCCATGAACTGACGCATCTGCATGAGCGGGGGCACAATAAGCGCTTTCGGGAATTGATGGATAGCTTTTGCCCGGACTGGCGTGAGAAAAAAAGGAAACTGAACCGGGAGTAAAAGCCGGAACCGGTTTTGGAAATGCTTTCCGGACGAAGAGAAGGTATTTTAGAATGGAGAATAGGTGTGAAAAATCACGCCGCTGCGCTCCGGAATGGAAGGTTAAAATGAAACAGGAATGGAAAACACAATATGATAAAATGACGGAGATGCCGGTGTCTAAGCTGGTTATACAGCTGGGGATTCCCACGACCCTGAGTATGCTGGTGACCAATCTATATAATCTGGCAGATACTTATTTTGTGAGTAAGCTGGGGACCAGCGCCAGCGCCGCAGTAGGCGTTATCTTTCCGTTAATGGCAATTTTACAGGCATTTGGCTTTATGCTGGGACACGGAGCCGGGAGTAATATCAGCCGACAGCTGGGCGCAAAAAAAACGAAGGAGGCCAGTGTGTTTGCCTCTACCAGCTTTTTTCTCGCCCTGTCTGCGGGAATGTTGATTTTATGCTTTGGTCTGGCATTTTTGACGCCCTTTATGCGGCTGCTGAAAAGCAGCGATACCATATTGCCCTATTCTACAGTGTATGGCGGCTATATTCTGGCAGCGGCGCCGGCTATGGTGGCAAGCTGTGTGCTGAATAATATCCTCCGGTATGAGGGGAGGGCGACTCTTGCCATGCTGGGGCTGGTGTCTGGCGGCGCGTTGAATTTTCTGGGGGACGCCCTGCTTTTAGGCGTACTGAAAACGGGGATATGGGGGGCCGGTTTTTCTACCGCCTTTTCCCAGTATATCAGCGCCGGCATACTTCTTGCCATGTTTCTCCGGGGAAAGACCCAGAGCCGGTTAAGCGTCCGTCTTTTTAGTTGGAAAAGGGAGGTTATCTGGAATATTATATCTGTGGGCGTGCCAAGTTTTGCCAGACAGGGTTTGAGCAGTGTATCCGGTATTGTTCTAAACGGAGTGGCTCTGGTCTATGGAGATGCCGCCGTTGCGGCAATGAGTATTGTGTCGCGGTTTTGCAATTTCCTGTTTGCGGTGGGGCTTGGAATCGGTCAGGGATTCCAGCCGGTATGCGGCTATAATTACGGGGCGGGGAAGTATTCCCGGGTGCGGAGGGCATTTGCCTTTACGCTTTTCATGGGCACCTTTATCTTAGGAGTTTTTGCCATTTTTGGACTGTTGTTTTCCGGACATATCATCGAATTGTTCCGGAATGATCCGGAGGTAATCCGGATTGGAACGCCGGCGCTGCGTTACCAGTGCATCGCCCTGTTTCTCCTTCCCACCTCGGTCTGCGGCAATATGCTGTTTCAGAGCGCCGGAAAGAGCGGACAGGCATTACTGTTGTCCTGTATGAGGAGCGGCGTCTGTTTTCTTCCTATCCTGCTTCTTTTTTCAGCGCTGTTTGGGCTGACCGGAATTCAGTTGGCGCAGCCGGTGGCGGATGGGTTAGCCAGCGTATTCACGGTTCCTTTTATTTTGCACTTTATGAAACAATTACAAGGGAAAAACGAGAGCTCGGCCCTCACTTGACATTTCCCATACACATGCTATAATGGTTATACCATATCGGAATAATATGAAAAGAGGCGAATGCTATGGATTCATTGATATATTTAGATAATGCAGCTACTACGGCGGTAAAACCGGAGGTTTTTGAGGCGATGCGGCCTTATTTTCTGGAAAATTACAGCAATCCCTCCAGTGTATATACTTTTGCCGGAAAGGCAAAGCAGGCGGTAGAAGAGGCAAGGGAGAAGATTGCGGCGGCATTGAATGCCGGGCCGGAGGAGATATATTTTACGGCAGGCGGCAGTGAGTCGGATAACTGGGCGATAAAAGGGGCTGCCGGCGCATTAAAGGAAAAGGGGCGTCATATTATTACATCAAAGATTGAACATCATGCGGTGCTCCATACCTGCCAGTGGCTGGAAAAGCAGGGGTATGAAATTACTTATTTGGATGTAGATGAGGATGGGATGGTATCGCCTGAGGAGCTGGAAAAGGCAATCCGTCCGGATACAATCCTCATTACCATTATGTTTGCGAATAATGAAATCGGAACAATAGAGCCGGTAGAAAAAATCGGGGAGATTGCCAAAAAACATGGGATTTTATTCCATACAGACGGCGTGCAGGCATTTGGACATGTGCCGATAGATGTACAGGCGATGCAAATTGATATGCTGAGTGCCAGCGCCCATAAATTCCATGGCCCGAAAGGAATTGGATTCCTTTATATCCGGAATGGCAGCAAGGTGGAATCCTTTCTCCATGGCGGCGCCCAGGAACGTTCCCGGCGCGCCGGAACCCACAATGTACCGGGAATTGTTGGGATGGGAGTGGCAGTAGAGCTGGCATTAGAAGGCATGGAAAAGAGGCGGGAGAGCGAAACCCGGATTCGTGATTATCTGATAGAGAGAATGGAGAAGGAAATACCTTATGTCAAAGTAAACGGACACCGGAAGAAACGTCTGCCCAATAACGTAAATGTCTGTTTTCGGTTTATTGAGGGAGAATCTCTTCTGATCATGCTGGACCAGAAAGGGATCTGTGCCTCCAGCGGATCGGCATGTACGTCCGGCTCTCTGGATCCGTCCCATGTACTGCTGGCGATCGGACTGAAACACGAGATCGCCCATGGCTCCCTGCGTCTGACGCTGTCGGAGGAAACGACAAAGGAACAGGCGGATTATGTGGTAGATAACCTGAAAGTGATTGTGGAGAGATTGCGGAGTATGTCTCCGCTTTATGAAGATTTTGTCAAGAAAGGATGAGAATATGTATAGCGAAAAGGTTATGGATCATTTTTCAAACCCGAGAAATGTGGGGGAAATTGAAAACGCCAGCGGCGTAGGTACCGTAGGGAATGCCAAGTGCGGCGATATTATGAGGATGTATCTGGATATTGACGAGGATACGAAGGTAATAAAGGAGTGTAAATTTAAAACCTTTGGCTGTGGAGCCGCGGTAGCGACAAGCAGCATGGCGACGGAACTGGTCAAGGGGAAGACGATCTATGAGGCATTGCAGGTCACGAATAAAGCGGTTATGGAGGCATTGGACGGACTCCCGCCGGTTAAGGTTCACTGTTCTCTCTTAGCTGAGGAGGCGATCCATGCGGCCTTGTGGGATTATGCCGAAAAAAACGGAATTGAGATAGAGGGACTGCAAAAGCCAAAAGCAGATATATATGATGAAGAATAAAACAGTTGTGGTGGGAATGTCCGGGGGAGTGGATTCTTCGGTAGCCGCCTATTTACTCAAAGAACAGGGATATCGGGTCATTGGAGTGACGATGCAGATCTGGCAGAAGGAGAGTCGGGATGCATCGGAAACGGAAGACGGCTGCTGCGGTCTGAGCGCGGTGGAGGATGCCAGACGGGTGGCGGCTCAGTTGGATATTCCTTATTATGTGATGAATTTCCGTGAAGAATTTCAGAAAAAGGTTATTGATTATTTTGTACAGGAATACCGAAAAGGAAGGACGCCCAATCCCTGTATCGCCTGTAACCGGTATGTAAAATGGGAATCTCTTCTGAAAAAAAGCCTTGCTCTGGGGGCGGATTATATTGCCACAGGGCATTATGCAAGGATATGCCGGCTGGACAACGGACGATATACGGTCTGCCGTTCCGAATCGCAGGGAAAGGATCAGACGTATGCGTTGTATAATCTGACCCAGGAGCAGCTCCGCCACACGTTGTTCCCTGTGGGAGAATATGATAAAAAAGAAATCCGCAGCATTGCGGAGCAGGCAGGCTTAAAGGTGGCGCACAAACCGGACAGCCAGGAAATCTGTTTTGTGCCGGACGGCGACTATGCGGCATTTATTGAGCGGGAAACAGGACAGAAAGAAATTCCCGGGAATTTTATCAGCCGTGAAGGAAAGATACTGGGAAGGCACAGGGGGATCAGCCACTATACGGTGGGACAGCGCAAAGGGCTTGGGATTGCTTTTGGCGAACCCGTTTTTGTTACGGAAATTCGTCCGGAAACGAAAGAAGTGGTATTGGGAAAGAGCGGGGATGTATTTACCGGAAGCCTTATGGCAGAGGACGTAAATTATATGGCGGCGGAGCAGTTTATCCCGGGACAGCGGGTAATGGCGAAAATCCGGTATTCTCACGCCGGCGCCCCCGCCACGATAACGGAGGCGGAAAAAAACAGATTTTCTCTGGATTTTGATGAACCTGTTCGCGCCGTGACGCCGGGGCAGGCAGCCGTTTTGTATGATGGCAGCCATGTCTTGGGAGGCGGAACGATAGTAGGACGGTAGGCGGCTATTGCCACCCGCCGTCCATTTTTATAATCTGTCCGGTCAGGTAGGAAGGCATATCGGACAGCAGGGAAACAGCCTCTGCCACTTCCTTCGGAGTCCCCATTCTGCCCACCGGGATTTCATCGCAGATAGCCTGGATTTCTTCCTCGGAAAAAGAAGCATTCATCGGGGTATCAATCATGCCGCAGGCAAGGGCATTGACGGCAATGCCGCTGGGAGCCAGTTCCTTTGCCAGCGCTTTTGTCAGGGAATGGATACCTCCCTTGGCGGCGGAGTAGGCGGCCTCGCAGGAAGCGCCCGCCGTTCCCCAGACAGAGGAGAGGAAGATGATTTTTCCTGCTTTTTTTTGGACCATAGGCGGGATGACGCAACGGCAGCAGTAAAAGGCGGAGGAAAGATTGGTTTCCATGATCTGATGCCATTCCCCGTCGTTCATATCGCTTAGCAGGCCCAGATGGGAAATGCCGGCGCAGTGGACAAATAAATCAATATCTCCCAAAAAGGAGAGGGATTTCTCCATCTGTTCCTTTACAGCTTCACTGTTGCCTACATCGCCCGTCAGGGTAAGAACCGGGATCTTATATTGTCTGAATTCTTCGCAAAGGCCGGCCAGCCTGTCCCGGGAGCTGTTTCCCCACAGGCACAGGGCATATCCTCTTTTGGCAAACTTCCTGGCAACCGCGCTGCCAATGCCGCCGGATGCTCCGGTTATAATCGCTGTTTTTTGTTTCATATTTTCTATTGCGCTCCATTCACATTTTGTTTTTTTTCAGCATATTTTTAACTATTATAACATGTTTTGGAAAAAAGTTGTATATTTATCCTGTATCTGCTATAATAATAGTCATATTTGTTTAAAAATGAGAACTGTTTGGTTGGAGGAAGGTTATGAGTAAAAGCGGTGCAGTTGGTATTGCTGTCAAATATTTTTTTAAAACAATAGGAGTGATGGTATTATTTATCGCTGCCGGTATATTGAGCTATTATTTGACCATGTTATATTATAAGCAGACAACAAGATTAGAGAGAAGCACCCAGTATACCCATGTGATTGATGTAAATGCCGGAAGTGAATCGAGTAACCTGATATACAGCTATAATAAAGATACGAAAAAAATAGAGGCCATGGTTTTGGAATTGTTTGATGAAAATACCAAAAACCTCGATTATATTACGATTCCGGCAAACACACAGATTTCCATCTCAGGAAAGACCTATGGGGAACTGCTGGAGGTGAGCCAGCAGATACCGCAGTTAGCTACCATGTCGGAAATCAATACTTATTTTTCCGGCGATGTGGCATATGAGTACGGCATTAAGATCTTACAGGAAGAATTAAAGGCGGATATCGGTTATTTTACTGCCCTTTCCTCAGAACAGTTTAACCGGTATTTTGAAAAGAAATCAAAAAGCGAACCGGTGTACAAACCAAGCCAGGCTCTGTTGGCGGAAGCGGAAAAATGTACTTCCGAGGGGGATATGGATGATTTTATCGAAGACAGATGGGGGGAAATGATTTCGGATATTACCCTGTCGCAGAAACAGAACTATTCCCGGGCTCTGACGGAAGTAAAAAAAGAATTCATACGGCTGCATGGCGCCTATGGGACAAAGTCCGGGGACGTGTTTGTCCTGAATAAACGCAAAAATAAAAAGATGATCAATGACATATGGGAGTCGAAGGCATATACCATAGAGCAGGCAGCAGTGGATGGCTCTTTAAATAAGGCGACGGAAAAGAGTGAAACCTCCGTGGGCAGGAAGATCTGGATATACAATGCCAGCAACATTAACGGGCTGGCGGCGGCATGGCAGGAAAGATTGCAGACTGCCGGCTTTTCCATAGCAGGTGTAGATAATTACCGGGGTACGGAGCAAAAAAAGACAGTGATTCATGTAAAAAAGAAAAAATGGGGCAGGGATTTGCTGAAATACTTTAAGAATGCAAGCGTTGAAAAGGTGGATAATCTCGCAAACGAAGCAGACATTGAGATTATTTTGGGGACACAGGACGATTTGTCGTAGAACAAGGAGGCAGTCACTTATGGGCACCAGAATAAGTATCATGGATATGGAGTTGGATTTGCTGACGCAGGAAACCCTTCAGGAGGAATTGTCGGCATATCTGTCGGAGGATAATCTGAATGTTATCCATATCATATCGTTGGATTATATGGACGCTTATGATGAAAATGAACAGGTGCGGCGGGTATTGGAGCAGGCAGACCTGGTGCTGCCGGGAGAAAAGACGATATTATCCGCCCATCATGTGGAAGTGCTGGAAACCGGCGGCATGGTGGTGGATTACCGCACGCTGTTTGAGGCGGTGCGTCCCTTAAATCCGGAGGAGAGAACCTTTTATCTTGTGTTGCGGGATAAAAAAGAGGCAAAAGCCTTGTACCGTTATGCGACCAGACATTCCCTCAAGGACAATGTAGTAGGGGTATATGCCGCGGACGGCGATAGCTCCGAGGAGGCGCTGATTAACGATATTAATACGAAACTGCCGGATATTATCTTTTTATCCATGGACAGTACCAGCCAGGAGGAATGGCTGGAAAATAACAGGAGCAAGTTAAACGCCAAGCTCTGTGTTGTTATGGGAAGCGTGATGCCTCTCATCATGCGGGACAATGTTCATGTGCCGCTCTGGATTAAGAAAATCGGACTGGCAGGCGCTTACCGCCAGATAGCGAAGATTCCGTATTCTCATTTTTTCCGTAAACGAATATTTAACCGTAAAATGGACGACTATATTACCAAAAAGAATTTGCGGAGATAGTGTGCAGGCTCCGGGATGGAGGTAATATGTCGGGAAAAGAAAGAATCCGTTCCTATGGTGTCATTACTATAGGAACTTTTCTTATGGCTGTCGGAGTCAATGTAATATATGAGCCGATGGGCATGGTGACGGGGGGATTTTCCGGTATTGGCATTATTTTGTACCGTTTTTTTAAACTTCCGCTCTGGCTGACGACAGCGGTGTTAAATATTCCGCTGTTTATTCTGGCAGGGAAAAGCTTTGGCATGGCATTTGTAAAAAAATCCCTTTATGCGGCAATTTGTTTTTCTGTTGCCTTAGGTATTGTGCCAACGCCGTCTGCTGTATTTGATGATTATCTCATGGCGGCGATTCTCGGCGGTACGCTAAACGGGGTCGGCATAGGCATGGTTTTTGGCAAGGGGGCCTCTACCGGCGGTTCCGACCTGCTCAGTACATTATTAAGTCTTATATTTCCCTGGGTGACGGCAGGGACTCTGCTATCCGTGACAGACGGCATTATAGTGGCGGCGGGCATGCTGGTCTTTGGAATCCGGAAAGGCTTATATGCTATTGTTGCGGTCTTTATCACGACTAAACTTATGGACCGGATACTGGAGGGGCTGAAATTTGCCAAGCTTTTATATATTATATCCGATGAGCAGGAGGCGATCGCAGCCGGGGTCATGCAGGAGCTGGATCGGGGTGTGACAGCTTTAACCGGCAGGGGGATGTATTCCCAAAAGGAAAAAAATGTCCTGATGTGCGCCGTGTCGCGAAAGGAAGCGGTGTCTGTTATCCGCATCATTAAAAAGGCGGACAGGAGCGCCTTCATCATTATTTCCGACGCCAGAGAAGTTATGGGGGAGGGTTTTACCGATCAGTATTGAGATTCCTGAACTTAAAAAAACAATCAATTATGCAAATTATACAAAATTTTTTCAATAATTTATGTAAAATAAATATAGTGTTTTTTTGAAAATTAGTGTATAGTATTTTTAGATGTTTATGACAAAAAAATTATATTTTCAGGAGGAAATAGTAAATGGCAAGTTTATCATTAAAGAACATCAACAAAGTATATCCGAACGGTTTTCATGCTGTAAAGGATTTTAACTTAGAAATTGAAGACAAAGAGTTTATCATATTTGTCGGTCCGTCCGGATGCGGTAAGTCTACGACGCTTCGTATGATTGCCGGTCTGGAGGAGATTACCAGCGGCGAGCTATGGATTGGCGACAAACTTGTAAATGACGTGGAGCCGAAGGATAGAGATATCGCCATGGTATTCCAGAACTACGCATTGTATCCACATATGTCAGTATATGATAATATGGCGTTTGGTCTGAAACTGAGAAAGGTACCGAAAGACCAGATTGACCGTTTAGTACATGAGGCAGCTAAGATTCTTGATATTGAGCATTTGTTAGACCGTAAGCCGAAGGCTTTGTCCGGTGGACAGAGGCAGCGTGTTGCGATGGGACGTGCTATTGTCCGTGACCCGAAAGTATTCCTTATGGATGAGCCGCTTTCCAACTTGGATGCGAAGCTCCGCGTACAGATGCGTATTGAGATTTCCAAACTGCATCAGAGATTGGAAACGACAATCATTTATGTAACCCATGACCAGACAGAGGCGTTGACGCTGGGTACCCGCATCGTTGTTATGAAAGACGGTGTTGTACAGCAGGTAGATAGTCCGCTGGATTTGTATATGAAACCAAACAATTTGTTTGTTGCCGGCTTTATCGGTTCTCCGCAGATGAACTTTATTGAAGCCAAAGTAGTGGTATCCGGCTCCGATGTACTGTTGATGTTCGGCTCCAATACCATTAAACTTCCGGATAACAAGGCAAAGAAACTTATTGACGGCGGTTATGAGGATAAGACAGTTATCTTTGGTATCCGTCCGGAGGATATTAAAGACGAAGAGATGTTCATCAGCAATTCTCCTGAAACTACATTAGAAGCTACCGTTAAGGTATACGAGATGCTGGGCGCCGAAGTATTCTTATACTTTACCGTGGAAACTTACGACATTACCGTTCGTGTAAATCCTCGTACGACAGCGCGTCCCGGCGATACGATCAAGATTGCGCTGGATGGCTCCAAGATTCATTTGTTTGACAAAGAAACACAGGAAACAATAACAAACTAGGAGTTTAGGCTCTCTGTGCCACAGGTTGGCGCGATTATAAAATAAGTGATAAAAAAGAAACTGTAGATCTGTGAGAGGTTTTCCTGCGGATTTGCAGTTTCTCTTTTTTGTCTTATAAGAAATTCCCTGATGCGGGACGAAAAGCGTTATGGGTCGTTTTGACATTGCCCTCAAAAAATGTTACACTGAAAGAGTATAGGATTAAACAATAGTACCGATGAGGGAACCGATAAAATTGGAGGTGTGGCAGTGATATCAAATCAGATTTTGCAAAACACAATAGATGGATTAAAGGGAATTACTAAAATTGATTTAAGGGTGATTGACACAGAGGGGAATGTTCTGGCAGAAACGGCATCAGATTCCGTAGATTACGGGGATTCTATTCGCGCCTTTGTAGATTCTCCGGCGGACAGCCAGGTATTGCAGGGGTATCAGTTTTTTAAAGTATATGACGAGAGCCAGTTGGAGTATGTGGTAATCGCCAGGGGAGATTCCGAGGAGGTTTATACTATTGGAAAGATTGCTGTGTTTCAGATCCAAAATTTATTGGTAGCCTATAAGGAACGTTACGATAAGGATAACTTTATCAAAAATCTTTTGCTGGACAATCTGTTGCTTGTAGATATTTTTAACCGTGCCAAGAAACTGCACATCGAGATGAATGTAAGACGGGTTGTTTATATTATTGAAACAAGCAAGGAAAAAGATAACGGGGCGCTGGAAACAGTCCGGAGCATGTTTGCCGGAGGAAATAAAGATTTTATTACAGCAGTAGATGAAAAAAATATTATTCTGGTAAAGGAACTGGCACAGAATGAAACATACGGCGATCTGGAAAAGACGGCGCAGGTAATTGTGGATATGCTGAATACGGAAGCAATGGCGAGAGTCCATGTAGCATATGGTACGATTATAAAAGAGATCAAAGAGGTATCCCGTTCCTATAAAGAAGCGAAAATGGCGCTGGATGTGGGAAAGATATTCTACAATGATAGAAGAGTGATGGCATACAGTAATCTTGGGATTGGGCGTCTGATTTATCAGCTTCCGATGCCGCTTTGCAAAATGTTTATTAAAGAAATTTTTGAGGATAATACGCCGGATCAGTTTGATGACGAAACACTCACCACCATTAACAAATTTTTTGAAAACAATCTGAATGTTTCGGAAACGTCCCGGCAGCTTTATATACACCGGAATACCCTGGTATATCGTCTGGACAAACTGCAAAAAAGCACCGGTCTGGATCTTCGTGTATTTGAGGATGCCATTACGTTCCGGATTGCCCTGATGGTAGTGAAATATATGAATTATCTGGAATCCATCGACTATTAATAGATTCTTAGCGACTGAGGTGTAATGTGATGGAAAATGCGAAAAAAACAATTCCGATTATTGCCATGGATCATATTTCAAAGCACTATTCTACAGGAGTAGATGCGTTAGAGGATATTTCCATTCGGATTGAAAAAGGTGAATTTGTCTTTATTGTCGGTAAAAGTGGGTCCGGGAAATCCACTTTTATTAAGTTGCTGCTAAAAGAGCTGGATCCAAGCTCCGGGCGGCTGTATGTGGGGGGCAGACAGGTCACCAGACTGAAACGCAAGCAGATTTCCCTATATCGGAGGAAAATCGGAGTTGTATTTCAGGATTTCCGATTGCTGAAAAATAAAACGGTATTTGAAAATATCGCATTTGCCCAGCAGATTATCGGCATGACAAAGCGTCAAATTGCCCGGAATGTTCCCATTATGCTGGAAATGGTGGGGCTGCTTTCAAAGGCGGATGCGTATCCTAACGAACTTTCCGGCGGAGAGCAGCAGCGTGTAGCGATTGCCCGCGCCCTGATAAATCACCCGACTATTTTACTGGCGGATGAGCCAACGGGAAATCTCGACCCGCAGACAGCCTGGGAGATTATGATGCTGCTGCAGGAGGTCAATAAAACAGGCACGACTGTCGTTGTTGTGACACATAATAATGATATTGTAGATATTATGCAGAAACGGGTTGTCACACTGGAAAACGGCAGTCTGATCCGGGATGAGAAAAAAGGCGGGTATGAATATGAGAGGAATTAGTGTATTTGCTTACAGTATAAAACAGGGAATTATCAGTCTGAGAAAAAACCGAATGTTCACACTTGCCTCCGTCGGTACCGTGACTGCCTGTTTGTTCTTATTTGGAATTTTTTATTTTGCCATTAGTAATTTTCAACATTTGATACATACCGCAGAAAGCTCCGTAGGGGTTTCTGTGTTTTTTCAGGAGGGGCTTTCGGAAGAGGCGATACAGGCGATTGGCGAGGTGATTCAAAACCGGCCGGAGGTAGAACATGTGGAATATGTGTCGGCAGAGGAAGCCTGGGAGAGGTTCCGGGAGGAAAATTTTAAGGATTCCCCTGATTTGGTAGAGAGCTTTCAGGATGATAATCCATTGAAGGATTCTGCTTCCTATGAGATTTTTTTAAATAATATTGACGAGCAGGATACACTTGTAGAATATTTAGAAACCGTGGAAGGCGTGCGGGAAGTGAAACGCTCCGATGAAGTGGCGGGGAGTCTGTCCAGTATGAATAAGCTGGTGGGCGGAGTGTCAGCCGCCCTGATTCTGATTCTTTTGCTTGTGTCAGTATTTCTCATTCACTCGACGATTTCTACGGGGATAACAGTACGAAAACCGGAAATTGCCATTATGAGGCTGATGGGGGCTTCGGATTATTTTATCTGGGCGCCTTTTATTGTGGAAGGCATCGTGATAGGCCTGATTGGTTCTTTTCTGCCTCTTTTACTGCTGCTGGTTTCTTATGGCAGAATTGTAGCGTATCTTTCCGAACGGTTTTCTATCTTTGCCGGAACGCTTTCCTTTCTCAGCACGGGAGAGGTGTTTTCCCGGCTGATCCCGATATCTTTACTGGTAGGCGTGGGCATCGGCTTTTTTGGCAGTTTTATTACCGTTCGTAGAAATTTGAACATTTAAGGAGGGCTCGAAAGTGCGGAAATGTTACATGGTATTTTGTGTTTTTGTCCTGTGCGCGGTTTGTCTTTTTATGCTGGGAGATAAAAGCGCGGCGGTCAATTATGATTCCAAAATTGAAAAAGCGCAGAAGGAGCAGAAGCAATATGCAAAAAAGGCGGAGCAGCTTCGGGAGGATATGAAGGAAATTGAAGAGAGTAAGGAAGATACGCTTTCTTATATAGAGAAACTGGATAAGAAGGTGTCGAAGGTGGAGGACGAGCTGGAGGATGTTGAATCCGGGATTAAAACGACAGAGAATAAGTTGAAGACGGCGCAGACAGACCTGACAAGAGCGCAGGCAGAGGAAGAAAAACAGTATACCACAATGAAGCGGCGCATAAAATATATGTATGAAAACGGAGGGGAAGAATATCTGGAGATTTTACTTGGCGCCAGCAGTCTGCAGGATTTTCTGAACCGCACCGAATATGTAGAAAAAATCAGCTCCTATGACAAGAATATATTTGAGCGGTATCGTCAGACAAAACGGAAGATCGAGGAAAGAAAAAAGGAAATAGAAGATACCCTGACAAGGCTGGAAGGCTTAAAGGAAGAGGCAAGAGCGGAAAAAGAGGCTTTGTCGGAAATGAGGGAGAATAAAAAGAAAGAAATAAAAAAATATAATGATAAAATAAAGACTTCAAAGGCACAGGCAGACGAGTATGCCAGACAGGCTGCCCAGGCAGAAGAAGAGGTCGAGAAGCTGTTGAAGGCAAAACAGGAAGAGATTGACCGGCAAAGCAGCGCCGATATGGAAAAAACCGGGGGCGGCAATGGGACGTTGCGCTGGCCGCTGAAAATTACAGGCAGGATTTCTTCCGGTTTTGGGCGCCGGCATAGTCCCACTGCAGGAGCCAGCAGCTATCATAAAGGAATTGACATCGCCGTCCCGTCCGGCACCCCGATTGTAGCGGCAGAAAGCGGCACTGTGGTAACGGCAGCCTATAGCTCAAGCGCCGGAAATTATGTAATGATTTCCCACGGGAACCGTTTGTATTCCGTTTATATGCACTGCTCGAAGCTGGCTGTTACAGAGGGCGATAGTGTGAAACGGGGGCAGGTAATTGCTTATGCAGGTTCTACGGGAATATCCACGGGTTCCCATTTGCATTTTGGAGTATCTAAAAATGGAACGTATGTAAATCCCCTGTCATATGTCAGCAGATAGGAGGCAGACATGAAACGAGAACATATTAAAGGGTTTGTCATTGGATTTTTGGCGGGAATTGTACTTCCGGTGGCGCTTATCATAATAACAAAATATTTTGGCATTCATCTTCTTCCCAATGGCTCGTTGGCAGATGACGTATGGGAACGCGCCAAAGTGGTAGAGCAGTATATTGACCGCTATTATTGGAAAGATGATGTTTCAGACCAGAAGATTTCAGAATATGCGGCGAAAGGTATGGTTTCAGCCTTAGGCGATAAATATTCCGTGTATTATACGGATGAGGAATATGAAGAAACGATGAACAGCGTCAACGGCGATTATTGCGGAATCGGCGCTACCATCCGGCTGGATGCCGGGAGCGGGAAAAAATTAATTGAGGAAGTCCAGAAAGGAAAACCGGCAGATAAAGCAGGATTAAAAGCCGGAGATGAAATAAAAAAGGTGGATGGCATTGAGATAGCGGATAAAAGCTTATCCGATACAGTAGCCATGATAAAGGGAACGGAGGGAAAGAAATCCGTTCTGCTAATTTCCCGCATAGAAAATGGCGTCACTGTGGAAAAAGAAATTACCGTGATCAGTGAAAAAATTGTAAATCAATCTATTTCGGCGCAATTACTGGATCAGACTACAGGATATTTGAAAATCAGTACCTTTGACAATGAATCGGTTGCCCAGTTTGAACAGGCGGTACAGGAACTGGAAAAGCAGGGGCAAAAGAGTATGGTCATCGACGTCCGCAACAATGGCGGGGGCTCCCTGGAGGCAGTAGTGGAAATGTTAGACGAATTGCTTCCTGCCGGGAATCTGATTACCGAGAAGATTAAGTCCCAGCCGGATAAGGTATATAAATCCACGGATAAAAAGCATTTTGATAAACCTCTTGTCGTTCTTATTAATGAAAAAAGCGCCAGCGCCTCCGAGGTGTTTGCCGGCACGCTGCAGGATCGGCAGAAGGCGGCTCTTGTTGGGGTAAAAAGTTTTGGAAAGGGAATTGTGCAGACTATTTTTTCCCTGCAAAAATCCTGTGGTGGCGGAATCAAGCTGACGACCGGGGAATATCTTTTGCCAAACGGCCGCTCTATCCATGAAGTTGGTCTGACTCCTGATGTTGAGGTACCGTATACAGGGAGTGAGGACGATTATGGAACAAAACGGGATAACCAACTGCAAAAGGCGCTCGAAGTATTGGCGAACCAATAAAAACAGCGGAGGATGCAATGATACGATAAGCCGTGGACGAGGAGAGGGAGAATATGGCGAAAAGGAACAGTACTTATCATCTGACAACCAGAGAGCAGGCGTTAGCCTATGGCCTGTCATTTCCGAATACATATCAGGATGCGCCCTTTCATGACACCAACTGGCAGCTGGTTCGCATGAAGGGTTCCAAAAAGGCATTTTTGTGGACATACGAGCGCGACGGTTTTATTAATCTGAATGTGAAAACGGATGCCGAGGCGAGAGATTTCTGGAGGAGCGCCTATGATGCCGTTGTGCCGGGGTGGCATCAGAACAAAGAGCACTGGAACACAATTATTCTGGACGGCTCCATTCCGGATGATGATATTCGGCGGATGATTTCCGAGAGTTATGATTTGGTGGCAGACAGCCCGGCAAAAAGAATTTATGAGGCGGTAAAAAGAATTCCTTCCGGTCATGTGGCAACCTACAGCCAGGTGGCGGAGATGGCAGGAAATAAAAAAATGGCAAGAGCGGTTGGAAATGCATTACACAGGAATCCGGACCCGTCGGGGATCCCCTGTTATCGCGTGGTCAATGCAAAGGGGTACTGTTCGGGAAGTTTTGCCTTTGGAGGGTCGGACGCTCAGGCAAAGCTGCTGCGTGAGGACGGAATTGAAGTGATAGATGGCAGAGTGGACTTGGAAAAATATGGTATAGAACGGAAAATGTAAATGTGAAAGAGATTCTCAGGAGGTGTTGACAGATGCGGCATAAGTTTGCTGTTGCCACCGCTTTTATTTCGCTGATTCTGCCTCTATGCGCCATGGCAATTATGCAGTGCGTGGAGGAAGAACGTGTGGAGGCGTTTTTGGGGGGCGGACTGGCAGGCTGCCTGATCGGCAGTGTGCTTGGAGTGATAGCGTTGATTTTAAACAGAGGGGAAAGCAGGCTGGTGAAAATACTGTCAATTATTCCTATGTGTCCGCTGGGAGTATATATGTTATTGCTTATCCCCTATATACTGTTTCGATAATCAAATGGAATAGCGGCATTGGTTATTTGGGAGGGAAGAAGAGATACACAATCTTCAAAAAGTACAGAACAAATGTTCATTTTGCTCTGTACTTTTTTTATGGATAGTGGTATACTATAAAAGCAGGAATATTCTCGAAAGGAAAGATACCATGCCACAATTCAAACTTCACGCCCCCTTTCAGCCCACCGGCGACCAGCCGGAAGCGATCGAAGCATTAGTAAAAGGCTTCAAAGAGGGCAATCAATTCCAGACGCTGCTCGGCGTCACGGGCTCCGGCAAGACGTTCACGATGGCGAACGTCATCCAGGCGTTGCAGAAGCCGACTCTCGTGATCGCGCACAATAAGACGCTGGCGGCGCAGCTTTACGGGGAGTTCAAGGAGATGTTCCCGGAGAATGCGGTGGAATATTTTGTGTCCTACTACGATTATTATCAGCCGGAAGCCTATGTACCCTCCACAGATACCTATATTGAAAAGGATTCCGCTATTAATGAAGAAATTGATAAGCTCCGGCATTCTGCCACTGCGGCTCTGACAGAGCGCAGGGATGTTATTATTATTGCCAGTGTATCCTGTATTTACGGATTGGGCAGTCCCATTGATTATCAGAATATGACGGTATCGCTCCGCCCCGGGATGGAGAGGGATCGGGATGAGGTAATCCGGAAACTGATAGATATACAGTATACAAGAAATGATATGGATTTTCACCGCGGCACCTTCCGGGTGCGGGGGGATGTGGTGGAGATTTTCCCCGCTTCCGCTACAGACCGCGCTATCCGGGTGGAATTTTTTGGGGACGAAGTGGACCGGATTCAGGAAATTGATGTGCTGACCGGAGAGCCTCTCAGCAGGATGGAGCATATGGTTGTGTTTCCTGCTTCTCATTATGTGGTAGCTCCGGATAAAATGGAGCGGGCCATTGTGGCGATTGAATCAGAACTGAAAGAACGGGTAAAATATTTTAAAAGTGAGGACAAGCTGCTGGAAGCCCAAAGAATTGCGGAGCGGACCCATTTTGATATTGAGATGCTGAGGGAAACGGGATTCTGCTCTGGGATTGAGAATTATTCCATGCACTTAAACGGTTTAAGTCCCGGAGATACTCCCCAGACTTTAATGGATTATTTTCCGGAGGATTTTCTTATTATTGTGGATGAATCCCACATTACCATTCCTCAGATTCGGGGGATGTACGCGGGGGATCAGTCGAGAAAGACTACACTTGTAGATTATGGATTCCGCCTGCCTTCCGCTAAGAGCAACCGGCCTTTGAATTTTGAAGAATTTGAATCCCACATAAACCAGATGATGTTTGTTTCGGCGACTCCTTCGGACTATGAGGCGGCCCATGAGCTTATGCGGACCGAACAGATTATCCGCCCTACCGGTCTTTTGGATCCGGAAGTATTTGTCCGGCCGGTACAGGGACAGGTGGATGATTTGCTGGGAGAAATCCGAAAGGTAACAAAGAAAAACGGCAAAGTTCTGGTGACGACGCTGACAAAACGAATGGCGGAGGATTTAACCAGGTATTTAAAGGAGGTAGGCGTACGGGTCCGCTATCTTCATTCTGATATTGATACCTTAGAGCGTTCGGAAATCATCCGGGATATGCGGATGGATGTCTTTGATGTATTAGTGGGGATTAACCTGTTAAGAGAGGGATTGGATATCCCGGAGGTGTGTCTGGTAGCGATATTGGATGCCGATAAGGAGGGCTTTCTGCGTTCGGAAACTTCTTTGATTCAGACCATTGGACGTGCCGCCAGAAACGCTGAGGGGCGGGTTATCATGTATGCCGATGAGGAAACGGAGTCCATGCAAAAAGCGATTGGGGAAACGAACCGCCGCCGTCAGGTGCAGCAGGCGTATAATGAGGCGCACGGCATCACGCCCCAGACAATTAAAAAGGCAGTCAGAGATCTGATCCGCATTACTTCTAAGGCAGAAAAAGATATTACGGAGGAAGAAAAAGATCCGGAATCTATGAGCAGGGAAGAATTAGAAAAGGCAATCCGAAAACTGTCTAAAAGGATGGAACAGGCGGCCGCCGAGCTGAATTTTGAACTGGCGGCAGAACTGCGCGACAAAATGCTGGAATATAAAAAACATTTACAGGAATGTATGTGAATAAGAGAGGATACTATGAGTACAAATAATACAGACAAAAAACGAGTAATACGCATCCGTGGAGCAAGAGAGCATAACCTGAAGGAGATTAACTTAGATATTCCGAGAGATGAATTTGTTGTCCTTACCGGTTTGAGCGGTTCCGGTAAATCATCCCTTGCCTTTGACACGATTTATGCAGAGGGGCAGAGGCGGTACATGGAATCACTATCCTCTTACGCCAGACAATTTCTGGGGCAGATGGAAAAACCGGATGTAGAGAGCATTGAGGGATTACCGCCGGCGATTTCCATTGACCAGAAATCTACCAACCGCAACCCACGTTCTACCGTAGGGACCGTTACGGAAATTTACGATTATTTTCGGCTTTTGTATGCGCGCGTGGGAATCCCGCATTGTCCGGTCTGCGGCAAGGAGATAAAGAAGCAGACCGTTGACCAGATGGTGGATGAGATTATGAAACTGCCGGAGCGCACTAAAATCCAATTGTTGGCGCCGGTGGTCCGGGGACGGAAGGGAGAGCATGTCAAGATTTTTGACAAGGCAAAAAAAAGCGGTTACGTCCGTGTGATAGTAGATGGCAACCAATTTGAACTCAGCGAGGAAATCAAACTGGAGAAAAATAAAAAACATACGATTGAAATTATTGTAGACCGTCTGGTAATACGGGAAGGCATAGAGAAGCGTATGACGGATTCGATTGAAAATGTGTTAAAACTCTCAGACGGATTGCTGGTTGTGGATGTGGTTGGCAGGGAGCCGATAAATTTCAGCCAGAGCTTTTCCTGCCCGGACTGCGGCGTCAGTATTGATGAGATTGAGCCGAGAAGTTTTTCCTTCAATAATCCCTTTGGCGCCTGTCCGACCTGTCATGGCATTGGTTATAAAATGGAATTTGATGAGGACTTGATCATACCGGATAAAAGCCTTAGCATTGACGAGGGAGCCATTGCGGTTATGGGCTGGCAGTCTGTTACTGATCCGGGCAGTTACAGCCGCTGCATTATGGATGCTCTGGCAAAAGAATATGGTTTCAGCCTGGACACCCCTTTTCGGGAATATCCAAAGGATATTCAGAATATTATCTGGTACGGCACAGGCGGACACAGGGTTGAGGTACATTACACCGGCCGTCATGGCCGCGGCGTATATAATGTAGCCTTTGAGGGTCTGCTCCATAATGTGGAAAAACGGTACCGCGAAACAGCATCCGAGGTATCCAGACAGGAATATGAATCCTTTATGAGGATAACCCCATGCCGGGAATGCGGAGGCAGACGACTGAAAAAAGAATCCTTAGCCGTTACGGTAGGAGATAAAAATATCGCGGAAATCTGTGATCTGCCCATTTTAGATTTGAAGCAGTTTATGGAGGAAGTGAATCTTACCGAACGCCAAAAACAGATTGGACGGCTGGTGTTAAGGGAAATCCGGGCAAGACTGGGATTTTTGGTGGATGTAGGGCTGGATTATCTGAGTCTGGCGCGCGCCACGGGTTCCCTTTCCGGCGGCGAGGCGCAAAGAATCCGCCTTGCCACCCAGATAGGCTCTGGGCTGGTAGGGGTAGCCTATATTCTGGATGAGCCAAGCATTGGGCTGCATCAGCGGGATAATGATAAATTAATCCGAACCCTGAAAAAACTGAAGGATCTGGGAAATACCCTGATTGTGGTAGAACATGATGAGGACACGATGTTAGCGGCCGATTATGTGGTGGATATCGGACCGGGCGCCGGCGAGCATGGCGGCGCCGTAGTGGCAGAGGGAACAGCGCAGGATATTATGAAGGTGCCGGAGTCGATTACCGGGGCGTATCTCAGTGGAAAGATCCGGATCCCGGTACCCAAAAAACGTCGGAAGCCCACAGGATATTTGACGGTAAAGGGAGCGGAGGAAAACAATTTAAAGAAAATCAATGTAAAAATCCCTTTGGGGGTAATGACTTGTGTTACCGGTGTGTCCGGTTCCGGTAAAAGCTCGCTGGTCAACGAAATCCTGTCCAAAAGCCTTACCAGAACCCTGAACCACGCCCGCTGTATACCGGGAAAACACACAGAAATTAAAGGCGTGGAGCAATTAGATAAAGTAATTAATATTGACCAATCGCCTATTGGGCGGACGCCCCGCTCCAATCCGGCTACCTACACCGGCGTTTTTGATATGATTCGGGATTTGTTTGCAGCGACCCCGGATGCTAAGGAAAGAGGCTATAAAAAAGGGCGATTTAGTTTTAACATCAAAGGCGGCCGCTGTGAAGCATGCGCCGGCGATGGAATCATAAGGATAGAAATGAATTTTTTGCCGGACATTTACGTCCCCTGTGAGGTCTGTGGGGGAAAACGCTACAATAGGGAAACATTAGAAGTAAAGTATAAAGGGAAAAGCATATATGATGTGCTGGATATGACCGTGGAGGAAGCTCTTGGATTTTTCCGGCATATTCCAGGCATCCACCGTAAAATCCAGACGATGTATGATGTGGGACTTTCCTATGTAAAGCTGGGACAGCCATCTACCACGCTTTCCGGCGGGGAAGCGCAACGGATTAAGCTGGCTGCGGAGCTGAGTAAACGCAGCACCGGGCGGACAATTTATATTCTGGATGAACCTACCACCGGTCTTCATTTTGCCGATGTCCATAAACTGATCGACATATTGCACCGCCTGACGGAAGGGGGCAACTCGGTTGTCGTAATTGAACATAATCTGGATGTCATAAAAACTGCCGATTACATTATTGATATGGGTCCGGAGGGCGGCGACAAGGGCGGAACGGTAGTGACGCAGGGAACGCCGGAGCAGGTGGCGCAGTGCGAAAAATCCTATACCGGTTACTATATGAAGAAAATGTTAGGAGGAAAATAATGTATCCATTTTTTGCCATGATGGCGCGCATGAAATATATTGAGAGATGGGCGCTTATGAGAAATTCCCTGAAGGAAAATATTAGCGAACATTCCCTGGAGGTGGCAATGTTAGCCCATGGGCTGGCGATTATATCGAACGAAAGATGCGGGGGAAATCTCGACGTCGGGCAGATTGCCCTGATGGGTCTGTACCATGATGCCAATGAAATTATTACCGGGGATATGCCGACGCCGGTAAAATATTATGACGAATATATCCGGGAGGAATATAAGCGGGTGGAAAATATCGCAAACCACACAATGATAAATAAGCTGCCGGAATACATGAAAAAATATTACAGGCCGCTTTTTCTGCCGGAGGAACAGGAGCACAGGGATAAGGCGTGGCGCATTGTCAAAGCGGCGGATAAATTGTCCGCCCTGATCAAATGCAAGGAGGAGCTGCGCACGGGCAATCAGGAATTTGCGACGGCAAAGGAAACCATTGAACAGGCGTTGGCAGATATGGATATGCCCGAGATAGAAATTTTTGTGCAGGAATTTCTGCCGGCATATGACCTGACGTTAGACGAGTTGCAGAAGGCTTGACGGAATAATATGTTTATGATATAGTGGTGGCAAATAGAGGTCTTCAGGGCGGGGTGCAAGTCCCCACCGGCGGTAAAGCCCGCGAGCAGGTAAACCTGCTGATTCGGTGAGATTCCGAAGCCGACAGTATAGTCTGGATGAAAGAAGATTTAGGATGATGATTATATGCCCGGAGTATCTTTATATGCTCCGGGTTTTTTCTTATAAGGAGGAAGCATGACAAAGCAGGGATATATGCAGCTTGCGCTGGAACTGGCGAAAAAGGGAATGGGACGCACCTCCCCGAATCCTATGGTAGGCTGTGTGGTTGTGAAAGATGGGGAGATTGTGACACAGGGGTACCATGAACAGTATGGAAAATATCATGCAGAGAGAAACGCCCTGATAAACTATGACGGGGATTTGAAGGGAGCCGATCTGTATGTGACGCTGGAGCCCTGCTGTCATCAGGGAAACACACCCCCCTGTACCGATATTATCATAGAAAAAGGAATCAGCCGGGTTTTTATCGGCTCACTGGATCCGAATCCTAAGGTGGCAGGAAAAGGCGCTGCTATTTTAAAAGAGCATGGCATTGCAATAGAAACGGGTATATTAGAAGAAGAATGTTTGGAACTGAATGAAGTGTTTTTCCATTACATTACAACGAAATCCCCTTTTACCGTAATCAAATATGCCATGACTTTGGATGGAAAAATTGCCACTGCCAGCGGGGATTCCAAGTGGGTTACCGGAGAAGAAGCCCGTCGCCATGCTCATATGCTGAGAAAAAAATACAGCGCCATTATGGTGGGGATTACAACGGTGTTACAGGACAATCCGTTGTTAAACTGCCGGATAGAGAAAGGAGTTGACCCGGTTCGGATTATTTGCGATTCGCATCTTCGCATTCCCATGAATAGCCGGATAGTACAGACAGCAGGGGATATTCCTACGATAGTTGCGTACTCGGAGGGAAAACCGGAAAAGGAAAAACAACTGAAAGAGGCGGGAATTGAGCTGCTCCGCACTTCGGAACCCGACAGGGTGGATTTGCCGGAGCTAATGAAAGAGCTGGGGAACAGAGGCATTGACAGTGTGCTGGCAGAGGGAGGCGGTACCCTTCACGGAAGCCTGTTAAAAAGCGGGCTTGTGAATCGTGTTTACTGCTATGTGGCGCCGAAGCTGATCGGCGGGAGGGAAGCGAAATCCCCAATAGAGGGCAGGGGTTTTTCCCGGATGGATGAGGCATTAGGGCTGAATAAGACAGAAATATTAAAATTGGGAAATGATCTATGTATCAGCGGTCGTGTAGACGGTCGTTATACCGGACAATAAGGGGGAAATTTAGTGTTTACAGGAATCATAGAAGAAATTGGACAAATTCAATCCATTGGGAGGAGCGGGCGCTCTGCCGTGCTGCGCATCAAATGCCATAAGGTATTGGAGGGTACGAAAATCGGCGACAGCATTGCTGTGAACGGCGTCTGTCTGACAGTGACAACAATACAAAAGGATGGTTATACAGCAGATGTGATGGCAGAAACGATAAACCGGAGTTCCCTTGGAGCATTAAAACCGGGGAGCCGTGTCAATTTGGAACGCGCGATGCCGGCAGACGGCAGATTCGGCGGCCATTTTGTGGCGGGGCATATAGACGGTACCGGAACGATAGAGGATATTTCCCGTGATGAAACCGCAGTATGGTATCGGATATCGGCGGAACCAGCCTTACTTCGGTATATTGTGGAAAAGGGTTCGATCACAATAGACGGCATTAGCCTGACTGTGGCAGGAGTAAGCGGGGCGGATTTTTCTGTTTCCATTATTCCTCATACCCAGGCGAATACTTCTCTGGCAGACCGACATCGGGGGGATATTGTAAATCTGGAAACAGATATAATTGGAAAATATGTAGAAAAATTATGGCAGCCACAGGATGAACGGAAGAAAAAGGAAAAGCTGACGAGGGAATTTTTGGAAGAAAACGGCTTTTAAAACAGAAAGAAGGGATAGAAAAATGGCGGAACAAACAGCGGAGATCGCAACAGTAGAACAGGCGATTGAGGATTTGAGGCAGGGAAAGGTAATTTTAGTAACCGATGACCCGGACCGGGAAAACGAGGGGGATTTAATCTGTGCGGCACAATTTGCCACTACGGAGAATGTGAATATGATGGCAACTTATGCCAAAGGCTTGATTTGTATGCCTATGAGCAGTGAAATGACAGAAAAACTGGGATTGCAGCAGATGGTAGAAGTGAATACCGACAATCATTCCACTGCCTTTACCGTATCCATCGACCATGTGGATACTACAACAGGAATATCGGCAGTGGAGCGTTCCCTGACGGCGATGAAATGTGTGGAGGATGGTGTAAAGCCGGAGGATTTCCGCAGGCCGGGCCATATGTTTCCGCTGGAGGCAAGGGAGGGCGGCGTATTGAAACGCGCCGGGCATACGGAGGCTACGGTGGATTTAATGCGTCTTGCCGGACTAAAGGAGTGTGGATTGTGCTGTGAAATTATGAGGGAGGACGGCACTATGATGCGCTCAAAGGAGCTCTTCGCTTTTGCGAAAAAGCACGGCATCCATGTTATTACCATTGAGCAGCTGATAAAAAAACGGCTGGAAAAAGAAAGCCTGGTAAAGAAAAAGGCAGAGGCAAAACTTCCTACCAAATTTGGCGATTTCATTATTCACGGATACGAGAATATTACAAACGGGGAACATCATGTGGCATTGACGATGGGAGATGTGGCGGACGGAGAACCGGTGCTCTGCCGCGTTCATTCCGAATGCCTGACCGGGGATGTTTTCGGCTCCAAGCGCTGCGACTGCGGGGAGCAGTTGGAAAATGCCCTGAAGATGATCGCCCGCGAAAAAAGGGGGATTCTTCTCTATATGCGCCAGGAAGGCAGGGGGATTGGCCTTTTGAATAAGCTGAAGGCTTATGAATTGCAGGAGCAGGGCTATGATACCGTAGAAGCAAACGTAAAGCTGGGATTTGCCCCGGATTTGCGGGAGTACGGCATCGGGGCTCAGATTTTACACGATCTGGGCGTGAAAAAGCTTCGGCTTTTGACAAATAACCCGAAGAAGATAGCAGGACTTTCCGGTTATGGAATCTCAATCGAGGAGCGTGTGCCTATTGAAGTAAAGCCAAAGCCGGAGGACTATAAATATCTGATAACAAAACAGGAAAAAATGCAGCATATGACGCATTATAAATAAAACCAAAATTATTGCCGGGCGAATAAAAAAACGGCGGAAAGAGAGGATAATATGAGAACATTAGAAGGAAATGTAATTGGAAATGGATTGAAGATTGGGATTGTGGCGGCAAGATTCAACGAATTTATTGTCAGCAAACTGATCTCCGGAGCAGAGGATGCCCTGATACGCCATGGTGTGGAAACCGATAATGTGGACCTGGCATGGGTGCCGGGCGCGTTTGAAATCCCGGTAGTGGCACAAAAAATGGCGCAGTCCGGAAAATATGATGCCGTGCTTTGTCTGGGAGCGGTAATCAGGGGCGCGACCTCCCATTATGATTATGTATGCACCGAAGTCAGCAAAGGTATTGCTGCCGTAGGAATGAAAACCGGAGTGCCGACTCTGTTCGGCATATTGACAACAGACAACATTGAGCAGGCGATTGAAAGAGCCGGCACAAAAGCGGGGAACAAGGGATATGATGCGGCCTGCTCCGCTATTGAAATGGTAAATCTGCTGAAAAATATATAGAGGAGCAAGGGAATGGAGATTGCAGAAGTTAAGGAACTGGCAGAGGCGGTTCGTGGAAATATTGAAAAAGTGATGGTGGGAAAATCGGAGGTTATCGATTTGGTACTGACGGCATTTCTTGCCGGAGGGCATGTCCTCTTGGAGGATGTGCCGGGGACGGGGAAAACGATGCTGGCAAAATCTCTGGCCGCCTCACTGGATATGGATATGAAGAGAATTCAGTTTACCCCGGATTTATTGCCCGGAGATGTTACCGGAATTCACTATTTCAATCAGAAGGAGGGGGAGTTTGAATTTCGCCCCGGAGGGATTTTCACGAATATCCTGCTGGCAGATGAAATCAACCGCGCCACGCCGAGAACCCAGTCCTCTCTTCTGGAATGCATGGAGGAACGTCAGGCTACCGTCGATGGCATCACAATGGAAATGCCCTCCCCTTTTTTTGTAGTTGCCACCCAGAATCCGATTGAAACCGCCGGTACCTTCCCCCTGCCGGAGGCGCAGTTAGACCGTTTTATTATGCAGATTCTGATTGGATATCCGGAGAAGGAGGAGGAGAGGGAAATCCTCCGCCGTTTTGAGAGTGAAAGCCCCCTGACGGATTTGAAGCCGGTCTGCGATGCGGATAAGATACAAAAAATGCAGAAAACCTGCGAGGAAGTGTATATCGACAATGCGGTCGTCGATTATCTGTTAGAGCTGGTGGAAAAGACCAGAAACCACAAAAATATTGCGCTGGGTGTCAGTCCCCGCGGAGCGATTGCCTTTCTCAAGGTAGTAAAGTGCTATACTGCTATTCAGGGACAGACTTTTGTGACGCCGGAAACGGTAAAGAAATTAGCGCCCTATGTACTGGCGCACCGCATTATCCCGGAAGATATATATAGCAGTAAAAAGAAGGCGGCGGATTATATACGGGAAATTGCCAGCTTTACGACAGCGCCGACGGAGGATTTTTCTAAGTGATTTTTTTACTAACTATCATAGCAGTCGTCTATGTGCTGTACCAGGCATACACCTATCATTACCGGAAAAACTGGAAAGAAAATTTTGAGGTAAAAGTAGAGTTTTCCGAGGAGCAGGCAGGCGTAGGCGACCAGCTTTTTTTGTATGAAACGGCAATTAACAATAAGAAAATGAGCTTACCCGCTATCTGTGTAAAATTTCTTGCTTCAAAATATCTTCAGTTTGAGGGCAGTGAAAGCGGAACGGTTTCCGACCACTTTTACCGCAATGATGTGATGAGCGTGGACGGTTTTCAGAAAGTGCGCCGAAAATTGCGATTTACCTGTAAACAAAGGGGAATGTATACGATTGAGGAAGCAGAATTAGTAAGCTATGATTTGTTTTTTGCCCATACCTTTGTACATCGGGTGGAGGTAAGCGCTTCTCTTTGCGTATATCCCTCTTTAGTAGATATCAGCAAACTGATTCCGGTATTTCGGCAGATGAATGGCGGGGTACGGACAAAAGTCCCTCTTTTTGAGGATCCCTATGCTTTTGCCGGCGTGCGGGAATATACCCCTCAGGATTCCATGAAGCGAATCCACTGGAAAGCGTCGGCAAAAACTGGCAAGTGGCAGGTAAAAACTATGGAATACCAGTCATCTACACCTGTAGTAATTATTCTGAATCTGGAATCGCCGGGAGTTTTTACCAATACGGATTTAATGGAGGATAGTATCCGGATTGCCTATTCACTGGTATACTACTTGTGTAGTAATGGAATCCGTGTCAGATTGGTGACAGCAGGAGATGGGAAAATCCGTCTGGAAGAAGGAAAAAGAGAACAGATTGCTGCCACAAGGCGGGCCCTCGCGCTGATTTCTTATCATAATGTCTGCTGTAATGGAGTGGAGTTATTGTCAGAGGAAAAAAGCCGACTTACGCCGGGGACGCAGGTTATCTTTATTTCTGCAGCCGGGAAAAAACCATTACAGGAACAGGTATTGGAACTGCTGCATTTGGGGATTCCGGTAGTCTGGGTAGCGCCAATCATCAGCTCAAACAGTGAAGATAGTGAATTCCGTGAGCTTTTACCGGCTCTTTCTAAGTGTTTAGTGAAATGGGGTGGTACTTGATGAACGAATACCGTGTCATGCAGATTATCGCATTTTATTACAAATATTTGCTGCTGGTAACATTAGTGAGCGCCTATTTTTTCTGGTTTAATATGAATGCGGCTTCTATTATGCTGGTCATTATTATATTAGCGGTGCCCTTTCTTTTGCAGTCCCTGCTATTCCCGGATAAGACCCTGAAAAAGAAAAGGGAAAAGGGAAAGATGCCGGTTTGCCCCCTGGGGCATCTGATTGTAGTGGGAGTGATAATTTCCCCTGTCTTTATTCTTCCCGAGGCGAAGCCGAATTCCCTTTTTTGCCTTATTTTATACCTTTTGGATATGGGGATTTTTTTCTTTTACCAGTATTATAAGGGGAAGTATAATCTGCTTTACTGTAATCCCAGCGTGACTGACTATACAAGAGAGCGCGCGGAGGGAAAATTGAACCGGATGTTTTTTAAGCTGTTCATGGCGGCGGTTCTTGCGATAATAGTTCTCTTCTTTATTGTAAATGCAGTTTCGGGAGCGGATATCCGAATATCCCCGCCCAGGCAGGAGCAGGAGGAAGAACCGAAAAAAGAGGCTGACCGGATTCCGGCGGAATTGTCGAAAAAACAGAAAGATTTGCTAAGGCAGAAACAAAAGGAGGACAATTTCTTTTTGCTCCTGCTGCGATATGCCGTGTTTTTGCTCCTTGTGCTTCTTACCCTTTTTGTGTTATTATTTTTGTTGTACAGGATTATTATGTACTTTGTGAGAAAACGGCGAAAAATCTCCTGCGGATATTATGAAGAGATTGTAGAGGAAAATGACCAGGAAGAATATACCAGATTAGTCCCGGCAGTAAAAAGAGAACCTTCTTTCCCCGGAGGGAATAATGGAAAGATACGGAAGGCATTTTACCGGGCAGTCCGCCGGGGAGCCGGAGGGAAAAAGGTGGACAAAAGCCATACCCCTTATGAATTAAAGGATGCCTATCTGGCTCCGACCGAGTCTTCCGGATATCTGACTGCTCTTTATGAAAAAGCAAAATATAGTCCGTGGGACGTTACAGATGATGAAATAAAGAAATGGGAGGAAAAGGAAAAATCCTCTTAAAAGGAAAAAACCTCAAATGCAATATTTCAGTAAAAAACCTCAGATAGTAAAATAGTGTTATATAAAATATCGGAGGTTTTATATGAAAAAGATTGTAGATACCAAAACACTGGGAATTAATATTAAACGTTACCGCGAGGAAAAAGGATTATCAGCCGGTAAGCTGGCAGAGCAGACCGGAGTATCGTTATCCCATATCAATAATATTGAAAGCGCTTCCGCCCATGCCAGCGCAGAGGTGCTGGTGCGCATTTCCAGTACCTTGGGAGTGCCGTTAGACCTTTTATTATGTGATTCCTTAAAAGGAGAGGCTAACCGGATGGCAAGGATCATGGAGTACTATACGGTTCTTGAGGATTGCGATGAAGATGAAACCAGAATTATTATGGGGACGGTTCAGGCGCTGAAGCAGGAATTGAAAAAGAAACCCAGAAAAGATTAGAAAGGAAGGAAACATTATGGTAAAATTATACAACTCCGGAAGTCCGGTTGAAACAAGGCAGATAATAGCGGCGCTGGAAGCAGAGGGGATTCCGGTATTAAAAAAGGATGTCGGGAGCAATAGTTATATGACGCTGACTTCCGGAATGTCGCTGATGGGCAGTGACCTTTATGTGAGTGAAAGCGCAGAAAAGCGCGCCAGAGATATCATTTCAGGAATTGTCGGTGAAGCGCAGTCCGGCACAGAAACGGATGAAAATAAGAAGTTGTATCGTTTTTCGGTAATAAAGCGTCTGGCGGCTGCTGTTTTGTTTATTTTGGTAATGGCGGGGATCATCACGGGTATGTTCCTGCTTTCCTGACAAAACAGAGCCGGCCAGATGTTTTTTTAATTGCTTTCCTCGTTTGTTTCTTCGAGCTCCGATGTACAATGAGGGCATCGGGTAGCCGCAATATCGATTTCGCTAAGACAATACGGACACTTCTTTGTAGCAGGCTCTTCCGGTGTTTCCTCTTTTCTGTGGCCGCCCAGATTTGACAGTGCATTGATTCCTTTTACCAAAAGGAAAATAACGAATACCATAATGACAAAATTGATTACTGCCGTGAGGAAAGAGCCGTACTTAACATCTACTCCATTGATTTTCAGGGTTAGATAGCTTAAATCTGTCTTTGCTACCAGTCCAATCAGCGGTGAGAGTACATCATTTACCAGAGAATTGATAATTGCCTGGAAAGCGGCGCCGATAATGACACCAATGGCTAAATCCATGACATTGCCTCTCAGGGCAAAATCCTTAAATTCTTTTAAAAACTTTTTCATTGTGTTCTCCTTTGTCATTTTTTGTAACATTATAGCATATTTTTTATAAAAGACCAACACATATGGAATAATTTTTTATTTACAAAAGGAGTTATACAAATGGGCATAAAAATGATAGCCTTTGATTTAGACGGGACCGTCTTTGACGATCAGAAAAAAATACTGCCGAAAACAAAGGCGGCGCTGGAAAAAGCGGCGGCAGACGGGATTGAAATCGTACCGGCTACCGGCCGTCCCCTGTGCGGGGTGTCGGAACAGATATGGCAGCTAAGGGGCGTCCGTTATCTGCTCACAAGCAATGGCGCCGGTATTTACAGGGCAGATACGGAAGAGTGCATTTATGAAAACAATATGAAGTTAGAGGAGTTTTTGCCCTTGTTGGCGCGCTTGGAGCCCTTGGAGGTTATGGGAGATGTTTTCGTCCGGGGGAAAGGTTTTATGAGCAGAAAAAAACGGCGTCTGATCGACAGGCTGGATACTACCGGGGAAATGAAGGACTATATCCGCAATTCACGAACCTGCGTAGATAATCTCACGGAGTTTCTAAGGCAAGACGGCGCTGACATACAGAAAATAACGATTAACTTTGTGGGACGGGCGGGGGAGGTTTCGGATAATCGAAAAAAAGTACAGGAAATTTTACGGGATTTCCCTGAATTTACAGCGGTATCAGGCGGTATGAATAATATTGAGGTCACGGATAAATCAGCGACTAAGGGAAGCGGCATTTTAAAGCTGGGAGAACTGCTGGGAATCCGGAGGGAGGAGATTCTGGCATTTGGGGACAGCGGAAATGACGCGACGATGCTTCAAATGGCAGGGATTGGCGTGGCAATGGAAAATGCAGAGCCGCCGGTAAAAGCAATAGCAGATTTTGTAACCCGTTCCAATACAGAGGAGGGGATTGCCTATGCCCTCGGGAAATTTTTATAATCCATTCATAAAAGAGGGATCGGCAGCAGGGCATGACTTAGGAAAAGAAAAGGAGAAGCAAGCATGAACCCAAATCCATTATTGAAGGCAGATTTTCCGGATCCGGACGTCATACGGGTGGAAGACACTTATTATATGGTAAGTACTACCATGCACTTTATGCCGGGCTGTGTTATTCTGCGCTCGTATAATCTGACGGACTGGGAAATTCTTACCCATGTCTATGAAACGCTGGAGAAGACAGATAAGGAGAGCCTGAAGAACGGGCAGTGCGCCTATGGGCAGGGAATGTGGGCGGCGTCCCTCCGCTGGCATGAAGGAAAATTTTATATCTGCTTTGCGGCAAATGATACGGGAAAGACCTATCTCTATCAGTCGGAAAATATTACCGGACCATGGAGAAAAAGCCGGATCGAGGGCTTTTATCATGACGCCTCGCTTTTGTTTGATGAGGACGGGAAGGCGTATCTGGCCTACGGCAACCGTCAGATTCATATACAGGAACTAAAAAAGGATTTATCAGGGCCGGAGCCGGGAGGCTTCCATCAGATTGTGGTGGAGGATACGGATGCGGCGCGGCTTGGTTATGAGGGTACTCATTTTTATAAAATAAATGGCAGATATTATCTGTTTTTCATACACTGGGGCAATGCGCCGGATGCCAGACGCACCCAGGCCTGTTATGTGGCGGAACAGATTGGGGGTCCCTACCGGGGCGGTGATGTGCTGAATGACGACAGGGGATATCACAATCAGGGGGTGGCGCAGGGAGGAATTGTTGACACGCCGGAGGGGGACTGGTATGCCATTCTGTTTCAGGACAGCGGAGCCGTAGGGAGGATTCCTGTACTGGCGCCGGTAAAATGGCGGGAGGATTTCCCGGTATTTGGCAGAGAGGGGAAGATACCGGAGCATATCGACTGTATGGACAGCCGGCCGGGTTATTCCTATGAACCGATTTACGGAGGAGATGATTTCTCTTATACGCCGGATGAAAACGGGAAGATTTCTCTGCATCCCCGTTGGGAGTGGAACCATATCCCGGATGTTTCCCATTGGAGAATCCTTCCGGAAAAGGGGGCGTTGGAACTTATCACATCCGAACCCTGCCGGAATGTAACCCAGGCAGTCAATACCCTGACCCAGCGGCTTATGTATCCGGGCAGCGAAGTAACGGTAACGATAGAGGGAAGCGGCTTAAGGAAGGGAGATTTGGCGGGACTGTGCCTGCTCCAGGGGGATTATGCGGGAGCGGGCATCCGCCGGGAGCAGGACGGGTACTTTGCCGTGCTTTTTCAGAGGCCCGGCGAAAAGGAAAATGCCATGGCGCAGCCGGCGGACGATACCATGCCGGTGGAGCGGGAGCGGATCGCCCTGAATGAATCCCGGATCACGCTTCTTGTACGGGCGGATTTTGAGCAGATGAGGGATACGGCCCGGTTTTATTTCAAAACAGGGAGTGGGTGGCGTCCTCTGGGCGGGGAAATAAAACTGTATTTTAAACTGGATCATTTTTGTGGCTGCCGTGCGGGACTGTTCTGCTACGCTACGGAAATGACAGGCGGGAAGGCGGCATTTACCCACTTTACCCATACGCTCTGGCGGAAGGAAGGGGAGGGGCCGGCTTGACTTTTGCAGACTAATTTGTTAGTCTGGATAAGAGGATGGGATTTACGAAAACTGCAGGGGAGGAAACAGCATGAGCGACCGGGGAATGAAGCTGTTTGATTCAGAGAGAAAGGTAATGGAGGTTTTGTGGGAGTATGGGGAAATGCAAGCCAGCGGCATTGTGAAGGTATTAGAGGAGCGCACGGGATGGAACCGCAATACCACTTATACCGTTATAAAAAAATGCGTGGAAAAGGGGGCAATCAAAAGAATTGAGCCGCATTTTGTCTGTCAGCCCCTTGTATCCAAAAAGGATATTCAGAAATTTGAAACAGAGGATTTGATAAATCGTATGTTTGACGGCTCGAAAGAAAAATTTTTCATTGCCTTTTTAGAAACAGAATCATTTTCTGCTCAGGAAGTTGAAAAACTGAAAAAGATTGTGCAGGAACTAAAATAGCCTGCGTCTTACTATGAAAAGTATTCCTTTTTTTATAAAATAAAACGACAGAAAAGCTGGAGGTAATCATGCAGATAGTATGGAATTGTTTGATCCTGATCGTAGGCTTTGCGGCGCTTATTAAGGGAGCAGATTATTTTGTGGACGGCAGCGCCGCCATTGCCCGTTTTTTTAAAGTCCCGGGAGTTATTATCGGCTTGACGATCGTGTCGATGGGAACCAGCGCGCCTGAGCTTGCCGTCAGCGTTTCTGCGGGATTAGCCGGTTCCAATGCCATTGCTGTCAGCAATGTAGTGGGCTCTAACCTTTTTAATCTTCTGGCAGTATTGGGGATTTGCGCTATAATGAGGCCCCTGCCGGTAGATACCGGCATTAAACGGAGAGATTTCCCCATCAGTATGGCTGCCACCCTTCTTGTTATCCTGTTTGCTGGAAATCTGGTGTTATCAGGAAGAAGTCCGGATCTGGCAGACAGCGCTGCCGCAGCAGGGAAATTGTTCCGCTGGAATGGTCTTGTTTTAGTTGTTTGCTTTCTCTTATATCTGGTTTATACGGTCCGGATGGCAAAAAGAAACCGTCTGGAAAAAGAAAAGGAAGAGCCGGTTGTTCTGTGGAAAAGCGTTCTTTTTATTATTCTTGGGCTGGCTGCCATCATCATTGGAGGACAACTGGTAGTCAATAGCGCCAGAGCGCTGGCGTTGGCGTGGGGGATGAGCGAAACCTTAGTGGGACTTACCATTGTGGCGATCGGAACGAGCCTGCCGGAGCTGGTAACTTCCATTGTGGCTTCTTCCAAAGGAGAAAACGGCATGGCTATTGGCAATGTAGTAGGCTCTAATATTTTCAACCTCTTACTGATTCTGGGAGTTTCCAGTTCCCTTCATCCCATTCAGGTTTCTATGGCATCCTTTGTGGATCTGGGGGTCTTGCTGGGAATGAGCATGATCGCATACGGTTTTGTCTGTTCCGGAAAGAGGATTAACCGAATCGAAGGGGTTTTTATGACAGCGCTTTATATCGGATATACGATATTTGCCATTCTGCGGTAAAAGCTCTTCCAAATTCATTCCTTGACAATCCTCCTCCTATCTGTTAGAATATCAATCCTATATAAAACCGTCTGCCCTGAAGTACTAAAAAGCAACGGCTCAGGGCAGTTATAACAGGAGAAGGGGCAAAAATAGAAAGGAGGGTTTATGGTAAGACAGGAAAAGAAAAAATTTAAACAATATATGAAAGATTGCGTGGAGGTTTGTCGGGAAACAGACCAAATCGGGGCAGAATTGTATGAAAAATACGGTGTAAAACGAGGGCTTCGGGATAAAAACGGGAACGGAGTATTAGCAGGTCTGACCCATATTTCCAAAATCGAAGCATTTCACATAAAGGATGGCGAAAAAATCCCATGCGACGGACAGCTCTGGTACCGGGGGTATCCGGTTATTGATTTGGTAAATGGATTTCACAACGACCATTTTGGCTTTGAAGAAGTAGCCTATCTGTTACTTTTAGGAAAACTTCCTTCAAAAAAAGAATGGGAGGATTTTTGCCATATTCTGGCAGAAAGCCGGACGCTGCCGACAAATTTTACCCGGGATGTTATTATGAAAGCGCCCAGCAGCGATTTAATGAATTCCATTACCCGCAGTGTGCTGACGTTAGCTTCCTATGATGAAAAGGCGAGTGATCAATCTCTGGAAAATGTTCTGGAGCAGTGCCTTAGATTAATAAGCGTGATGCCGATGCTGAGTGTATATAGTTATCATGCCTACAATCATTACGAGAGGGATGACAGTCTGTATATTCATCGTCCCGACGAGAATCTCTCTACGGCGGAGAATATCCTTCGCATGCTTCGCCCGGATAAAGCGTACACTCCCTTAGAGGCGAAGGTGTTGGATGCTGCGCTGGTACTTCATATGGAACATGGAGGAGGGAACAATTCAACCTTTACTACACGGGTAGTATCATCCGCCGGTTCCGATACCTATTCCGTTATGGCGGCAGCTATGTCTTCCCTGAAAGGGCCCAAGCACGGCGGCGCTAATATTAAAGTTGTAGAAATGATGAACGACATCCGTAGAAAGGTAAAGGATTGGGAGGATGACGATGAAATCCGCGCCTATCTGGAAAGACTGGTGGACAAGCAGGAGTTCGACAAAAAGGGCTTGATCTATGGTATGGGGCATGCCGTGTATTCTCTTTCCGATCCGCGCGCCCGTGTGTTTAAAAAGTTTGTGGAAAGCCTCGCGATGGAAAAGGGGAGGATGAAAGACTATGCCCTGTATTCCGCCATCGAACGGCTGGCTCCTGAGGTTATCGCAGAAAAGAGAAAGATTTACAAAGGGGTCAGCGCCAACGTAGATTTTTACAGCGGGTTTGTTTATAGTATGCTGGGTATTCCACTGGAGCTGTACACGCCGATTTTTGCCATGGCTCGTATCGTGGGTTGGAGCGCCCACCGGATAGAAGAGCTGATCAATGCGGATAAGATAATGCGTCCTGCTTATAAGAGCATTATGGAGGAAGAGGACTATGTGAAGCTGGCAGATCGATAATGCCGGCGCTGAAAATTGGCAAATAACGATATAATAAAAAAGAAATCGTTGTTATTTGTATTTGACAGGGATTTCTTTTTTTGTATTGTGCATACTAAGCAAAAACAAATGGAGGAAGAGGGCATGATATATACAGTAACTTTAAATCCCTCGCTGGATTATGTTGTCAGGGTAGAGGATTTCAAACAGGGAAAGCTGAACCGTACTGCGGAAGAAAATATTTATGCCGGCGGTAAGGGCATCAATGTTTCCCTGGTATTAAAAAATCTTGGTTTCGACAGTACGGCATTAGGTTTTCTGGCGGGTTTTACCGGCATGGAAATTCAGAAACGCCTGGAAAATCAGGGGATAAAGACAGACTTTATCCAGGTGCCGGAGGGCATATCCCGCATTAATGTAAAACTGCGCTCCCAAAAAGAAAGTGAAATTAACGGACAGGGGCCGGCAGTCCGTGAGAGTGACATCAGGAAGCTGTATCAGAAGTTAGACAGACTGAAAGACGGGGATGTGCTTGTGCTGGCGGGAAGCATACCCTCTGTCATGCCCGAGTCCATGTACATGGATATGATGAAATATGTGGCGGACAGGAAATTGAAAATTGCGGTGGACGCCACGAAGGATTTATTGCTGAATGTCCTGCCCTATCATCCTTTTGTCATAAAACCAAATAACCATGAAATGGAAGAAATATTTGGCGTAGAGTTAAGGGAGAAAAAAGAGGTTATTCCCTATGCGAAAAAACTGAGAAAAATGGGAGCGGAGAATGTCATCGTTTCCATGGCGGACAAGGGCGCTGTATTTGTAGGCGGAGATGGCAGCGTATATGAAAGCGACGCTCCAAAAGGAAAGGTAATAAATTCAGTGGGGGCGGGAGATTCTATGGTAGCGGGCTTTTTAGCCGGCTATCTGGAAACCGGCGATTACAGGAAAGCCTTTCAGTTTGGAATCTGTGCCGGCAGCGCCAGTGCATTTTCCAGTTTGCTGGCGACAAAAGAGGAAGTAGAAGCAATTATGAATACGCACGCCTTTCATTTTTAAAAGGAGGCGGCGGATTTATCCCGGATGTATACGGTTATTTTACCTGTATATATAGCGCAAGAACGCGGTTTTGGAATTTGATTTTTACCGGAACGGCATTCTTTCTCCTCTTTTTTGCCCGGATAACGCCTTTTTTGCTTATGGAAACAAACCGGGGGGAGGCGGAACGGCAGGTAAATGCCGCCTTTGCCGGAGTCCTGCTTATTTTCAGTTTCAGCTTCTTTCCCTTTTTCAGCCGCAGACGGGTTTTGTTTTTGCATTTCTTCTTCCCTGCCCTGACGGTGAGGGAGGTCTTTTTCAGGGCGGACATGGCGCTCCTTAAATTATCGTATGCTGTGCGCAGACGGGAGGCGCTGACCGTGACCTTACGGAGCCTTGTCTTGTCTAACAGGGTGGAGAACCCTTTGGGGAGCGCCTTGGTGGTACCGGCAGCATAGCCGTAGTAACTCAGAGGGTCGTTAGCTTTGCGGAAACGCTTGGCGGCTTTTTGGGCGCCGGGGTCTTTTGAGATTGGTTTCAGCAGCGCCCGTATTTTTTTCAGGCGGCGCTTTAACTTTTGGAAGGAGGCTTTTGTATAGGAAGCCGCCTTTTTGCTTTCCGCTTTTTTTATCATGCGGATGGGATTTTCCTTTGCGGCAGTCTTTATGATCTGAAAATCATCGGCATATTTTTTCCCGTTATAGTCATAGGTGCGAAGCGTCAATGTATTTCCGATTATATTCAGCGTGGAAAAAGTGGGGACAGGCTGATTTGAGCGCTCTGCCACATAAAACTGCTTATTCTTTGCCAGCTCGTACCTCTTACTTCCGCTGGAGGAGCCAAGAGTGATATAGGTGGTTCCTGCCGGATTAAGAAGCGCGCTGCTTTTATTTTGAATGGCAGTGCCGTCTAACATAGAAAAGGAGCGGGCGTAGGAATGGTCATGCCCATTTATGGCTAAATCAATTTTATATTCATCCATTAAAGGGGCAAAGAAAATCCTCATATTGGCAGAGGTGCGATTGGAATGGGCGGCTCCGCTGCCGTAAATATCATGGTGAAAGAGAGCTATCCGCCATTTTGCTTTGGGAAACTCGGAAATTGCCTGTTTTATCAGTTTCCGGTGTTCTTTACTGTTTCGATTATTGCTGTTTAAGACGAGAAACAGGACATCTCCGTAGGAAAAATAATAATCGCAGCCGGAAGGGGTAGAGCCGTAGCCGTCATTGTTATTGGGATTGTGAAAATGATACTGATAGTCTTTCCCCTTGGATTCATGATTGCCGATGGCTGCCGCTATCGGTATGTTCCGCAAAAGTCCGGGAAAAAGAAAGCCGGCATATTCCCGTTCCCTCAGTCCCTTATCCTTTGTATTTGTTTTATAATTAATCTGGTCGCCGGCAGATAGAAAAAACGCTGCCTTTGGTTCCGTCGCCAATGCTTTCTCTACGGTGCGGCTCCAGTTATATGTGTCGGCGGGGATAGTTCCGGATGCTCCAATCTGGGCATCCCCTACCAGGATAGCGGCAAGGGAGGAAAAACTCCGGGAATGGTACTCATAAGTAGAGGACCATTTTACATCCTCCGAATTAATATTATCGGTATAGCGGTAGTAATATTGCGTATTTTCTGCCAAAAACCCCGTAACGCTGACATGGTTGGCCGAGTGATAAGTTATACTGCCATTGCTCCGGGATATAGAATGGGCGGTGCCGCGAAAAATCTTTGCCTGTATATAAAGATGGTCGGCGCTTATCATAACAGCCGGCGTACCCTTTTTTTTCGAGTACCAGGAAAAATTCAAATCCCTCTCGGTTCCTCCCGGCGTCAAAAGAATTTTTCCGGTGTCTGCCTTCTCCTGCTTCCAAAGAGGAAGCCATTCCTTATATTTCTTTGTCTGTATTGTGGTTTTGTCCGGGGAAATCCCGGTATCTGTTTTTGCCCCGCCGTAAGAGGAAATCATCGGATCGGATAATAAAAGAAAAAGAGATAACAGGCAAAAAAGTACAAAAATCTGCCGCATCCTTTTATGAAACATAAAACCCCTCCCTTGCTTCTTTGCTCTTCTCCATTTTATCATGGTTTACGGGGACTGTAAATAAAAAGCATTTTGGAATCGGATTCTATATTTTTTAGTTGAATTTTTCACTGATTTCTTATAAAATAAAACTGATAATATAATAGGCGAAAAAGGGTCGCAGAGTGGGAACATGACAAAAGAAATGGAAAAATTAATACAGAAAAGGATGTGGTAAGATGAAAAAGTGTATGTCACTTGTTTTATGCTTTGGCCTGATCGTAGCTTTACTGTTTTCACCGGCTTCGTCAGATGCTAAGAAAAAGGTAAAGCTGAATAAAAAGAAAGTTACCCTGTATGTGGGGAAGAAAGTTCGTTTAAAGGTCAAGGGAACAAAGAAAAAAGTAAAATGGAAAAGCAGTAAGAAAAAAGTGGCAACCGTATCCAAAAAGGGAGTTGTCAAGGCAAAGAAAAAAGGAAAGGCAAAGATAACAGCAAAAGTCAGTGGAAAAAAACTGACCTGTAAGGTTACGGTAAAGAATAAAAGAAAAACGGAAGTGACCCGGACAAAGACGCCGCTTACGACAAAGGCGCCAACGGTATCGAAAAAACCGACTAACAGCCCGCAGTATAGTCCCAATGTTCCGAATAGCGGGACATCGGATAACCCGGGGGCAGTTTCGTCCCAGAGTCCCTCTTCGAGTGCAGACCCGAGCCAGCCTCCGAAGGGAAGCGATGCCCCGGTTCAGACCTCGAAAGCAAGCGATGCTCCGAACCATACCCCGAAGACAAGCGATGCTCCGGTTCAGTCCCCGAAGGGAACAGATACTCCGGCGCCGACCGGCAGTACTACGGCTGCCCCGGGAACAGCAACGCCGGCTTCGACCCCTTTTGTAGAGCAGGATGTGAAATCTGCCTCTTTTGAAAGCGGAACCGACGGGTTTACCGCGAGAGGGAGCGCTTCTTTGAAATCGCAGTCCGGCGGTTATAAAGGGAACTGCCTGTATGTATCGGGAAGAACTGCCAGCTGGCACGGAGCCGGTTATGAGGCAGGCGACCAGATCGTGCCGGGGGCTAAGTATGAGATCAGCGCCTATGTTAAATTGGAAAGCGGCAGTACTACCGTGAAATGTACTTACCAGCCGGAGTCGGATGAATATATTGGGATAACCTCGCTGGCGGCAGACACCACATGGAAGGAAATGAAAGCTACCTTTACGGCGCCGGCATCTTTCTCCATGTTTTATATTTATTTTGAAATACCGGATGATGCCAAGGCTTCCTTTTATCTGGACGAAATCAATTTGCGCCAGTTGACAGCCGGGACAGGAACCGTAGAAGAACTTGACAGTATCCGGGAAGCTTGTGATCCCGTGTTTGGCAAGACCGGTACCTGCCTGACTATGAGCCAGTTGCAGAATGAAAAGACGCTTGCTTATGTGAAGAAGCACTATAGCAGCTTTACCCTGGAAAATGAGATGAAGCCGGATACGGTGCTTCGTAATTGGGGCAAGCAATTGATTAGTACCGATACCGCGCGTTCAAGGAGTAATGATTATGTAATACCGGAAAGTTATACGGAAAGCCAGGTGCCGGACCTCAATTATTCCAGTGTTGACAGCGCCTTGAAGATTGCCAAAGCCAATGGGCTGAAAATGCGCGCCCATACGTTGGTATGGCATTCCCAGACGCCGGAATGGTTCTTTAAAGAAGACTATGATAATAATGGAGATTATGTAAGCACAGATGTAATGGACGCCCGTATGGAGATGTACATTCGCAGTGTAATGAAACATGTTTATACTCTTGATAATGGAGCATATAAGGACGTAGTATATGCCTGGGATGTGGCAAATGAATATCTGAACAATAATGCGAATGCCAACTGGTCGAAAGTATATGGAAACCGGTCAGGAAATCTGGAAACAGAGCCGCCGTACTTAAAAAAGGCATTTGAGATTGCTCATGATATGCTGAGCCAGTTCTCCCTGACAGAATCGGTATCGTTGCTTTATAATGACTTTAATACTTATGTGGGAAATCATCCGACACAGGTTATTTCCCTCATCAACTATATTAATAAGGGAGAACCGAAAAAAATATGTGACGGAATCGGTATGCAGAGTCATCTGGACATCGATTATCCGACCCCGGATTTGTATGTCCAGACGGTTACGAAATTTGCGAATGCAGGGTTTGAGGTACAGATTACCGAATTGGATATAACGATAAATAATGAAAATGGAAACTTTAAAGAAGCAGGGCAGACAGATGAAGATCAGGCGAAATATATCGCTGACCTGATGAAGAAGCTGGTTGCAGTCCAGAATACAACGCATTCCATTACCGGATTGACTTTGTGGGGGCTTTATGACGGGGCATCCTGGAGAAAAGAGTCCCATCCGTTATTGTTTGATACCGGTATTTACGACGTAAAACCATCGTATTACAGTTTTATGGACGCCCTTCGTTCATGATCCGTCCCAAAAACGGGAAGAATACAAGTCCGCTGCCGTGTATATTCTTATTCTTTCTCAGCCATACTAATGGAAAAGATTAGCATGGAGGTTGTGGAAACATGGCAGTAGCATTTGAACAGAGTGAAACGAAGAAAAATCTTATGAGGGCTTTTGCGGGAGAGAGCCAGGCGAGAAACCGCTATACCTTTGCGGCATCTCAGGCAAAAAAAACGGGTATGTATGTAATTGACTTATTATTCCGCTATACGGCAGACCAGGAAAAGGAACATGCAGAAATTTTTTATAACCACTTAAAGAAGGCAGCAGGGGAAAATATTGCAGTGGATGGCAGTTACCCGGTGGATATTGCAGAGGATCTGGTAAGCCTGCTCCGCAAAGCGCAGCATAATGAGTATGAAGAGTTCGATCCGGTGTACAAAAGTTTTGGCGAGATAGCCATGCAGGAAGGATTTCCGGAGATTGCCTCTTCTTTTCAGCAGATTGCCAGGATTGAAAAACTTCATGGGGACAGATTTGGACGTTTTGCGGAACAGTTGGAAAAAGGAACGCTGTTTGTATCAGAAGTTTCTACCAGATGGATTTGTCTGAACTGCGGCGCCGTGCTGGATGCTAAAGAAGCGCCGTTAGTCTGTCCGGTCTGCCACCATGACAGAGGGTATTTTATCCGCTTTGAGTTATCGCCCTTTGAAACAGCAGGCGCCTGTTAGAAAGTTCTTGCATTTTTGGAAAAAATAAGGTATGCTAAAAATAACTTCCATACGACTGGCGGATAAGTAGGGTTACCTACGGGGAGTATGGATTGGTAGAAAAGTCGACCGCCTGGGCGGACCACGAGTGCTGGTTGCCCGGGTGGTTTATTTTTTACTTTGCAGGAAACGCCGCCTTGTGGGAATCGCACCGCTTTTGTAGAATAAAAATCAGAAGAATGGAGGAAAAAAGATGATTTCACTGGAAAATGAATTAAAAAACAATGCGTATCCCGGACGGGGAATTATAATAGGCAAATCCCCGAATGGAAAATACGCCGTGACCGCCTATTTTATAATGGGAAGAAGCGAAAACAGCCGGAACCGCATTTTTGTGGAAGATGGCGAGGGAATCCGGACACAGGCATTTGACGCCTCCAAGCTCAGCGACCCAAGTTTGATCATTTATGCGCCGGTTCGTGTTCTTGGCAATAAGACGATTGTGACGAACGGAGATCAGACGGATACCATCTACGAACGGATGGACAAACAGCAGACTTTTGAGCAGGCGCTCCGCACCAGGCAATTTGAGCCGGACGCTCCCAATTATACACCGAGAATCTCCGGTATCATGCACATAGAAAATGGCGTGTATAACTACGCCTTGTCCATTTTAAAAAGCAGCAACGGTAACCCGGATTCCTGCAACCGCTTTACTTTTGCTTATAGTAATCCGATAGCGGGACAGGGTCATTTTATTCACACTTATCAGGGGGATGGAAATCCTCTTCCCAGTTTTGAGGGAGAGCCTAAGCTGGTAGAGATACCGGATGACAGAAACGCATTTGCCAATATGCTCTGGAATAGTTTGAATGAGGAAAATAAGGTTTCGTTATTTGTCCGTTACATAGAGATTGAAACCGGTAAATATGAATCCCGGATTATCAATAAAAATCAGTAAGGACAACGATACGACAAAAGTAGAATGGAGGAAAATATGAAAGAGTTAGAATTAAAATATGGGTGTAATCCAAATCAGAAGCCTTCCAGGATATATAGGAAGGAGGGAGAACTTCCCATACAGGTACTGAACGGAAAGCCGGGATATATTAACTTTTTGGATGCTTTGAATGGCTGGCAGCTCGTAAAGGAATTAAAACAGGCAACAGGGCTTCCGGCGGCGACCTCCTTTAAGCATGTATCCCCTGCCGGCGCTGCGGTAGGTCTTCCGTTAAGTGAAATTGAGGCGAAAATTTACTGGGTGGATGATTTGGGAGAATTATCTCCTCTTGCTGCCGCCTATGCCAGAGCCAGAGGCGCCGACCGGATGTCCTCTTATGGCGATTTCATTTCTCTTTCTGATGTCTGTGATGTTTCCACGGCAAAAGTGATCAAAAGAGAATTTTCCGATGGGATTATTGCGCCGGGTTATGAACCGGAGGCGCTGGAAATCCTGAAGGAAAAGAAAAAAGGAAATTATGCGGTCATTCAGATTGATGCCGATTATGTACCGGAGCCGGTAGAGCATAAAGAGGTATTTGGCATTACCTTTGAGCAGGGACGCAATGAGTTAAATATTGATAAGGATTTCTTTTCCAATGTGGTGACGGAAAATAAGGAAATCCCGGAGCTTGCGCAGATTGATATGGCGATTGCCATGATTACCTTGAAATATACCCAGTCCAACTCCGTCTGTTATGTCAAGGGCGGACAGGCGATTGGTATCGGAGCCGGACAGCAATCCCGTATCCATTGTACCAGACTTGCCGGAAGCAAAGCGGATAACTGGCTGCTCCGTCAATCTCCGCAGGTACTGAACCTGCCGTTTAAGGAGGATATGAAACGCGCGAACCGGGACAATGCCATTGATCTTTATATTGGCGACGACTATATGGACGTTCTGGCAGATGGCGAGTGGGAAAAGGTATTTACGGAAAAGCCTCCGGTATTTACCAAAGAGGAAAAAGAGGCATGGTTAAGAGAATATGCCAAGGAGGTAACTCTCGGCTCGGACGCGTTCTTCCCCTTTAGTGATAATGTGGAACGCGCGTTCCGAAGCGGAGTCAAATATATTGCCCAGCCGGGCGGCTCTATCCGCGACGGCGAAGTGATCGAGGCATGCAATAAACATGGCATTGCCATGTGTTTTACCGGAATCCGGCTGTTCCACCACTGATCTTGCGTGGGATGGCTTTTACGGATCAGCAAGGGACGGGTCAGGCTGTTCTCCTTTTAGATTTATTGGGACGACGCCTTTTGCCGTCCCTCTGTATTGATGGTGTAGTTTTCTTTCATAATAAGTTGGGAAATGGGTACCAGAGTAAATCCTTTTTGTTTTAAGGTGGAAAGCAGGCTATCCAGAGCTTCGGCAGTATGTTTTCCCCCATTGTGACAGAGGATAATCGAGCCGTTGCCCAGATGCTTGTGCTCGGTTACCCGGCGGATAATGGTGGAGGCATCATAATCCTTCCAATCCAGCGAATCCACATCCCACTGGATGGGATAATAATGGATATCCCGACATACCCGGATCAGATTATCGTTATAATCGCCATAGGGGGGACGGAACAGGATCATATCTTTGCCGGTAAGCTTTTTTACCTTTTCATGGGGCTTCATGATTTCTTCCTTACACTGCTCGGCAGAAAGCTGTGACATGTGTTTGTGGTTTTCGCTGTGGTTGCCGAGATCGTGGCCGTCCGCCGCAATAGCCTTAACATCTTCCGGATATTTTTCAATCCAGCCTCCGGTCATAAAGAAGGTGGCTTTTACCTGATGTTTTTTCAGAATCGCTAAAAGCTTTTTCGTATCCTCATTTCCCCAGGCAGCATCAAAGCTTATGGATATCCATGGCTTTTGCTGTTCCACACAATAGATGGGGAGCTCTTTTGGGTTGGTGATAGAGGTACCCAGTGTTTCTGCTGAACGGGGATAGACAAGGAAACTTACTGCGAGCAGGGCGATGGAGGTAAGAACAATGGCGCCCACTTTTGTAAAAAGAATTAATTTTTCTCTTTCTATTTCAATATTCATAGACAGACTTCCGCAATGCTTTTGTATAGCGTATGAAAAAGGAAGGGAAAGTATGCCTGAAAAAAAGATGCTCCCGTCTGTCAGACGGGGGCATCTTTTTTTAGTTACAGTTATAGATTCCTCTGGATTAGAAATCTACTTCCGTATCATAATAGCAGCACTTTAACAGTTTTTCCATTTCCTCCTGGGACGGCTGTCTTGGGTTAGAACCCGTGCAGGCATCCAACAGGGCGTTGGCTGCAATATCTGAGAGTTTGGAAAGGAAGACATCCTCCGGAACAAATCCGGTTTCTGCCGGAAGACCGTCTGCGCCGTAGTGGTTAATACTGTGAGGTATGTTCAGGTCGTCGTTCATCTTACGCAGATAAGCAATCAAAAGGTCGATTTTTTCCTCCTGCGTATTGCCGCCAAGTTTCATAAAGTCAGCGATCTCAGCATAACGGGCGGCAGCAGTAGCGTCTTTGCTGTTAAATTTAATTACCTTCGGCAGGTACATCGCGTTGGCGGCGCCGTGAATAATATGTCCGCCTTCAAAGGCGGCGCCGGTCTTATGCGCCATAGAATGCACGATACCAAGCAGGGCATTGGAAAATGCCATGCCGGCAAGGCACTGGGCATTATGCATGCTGCTTCGTTTCTCCATATCGCCCCGGTAGGAAGCGACTAAGTCGCTCTGAATCATTTGGATGGCATGGAGCGCCAGCGGATCTGTGTAGTCACAGTTGGCAGTGGATACATAGGCTTCTATGGCATGCGTCATAGCATCCATACCTGTGTGGGCTACCAATTTTGGCGGCATGGTTTCTGCAAGATCCGGGTCAACAATCGCTACATCCGGCGTAATTTCAAAATCTGCGATCGGATATTTGATTCCCTTCTGATAATCGGTAATGATTGAAAATGCGGTTACCTCCGTAGCGGTGCCGGATGTCGAAGAAATCGCGCAAAAATGCGCTTTCTGGCGAAGCTTCGGAAGCCCGAATACCTTGCACATATCTTCAAAAGTAGTTTCCGGATATTCGTATTTAATCCACATAGCCTTCGCAGCATCAATAGGAGAACCGCCGCCCATGGCAATAATCCAGTCCGGCTGGAATTCCTGCATAACGGCTGCTCCTTTCATAACGGTTTCCACCGATGGGTCCGGCTCGATTCCCTCAAAAAGCGTCACTTCCATTCCCGCTTCTTTCAGATAATCCATCGCTTTGTCCAGGAAACCGTTTCGTTTCATAGAACCGCCTCCCACGCAGATAATAGCGCGTTTTCCCTCAAAGGTTTTTAAGGCCTCCAGTGCTCCTTTCCCATGGTATAGATCCCGTGGTAATGTAAAACGTGTCATAAAAATACTACCTCCTTAATTTTTTGCTGTTTTCATTATACTACTGGCAGTGTTTCTTTTCAATCCGGTAAATTTCATAATTTGCAAAGCCTTTAAAATAGTGTATAATGAGTATTATGCAAAACGGCGGCAAAGGAGGAAACGATTTGGGAAATCGATCGATGATGGAGCTGGATGAGGGATTGAATCAAAAATTTGATGCACTGGTAGATTATTGTATGCTGTCCGGCGCTATTAATTTGGATCTATATACAGAGTATGATGTAAAGAGGGGACTTCGGGATGCCAACGGGAAGGGCGTGCTGACGGGACTGACAGAAATTTCCGATGTTATCGGGCATAAGACAAAGGCGGGGAAAGAAGTACCCTGCGAGGGGGAATTATATTATCAGGGTTATAACATTATGGAATTAGCGGAAAGTTTTGAAGACCGTCGGTATGCTTTTGAGGAAACCACCTATTTGCTTTTATTCGGGGAGCTGCCGACGAAAGAACAGCTGCAGGATTTTGAAGACATTTTGACGAGCCTGCAGGAATTGTCCGGTGAGTTTGTCCGTGATGTTATTATGAAAGCCCCCAGCGCCAATATTATGAATGCCCTGCAAAAAAGCGTGCTGACCCTGTATTCCTATGATGAGAATCCTGATGATATTTCTGTCCCCAATGTATTGCGCCAGTCATTGCAGCTCATAGGAAAGCTTCCGATGATTGCCGTTTATGCTTATCATTCTTACCGGCATTTGAAATTTGATGATGATTTTTTTATTCGCACGCCGGATAAAAATCTATCCATAGCAGAAAATATTTTGCAGATGATCCGGCAGGACGGTAAATTCACGAAGCTGGAAGCAAAGGCGCTCGATGTGGCGCTGGTGCTTCATGCCGAGCACGGAGGTGGAAACAATTCCACCTTTACCAATCATGTAGTTACGTCCTCCGGTACAGATACCTATTCTACGGTATCTGCTGCCATAGCTTCCTTAAAGGGCCCCCGTCATGGCGGCGCCAATCTGAAGGTCCTTCAGATGTTTGACGAGCTGAAAAAACACTGCAGGGATTGGAACCGGGAGGAGGAAATTGCTGCCTATCTGGAAAAAATACTGAACAGAAAAGCGTTTGACGGCTCCGGCTTGATCTATGGTATGGGACATGCCGTATATACGGATTCCGACCCGAGAGCCATCCTGCTGAAAAAATATGCGAAAAGGCTTTCCGAGGAGAAAGGATATGAGGAGGAGTTTTCCCTGTATGAGGCAGTGGAACGGATTTCTGCTGATTTGATTATGAAAAACCACCGGCGTTATAAGCCGGTATGTGCCAATGTGGATTTTTACAGCGGTTTTATATACTCTATGCTTGGCATTCCCAAAGAATTATTTACTCCGATTTTTGCGATCGCCCGTATTTCCGGCTGGAGCGCGCACCGGCTCGAGGAGCTGGTAAATCGGGGGAAAATTATTCGTCCGGCGTACAAATATGTAGGTATCCATAAAAAATTCAGAAAGATTGAGGACAGATAAATGAGGTTGATGATTCAAAGGGTCACTGAGGCCGCTGTTGCGGTAGAGGGAGAAGTGGTTGGAAAAATAGACAGGGGCTTTCTTGTATTTTGGGGGGCGAAGGAAGGCGATACCGAGAGGGAAGCGGATTATCTGGCGTCCAAACTCTGTAAGCTCCGTATATTTGAGGATGAGGAGGGGAAAATGAACCGCTCGCTGCAGCAGGCGGGAGGCAGCCTGCTTATTGTTTCGCAGTTTACGCTGTATGCCGGCTGCAAAAAGGGAAATCGCCCCAACTTTATTAATGCGATGCGCCCCGAACAGTCCAAACCGCTATACGAATATTTTTTACGGCAGTGCGAAAAAGAAATCCCTCATGTAGAGCGGGGGGAATTTGGCGCCGATATGAAAATTTCCCTTGTCAATGACGGGCCGGTCACAATATGGATGGATACAGAGGAGATGCTGTCTGAATAAAGGAGTATACTTACTATGAAGCAGTATATGATTTTTTTTGATATTGATGGAACCCTGATGGATGAGAAAACGGGCGTAATACCGGAAAGCGCCATAAATGCCATTCGGCAGGCGGAAAAAAAAGGTCATCTGACGTTTCTTTGCACCGGAAGATGCCAGATAATTATACCGGAGGAAATACAGGCGATTGGCTTTGACGGTATGGTGGCGGGCTGCGGCACCCAGATTGTATACCGGGGGAAAGAGCTGCTTCATGCGCAGATAGAGCCTTCCCTGCAGAAAGAAATTGCCGGGGATTTGATAAAGTATCATATTGACGGCGTGCTGGAGGGGAAGGAGGCGTCGTATTTCAGGAGAGATTACTGGATGCCGGCGGTGAAGTCGATTTTTGAAGAAAACGGGACATTTTCCACTATCTGCCAGAGTTTTTGGGACGAAGACCCTGCCTTTGATAAAATGGCGTTGTGGTTTGACAGCAGCAGTGATATGGAAAATTTTAAGAAAAAATACGAGGACAGATTTGAATTTATTCTCAGGGATCCTACCTTTTATGAAGTGGTTCCCAGAGGGTATTCAAAAGCTACCGGCATTCATTTTCTCTGCGACAGGCTGGGGATCCCGCAGTCGGATACCATAGGAATCGGCGACAGCACGAACGATCTGCCCATGCTTGGCTATACCGGCATAAGCATTGCTATGGGAAGCGGGAACCCGGCGATTTTTTCTGAGGTCGATTATGTTACTTCTGCTGTCAGGGAGGATGGAATTGAAAAAGCCTTGAAGCAATATAATATCATATAAAGAAGGAGTGGTAGCGATGGCAAAAGCGCTGAAAACATTATTAGAAAAGCTGGAATACGAACTGATACAGGGAGATTTGGACACCCCGGTAACAGATATTGCCTACGATTCCCGGAAAATAACTCCGGGCATGCTCTTTGTGGCAATCGAGGGAACTGTGTCGGACGGGCACAAATTTATCCCGGATGTAATAGAAAAGGGAGCCACTGTCCTTGTGATGGAAAAGGATGTAGCGGTAGACAAAAAAGACGTCACTATAGTAAAGGTAAAAAACGGCAGGGAAGCTCTGAGTAAAATGTCGGCGGCGTTTTTTGATTATCCGGCTAAAAAGATGGTTTCAATCGGAATTACCGGGACAAAGGGAAAATCCACTACGACCTATATGATCAGGGATATTATCGAAAAGTCCGGAAAGACCTGCGGCATCGTAGGAACCATCGGCGTGTCTATTAAGGGAAAGGTGACGCCTACGGAGCATACGACGCCCGAATCCTATGATCTGCAGAAATATTTTTCTGAAATGGTAGAGGCGGGCTGTGAATACATGGTAATGGAAGTCAGTTCACAGGGGATTAAAATGGACCGTGTGGCGGGAATGGAATTTGACTATGGTGTATTCACCAACCTTTCCCCGGATCATATCGGCCCAAACGAGCATAAAGATTTTGAGGAATATCTGTCCTGCAAGGCAGAGCTGTTCCGCATGTGCAAGGTGGGAGTTGTCAATTCCGATGACCCCCACTGGAAGGATATTGTAAAAAATGCCACCTGCGACATAAAGACCTTTGGCACGAAAGAGGCGGCGCTGAAGGCAGATGCGATGGAGCATATCAATGAGGGCGGACAGCTTTCCATGAAATTCCATGCCAGCGGATTGTTAAACGGCGACGTGGTGGTGGGGCTGCCGGGACTTTTTAACATTTATAATGGGATGTGCGCCGCCTGTGTCGGAGCCCTTCTGGGAATGCCGCAGGAGGTTATTCTCCATGCCCTGGAGCATGTAGAGGTCAGAGGACGGGTAGAAAGTGTTCCCACGGGAAGAAACTTCTCTGTGCTGATTGACTTTGCCCACAACGGCGTCAGTACCGAAAGTGTATTAAAAACGCTGCGGGGGTATAACCCGGGACGCATTATTGCAATTTTCGGCTGTGGGGGAAACCGCAGTAAGCTGCGCCGCTACGAAATGGGAGAGGCTGTGGGAAACCTGGCGGAGCTTGCCGTGGTTACCAGCGACAATCCCCGGACGGAGGATGTGATGGATATTATTGAAGATATTAAGGTTGGCCTGGCGAGGACAAAGGGAGAGTATATTGTGATCCCGGACCGTCAGGAAGCTGTAAATTACGCCGTGAAAAATGCGAGGGAAGGCGACATGATCGTCCTGTTAGGGAAGGGGCATGAGGAATATCAGGAGATTAACGGCGTGAAACATCATTACAGTGAGAGGGAGGCTGTGGCAAACGCTCTGGCGCTGCTAAAATAATTTTATTTAAATAGTAGAATACAGGCTTGTAATTTTGGAAGAATCTGTTATAATGATATTGTAAACTGCTAATTTTATGTAACAACAATGACGATATAAGATATAACAGGGTAACGGATTACCGGTTATAATTTCAAAGGAGTGACGGTTATGATTACAAATTTTTATGGAATCGGAGGCTTTGGCGCCAGTTCTTTTTTTGACACCTACTTTGGCGCGACAGGAAGCGGCGGCGCGGGAAATTCTTTATCTTCACTGACCTCTGCTTTCGGCGATCTGAAAATGATTCAGAGCGGCGTGTACAAAAAGGCGATGAAAGCATATTATGCCACCGCGGAGACCGATGAAAAGGAGTCGATTTCCAAGTCGGGGCTGGCAGACAGCAATAATAACCTGTCTTTGGTAAAGAGCAGCGCAAAGGCGTTGAACGAATCAGCCAAGGCATTACAGAAGATTGATTATAGTAAGACGGACAGAGAGGATGTAATGGCGGATGTGAAGGACTTTGTTTCCGATTATAACAAAATGCTTTCTTCCGCAAAAAATCTTAATTCCTATAGTATGCTGCAGACGGCGGTATGGACAACAGATCAGATGAATATCAGCGAGGGTCTGCTGAATAAGGTAGGTATTACCATTAATGCCGATAATACGCTGTCTGTGGATGAAGATTCCTTTATGAAAGCAAAAGACAGCGATTTGAAAGCGCTTTTTTCCGGCAGCGGTTCACTGGCAGCGCGCATTGCCCAGAAAGCTTCGACCCTGTTTAATCAGAGCGCTAATCAGATGGCGATGAACACAGGGAAGTATACCTATACGATGTTTGGCACATTGAGCTGATAAAAGGTTTTCCAACCGGTTAAAAGAGAAAGTATAAAAAGTAATTTAGCGGCACAGATGGTTTTCCATTTGTGCCGTTAGTAATGAAAGGTAAGGTTTTTGTTCATGCACCGTTTTTTTGTTCCTGAAGAAAACATCCGGGAGAGGGAGATACGGATTACCGGAGATGATGTAAACCATATAAAAAATGTACTGCGCATGAAGCCGGGGGAACAGGTAGTAGTTTCCTGCGGAAAGGGAATGGATTATTTTTGCATGATACAGGAAATAAAAGAGGAGGCGGTTTGCCTTTCGGTAACGGAGCAAAAGGCGGCGGTGACGGAACTTCCGGTAAAGATTACTTTATTTCAGGCGCTTCCCAAAAACGATAAGATGGAATTTGTTATCCAGAAGGCGATTGAACTGGGGGCGGCCGAGATTATTCCTTTCCGGGCAAAGCGGTGTATCGTGAAACTGGACGAAAAAAAAGAGGAAAAGAAGCGGCTGCGGTGGCAGGCGATTGCCGAATCCGCGGCCAAGCAGAGCGGCAGGGGAAAAGTGCCGGACATCGGGGAAATCATGGATTTTTCTCAAGCGTTGGACTATGCCGGAACTATAGATACGGTACTGATTCCCTACGAGTTGTGTGAGGATATGGAAAGCTCGGCAGAAACGATACAGAATGCAGTGAAAGGAAACAGCATTGCCGTATTTATCGGACCGGAGGGCGGCTTCGAGCGAAGCGAGGTAGAAGAGGCAGTATCCCGGGGGGCGGCGCCAATCTCCTTAGGCAAAAGGATACTGCGGACGGAAACGGCAGGGATGGCAGTGCTGTCGGTATTGATGTTTCTGATTGAGGGAAGGCAGGGAAAGTAAAAATGGAATGCTATTTAGATAATGCAGCTACTACAAGGCCCTTTTCAGAGGTTTGCGAGTTTGTTTCAAAGGTAATGTATGAGGACTATGGAAATCCTTCCTCCCTCCACAAAAAGGGGTTGGAGGGAGAAAATTATATCAAGCAGGCGGCAGACCGGGTGGCGAAAACCTTAAAATGCACCCCCCAAAATATCATTTTTACCTCCGGAGGGACAGAAAGCAACAATATGGCGCTTTTGGGGACGGCAGCGGCGAAGAAACGTCAGGGGAAGCATATCATTACCACCGGTATTGAACATGCTTCGGTGCAAAAACCGCTGCTTTATTTAGAAAAAGAAGGATATGAGATTACACAGCTTCCGGTCGATGGAAAGGGGCATGTGTCGGCAGAGGCGCTGCATGACGCCCTGCGGGAGGACACGGTTCTGGTTTCTGTCATGCTGGTAAATAATGAAGTGGGCTCCGTTCTTCCGGTAGAGATACTATCCGAAGCGGTAAAGAGCTATAATAAGGACATTGTTTTTCATGTAGATGCGATACAGGCCTATGGGAAAATGCGGCTTTATCCCAAAAAGATGGGGATTGATTTAATGAGCGTCAGCGGGCACAAATTCCACGGGCCGAAGGGAGTCGGTTTTTTATATGCGGCAGAGCCGAAAAAACTGCATCCCTATATCCATGGCGGCGGACAACAGAAAGGGATGCGTTCCGGCACAGAAAATGTACCGGGGATCGCCGGGCTTGGGCTGGCAGCAGAACTTATTTATGAAGAGCATGAAAAAAAACAGGACAAGCTGTACCGACTAAAGGAATATTTTATCCAGCGAATCCGCGAGATAGAGGGGACGGTAATAAACGCCTGCTCCCCGGAGGAAATTCGCCAGAGCGCGCCCCATATTGTCAGTGTGAGTTTTGACGGAGTAAAAAGCGAGGTATTGCTTCATGCGCTGGAGGAAGAGGGGATTTATGTTTCTTCCGGTTCGGCATGTTCCTCGAATCATCCGGGCATCAGCAAAACCCTGAAGGCTATCGGCGTGCCTGAGGAACGGTTAGACTGTACCCTGCGGTTTAGCTTCTCTGTATTTACTGAAAAAGAGCAGCTCGATAAGACGGTAGAGGCTTTAAAGAAATTGGTGCCGGTTCTGGCAAGGTACACAAGACGGTAAAAAACAACAGTGAGAGATGGAGGAAATTATGGTACGGGCTTTTTTAATAAAATATGCGGAGATAGGGATTAAGGGAAAGAACCGGTATGTCTTTGAGAATGCGCTGAAGGACCGGGTTTCAGAGCGGCTTATGCGCTGTGAGGGCGAATTTATTGTGGAAAAAGAACAGGGGCGCATTTATGTGGAGGCAAAGACAGACTTTGACCCGGAGGAGGTAACAGAAGCTCTGAGCCATGTGTTTGGGATAGCTCATATCTGCCCGGTTGTGCTTGTAAACGACAAAACTTTTTCCCATGTGTGCGAGGAATTAACGGCCCACATGAAGGAAGAACTCGGCGAAAAACCATTTACTTTTAAAGTATTTGCCAAGCGCAGTGATAAACAGTATCCGATGGAAAGCCCGGAGATTTGCGCCGAGGCAGGGGCGTATATTTTAGAGCATATGAAAAACGCCCGTGTCGATGTACATGACCCGGAGGTTTCTGTCTATGTGGAAATCCGCCGTCGCGCCTATCTTTATGTTTCCAGCATTAAAGGCCCCGGCGGGATGCCGGTGGGAACCAGCGACCGTTCCCTGCTTTTATTATCCGGCGGGATTGACAGTCCGGTGGCGGGATATATGATGGCGAAAAGAGGAGTACAGATAGAAGCAGTGTATTTTCATGCGCCGCCCTATACCAGTGAAAGAGCAAAGCAGAAGGTAGTGGATCTGGCAAGGCTGGTGTCGGAGTACGCCGGTGAGATACGGCTGCATATTGTGAATTTTACCGATATCCAATTATATATTTACGACAAATGCCCCCATGATGAATTGACGATATTGATGCGCCGTTATATGATGAGGATTGCCGAAAAAATTGCCGGACAATCCAACTGCCTTTCTCTGATAACGGGCGAGAGCGTGGGACAGGTGGCAAGCCAGACTATGCAGAGCTTAGCGGCAACGGATGCGGTATGTACGATTCCGGTGTTCCGTCCCCTTATTGCCTTCGATAAAAATGAAATTATCGAAATTGCGGAAAAGATTCAAACCTTTGAAACCTCGATCCAGCCCTTTGAGGACTGCTGTACTATTTTTGTGGCGAAGCATCCGGTAACCAAACCGTCTATTGCCAAAATGGAAGAATCTGAAAAAAATCTGGCAGAAAGAATAGGGGAAATGATGGAAAAGGCAATTACGGAGAGAGAGATACTGACAGTAAAGCCGTAGCGGAAGCGTTTTTTATCGGGGCAAAAGAAAAGAAGCTAGCCGGCGAACCAGCGTAGCCCCAAAGTAAGTAACAAACCCAATATAAATTATTATGTTATTATTTTACGATGAATGAATCCAGTTTTGCAAGGATTTCATCTACGTCGCTCTCGCTGTGGATATTGAGGTCGATTGGTTTTGATAAATCAAGGCTGAAAATACCCATAATGGACTTTGCATCAATGACATATCTTCCGGATACCAAATCGAATTCAGCATCATACTTTGTTACTTCGTTGACAAAAGCTTTTACCTTGTCGATGGAATTTAGTGAGATTTTAACTGTTTTCATGGTATTACCTCCTTTCATTGTCCGTGGCTCCTGCCACTCTTCATGTATTATACTAGTATGAAGTGGAAATTATGTCAATATTAAATATTTACGAGGTAAAATGATAAAAATTGTAGTTTTTTGTGCAAAATGACAGCTAAAATGGGTCGTTTTGGTACTTTTGACAAAGAAAGAGAAAGATACCGGCGCATCAAAACGGAGGTTGACATGAAAGTTGCGTTTCTGACACTGGGATGTAAAGTAAACTTTTACGAAACAGAAAAAATGAAGGAGCAGTTTCAAAAAAAAGGCTTTGAAATTGTAGAATTTGATAGGATAGCGGATATCTATGTGGTAAATACCTGTACCGTTACTAATATAGCGGATCGGAAATCCAGACAGATGCTGCACCGCGCCAAAAAGAAAAATCCGAAAGCTCTCGTCGTAGCGGCAGGCTGTTATGTGGAGAGCGCCGGAGAGGCATTAAAGAAGGATGCGGCTATTGATATTGCCTTTTCTAATAAGGAGAAAGGCAATCTGGCAGAGAAACTCCTCGATACATTTCCGTTTCTGGCAGATTCTTCTTTTTCCACCGGAGAATGTACCGGCATCCCCGGTGGGAGGACGAGAGCTTATCTTAAAATCCAGGACGGCTGCAACCAGTTTTGTACCTACTGTATGATTCCTTATGTCAGAGGACGGGGAGCGCTGACCAGCATGCCGGAGGAGGAAGCAGTGGCGCAGGCGAAGGAGCTGGCGAAAAGGGGATTTCGCGAAATCGTCCTGACCGGAATCCATCTCTCTTCTTACGGGATTGATTTTTCGGGCGAGAAGAATTTTTTGAAATTAAAGGGAGAGCCGCTTCTTTCTGTTCTTCGGCGGATGTCAGAGGTGGAGGGAATTAACAGAATCCGTCTTGGCTCTTTGGAGCCAAGGATAATTTCCGAAGAATTTTTAGCAGAATTATCAAAGCTGCCAAAGATCTGCCCGCATTTTCATTTATCCCTGCAGAGCGGCTGTGATACGGTGCTGGCGCGGATGAATCGGCATTATACTTCTGTAGAATACCGAAAAAAGGTAGAATTGCTGAGAAAATATTATGAAAATCCGGCGATTACTACAGATGTAATAGTAGGATTTCCGGGAGAAACGGAGGAGGAATTTGAAAAGACGAGGGCATTTTTGCAAAGCCTCCGGCTGGCAGATATGCACGTTTTCCGATATTCGCCCCGTTCCGGGACAAAGGCTGCGGCAATGGAGGATCAGATTTCGCCGGAGATAAAAAACAGACGCAGCGATAGATTGCTTTCCGATGCCGGACACTACCGGGAGGAATACGGGATTGGTTTTTTAGGAAAAAAAGAGCAGGTTCTCTTCGAGGAAATGGCAACAGAGGAGGGGGAGTCCTATCTTACCGGACATAACGAGCGTTATGTAAAGATTGGCGTCCCCATAAAAGAGGCGGAAAAAAACGGGTATCTGGAAAATGAAATATACCGGATCCGGGTAACGAAAGTTATGAAAAAATAGTTGCGATTTTTTTATGGATATATTACAATAAAAAAAGATATGGTTATGATTATCAGAAAAAGGGCGTGACAAAATGCAGGAAATCAACAACACACAGTATTTTAAGGTAGATGTGGATAAGGACTACGATGTACGGGATGTAATTGCGTCCGTTTATGAGGCATTGACTGAAAAAGGATATAATCCGGTAAATCAGATTGTCGGTTATCTGATGTCCGGTGACCCGACTTATATTACCAGCCACAAGGGAGCCCGCAGCTTGATCATGCGCGCGGAACGGGATGAAATTATTGAGGTGTTCCTGGAAGATTATATTAAGAATAATTTAAAAGGTTAAGGTACGGTCTTGAAGATAATGGGACTTGACTACGGTTCTGTGACTGTCGGCGTGGCGATCAGTGATTCCATGCTGCTGACAGCACAGCCCGTTGAAGTGATAAAAAGGAAAAGCGAGAACAAACTGCGTCAGACTCTTGCCAGAATCGATGAACTGGTAAAGGAGAATGAGGTGGAGCGTATCGTACTTGGTTTCCCTAAAAATATGAACAATACAGAGGGAGAGCGGGTGCGCCATACGAAGGAATTTATGGAAAAACTAAAAGCCAGAACCGGGCTGGAGGTCGTGCTGTGGGACGAACGGCTCAGTACGGTGTCTGCAATGGACGTACTCAAGGAGGGGAAGATCCGCAGGGAAAAGCGCAAGGAATATGTGGATAAACTTGCTGCCTCTTTGATTTTGCAGGGCTATTTAGATTCCATTCGGTAAAACACAGGATTAGGAGGACATAAATGTCAGAAAACGGTAAAATCATTCTTACTGCGGAGGATGGCAGCGAGGAGGTTTTTTTTGTCATGGAAAAAGCTGCGGTGGCAGGAGGGAAATATTTATTGGTGGCAGCTTCGGAGGAAGAAAATGCCGATGCGCTGCTCCTAAAAGAAGAACATACGCAGGCAGATGAAATAAGGTACCGTGTAGTAGAGGACGAAAAGGAATTAACGATTATCTCAAAATATTTTGAAGAATTGTTGGAGGATGTAGAACTAAGACTAGAATAGAGAGGTGTCATAAGTGAAGAAAAAAGGAAAAACAGGGAATGAATCCGTTCGGGTTATTCCCCTTGGCGGATTAGAGCAGATAGGCATGAATATCACTGCCTTTGAAACAGAAACAAGTATAGTTGTAGTAGACTGCGGACTGGCATTTCCGGAGGATGATATGTTGGGAGTAGATCTGGTAATACCGGATATTACCTATCTTAAAGATAACAGGGAAAAGGTCAAGGGCTTTGTGATTACCCACGGACACGAAGACCATATCGGTTCCCTTCCCTATGTGCTGCAGGAGTTGAATGTGCCGATTTATGCTACAAAGCTTACCATGGCGATTATTGAAAATAAATTAAAGGAGCATAATCTTTTAAATTTTGTCAAGCGGAAGGTAGTTACCTACGGGCAGTATATCAATCTGGGGGATTTTCGGATTGAATTTATCCGCACGAACCACAGCATTGCAGATTCTGCGGCGCTGGCGCTGTATACGCCGGCCGGTGTTATTGTCCATACCGGGGATTTCAAGGTGGATTATACTCCGGTATTCGGCGACACAATTGATTTGGCAAGGTTTGGGGAGCTGGGGAAAAAAGGCGTGCTGGCATTAATGTGTGACAGTACCAATGTTATGAATCCCGGCTTTACCATGTCAGAGCGGACAGTGGGAAAAACCTTTGATGCGATATTTGAAGAAAATGCCAAAAACCGTATTATTGTAGCGACCTTTGCCTCGAATGTAGACCGCGTTCAGCAGATCATCAATTCTGCCAGACGACAGAACCGTAAGGTTGTGATTGAAGGACGCAGTATGGTAAATATTGTAAACACGGCGGTGGAGCTTGGGTATATCCAGGTGCCGGATAATATGATCATCAGCCTGGAGGAAATGAAAAATTATACCGATGACCAGTTGGTACTGATTACGACGGGAAGCCAGGGAGAAGCCATGGCGGCTTTGTCAAGGATTGCCGCTTCCATTCACCGGAAGATTACGATTAAGCCGGGAGATACTGTTATTTTCAGCTCCCGTCCGATACCGGGAAATGAAAAGTCGGTATCGAAGGTTATGAATGAGTTGTCCCAGAAGGGGGCAAAGGTAATCATTCAGGACACCCATGTATCCGGGCATGCCTGCCAGGAGGAGATTAAATTGATCTACTCGTTAGTAAAACCGAAGTTTGCAATACCGGTACATGGAGAATACAGACATCTGATTTGTCAGGGCGAGCTGGCGCAGGAAATGGGAGTGCCGAAGGAAAATGTTCAGATTCTGAGTTCCGGGGAAGTATTGGAGCTAAAACCCGATAGCGCTAAAGTAGTAGGGGCAGTGCAGGCGCAGGGAATCATGGTAGATGGCCTCAGCGTCGGGGACGTCGGGAACATTGTTCTGCGCGACCGCCAGCATTTGTCGGAAAACGGTCTGCTCGTAGTGGTGCTGACGCTGGAAAAGGGCTCCAATACGATTTTGTCGGGGCCGGATATTGTATCCCGCGGGTTTGTCTATGTGAGAGAATCCGAAAATCTCATGGATGAGTGCCGGGAAGTAGTCAATATTGCGTTGGACCGCCTGTATGACAGGGGCATAACAGACTGGGGAAGGATGAAGACGGAAATCAAAGATACCCTGAATGATTATCTCTGGAAAAAAATGAAGAGAAATCCGATGATTCTGCCGATTATTATGGAGGTTTGATCCATGTTGAGGACTGTACGGACCATCTTGATCATATTATTAAATATTATATTTTATAGTCTGGTTGTATTTGGCGGCGTGCAGCTTTGCAGAGCCGGGTATTCGTTTGCCTATGAGGCGCTTGGCGATACCACAGCCGATCTTCCGCCGGGAGAAAATAAGCAGTTTACTATCCGGAAAGGGCAGGATGATTTTACCGTGGCGAAAAATCTGGAGGAACAGGATCTTATAAAAAACAAATATTCCTTCTATCTGAGAATGAAGCTGCAAAGGGAGGAGGGAACTTCCCTGCAGGAGGGAGTCTATACGTTGAATACCAGTATGTCCTATGAGGAAATTCTGGGACAGGTTGTGAGTAAGAAAAGGACAGGATAGTTTTGAAATCCCACCATCTTATGATGTTGGGATTTCTGAATTTTTGGGAGGCTGTTATGAGGAAAAGAACCGAGGTGTTTTTGGATATATTCCGAGAGGAACCGCCGGATTATATTGCAAGGCTGGAGAAGGAAGCCCTGGCGGCAGAGGTGCCGATTATCCGCAGGGAAACAAGAGATGTGCTGCGCTATTTCCTTCGGACGGAGAAACCGCAAAGAGTGTTGGAAGTGGGGACGGCAGTAGGGTATTCTGCTCTGTTTATGATGGAATGCCTGCCGGCTGACAGCCGGATCACTACGATTGAAAAGGTGGAAATGAGGCTGGTGGAAGCGAGAAAGAATTTTGCCGCCTACGACCCGGAGGGGAGAATCCGGCTGTCGGCCGGGGAGGCGGGACAGATACTGCATGATCTGGCACAAAAAAAGGAGTCCTTTGATTTTATATTCCTGGATGCAGCTAAGGGACAGTATCTTTCTTTTCTGCCGGATATTCTGGCTCTGCTGGCGCCGAGGGGAATATTATTGTCGGATAATATTTTCCATGAGGGAGATATTCTGGAATCCCGATATGCCGTGACGAGGAGGGACCGCACCATCCACAGCCGCATGCGGGAGTATCTGCAGGCGCTGACGGGCAATGAACAGTTGGAAACTCTGTGCCTGCCGGTGGGGGACGGTATAACAGTCAGCAAGAAGAAAGAAAAGGCATAAGGAGCCAAAGGAGGAAGCGATGAAGAAACCGGAGATACTGGCACCGGCGAATAATCTTGAGGTGTTGAAAACAGCAATCCATTACGGGGCGGATGCCGTC
>CANQYY010000004.1 GCA_947628225.1 uncultured Lachnospiraceae bacterium
CTCCTTTAGTTTTTTCAGCGGCCGTATATCGATTTTCGTTATCTTTTTTGCCTTGTTAACAATTAACTCCTTCAGATTCGGCACCTTTTTAAAATTTATCTTTTTTATCTGATTTTTTCCTATGGTTAGTACTTCCAGTTTTGGCAGGGAAGGAATTTTTAATGCCTTTAAACTCCCGTTCGTCCCAATCTTAAACTCCTTCAGGTTCGGAAAGGAGGGAATCTTAAAGCTTTTTATTTTTTTTGCATTTGCTATTTTTAATACTTCCAGACTGGGAAGTTTTTTCATGATAAGTTTCTTTAGCTTTTCACTGTCCATCGTAGCCTTTACCAGCTTGGGACAATTTTTTACCGCAACGCATTTATATCTCCCATGCGGAAGATATAAACGCTCCAATTCCGGAAGATTTTCCACTGTTAGATTTTTGAAGCATGCATTATATAGCCATAATCTCTGTAATTTTTTATTATATTTGAGATCCAGTTTATCCAGATGCATATCCAGACGTAAATCCTGCAAATTTATATTTTGGCTAAGGTCAATTGATTCGTTGTAAGATGTTTCAACATCTAACTTGGTCAGCTGCGGCATCTTTTTGAACTCTGTGAGATTTTTAATATCATATGCCTCAACCCACACAGTTTTCACATGCTTTAATTTTGAAATTCCTTTGAGATTAATGCTCTCAATTTTTTTAAAATAAAGAAGCGCCAGTTCCTTTGCCGCTGCCAGTTCCTCCCGGGACAATATTTGATCCTTATTTTTGTCCAAATCCTTCGATAAAACCTTCCTGACATTCTTATCCGGGAAATTTTCCCTGCTGATAGCCAGAGAGCTGTCTTCCTCTGCCATGGCGCTCTCCACATTCTTCGCATTCCCCAGACATGCCGTTACCGATACGGCCAGCAATAAAATCCTTAACCATTGTTTCATTGTTTTCCCACTCCTTCCTTTTATTTTTTCCCGCTCTTTTTTTTGACAGGCTTTTTCTTACTTTTTTTAAAGATGGGATATAATATTAAAGTACCGGATGTAATAAACGGTATCTTAGTACCGGAGCCCAGTTTTTTCTTTTTCTTATTCATCCATCCGGCAAATTTTTTTCCCTTGCATTTAAACTTATTTTTTACTGTGATTTTTTTATTTCCCTTATAGGAAACCTTTTTGGGTTTCATGGAGCCGGTAACCCCTTTTCCCTTTTTGAACTGCAGCGTACAACTGCAGCTTAATTTATACGTTTTTGTTTTAACGGTTGAATGGTTGGTCAGAAGTACCTTTACCTTTGTAGTTTTTACATCTTTTCTACTTGCAGTAAATATAAGTTTATTTTTTTTAACACTCTTCTCCTTAAAATATACTACCGGCTTTTCCCCAGTGCTCCATACAGCACACTTCTGATCCGGGTAGTAAGGTATCTTAAATATCACATTACCATCAGCAACCTCTGTTGTTACTTGCTTTTTTCCTGGAACAGTAACATGGTAGCCTTTTCCGTCGATATTGATTGCAAAGGTCTTGCCCTCTGCTTCAGCGGGAACCGTCTTTTTCCAGTATTTGTTTACATTTTCCATCCGGAAAGTCTTATCTCCCGCCTTTTTCCCATACTGGTTAAAAGCTGCCTGAAAGCTGTCATAACACGTTGGTTTGCTCTTTTGGGCAGACAATATTTTTTTTGCGGCTGTCCCTGCCAGCCTGCACAGTGACTTTATTTTTTTAGCTTCATCTGCCACTGCTATCTTCTTATACAGGGTTTTATATGCCCCGTTACTATTTTGTGCCATTTTCCATAAATATCCTGCGGATGTCTTTACGGCTTTTTTGTTTTTAATCAGTCCCGGGGGATGCACAAGCTTCCACCAGTCTGCCGGTTTTCCCCCAAGGTTTCGGTATCCCCTGTGGGAAAAAGCGTCCGTGGCATTATGGAGCGCCGCTCCCAGCATGACATAGCCTTTCTTTTTCCCTGTCCATGTTTTTTGGTCTCCCTTCAAACACGCTTTAAAAAGGGCTTTCCTTGTGTCGTCCGATAGATTTTTTTTGATATCATCCTTTTTCTTTACTCCTTTGTATGGCTTTTTATTGCCAAAAACAGTCTGATAGGACGGCAGACCCGGTTCTTTCGTGCTATTTCCCTTACTGATATAAGTTCTGGCAAGGAAAAATAAGTACTGTGTATTTGCCAGATAGTTTCCGCCGCCGTGAAAACAGGGGTGCTTTGACAGGGACATCATTTTCTTTACTGTATCCGGGGCGGTGGCGGCCTCCTTGATAATATTAATATCCTTTTTGGCAATTCCCTTTGTCTTTTTTACCAGCTTTTTATGGGTTTCCCCCTCCCAGGAGCCGGTAACATACGTTACCTCCCTATGGGTTTCAAGGGGTGCCGCATTGATCCCGACGCTTTCCCCTGCCCGGGAAATTGCGCGGCTCTCCGATATCCCCAGCTTTTTCCAGGAATGATATACGGCATTCATCTTCTGGTAATTTCCGACCGATTTCGTATAATCTGCCATACCGTTCCCGCAGTCGCCGCTTCCGGCGCTTATATTGGCGCTGCGAAGGATCAGCTCCCGGATGAAGCGGTTTGACTTATCCGGGTATTTTCCCCAGAGTACGGCGGCAATTCCGGTTACCTGCGCCGCTGCCATACTCGTTCCTTCCTCCACGGCGATTCCGCCAAAAGCGCCCGCCGTAAGAATCTGTTCGCCCGGCGCCACAATATCCAGCTCCGCCCCGCTGGAGCTGATTTCCGTCTTCCGGTTTTCCGTATTCGTTGCCCCTACTGCGATCACGTTTTCAAAGGCGGCGGGGTATTCGACCGTAGATTCATCCTCTGCCGCTGTCCCATCGTTCCCCGCCGAAGCGATGATCAGTATGTTCCGGTTGTATGCCTGCCGGATTATTTCATGCAGCGCGGGGGAATACTCCTTTGTCCCAAAACTCATATGGATAATGTTTACCTTCTTCTCCATGGCCCACTTTACCGCCTCAATAACCCGGCTGACCGGCGCCTCATTGTTCTCATCCAGTATCCGGGCAACGTATAGATCCACGTTAGCGGCGATTCCGGTTATGCTGTCATCATTTTTACTGGCGCATATTAAACTTGCCACACTGGTACCGTGCCCTGTGAGATCCTGAAACAGAGGATGGAGCTCTTCTGCCCCCAGAAAGTCCTCCCTCTCCACATAAGGAATATCCTCGTCATAGTCCAGGCCGGAATCCAGCACCGCTACCTTAATCCGTTTCAGTTTCCGGCTTTCCTCATAGGAGCGTTCCGCATTTAAGCACTGGATGTTCCACTCTGGCTTCTCTTCCTTTTGTTCCGCCTTTGCCACAGTTACGCCGGAAGACGGTATCCCCGCCTTATATCCGACCATCCCTTCCGGGCAGGATATTAGAAGTGAGGCTGCCAGTATAAGGGCAGCCGGCTTATGCCACTTTTTCATCGTTTCGTTCTCCCCTCTCTTATTATTTTACCTTTAACTCTGTACTGTAACTGCCATACTCGCTGTTTGGCTTGTAGTATGCCCGCAGCTTATATTTTGTTCCTTTTTTGGGCTTTGCTACCGTATATTTTCTCTTCTTTTTTGAAAAGTCCTTTATTTTTTTATATTCTTTCTTCTTTTTGTTATACTCATATAAGTAATAGTCAGTTGCCCTTGCTACCTTTTTCCATGATAAAACATATTTTTTCTTATTCCACTTTCCCGTCAGCTTTGGCTTTTTTAAATTGGCCGCTACGGTAATCAGACAGCTATCATATGCTCCTGTGTAGCGGTCGTAGGCGATAACCTCCGCATCGCCTGTTTTTACCGCCTTCAGCTTTCCGTTTTTCGATACTTGCACAACCGCCTTGTTTTTACTTTTCCAGATAATATTTTTTCTTGTTGGGTTTTTTGGTACTATTTCTGCTTTTAGCTTCTTTGATTTTCCCAGAGTCAGCGTAAGTATGTTTTCCTCCAATATCAGATCGTCCACATAGCTTTCCACCTTTACAGTGCAGGCGGCGGAAAAACCTCCCTCCTCGGTTCTTATATAAACTTTTGTTGTGCCCAAGGAAAGAGCGCAGATTCTTCCCTGTCTGTCTACTGACGCCACCTTTGGATTTTCACTCCGCCATGTGACATTTTGGTTCGTAGCATTCCATGGGCTGATATGCCAGACCGGTGTGCAGATTTCCCCTATATCCAGATTCATGCCAGCCTGTAGCGAAACTTTGCTGACCGGCACCGGTTTTACCGTAATCCGGCATACCGCTGAAAAATTTCCTTCCTTTGTTGTTACTGTTGCCGTAGTGCTTCCCGGTTTTAGCGCCACATAGTTTCCGTCGGAATCCATTCGCAGTATGCTTTCCTTTTCTACTTTCCAGGAATAGGTTCTCACGGAGGCATTTTCCGGCAGCACATTAGCCGTCAGCTTCCCTTTTGTCCCATCCTCCACGGTCAGCGTATCCGGAGAAATCTGAATGCCGGTTACCGGAATATATGGTTTTACGGTAACTCTGCATTTTGCCGTAAGCTTTGGGTTTTCAACGCTGAAAACAGAAATTATTGCCGTTCCCGTATGTATGCCGGTTATTACCCCGGTTCTGTCTGCCACCGCCACATTTTGATTGGAGGAGCGGTAGTTTACCCCGGCATTTGAAGCAATCTGCGGCTCAACCTTAGCTTCCAGTGATATTTTCTCCTTTTCAAAAATTGTGATTTCTTTTTTTGCTGAAACCCCGGTTACCGGAATCTGCACCTGGTTCTTTTTGACAAATCCCCATTCTTCACCGCTATCGCCAAAGGTTCCGTTTTCTAACTCCACCCGGTAAAAATCATTACACTGATAGTTGACAAATACCTTCTTATCCTCCGCCAGCTTTTCCTTCACTTCACTGTCATCCGAGGAGATATTCGCCTTATCCGAAGCTCCATAGTATACATTTATCCCCTTGCGGATGCTTCCCCTTATGGGCGCTGTGCCTCCCACCTTTGTAAAACTGGATACCAGCAGGGTACGCTTTACATAACTGCCGTCAGCCTTACAGGTCATGGTAATAACAGAAATTCCCTCTTTTAAGCGTTTTATCTCCCAGTAATCCCCTTTTTTTACCAAACTGCATACGTCGGTATTACTGGAAGTAAAACTGACGTCCGTAAGCACGGCGTCCTTAGTCGGTACCGCTGTGATTTCGTCTGTAGTGCCAACTAATCTTCCAATATGGAACCGTCCCCTCTCCGGCTCCTCCACTGACACTATTTTTGCGCCGCTTCCCACAGAATCCGCTTTTATTGCCTTTTTTCCGCCTGTATCCCATAAAAGAATCCCGCTCAAAAAAAGCAGCAATATAATTTTCCCTTTTCGTTTTAATTTTTTCATATAAGCATCCTCCCTCTTTTAAACTATTAATAAACTCTATTATACCATGTTTTTCCAAAATATATATATTTTTTATAAAATAAAACATTTTAACCTAAAAATATATGTTTATTTTTGATTATTTGTCTTTTCATTATATTTTTATAAAAAAAAGAATCCTCACTTATACCCTGAGGATTCTGACCGCTTTTTTCTTAATAATACAGCCTGACTATGCTCGCTCTACTTTTCCAGAACGAAGGCAGGAAGTACAAACATACATTTTCTTTGTACCACCGTTTACCTTTACTCTTACAGATTTTAAATTGGACTTCCAAATTTTATTGCTTCTTCTATGAGAGTGGCTGACTGCGTTACCGAAATGTACGCCTTTTCCACATACTGCACATTTTGCCATGAAAAGCACCTCCTTCTGTTCAGACTTCGCATGTCTTACTATCTATCTTATAATATATCTGTCACACACGACAACACGACTATTTTAACAAAATCCCGTGAATTTTGCAAGTGAAATTTTTATTTTTTTAAATTTCTTCGGGATTTTCCTTTTCCTCCGGCATGTCGCTGCCTTTGTCCTTTTTCTTTGAAAATTTGTCCACAAAATCCGGTACCATATCAAGGATCTTTGTAATACCGTCCTGATTTTTCACATTGACCAGCTTAGAGCTGCCGTCTTTAATTACCAATACGGCGCTCGGCTGTATTTTCCCGCCCATACCGCCGCCGCCATTGTTCTTTTTTTCATTCTCGTTGGCAAAAGCGCCGGCTGCTACGCCGAAGCTGACATCCACAAGCGGAAGTACGATCGTCCCGTCGTCAAAACGAACCGCATCCCCTACCACTGTTTTTGTCGTAATAAACGCATCCATTCCCTTAAACAGAGATTCTACTGTACTGTTAAAATTGTTTTCTGACATTTATGCTGCCTCCTTTTCATTCATCTGGTTCATTGTATTCCAAAGCATCCGCAGTTCCCTGTCCCGATACAGCCGGATAAAGAGCCGAATCAGATACAGCATACGGACGCGCCCTTTTATATAGCCTTCTGCCTCAAAAACCTTTTCGTCAAAATCCGGGGAAATCTGCACTCCCTTCTGATAAGCGAAAGGAAACAAACTGATTCCTCCAAATAACAGCCCTGTGGAAGCCGGATCGCCGGTCCCGATCAGCAGGCGTCCCCTTATCCTTTGAGGAGCCAGATAGCGGATGCATCCGACAATCTCCTTTTTCAGCCGCTGAAGAGCGGCTTTGTTTTCTGCCTCCCGGACAATACTTATTATACTAGATACTTTCCCAAAAGAAAAGCGTTTCTTTTTCTTTCTTCTCCCGATATTTTTTTTCTCTGTGCCTTTTCCTTCCGGCTTTCTTCTCCTTTTCGGGGGCGCTGTTGTTTTTTCCGGAGGTTCCCCGCCGCTGCTTTTCGCTGTTTTTTCTTCCTTTTTTTCTTCCTCCCCCTCCGGTTTCTTTTTCTTTTCTTCCTTTTTTTCTTTTCCTTCCGACAAATTCTTTATCGGAATCCCTAAGACATATAACTGCAGGGAAGACGAGGCGTTTCTTTTTTCTAAGCTCAAAAGCCGCAATAGCCAGCTAAACCGGAAAGAATAGAGCATTTTGCCCTCTCGTTTTTCACATGCCGCATAATAACGGACCGGGACAAGGAAAAATAAAATCAAGGCAAACAGAAGCAATCCGAGGATTCCTCCCAGTGCAATGCCTATCCATTTTAGTATAGCCAAAACAATCGACATTCTCTCACTCCTGTTTGGATGTAAAATCCTTTTTCCTAAAATACTGTCTGGGAGAAAATTCCGGAGCCTCCCGGCAGATATCCTCTATCATCCTCTGTAACAGCTTTACGGCGCCCTTATAATCGGATGCCAGACCGAGGATGTACATATCCAGATAACGGTAACGTTGGAAAAACAACTGCCGGGTTCCCATAATTTCAAAGAGATTGGCGTCATTGGCGGCAAGCATTACCGCATAATAATTTTTCTTCCAGGGGCGCCGCCTCTCCACACGCTTTTTACACCGGGCCGGATGTTTTGCCACAACATCATCCATATATAAGCTGTGATACCAGTAAATCATTGATTATCACCATTCCTGTTCTTCGCAGATCATATCCTGGAGGATGGAAAACACTACGCATTTTTCCGCCTGGTTTTCACACCCAAACAGGTTTACCCGTATATATTCTTCAACCTCATCCGTATTTTGGAAAAGAGCCGGAAGTTTTTCCAGTACCGCCCCCATCATTGCTTTTTTTACGGGACGGGAAACCTGACCCAGTTTTTCTGACAATTCCTCGAAAATCTCTTCCCTTTTTTCGTTTATGTAGGAATCATCTGCTATTTCCCCTTTCTCCGCCTGTTCAAGGTCGATAAACAGACTGTCGGAAAGAAGATCGGTAACCCGGAGAAAGTCTTCAAAAAATGAAGCCAGCCCCCATCGGGACAGTTCTTCCGGATAAGAGTCTTTAACCTCAATCAAAACAGCCTCCAGATAACTGTTTTTTTCCACGCGCTCCTCTATCCTTCCCTCTAATGGGACTAACATCTCTTCCTGGTATTCTCTTTTCGCATAACAGCGCCAGATAGCCTTTTGCGCCCGGATAAACTTGCTTTCCCTGTCCAGATATGGCATGGATATGCAGAGTGCATAAATGGAATTTACTACCTTTTGCATGGAATAGTAAAAGTCCGTTACCTCACGGATGGCTTTTGCGCTTTTTTCCAATATCTCTGCCAGCTGTCCGTACTCGTCTTCTCCTATATTTTCATAGTCCGCCTTTTGCAGCCGGCTCATAGCCTTTTCAAAATCAGGATATCCTGCCGGCGCCTTCTTTGGCTCATATATCATGGCGGCAGTCCGCAGCATATAGAGGAAATTCTCTAAGGAAGCTTTCTCTCCGCCCCTGTACAGCGTCATGGATTCCCCTATTTTTTCAAACAGCTTGCTCTTTGTCATATGGACGGGGATCTGTCCTATCAGCAGCTGCAGCTTTTCCTGAGTAACGCTCTGATCCTTTTCCCCAAACAAATAGACCATGATCTGTTCTAAAAACTGTTCATTATCAAATTGTGCCAGCCTTTTTTTCAATTCTTTTTCGGGCAGAAACTTTAACTCCATCCGGTTTAGCACATATTCATAGCAGATGAGGCAGTCCGTATAAGCAGTAAAATAATCCATCTTCGCCGTAATATCCTGCCTGAGCTCATCCATAACCGGAATCCAGTCGGAATAACGGCAGTTTTCCTCTCCCAATCCGGCAAGCGCCCGCAGGATACGGTCAAGCATATCCCGTTCCTTTTCCGCCAGATGCGGCTTTTCTTCCCATGCCTCCTGAAGGAGGGTAAAGGCAGAAAATGTCAGTTCCAGCGCACCGTACTCATTGAAATTACGGATTGCGATTTCCCGATAATTTTTTAAACTGCTTTCCAGATTTTTTCCCTTCTGGATATCGTGTATCATTTTTTTTAATTCTCGCAAGTCTACTCTCCATTCTAAATGAAACTATAACGTCAGTACCCAGTCAGGCAGCCATTTTAAGGTATCCCTGACATAATTATAAGCGACCGGCTGTCCGGACAATACCGGATAAAACAGGATAAACAAAAGAAATGCCGTCCCGCAGTACACATAAATCCACTTCCGCCATTTTTTATCCCTTGCCGCAAGCCGTACCATAGCATACACAACCATCATTGCCACAAAAGGCACGCTTGGAAAATAGTGATAGGCAAAGGTACACCGCTTTATCGGAATCCACGGGATATACTGTACCAGATAGGCGAAAATCAAAAAGATAGCGCACCGGTCTTTTTCCCGTATGACCAGATATATCATGTAAACAAATGCCGGTATCCCCGCCCACCAGACGAGAGGATTTCCAAAAGCGCTGATACCCTCTTTTAAATTATTTGCCACTGTCTGGCTGTAATAAAATACAGGGCGGATCATCGTCGGCCACTCGTACCAGGTCGAAGAGTATGGATGGGTGGAATCCAATGTCGAATGATATTGGTACATGGTATCCTGATTCCGTATCATTTTTCCAAATAACTCTGTAAAGCTGTTTTGGTGCGTCTGCAGATACTCAATCAGGCTTCGGTATAACGGGCCGACCGGATGTTTGGTATCTGCCAGACGGGAAGCAAATCGGCTGGCATTATCGCTGCACCCGTCATTAAATGGAATGTAGGAACACAGATAAATGAGTCCTGCAATCACAAGGAAGAACAGAACGCAAAATGCCAATGTCCACAACAATTTTTTCCAAAATACATCTCTTATATGCTGATGGGATATCCCATTGCTTGTCCCGGAAATATCCTTCCCTGCCAGCCAGTACTCATAATAGCGTACCCCCATGATAGTAAAGAAAAATATTCCAAGACCTGCCGCCGCATAGACGGCGGTCCATTTCGATGCGCAGCCAAGTCCCATCATAATGGCGCTCAGCCCAAGAGGAATAAAGGTTTTCCACAATGGCGTGTCGTAAAAACTTGTCTGGGCATATTGCAGCATAAAATAGAACATGGCGATAATAAAGAATGTGCCATATACGTCAATAGTAGATATTCTGGTCTGGACAAAGTGCATAAAGTCAAAGGCAAAGAGAAAGGTAAGGGCTCCCGCCGCCCAGGTGCGGCATCCAAACAATCTCCTGCCGAACAGATAGATAAAGGGCAGCATAAGAATACCAAATATAACGCCCACAATCCTCCAGCCAAACGGATTCATGCCGAAAATACGGATACCGATGCTGATGAAAATCTTACCTAACGGCGGATGTGTATTTTCATAGCAGTAGACGCCGCTCTGCGTCATTTCATAAGCGGTCCGGGCATGATAGACTTCATCAAAATAAGTGCCGCTCCGGAAGGTTGTGATTTCCTCATATTCTTCCTGTTCATCAAACAACGTCGGATATTCCGATTTGTTGACGGGCACGAGAATGGCCCCTTTGTCATCCGTTATCACAAGCTCCCTGAGCACAGACTCCTCATCCTCGGCGCTCAGCTTCAAATACCGATACTGTTTTTGCAGATTATAACTGGACGAATCGCTGTCCTTTACCGCCATATTGTTCCACGCAAAAACACTGCCTGCTTCTACGGTGCCTACCCGCTCGTAGGTTACGTCGTCCTGAGAAACTTCCAAGGTAAACGTCCTCTCCTCCAAGCGTCCTAAAAAAGCATGAAGCATATCAATCTTTTTATTTTCTCCCAAATCGAGCCGGATGGTGCTTCCCGCTCCGTCCGCCACCCAATCCGTTTCCGGAGCGCTCATCTTCCCCAGATCATGCAGGGCGAAAACAGAATACAATACCATAATGGAAAGCAATACAATGCCATCCCATCTGGTAAACTTTTTCATTTTTTTTGTTGCTAGGATAGAAAATTTCTTCTTGTCCGGCTTTTCTTTTTTCTCTTTTGGAATTTTCCGCTCAACATATTTCTTTACGGTATTTTTTTTCCTGCCGCGGTACTCCGACGCCGGCTTCAAATCTTCCATCTTAGTTTTGGAAAATACGGCATAAAACATATAGCCGTATACCGCTAATGTTAAAAGTGCCGTAATGCCGATTATCACTCCCTGCGGACCCGTAGACTCAAATTCCATATAAGTATACAGCACATGCCCCACATTCAGAAGCTGCACAAAGGTATATCCCACATAGGTAAAGAACAATTCCTTTGTCGGTTTTACTAAAAATGCGCACAGCATAAGGACAGTGACCGGAAACAGGTAGCGTTCATGCATCCGCACGGAAAAGAGAAACATTGTGCTTACCACTGCGCCCATGCTGAGAAAATATTTTGACTTGTCCTCTTTTAAGCGGAAAAAAATGACGGCGCTCAGCACCACCGCTGCTATAATTGCAAGCATCCCCCACTGACGGCATTCCAAAAACAAAAATTTATCTGTCTGCGGCGCCCAGTTTTTTCCGATAAGCGCCCAGAAGTTATAGGCATTAACCGTGCAGTGTTCATAGGAGCCCATCGTATCGATATACTGATGGATGACTTTCCCCAGACCAAAAGGCGCGGCAAACAGGAAAATAGCAGCGATGGCAGCCAGCCCCCCTATTAGATCCCGCCTCAGTTTTTTGGTATTAAAGTCTTTTAAAAATACCTGCTCTAAAACAGTCCAGATCAAAATCGGCGTAAAAATCATCGTCTGGGGCTTAATCAAAATACCGGCGGCAAATACAAAATATGCCGGTATTCGTTTTTGCTCCATGCAGAAATAACCGGTGAGCAGCACGCAGAGAGTAAATACGCTGTCTGTCTGCCCCCATACGGAAGAGTCGATAACAATCAGCGGATTTAATACATAGGTCAGCGACAGAAGCAATGCCGAACCCTCGGAAAACTTCCGTTTTGCCAGAAGATATAACAATACTCCGGTTCCCAGATCCGAAAGCATCGGAACCAGCTTAATCAGAAACCGTCCGGTAAGAGAAACGGTTTCAATGGAAAACAATCTCCGGATTCCCGCAATAATCCAGAGTATCGCCATATATCCCGGCGGATAATCCGTAAACGCATCCAAATGATAAAAGTTGCTGATGCCATGATCAAAAATCATATCCGACCAGGAATAAAAACAGTTCATATCAACACCGTGCCCTTTATAGACAACGGCAAAAATACTCTTAATGAAAAAGGCGGCAGCCAGCAGTAGTATAAGATTGCTCCATTCTGTTTTTTTCTCTTTCCTGTACAGACGAATCCCCTCTACCTCGTAGTGCAGACGCCAGCAATAGATAACCGTAAAGACAAGCGTCGTCAGCAATCCTGCTATAATCAGTATCTGTACATCATCCAGCCTCATTATAATACTCCTTTCTCTCTTCTATTTATGCACATGCTCGTGAGTAAATAAGTGGTCGGAACAGTATTCATAATTTCCCTCGCACTTTGAGCAATAACGAAATTCCAGATTTGGCGCGTCGGCTTCCGTTCTGCCGCAGATCGCGCAACGGTGCCTCGGTCCTTCGGTTCCCTCTCTGACTTTCCTCCGATAAACTATTTTTCGTTTTTTGTTCCGGTAGGAATTGGGAATTTTTTTCAAATTCCTTGTAGCAAAAAAGAAAATGGCAAAATTGAGTAAGCAGCCCAAAATCAGCGCCACGCTAAAATAGTCTTTATTTATAATCCCGCTGACCACCTCATAGCCGGTAAGCAGAAGATAAACAAATCCCAGCCATTTTGCCTTTACCGGTATGATAAAATACACCAGAAATTCCACGTCCGGATTCATCAGGGCGAATGCCAAAAACAGCGACGGGTTTATATAATCCACGGTAGGGATAATACTGATCATGGTGCTGATCTCCTGACTCGCTACGCCGCCAAGCTGCCTGTCCAAAATGAAATAATATGCCGCCGTGAAAATAATGATGATAAAAATGCCGGAAAAGTAAAAGAGATTAAACCGGAACGTCCCCCAGATCCTCTCCAGCGCCAGTCCGATATTGTAGTACATAACCGCCCAGATAACAAACCAGACCGCATCCACTAGCAGCCCGCTGTCCCGGCCCACGGAGGGGTCCATCAAAAAAGTAACAAGACGCCAGATTTGTCCGTGGAGGACTTTATATATATCCAGGCTCAGATAACTGGCGTAAAAATATGGATTAATGATATTAATGACATTTCCCAATATACTCAGCCCGATAACATATTGAATCAGCCGAGGTATGCCAAGATGTCCAAATCTTCTTTCCAATCGACCTAAAAAATTCATAGCTGCCTCCCATCCGCTTAAAATAAATTTTTCTTTCTAAAAAAGATTGCCACTACTCCCGATACCACCAGGGTGAGTATGATAGTCGTGAAAAATCCATAAGGTGCATGTCCCATTGGAATGTTATCAAAATTCATGCCGAAGAAGCTGGCAATCATCGTCGGAATGGACAGTACGATCGTAACAGTGGCAAGAAATTTCATCACAATATTTAAGTTATTGGAAATAACGGAAGCAAATGCATCCATCGTACCGCTGAGTATTCCGCTGTATATGTTCGCCATCTCAATTGCCTGCTTGTTCTCGATAATAACGTCCTCCAGAAGATCTTCATCCTCCGGATACTTTCTTACTCTGTCTGTCCGAAGAAGCTTCTCCAGCACCACCTCATTTGAGCGGAGGGAAGTGGTAAAATAGACAAGGCTCTTCTCCAACTCCAGCAATTCGATCAACTCACTGTTTTTCTGTGAAATATGCAGTTTTTCTTCAATCTGGTCGCTTTTCCTGTCAATGATGCGCAGATACCGGAGGTAGGAGGTAGCATTCCGATACAGAATCTGAAAAACAAATCTCGTCTTTTTAAACGTATAAAATTCCCGTACCCGCTTATTTTCAAACGCCTTTAGCACCGGCGTTTCCTCCAGGCATACGGTCACGATATGCTCCTTTGTCATAAAAACGCCAAGCGGAATCGTCACATAACGGTCTTTTTCGTCCAAAGAGGGAATGTCAACAAGAATCATATTATAATTATCTTCCAGTTCTATACGAGAGCGCTCTTCATCATCCAGAGGGGCGCGCAAATCGTCTATGTCGATACCGGTGTCTTCCTGAAGCCTCTCCAGTTCTTCAGCGGTAGGACGGGTTACGGAAACCCAGCAGCCCTCTTCAATTTTATCCAGAGATATCAATTCTTCTTCTACTGTCTTATAAATCGAAATCATTCCTGTTCTCCTTTCCCTTCAACGATACTCCCATTGACAGCAAGCCCTGCCGTTATTATGCAACTCGGCGATACCTGCACCGAGGCATCGCCGAGTCCTCCTAATTGTTTCTATTATATAAGTTTGAGGGGGCTTTGTCAAACTTTCTTTGGTAAATACAGAACTACGTCTGCCGCTATGATAATTTTATCCAAATCATTCTTTTCAACAAAGTCAGACCAATCTGCCCCGCACTCTTTTAATATCTGCCCTACCCCTTTTGTACCGTCCGATACATATGTCATAAGTTCTTCCTTCGTTTCTTCGCTTTCCATCGGCGCCGTGTTTGTATTTACATCCCTGTTATTGTCTGCGGACTCTCTGTCATTTTCTGCAGACTCTCTGTCATCTTCTTCTGGCTGCCTCTCTTCCGCCTGCCTCTCTTCTCTCCGGCTCTCATTCTGCATTCCGGCTGTTTCCATTCTGGGCATTCCCGGATACGGACGGGCAATAGGAATGCAGATTTCCTGTCCCGGCTGAAGGTTATACACATCGACATAAGGGTTTGCCCTGAGAATCAACGCAAGAGGAACCCGATACATTCTGCTTAGCTGATACAGATTATCGCCTTGTTTTATCACATGTACCATTCCGTTACAATATCTCTGATTCATTGAACTACTTTTTTCCTTTTTGCTACTATCTTATTCAAAACCATCATAAAATGTTCACACAGATACAGGAAATACCAGTTGGATTTTGTTGCAAAAGATTGATTTTTGTCGTATAATATGATTTTGGAAACTTAGTGTAATTAACAGGAGGTAAAATATGAACAGAGTAGGTATTGATATTGGTTCTACGACCGTAAAAATCGCTGTTCTTGATGATGAGAACCAAATTATCTTTTCCGCTTATGAAAGACATTTTGCCAACATCCAGGAAACATTAAAACAAATTATGGAAAATGCGTATGCCGCTCTGGGAGATCGGGAAATTGCGCCTGTGATTACCGGTTCCGGCGGTCTTGCGATTTCAAAATATCTTGATATCCCTTTTGTGCAGGAGGTTGTCAGTGTTGCTTCTGCCCTGAAGGATTATGCCCCGAGAACCGATGTCGCTATTGAATTAGGCGGCGAAGATGCCAAAATCATATACTTTACCGATGGCATTGAACAGCGCATGAACGGAATCTGCGCCGGCGGCACCGGTTCCTTTATTGACCAGATGGCAACTCTGTTAAAAACAGACGCCGCCGGTCTGAATGAATATGCTAAGGAATATCAGGCTATTTATCCCATTGCCGCCCGGTGCGGGGTTTTTGCCAAATCGGATATCCAGCCGCTGATCAATGAGGGGGCTGCCAAATCGGACCTTGCCGCTTCTATTTTTCAGGCAGTCGTCAACCAGACCATCAGCGGTCTTGCCTGCGGTAAACCGATTCGCGGCAATGTTGCTTTTCTGGGAGGTCCCCTCCATTTTCTGACAGAATTAAAGAAAGCCTTTATCCGCACACTCGGTCTGGAGGGAGAGGCTATTATTGCGCCGGAGAATTCCCATTTGTTTGCCGCCAGCGGCGCTGCCATGAATTCTCAGGGCGAAGGCGTTACTACCCTTTTGGCGCTATTGAATAAACTATCCAATGAAATTAAGATAGAATTTGAGGTTACCCGTATGGAGCCTCTGTTTAAAAATCAGGAAGAATATGACCTGTTTATACAGGAGCACAGCATACACAATGTGAAAAAAGCCGATCTCGCTACCTATGAGGGAAATGTTTTTCTCGGCATTGATGCGGGGTCTACTACAACAAAAGCAGCTCTGGTAGGGGAAGACGGCTCTCTGCTTTATTCCTTCTACGACAACAACAATGGAAGTCCGTTAAAGACAACCATTAAGGCTATTAAAGAGATTTATGAGTTGCTCCCGGACAGCGCTAAGATTGTCCGCTCCTGCTCCACCGGCTACGGAGAGGCGCTGATTCAGTCCGCCCTGATGTTAGACGAGGGGGAGGTAGAAACCGTTTCCCACTACTACGCCGCTTCCTTTTTTGAGCCAAAAGTAGACTGTATTTTGGACATTGGCGGTCAGGACATGAAATGTATTAAAATTAAGAACCAGTCGGTAGACAGCGTGCAGCTCAATGAGGCATGTTCCTCCGGCTGTGGTTCCTTCATCGAAACCTTTGCCCGTTCTTTAAATTATGAAGTGAAGGATTTTGCCAAACTTGCTTTATTTGCCGAAAACCCTATTGATCTGGGCTCCCGATGTACCGTATTTATGAACTCCAAAGTAAAGCAGGCGCAAAAGGAGGGGGCAACCGTAGCCGATATTTCAGCGGGTCTTGCTATTTCTGTTATTAAAAATGCTTTGTTAAAGGTAATTAAGCTGACAGATCCGAAGGATTTGGGAAACAACGTAGTGGTTCAGGGAGGAACCTTTTATAATGATGCCGTTCTCCGCAGTTTTGAACGGGTTTCCGGCTGCAAAGCCGTCCGTCCGGACATTGCCGGTATCATGGGCGCTTTCGGCGCCGCTCTGATTGCCAGAGAACATTACGAGGATGGCATGGAAACGACCATGCTTACCCTGGAGGATATTATTCATTTAAAATTTGAGAGTTCCATGGCAAGATGTAAGGGCTGTACCAACCATTGCCTGCTGACGATCAACCGCTTTGGCGGAGGCCGTCAGTTTATTTCCGGAAACCGTTGCGAGCGGGGTCTTGGAAAAGAAAAAACCAATACGGATATTCCTAATTTGTATGAATATAAGAATGAACGGCTGTTTGAGCACTATCAGCCGCTATCACCGGACCGGGCTTACCGGGGCAGAGTAGGCATTCCACGGGTATTAAACATGTACGAAAACTACCCCTACTGGTTTACTTTTTTCACCGAATTAGGCTATGAGGTTGTGTTATCTCCCGCCTCCAGCCGCAATATCTATTCGCTTGGCATTGAATCGATTCCGAGTGAATCGGAATGTTATCCGGCAAAGCTCGCCCACGGACATATTATGTGGCTGCTGAAACAGGGAATAGACTATATTTTCTATCCCTGCGTTCCTTATGAGCGAAAAGAATTTGACGGGGCGGGCAACCATTATAACTGCCCGATTGTCACTTCTTATGGTGAAAATATTAAAAATAATGTAGAAGAATTGAAGGACGAGTCCATTATTTTCCAGAATCCGTTCGTTTCTTTTGAAAGTGATAAAATTTTAGCGGACGAGTTGGTCAAATATCTGGGAAAGGAAAATAATATCCCGGCGTCCGAAATCCGTCAGGCTGCCCACAAGGCTTATAGGGAGCTGACGAAAACCAGAGAAGACATCCGCCGCAAAGGCGAGGAGGTTCTTCAATGGATGAAGGATACCGGTTCCCATGGCATTGTACTGGCAGGGCGTCCCTACCATATTGACCCGGAAATTAACCATGGCATCCCGGAGTTGATAACTTCCTATGGAATCGCTGTACTTTCCGAAGACAGCATATCTCATCTGGCCGAAATTGAACGGCCGACTATTGCCATGGATCAGTGGATGTATCACTCCCGTCTGTATGCTGCCGCCACCTATGTGCGCACTCAGGAAAATCTGGAGCTTATCCAGCTTAATTCCTTTGGCTGCGGTCTGGATGCCGTCACGACAGACCAGGTGAATGATATCCTGACCGGTTCCGGCAAGATATGTACTGTTTTGAAAATTGATGAGGTTAATAATCTGGGCGCTGCCCGCATCCGCATTCGCTCTCTCATCTCTGCGGTAAAAGACCGCGCCAGAAAAGGAATTAAGCCTCATGTAGAGGATGCGTCCTATAAACGGGTTCTTTTTACAAAGGAAATGAAAAAGGAATACACGATTCTGGCTCCGCAGATGTCCCCGATCCACTTTGACATCCTGATGCCGGCGCTGTCTGCCTGCGGCTACCATCTGGTTCAGCTGCCGAGCGGGGTGGGGGAACTGGACTATGGCTTAAAATATGTTAATAATGATGCCTGTTATCCCTCCCTCCTTGTGGTAGGACAGTTTATGAAGGCTCTTTTATCCGGCGAATATGATTTGAACAGAACGGCTCTTATCATAACACAGACCGGCGGCGGCTGTCGGGCAACCAACTATATCGGCTTCATCCGCCGCGCCCTCAGAAAGGCAGGCATGGAGCAGATTCCGGTTATTTCCCTGAGCGCCGGGGTAGAATCGAATCCCGGATTTAAAATTAACTACCGGCTGTTAAAAGGCGCTATCCATGCTTTGATTTACGGGGATTTATTTATGAGAGTGGTATACCGTACCAGACCATATGAGAAGGTACCCGGTTCTGTTGACGCTCTCCATGAAAAATGGAAACAGCGTTGTATTGAAGCCGCAAAAAATCCAAAGCAGTCTGAACTGAAAAAGTTAGTAGCAGAGATTGTAAAGGATTTTGACACGATTCCACTGGATGAAACAAAGAAGAAACCGAGAGTGGGAATTGTCGGAGAAATTCTGGTGAAATTCCTGCCGGCGGCAAATAATTATGTTGTAAAACTTCTGGAAAACGAAGGCGCAGAGGCCGTCTGCCCGGATATGATGGATTTCTTTATGTATAGCGCCTACGACAGCACTTTTAAGGCAGACCACCTTGGATTTAAAAAAAGGAGCAAAGTACTGGGAGAGGCAGCCATCTGGCTATTGGAGAGCTTCCGCAAGCCACTGTGCCAGGCTCTCGAAAAAAGCGAACGCTTTGATGCCCCGCCTTCTATTTATACTCTGGCGAAATATGCAGAGCCCTTTGTATCCACCGGAAATCAAACCGGAGAAGGCTGGTTTTTGACCGGGGAAATGATTGAGCTCCTACACAGCAATGTTCCGAATATTGTATGCACACAGCCCTTTGGCTGTCTTCCCAACCATGTGGTCGGAAAGGGTGTGATCAAACAGCTCCGTAAGGGCTTCCCGGGAGTCAATATTGTCGCTGTGGATTATGATCCGGGAGCCAGTGAAGTAAACCAGTTAAATCGTATTAAATTAATGTTAGCTACTGCAAATGAAAATTTATAATAAAACATAAGTTAAAAAAAAGCCTGTACCGGTTATTTCATTCCGGTACAGGCTTTTATCATACCTAATTTATTGCTTTTTCTATAATTCTTAACTACGTCTTCTACGATAAGCAAATACTGCTATTATAGCCAGAAGGGAAACAGCCATTGCAATAATCGGGAAGAACAAGTTTGTAGTATCACCCGTTTCAGGCGCTGAATCCGATAATGGAACATCATCATCCAAAATAGTCGTAGTCTTCGCTTTCTTCTTCGGCGCTTCCTTATATGCCTTCGGTACCTTATCTTCCGTAATCGTCGTAGTATTTGGTGTGGAAGATGGCATAATAACCGGTGTTGCGCTTGGCGACGCAGTCGGCGTTACCTCCGGTGTCGAAGTAGGCTCTTCACTCGGCGCCGGTGTTTCAGACGGTGCCGGGGTCATTGTTACTTCCGGTGTCGGAGTAGCCGTTACTTCCGGTGTCGGAGTAGCTGTTACCTCCGGTGTCGGAGTAGCTGTTACTTCCGGCGTCGGGGTAGGTGTAACTTCCGGTGTCGGAGTAGCCGTTACCTCCGGTGTCGGAGTAGGCGTTACTTTCGGCGTCGGAGTAGGTGTTACCTCCGGTGTTGGGGTCGGTGTTACCTCCGGTGTCGGAGTAGGCGTTACTTTCGGCGTCGGAGTAGGTGTTACCTCCGGTGTCGGAGTAGGCGTTACTTTCGGCGTCGGAGTAGGTGTTACCTCCGGTGTTGGAGTAGGCGTTACCTTCGGCGTCGGGGTTACTTTTGGCAGTTTCTTGGAAATCATATGCCATTCACCACTATTTCCTACAACCTGATCACAAACAAGCCATCCCTCTCCGGTAGTTCTAATATATACGCCTGCTTTCGGCGCTATAATTGTTGAATGCATATTATCTGATTCAATTTCTAAATCAGCTAATTTCGGTAAGTTCCAGATTACTGTTTCCGCAATCTCTTCTGTTGATTTTTTGCCATCGGTAATTTTTACGGAATAACGAGGAATTGTAAATTTAACTTTCTCTAATGAATTAAGTACAACCGTCTGGTCCTTTTTCATCTCAATAGTCAATGCGCCCGGCTGAAGCTTTCCAATTCTCATTGCTTCAATCATATTTGTAGCATCAACATATACGACGTCCTCATCTACTGCAGCGGCGTCAATCGTATATCTATTCTGATCTGTCACTTCCGGCGCTTCCAAATCACATTTTTTCGCAATCTTCTCTGCATATTCAGAAACACTCTCAATCATTTTCTTTACTTCTTCTTTAATGCTCGGATCCTCAATGATGACTGGATTGCCACGCACTTTCATCTTGCCGACAACCTCGCCAACCTTGATAACTCCTGCTGCATTGGCTTTGTCATCAGAAACCGTATTCCCGATCGTATGACCATTCCCCTGGTATTTGCCGGCAATAAAGTTGGTTTCCATATCAGCCGTTTGGTTTAATTCATTACAAATAATGCCATATTCAATTCCGTCATCTAAAAATGGCTTGTTTCCGGTGTTAGAAGCATAGGATATGCCGCCAATAATCCAGAAACCAAGCGCCAGCGTCAAAACAACGGCACTTACTTTTGCAATGAAGCCCTTCCTCGTTTTTCTCATATTTTCTTTTCCTCCATTCTGGACACAAGAACCTTAACGATACATAATTCTATACCATAACTATAACACAAAATTTTACAACATTCAAGCAAAATTTTACAACATTCAAGCATTAAATAATTATTTTCTTTTCCTTTGCGCTGCCGCCGGCATTTTAGCCGACAGCAGCTCTCAAAAATGCATAGTAAGAGGGTTTCGGGTCTGTAATGCCGTCGCCAAACAATGTCGGCTGCATATTGCCATTACCATTTAACGCCCCGCGCCAGGATACATAATCCGAAAGTCCCCATATGGTCACACCGGTAATTCCCTTCGGATTTACCTTCTGATTGCGTCCTTTCTGTTTTTGGATAATAAGCTTCATCAAATCTTCACAGAATTTTGCCTGGTCCTCATTCGTCTGCCCCTGGTCTTTATAGTTATAAGTGCTCTTTTCATCAAAGTTGATTGTCATATCAAGTTCCGTTATCTGTACTTCCAGTCCTGTGTTTAAAAACTTATCCAGGGCATCCCCGTACTGCTCCAGGGTCGGGCGGTCTACATCCAGATGGCTCTGCATGCCGATTCCGCCGCAGATTTTTTCCTCTTCTCCCTCATTGATAAAGTTTACCAGCTTGATAATGTCATCCGTGGAAAAATAAGTATCGTAGTCGTTATAAAATAACACAACTTCTTTTTCCACGCCATATTCCTTCAATACACTATATGCAAATTCAAATGCTTTCTTTACATAACTTGGCTCAAGCTTCATATCTCCGTAAACATCCATCCAGCTTGTAGCAGAAGGTCCGTTCGTCCGGTGGATATACTCATTTGCAACATCCCATGCATATACAAGAGAGCCCGCGCTGCCGGTCAGTTCTTTTTCCTTTTCCAGTATGTGCTTCATAACCGAACGCACATAAAATTCCAGTCTGGCGTCCATAACCTCTTTCGTTACCTTGCTCCCGCTATTCTGATAACCGGTTTTAAAAAACCATGCCGGCGTCTGCTGATGCCACAGTAAAACATGCGCACGCATTTTTATATTATTCTGATTTGCAATTTCCAGTACCTTGTCAACCGTATCAAAATTTAATTCCGGAACGGTGCTCTCCGTATAGTTTTCCGGTATGACATATCCTTTTTGCTGCGCCTGTGATTTTTCCAGGGTGACACCGCCTGTCGGCGACCACCAATTACCGGCATTTTTCATCATGGAATCCGGCTTCATCTCGTTTTCCAGAGTAAAGCTGTTAAAATGTTTTGTCACAAATGCCATCGTCTGTTCATCCTGCAGCTGTTTGCCGACCTGGGAATTATAATGGGAATAGCTCAGGCAGGTTCCCATGTGCGGGAAGATCCCGCTGTATGCCTCCTTTATGGAGTCCGGCAGAGCCGGCGTCTGCGTCTGCGTCTGGTTTACAGGGCCTGAAGGCTTGCCGGTTGTCGTCGGCCGGGTAGAACGCGCCGGAGTCTTTTTCGGCGCCGGGGTCGATTTATTTGCTTTGACAACTTTTACCGTACATTTTAATTTGAGCGTTTTTTTCTTCTTTCTGGTTACCTTACAGTTGAGGACGGTCTTCCCCTTCTTTTTGCCTTTTACCTTGACGGCGTATCTGCCGCTGGCTTTTATCGTGGCAATCTTTTTGCTCTTAATTGTCCATTTTACTTTTTTTATTTTTGCCTTTTTACGGTTTTTCAGGGTTACTTTCTTTGTTTTCCCCTTTTTTACTTCAATTTTTTTCGCTGAAAGTTTCAGCTTTTTAGCCGCTTCTGTCTTAACCGGGCTCTGACCGAATGGCAATAAGCCCATGATCAGCGCTATAACAAGCGTTTTTACCCAAAAAAGCGATTTTCTTCTTTGTTTCATTTCCATTCCCTGCATCCTCCGTTTCTTTTTTTACATAAATTTTTATACCGGATTATTACTTACTTTTATTTTATAATATTTCGGCATAGAAGTAAACATTTTTAAGATTTTTTTTAAAATTCCGATATAATATATAATGATAATCCTATCATTACATTGTACCAGGGCAGGTCTTTGTTATTTTGCAAGGAAGCGCATAATCATTATATGCATGGAATTGCGAATACAAAGAGGCCGGGGTAAACGCAATTGCATGCAAAAGAAAGGATGCGATTGCTATGAAAATCGAAAGCAGCGCGGTACAAATGAATACCGCATACTCCGCCGATTGCACACAAAGGACAGTATCCTCTAAGGAAGTTGTGTACACGGCAGAACAATCTCCGGGAAAAACCACAGAACCCGGAGCAAATTTTTTATCCCCTAATGAACAGGCAGGGCTTTTAGGAAGCGGGCAGCCCTCTGCCGCCCTCGCCGTTCCGGTTCGGGAAATCCCCTCTTCGGAGGCGGCGTCCCGTAATCTGAGGCATTCTCTGTTCAGGTATATTATTGAAATGATGCATGACATGATAAAGGGGAAAAACTTTACTTCTTATTCCCGCCAGTCAGACTATCTCGTTTCGGAACCGGCCCCTGGAGAACAAATCCGGCAGGTCTTCTACCGGGAAAACACCTCCGTCTTTTATTCGGAAAAAGAATCGGTAACCTTTGCCACGCAGGGAACGGTAAAAACCTCGGACGGCAGAGAATTTTCGTTCTCGGCAGACTTTTCCCTCTCCCGTTCCTTTATGCAGCAGACCGGCACGGACATATGGGGGATGTCGGAGGTTATTGTCTATAAGGACCCGCTGGTAATTAATATGGAGGTTCCTTCTGCCGGCATAAGCGGCCAATCCTTTTTCTTTGATATGGATGGAGATGGCGCGGCAGAAAAAATGGCGTCCCTGGACAGGGGCAGCGGCTTTTTGGCTCTGGACAAAAATGAAGACGGCATCATCAATAACGGAGGCGAACTCTTTGGGGCAGAAAGCGGAGATGGTTTCACAGACCTTGCTGCCTATGATGAAGATAATAACGGCTGGATTGATGAAAATGACGCTGTTTTCTCACAGCTAAAGGTGTGGACAAAGGACGCCGGGGGGAATGATCTTTTGCTTTCCTTAAAGGAGGCAGATGTGGGCGCTATTTTTCTGGGACACCTGTCTACCGATTTTCACCTGAAGGATTCCGAAACAAATGAAACACAGGCAAAAATACAAAGCAGTGGTATTTTCCTGCATGAATCCACCGGGGAAGCCGGTACGATCCAGCATGTCGATTTTGCCGTTTAAACGGTAGAAATAAAAACTGCCGCCGGTTTTTACAGCCAGCGGCAGTTTTTTTATTAAAATTATTTCTTTTGCGGAAATATAACAGTAATTACCGTCCCTTCGTTTACCGTACTGCAAAGCTCTATTTCAGCATTATGGAGCCTTGCCGCATGTTTGACGATGGAAAGCCCCAGACCGGTTCCTCCCAGTTTTTTGGAGCGGCTTTTATCCACCCGGTAAAAGCGTTCAAATACCCGCTGCTGATATTTCGGAGGAATACCGATACCGGTATCGGCGACGGAAAGAACAGCCGCATTCTCTCTTTTTTGAATTGTGACTTTTACCGCTCCATCCTTACGATTGTACTTAATGGCATTATCACAGAGATTGTAAATTATACTCTGTACCAGCTGCAGTACGCCGTAAATCTCAACCGGTTCTCCCTCCAGTTCCATAACAACCCCCGCCTGTTCGGACTCCGACGATAACGCCTGTATCGCTTCTTTCGCCAGGACATACAAATCTATTTTTTCCCATTTCAGGTCGCCTGCCCCCTCATCCAGGTGGGACAGCCGGATAATATCTTCCACTAAGCGGCTCATGCGCTGTGCCTCTGTACTGATTTGGTTAAAAAATTTCATATTATCTGTTTCTTTCACCATGCCGTTTATCAAAAGCTCTGCACAGCCGGCTATCGTATGAAGCGGGGTTTTTAATTCATGGGATACATTGGCAGTAAATTCCCGGCGCATTTTTTCCGCCTTTTCCTTTTCTGTCACATTTAATGCCAGCAGCACAGCGCCGGACACGGTACCGTCTGATACCACCGGACTTACATTCAGCTGATAGCTGCCATCTGCCAGTTCCATTACCTTTTCTGCCGATTTTCCTTTTTCGGATTGGGAAAGCAGTTCAGAAATTTCAATGTTACGGCTGACAGAGGTAATATGCTTTCCAATACAAAAAGGATCTGCTCCAAACAATCGTTGTGCGGTACGATTAATGCTGAGAATCGTTCCCTTTGCATTTAACAGAATAATTCCCTCTGCCATATTTTCTGTTACGGTTTCAAATTCCTTTTGTCTTTGCTTTAATTCTTCTTCCTGCTGCCGAATCTGCCACTGCTGGGTGTCAATGCGGTGGAGAAGGGGAGATAATTCGTCATACCCTTCATTACTTAACGGGTCTTCCAGATTGAGGCTGTTCAAAGGCTCTACAATTTTTTGGGAAAGCCGGGAGGCTAATATAAGGGACAAAATAACAGCCAGTATAAAAATTATGGCAATCGGCTGAACCATACCCAGTAATAAAGTCAGCAGGGTATTTTGAGAAATGGAAACCCGGAGCACCGTGCCGTCGGGCAGCCGTTCGGCACAGTATAACGCCCGCTCCATCAGCGTAGCGGAATACCGCGAGCTTTCCCCTACGCCCTCTGCCAGGGCTTCTTTGATTTCCTCCCGTTCAAAATGATTTTCCATCTCATCCGAATCCGACTTACTGTCATAAAGCACAGAGCCGTCCGTTCCTATCCAGGTGATACGGTACCATTCTTCATCCAGGCCCTCCAGATATTTCATTCCTTCATTAGTAACGGCTCTGGCAGCAAGATCCGTCTGCATTTTCAACTGATTGTGGGAAACGCCCTCAAAATAATTATACAGCATACCCATAAACAACACGACGGAGGCAAGAAATACCCCCAGCGCCACAAAACAAATAGAACGAAAAATACGTTTTGTCATAATTTAACCTCCATCCGATAACCTACACCGCGAACCGTTTCAATATAATTTCCGCAAGAGCCAAGCTTTGTACGCAATGTACCAATATGAACATCTACTGTTCTTGTTTCTCCCACATAATCGGAATCCCATATATTTTGAAGCAGCTGCTCCCGGGTAAATACCAGCCCGGGATTCTCCATAAATATTTTTAGTAATTCATATTCCTTTAATGTCAACTGCAGCCGTTTCCCGGCAACGGTAACCGTATGCTCGCCGGTATTCAATGTCAACTGCCCGATTTGCAGGATTCGGACAGTGTCCTTCGCTTTTGTCCTCCGTAAAACGGCTCTTACCCGGGATACCATTTCCATCATGCCAAATGGTTTGGCAAGATAGTCATCCGCTCCCATATCAAGTGCAATTACCTTATCGTATTCCGTTTCTTTAGCAGTAGCCATAATAATCGGAATATCTGCCGTCGCGGCATTATTACGCAGCTGTTTCAGAATTTTAATCCCATCGTCCCCCGGGAGCATAATATCCAGCATAATAAGTTGAGGCATCTCTGTTTTTAAGGCATGGAAAAGAGTATCTGCGCAGTCAAACCCCTTTGCCTCAAAACCTGCGGAATTTAACGCATATATCATCAGGTCGCGGATACCGCTATCATCCTCTACGCAAAATATCATAATGATACCTCCATTCTTTTTGCTAATCCTATTATACCGCTCCATATACTGTATTTCAATCCGACAAGTCTTTTGTTACTCCCTTCTTTTTTCCGGTAATCGAAAACATTACCCATTCTGCAATGTTGGTGGCATGGTCGCCAATCCGTTCAAAATATTTGGCAATCATCAGTAAATCAAGGGCATACCCGCCATCTGTCGGATTCTCCGCAATAAGCGAGATTAGGCTTTCCTTTATCTGGTCAAAGTAATTGTCAACCGTGTCATCGGAAGCCACAACGGTTTGCGCCAGTTTAATATCCTGTTTTACATAGGCGTCCACACTGTCTGTTACCATTTTCATAGTGGCTTTTGCCATTTCCCGGATTTTCATATGCTCTGTCCGGGTACGTCCGTTTAAAAAGGTAATAATCTCTGCAATATCTTCTGCCTGATCTCCGATGCGCTCCATATCTGTTATCATTTTCAGCGCAGCGGATATCTGCCGCAGATCACGCGCGACCGGTTGCTGCTGAAGAAATAATCTCAGGCAGATTGCCTCAATGCTTCTCTCCTTTTCGTCAATTTCCCGGTCAAGAGGCGCCACTCTGGCAGCAAGTTCACTGTTGCCTTCAGACAGAGCCGAAGAAGCAAGGGAAATTACCTCCTCACATAAAGAACCCATTTTAATTAGTTCCTGGTTCAAAAGAGCAAGCTGCTCATCAAATCGATTTCTCATTATCCAAACCTCCCTGTAATATAATCCTCTGTACGATTATCTGACGGCTGGGAAAATAGCTTTTCCGTATCATTGTACTCAATTAACTCACCGAGTAAAAAAAATGCTGTTTTATCCGAAATACGAACCGCCTGCTGCATATTATGCGTCACAATGATAATCGTGTACTTCTCCTTGAGCTGTATGGCAAGATCCTCAATTTTAGAGGTAGAAATCGGGTCAAGGGCGCTGGTTGGTTCATCCATTAAAAGAACCTCCGGCTCTACCGCTAAGGCTCTGGCAATACAAAGTCTTTGCTGCTGCCCTCCGGAAAGTCCCAGAGCATTCTTTTTCAGCCGGTCCTTCACCTCATCCCAGATTGCCGCATCCCGCAGAGAGCGTTCCACAATATCATCCAGTTTGACACGGCTTGTAATCCCATGGGTCCTCGGTCCGTAAGCTACGTTATCATAAATACTCATGGGAAAGGGATTCGGTTTTTGGAATACCATTCCGATTTCTTTTCGCAGCGCATTTACATCCACTGCCGGCGAAAAAATATCCATATCTTTATATTTTACCTGACCCGTTATTTTTACTGCGGGAACCAAATCATTCATTCGGTTTAATGTTTTCAAAAAGGTAGACTTACCACAGCCGGAGGGGCCAATCAGGGCGGTAATATTTTTTCCCGGTATTTCCATATCAATTTTTTTCAATGCCTGGGAAGCGCCATACCACAGGCACAATTCCTTCACTGTAATGATGTTTCTCATATGCTTCTCCTTTTCTTAAAATGTCTGCCGACAATAACAGCCATCAAATTGATAATCAGCGTCAAAACCATTAAAATCGCGGCAATGGCAAACGCAATCCCAAACTCTCCCTGCTCTTTGGCATACACATACAATGCTACTGTCAAAGTAGCCCCGGCGCTGCCAAGTCCTTCTAAAAAACCGTTTATCGCATGGGCAAAGCCTGCTGTAAATAAAAGCGCCGCCGATTCTCCCAAAATTCGTCCGACGGAGAGAATACACCCGGTAATTACCCCATCAATGCAGCCAGGAATGACAACAGTACGAATCACTCTCCATTTTCCCGCGCCAAGTCCAAAGGCTCCTTCCCGATAACTTGCGGGTACCGTTTTTAAGCTTTCCTGTGTTGTCCTCATAATTGTGGGCAGATTCATTATTACTAATGTCAGGGCGCCTGCCATAAGCGAGGTCTGCATATTTAGAAACTGGCAGAAGAATAACATTCCCACAAGACCATAGATAATGGAAGGAATACCGGAGAGTGTTTCCGCCGCATATTCAATAGCCCCGACAAGCTTTTTATTTTCTGCATACTCCGTTAAATAGATGGCTGCCCCCGCACCAAGCGGGATTACAATAACCAGTGTCGCCAAAATAATATAAATGGTGTTCAGAATATCCGGCAAAATACCGATTTCCCCTGTTAAGTAGCTGGGGCTCTCAGATAGCAGCTTCCATGATATATTCGGGATTCCTTTTACTAATACATAGATTACCAGGAATAAAACAAGGGCACAGGTGGAAACAGTGCAAATCGCCATAAGGATCCGCATCAAGGCAATATATATTTTTCTTTTTTTTGAAACCTGATTTTTCATTTTTCCTGTCCCTCCTTACTGCGTTTTAGGAAGAAGTTTAATGCTGCATTTAACAGCATAATAAACAGAAACAGCACGAACGCAATCGAAAACAGGGCCTCTCTTTGTAAGCCGCTCGCATAAGACATTTCACTTGCCACCGCTGTTGTAAGAAACCGGACACTCTGGAAAAGAGAGGGCATATTCGGCGCATTACCGGATACCATCATAACAGCCATTGCCTCACCGATAGCTCTTCCCACACCAAGCACCACCGCCGCCGCAATACCACTTTTTGCCGCCGGAACAGATACTTTAAAATAGGTTTCTATCGGTGTTGCCCCCAACGCATAGGAGGCGTCCTCATATTCCTTTGGAACGGCTTCTAATGCCGTAATGGATACATTGATAATCGACGGCAGAATCATAATGGCAAGTACTATGATTGCCGCCAGAAGACTTGAGCCATCCGGTATCCCAAATAGCTTTCGGATTCCGGGTACAAGGACAAGCATACCAACAAGCCCATACACCACGGAGGGGATGCCTGCCAGCAGGCTGACAGCAGAGGAAACCGCTGCTTTCATTTTGGATGGAGCCATCTTGGCAAGGTAAACGGCAGTCAGAAATCCCACGGGAACTCCAAGCAAAATAGCCCCTCCTGTTCCATAAATACTTGTTAAAATAAATGGCAGGATTCCGAAAGATGGTGTTTGGGAAGTGGATTGCCACGTATCGCCAAGCAGAAAGTCTAATAGCCCGATTTCAAGAATTGCCGGAATTCCGGCTATGATTAAGTAAACTGTGATCAGCAGTACGCATCCGACGGTAGTCAGTCCGAGAATAAGAAACACGCCATGAATAACATCTTCCAGTATTTGCTTTTTATTTTTCATCCTCGATTTCCTTTCCTGATTTTTATTTTGCTGCCACCACACCGGCGCCGGAGATTAATTCCACTGCCTCATCCGATGTAACAAAGTCAAAGAATTTTTGTGCCGTTTCGGAAAGAGCGGTACCGCTTTTCGTAACAAGTACAAAGGGACGTTGTATCACATAGCTTCCGTCTTTAACTGTAGATTCACTCAAAGTAACGCCACCCACTGACAATGGTTTAATTGTTTCATTTACCGCTGACATGGAAGCATATCCGACAGCATCAGGGTTTTGGGATACTGTGGTAATAACATCGCCGGTAGAAGTCAATTCCTGACGGTACTTACATGCATTTTCCGTACCGGTAATGGACTCAAACCCATCTCTTGTACCACTGCCTGCCTCTCTCCCGATTAGGACAATCGGAGTATCTTTTCCTCCTATTTGCGACCAGTTGGTAATTTCCCCCTTATACATTTTTGCGATAGTATCCATATCCAGGTCATTTACCGGATTATTCGGATTTACAATAACCGCAATTCCGTCATAGGCTAAAACTGTTTCCGTGAGTCCGTTTCCCTTTTCTTCTTCTTTTAAGCTTCGGCTGGAAAGACCGATATCGCACCGTCCTTCCTGCACAGCCTGGATGCCGGATCCGGAACCGGTAGGGTTATAGGTAAAAGTTAATCCTTCATTGTTTTTCATAAATGCCTCGCCCAACACGCCGATTACTTCTTCCATGGAAGTAGAGCCATCCGTAGATACTGTTTTCGGCTCATCCCCCGAACAGCCTGTCAATGTTGACAATACCATAACTGCAATTAATACCAATGCTGAAATTTTCTTTTTCATTTTTTAATCCTCCTTATTTGTATCTTGATATTGCTTTTATTTTTTACACAGTTTTATCTTACATAAAAAATATCAAATCTGTTATCGGGGTATTGTAAAATGAATGTAAAAAAAATGCCATGCAGGCGACCAGCTTACATAGCATTTTTCTTTGTATTCTATTTTATATCTTCTATCTGCCAGTTGACCGGCTCCACTCCATGGGAAGCCAGAAAATTATTTGTCTGGCTGAAGGGTTTGCTGCCAAAAAAACCGCGGTAGGCTGACAATGGGCTTGGATGGGGCGCTTTTAATATCAGATGCTTTGGATTATTGAGCATCTTTTCTTTTTCCTGCGCCGGCTTTCCCCAGAGAATAAAGACAATGGGGCGATCCTGTTCGTTTACCTTTTGAATAGCGGCGTCCGTAAATTGTTCCCATCCCACTCCCCGGTGGGACATGGGCTTGTGCGCCTGAACCGTCAGTACGGTATTTAACAACAATACTCCCTGATCCGCCCAGGAAGTCAGGCAGCCATGATTAGGAATCCGGCACCCCAGATCATCCTTCAGCTCCTGATAAATATTGACTAAGGACGGCGGTATTTCCACCCGGGGCTTTACCGAGAAGCAAAGCCCGTGAGCCTGTCCCTCATTGTGGTACGGATCCTGCCCGATAATGACAACCTTTACCTTGTCAAGAGGGGTTAAGTGAAAAGCAGTAAAGATTTCATCCGCTTTCGGATATACCCGCACCTGCCGGTACTGCTCTTTTATATAGAAAAATAATTTTTTATAATATTCCTTAGAAAATTCACCGTGTAATGCTTTTTCCCATTCTCCTGTTAATCCCGCCATATCTGCCTCCCCTTGCTCTAAAGTCTGACACTGATCCCCCTCGCTCTCAGATACTGCTTCACTTCCCGGATCTCAAGTTCCTTGAAATGAAACAGGCTGGCTGCCAGCACAGCATCCGCTTTTCCTTCGGTCAGGGCATCATAAAAGTGTTCTTTCTTACCGGCGCCACCGGAAGCAATAACCGGAATATTGACATTTTCAGAGATTTTTCGCGTCAGCTGGATATCATACCCGTCTTTCGTGCCGTCACAGTCCATGCTGGTAAGAAGAATTTCTCCCGCCCCCAGCTTTTCTGCCTGCATCGCCCACTCTACGGCATCCAGTTCCATATCGACACGGCCACCGTTTTTATAAACCGTCCACCCGTCGCCGTCATTTCTTCTCTTCGCATCAATCGCCACTACAACACATTGGCTGCCAAATTTATCCGCCGCCTCCGAAACCAGAGCCGGATTTAAGATTGCCGCAGAATTCACAGCCACTTTATCCGCGCCCTCCCGCAATATCATGCGGAAATCTTCGATAGTGCGGATACCGCCGCCTACAGTAAAAGGTATAAATACGGTTTCTGCTACCTTGCGGACCATATTCACTTTAATATCCCTGGCGTCACTGGAAGCGGTAATGTCAAGAAATACCAGCTCATCCGCTCCCGCCTTGCCGTAGGCTTCCCCTACCGAAACCGGATCGCCGGCATCCACCAGATTAACAAAATTTACGCCCTTTACTACCCGTCCCCTGTTTACATCCAGACATGGGATTACTCTCTTGGTAAACATGATACTCCTCCTGTCACGAAATCTTTGCAAAATTTCTCAAAATCTGAAGTCCCACCTCGCCGCTTTTTTCCGGATGGAACTGTGTGGCAAAGATATTTCCGCGCTCTGCTGCCGCATGAACATTTACGATATAATCCGTGGTGGCGGCCACATCCTCTTTTTGTTTTGCTTTCAAATAGTAGGAATGTACAAAATATACATAAGAATCGTTTTCAATTCCCTTTAACAGCCGTGACTTTGGATTTATTTGAATAGAATTCCATCCCATGTGAGGAATTTTATAACCGTTTTTTTCAGGAAAACGCACAATCTCTCCCGGAAGAAGCCCCAGACCTTCCACCATATTTTCTGCTTCCTCGCTTCTCTCAAAAAAAAGCTGAAGGCCAAGACAGATTCCCAATATCGGCGTCCCCTGCTTTGCTACCTGGCGAAGCACTTCTGTCAGATGGTAACGGTTCATTTTTTCCATCGCATCTCCAAATGCTCCTACTCCCGGCACAATAACTTTATCTGCTTTTTGTATTTGGTCTGCCTCTCTTGTCACAAGGAAAGCCATCCCTATATGCTGCAGCGCCTTTTCTACACTTTTTATATTACCGGCATCGTAATCTACAATAGCAATCATAGCGTCCTCCCCTGGCTGTTATTTTTCATCCTCCCTGTTTCTCGCTTCCCAAAGCCGGATAATCTCCTCCAGTTTTGCGGTGTATTCCACCTGGCTCTCCGTACGGTTAATTTCTCTTGCCTTTGCTTCGCTCACTCCGAATTCACTGTATAGATTAGATGCCAACTGGTTTTTCAGAGCGTCAAACTGGGAAAGAATCCCATAATTATCCGCTTTTCCCTTGTTGGTATCATAGCTTCGGATTCCCTTCATCAAAGAGTCCAGCGACTCCAGATACATCTTCATTTTATAATAATTCTGATAACCATCCAGTCCTCTTTGCAGTTGCATGCAAATGCGGATCTTATCTGCCATTTCGGCAGATTTTTCTGAAACCTCTACCCCGGCAATGGATTCGTAGGCGCTTTTGTAATCTCTCTCTTTAAAATCTGATTCCGCATTCTTTACTGCGCTGGAATAAGAAAGAGAACGGGTGCCTAAAATGACGGCAATACAAATCAATCCGAAAAATACCATGACTACGGTGGCGCCTACCGGATTGATCCGGCCTACTACCTCATTGGCCTCTCTTTCCATTTTCAGGCGTTTCTTCTCTTCCTTTTCCGCCTGCTTTGCCGCTGTCTGCTCTGCCTTTAATGCCGCCTTTTGCTCCTTGCGGGACTTTGCCTGCTCCTGCTTTTCCTGCCTGGCTGCCGCCGCCTGCTGTTTCTTTTCTTCCTTTGCCTTAGCCCGCTCCGCTTCGCTGGCCTGCTCTAATTCCCGCTCTCTGGCTTCTTCTTTGGCGGTCTGATCCGTAATAATATTACCAAAAATACGCTTCCAGAAGCTTTCTTTGTTTTTCGGTTTTTCCTTCGGTTTTTCCGGAATCTCCTCATCCAGGTCGGATATGGTAATTTCTTCTTCTGCTTCTTCCTCATCCGGCATTTCTTCCTCTATGACAAAGGGATCCAATGCCATCAGATCCTCGTCCTGTTCGTCCTCTTTTTCCTTTTCACTGTAATCCACTGCTGATAAGGCTTCCTGGAATACATCATCCACAGCAACGGATTCCGAACTATCGGCAAATATATCCCCCGATTCATCCTCACTAAATAAAGAAGCCTCTGCCCGTTCCGATGCGGTAGAAGAAAAAACTTCCGGTTCTTCTTCACTTTCTTCCTCCGGCTCCGTTTCAGGCATATCTTCAAAGCCCTCCTCCTCATAATCTTTGGATAAGAGCTCTAACAGTTCATTAATATCCTCTTCTGTTTCTAAATCCTCTTCTTCCTCCCCCTCTTCCGCTAAGACAGGCTCAGATTCTTCCTCTAATGCCGGCTCCTCTTCCGGTTCTTCTAACGCCAATACCGGTACTTCTTCTGATTCAGAATCTTCTGACGCAGTCCCCTCCGATTCGGATTCCTCTGACGCAGATTCTTCTGATTCATTTTCCCCGGATTTATTCCTCATTATTTTATTTGCCAAAGGATTCTGGGCTTCCTCCGTATCTATGCTGAGCATCAGTTCATCCAGATAGGACTCTCCCGAATTGGATTCCTTTGCTTTACATTCGTCGCATAATTCTTCTCCGTCGGGAACTTCTTTTCCGCATTTTCTGCAAATGGTCACCTGTCGCACCTCCTTTTCCTGTATTTCCGCAAAAAAGGTGTCTTATGCCAACAGTAAATCTAACTGATGTACCAGCCGTCCGATTTCCGGCTTTGATAACTGTGCATCCACACCAAGCGCCTCGCCTTTCCGCTTCATCTCATCATTAACAAGGGAGGAGAAAATAACAACCGGCAATCCCTCGAATCTCGGATCCGTTTTTATTTTCTTGGTCAAATGGTGTCCGTCCATCTGCGGCATCTCGATATCGGTAATAACCAATGCAATATCCTTGCCGACTACGCCATCCTCTTTCATTATGGAATCCAATTTTTTCCAGGCTTCCAGGCCGTTCGTCGTCGGTATCAGATTTGTATAGCCTGCCTTCATCAGACATTTCTTCAGCATTTCCAAAAGCAGAGGAGAGTCCTCCGCAAGAAGAATCGGGCACTCATGGCGGGAACGATCTCCCATCGCATCAATTTCAGAAATTTTCAGCCCGGTTTCCGGATTTATCTCTGTGACTATTTTTTCAAAATCCAGTACAATAATAATCTTATTATCAATTTTGGTAATACCGGTGGCAATCCCTTTGCCGCCCCCGTTGATCGTCGTGTCCGGTTTTGCAATATCCTCCCACGATACGCGATGGATGCCAAGAACCTCATTCACATGAAAAGCTGTATGTATGCGGTTAAAATTTGTAATGATATACATATCCTGCTTTGTTTCCTGATTTGTCGTGATTCCCAGCGCCTTTGCCAGATTTACTACCGTGATCAGCCTCTCCCTCGGCATGAAGATCCCTTCAATATAAGGATGGGCATTCGGTACCATGGTCGGCTCCTGATAAGGACACAGTTCACTGATTTTTGCCACATTAATACCATAATGCTGATTTCCCACTACAAATTCTAAAAGCTCCAGTTCATTTGTCCCGCTCTCCAGTAAAATACCGGTTTCATTTATCATTCCCTCTGCCATTTTAATTCCTCCTCTTAGTTTATATCATCTGTTCCCTTAATAGGGAGAAGTATATGGATTTTTATATCAGCTTCTCCTTTTTTTGCATCCCGTATAGCCCGCCTGCCTATTTCAACTGTATGTCTGCCTGCCGGTTCGCTTTCTTATCCTCCACCGTCAGGCTTATCCTGGAGGCTTTTTTGCGTTCCTTTGAAAGAGTATAAATCAGCACGGCGTTTTCGGATTTCCCTTTATCCAATGTGGTTCTCAAATGATTCAGGCCGCCATTTTTTAATATGCTGATACCGGGATAATATTGATTCCCATCTATGGTCAACGGATATTCTATGCCGTTTTTCAATAAATCTACTTTTTTCTTCCCGGCAGAATTATTTTTTACCCGGAAGGAAACAACCAAAAGCGTTTCTCCCTCCCGTGCAACTATCTGCATCGTTTTATCTCCCTGTGGATACCGGTCGCAAAACTGATAAGTATCGTAGGAAAAATCAATGCCATCCATCTGATATAACTGGTTCAGGGTTACCTTCGCAGCAGGATTCTCCTCCTTCCCCGGAGAAGCATCCGGAGCAGCCGATGGCACATCCGCTGTCGCTGTCGCTGCCACGCCAGGGGATGCAGAAACCAATGGGGCGGCGCTGGCCTTTTCTTCCTCTATGCCTTCCTTCTCTGCCTGTTCCTTTGTGATCAGCCTTCTGTCATAGTCACCGGAATAACGGAGCAGCACTCCCGCCGAATATTCCGCGATCATATCGCTTTCCTCTTCGGAAAGATCTCCGACATCCAGACATCCGCTCAGGAGTACCATAGCGGCAAGAATAGCAAGAATCACCCGTATTCTATTGTGTTTCAAAATTTTCCCCCCTTACGGACATTTTTTACATGAACTTATTATAACACATAAAATTCAATTCATCAATCAACACTTTTTATATCCAGTTCAAACCAGAATTCCACCCCGTTATCGTAATTAATAACGCCATATTTCTGGTTATGGGCCTCCATTACCGCCTTGACAATAGAAAGGCCGATGCCATTGCCTCCGTATTCCCTCGTTCTCGCCTTATCTACCTTATAAAACTTCGTCCATATCTTATCAATATCCTCTTCCGGAATCGGATCTCCGGTATTAAATACGCTGATTCGGACAACTCCGCCCTGTCTGGCGATTTTAATTTCAATTTTTTTCTCGCCTTTTACATGGTTCAGGGCATTGCTGACATAATTTGTCATAACCTCTTCAATCATATATTCATCCGCCCAGACCATAATCGGCTCTTCCGCCCTCTGATAGGACAGCGTTACCCCCTGCTGCCGGAACAAAATATCGGAAGCGTTTACAACAGAGTCTAACACGCCGTTCAAATCAAAATGCTCGAGATGAACCTGACCGTTTCCAAATTCCAGTTGATTCAGGCTGAGAAGCCTCTTTACCATTTTATTCATCTTGTCCGCTTCATCAATGATAACTTCGCAGTAAAACTGGCGGCTTTCCTCATCATCATTGATATTTTCCTGCAGTCCCTCCGCATATCCCTGTATGAGGGCAATCGGAGTTTTTAACTCATGCGACACATTTGCCAAAAACTCCTGACGCATCTTTTCCTGCTCTGAACGCCTTTGTAAATCTAACTGCAATTCATTATTTGCCGTCTTTAACTCCGATATTGTTTCCTCCAGTTTGTCCGAAAGCGCATTCATGCTGTTTCCCAGCACCCCGATTTCATCGGCGCGGTTACTTTGGTAACGGGAGGAGAAATTCAGCTCCTGCATCTTCTGCGCATGCTTCGCCAGTTTAAGGATTGGTTTTGTATACTGGTTGCTCACAAAAAACATAATCAGGATTCCGACAATTACAACTACCACGCCTACATACATTAAAAATTGGTTAGATACCAGCGTGCTTTCATGGATACTCTGATAATTTGTCCTCAGATAAATCCAATAATTATCGGGCATTTGCCCTGTCAGCTCAATATAATTGGAGCCAATCCGGTTATCATATACCTTGTAGACCTCACAGTTGTTTTCCTGGCTGAGTTTCTGGCAGTTATCTCCCAGCTCTGTGCCAAAATACATAGCCTTTACATATTTTCCAAGCTGATCCTTCGTTACCTCCTGCAGCCGGTCGGAGTTCGCCGGATAGGCATAATTCAGCGTGACAATATCCCCGGAGCCGGAGTTTGCCTCGATCTGCATAATGTAAATGTTTACATTGGTATTGCTGCTTAGAATATCCAGTTTGTCATAGATCTCGTCCCGTTTTGTTTCATCCAGGCTCAGCCAGTCCACGCCATCGCAAATACTGAGGGCTCTGGAATACACCGTTTTCATCTGGGACACCTTCGTGTTTTGATAAAATCCCGGAAGTAAAAAGATATTCGTAGCGCAGATTACCGCAATGGTGGCAATCAGCATTCCGGAAAATATCATAATAAGTCTTGTCCGAAGCGACTGTTTCATGCCTACACCTCAAATTTATATCCCATTCCCCATATTGTTTTAATATAGCTTCCGTATTCTCCCATCTTGTTTCTCAATTTTTTTACATGGGTATCAATCGTTCTGGCATCTCCGAAATAGTCGTAATCCCATACATGATTTAAAATACGTTCGCGGGAAAGGGCAATGCCTTTGTTTTCCATAAAATAAGTTAAAAGTTCAAATTCTTTAAAACTTAAATCAATCTTTTCTCCATCAATAAGCACTTCATGAGCCGAACGGTTCAATACAATGCCGCCGTATTCTATTTTTTCCTCGCTGGCAGAATTGCTGCGTCGTAACAGCGCCTGCACCCTCGCCACTAAAATTTTGGGACTGAAAGGCTTGGCAATATATTCATCCACTCCCAGTTCAAATCCCCGGAGTTCATCGTTTTCTTCTCCCCTGGCTGTCAGCATAATAATCGGCACCTTAGAATACTGCCGGATTTCGCGGCAGGTTTCCCAGCCATCCATTTTCGGCATCATAACATCAAGAATTACCAGCACAATATCCTTGTTCGCCAGAAAAATATCCACTGCTTCCTCTCCGTCGGCCGCCTCTAACACCTTAAAATCCTGTTTGGTCAAAAAGTCCCTGACCAATTTGCGCATCCGCTGCTCATCGTCTACTACCAGTATGGTCCTTTCCGCCATGTTTGCGCTCCTTCCTTTCCTATTTCAGCTTGTTTTCTCTTTCTTCCAGTTCTGCCTGCCATTTTTGGTATTTATCAATCAATTCTTCTTCCATATTAGCTTTATAATTTGTAAAATATGTGAAAATAGAGTATTCAAACCGGAAATTTATAATAACAAATCCTACAAGGAGTATGACCAGCGCGGCAATGGCAATCTTTAATTTTTTATTTAAAAGTTTCTGGCTTTCATACAATTTTTGATACTTATTCATTCCCGGCTTGGGCTCGGGGATCGTATCCCGAACTTCTTTTACCTGCCGGATCGGAATATCCGCTAAGGAGCGTTCTGTCGCCACGCCGCTTGCCAGTATCGTTTCCCTAAGCTCATTCAGAAATTCATATCCGATCACCGTATCGAAAACCTTATCCGCCACTGCCTTGTTATAAATTTTTAATGCCGCTTTTGCATCCGAGATATTTACCTTATTTTTTATCTGGCGAATCATTTCTGTTTCCTTCGCCGCCCTGTCATAAGCCTCCCTGCTCTCAAAGGAAAGACTTCCTAAGGTTTCTTTTTCCGCCATTTCCCATACTCCTCCCTTTACTTTTGTTTCGCATGGTACCCGACAAAATCTTTGACAACCTCTACCAGCATATCATCCTTCGGGCGTCCCCCATAGTCCCTTTTGTACTCGGAAATAAGCGCCTCTAAGGACATATTGTCTTTTTCCGTATATTCCATGGTTTCCATTAAATACTTTTTATACTGTTCATCCGTAAGGGTAAGATTTTCTCTTTTTGCAATCGTTTTTGCCACCATCCGATCTCTTACCGTTTCCTCTGCGGTTTCTTTTACCGTTTCCTCATCCATATTAAGGCTTGCCAGTAAATCCTCATAGCTGCTGCCGCTTACCTTGGCAAAATTCCGGTACTGTCCCTCTAAATCCTGTTGGGCAGCTTTAACAAGATCCTCCGGATATTCCTCCACTTCGCAGGTATCGATCATCTCTGACCACGCTATCTCGTCCACGGTTTCCTGATTTTCTTTTTTCAGCTTCTTTTTTAAATACTGCTTATATTCATTCACTGTTTTATATTTGCCGCCGGAGGCTTCCTTGGCATACGCATCATCAAATTTTCCAAGCACGTCAATAGAAAAGGAAACTTTTTTGCCCGCCACAAGCTCATCATCATAGCTTGCGTCAAAATGAACCGTGACTGTATGGGTTTTTCCAATTTCCTTTCCTATCAGCCCGTTTTCAAAATCCTCTACATATTCATATTTTCCAATTTGAAGGCAGGCATCCTCCGCCCGAAGATCCTCATTGGATACGCCGTCTACATACCCTTCATAATCGATAAAAACATAATCCCCTTTTTGAATCCGGTTATCATTCTCCAGTTTTTTCTGCAATTTTTTACTTTCCGCTTTTTCCTGCATAGCAGACTGAATCTCTTCCTCGTCCGGCGTAACCTGCGCACTGACTCCCTTATACTTTCCTATTGTGATGTTGCCGCTCTCTGCATAATCAGCCGGCTCTCCGTCAGCCACGCTGGTTACAACGGGCGAAGCAGCGCCGGGCTCCTCTTTTATTTTATTTTTTTGTGCAAAATGGAGAATTATCAGCCCGATAAACAATCCGACTGCCAACGCTATTACCGCAATAATGATAATTGCCTGTACCGGCACCGATACTGCCTTTTTCTTTTTCTTTGTATTTGACATACTTACCTCCGTTTATTTTCCGTAATGATAATATCATATCATAAAATTGTGAAGAAAAAAAGGTGCGGGCAAAAATCCCACACCTTTTTTGATGCGCTTTTATTCTTTTCCGTTAATATAGTTCATCAGGCCCTCCGCCCGGATGATTTTCTGCATAAATTCCGGGAATACCTGCCCCTGATAGGACTCGCCCTTTGTTTTGTTTGTTATTTTACCGCTGTCAAAATCAATTTCCACTTCATCACCGGCATCAATCCCCTTAGATGCCTCTTTGCATTCAATAATCGGGAGCCCGATATTGATCGCATTGCGATAAAAAATGCGGGCAAAGGTTTCGGCAATGACACAGCTGACGCCGGAAGCCTTAATGGCAATAGGGGCATGCTCTCTGGACGAGCCGCAGCCGAAATTTTTCTCTGCTACAATTATATCGCCCTGCTTTACCTTTTTTACAAATTCCCTGTCAATATCTTCCATGCAATGGCCGGCAAGCTCTGCCGGGTCAGAAGAATTCAGATATCTTGCCGGAATAATCACATCGGTATCTACATTGTCGCCATATTTAAATACTTTTCCTAATGCTTTCATACTATCCTCCATTCTATTATGCTACATTCCGAGCTCAGCTGGCTCCGAGATTTTTCCTGTTACCGCGCTGGCCGCCGCCACCGCCGGACTTGCCAGATACACCTCGGATTCCACATGTCCCATCCGTCCCACAAAATTACGGTTCGTAGTCGATACCGCCCGTTCTCCCGCTGCCAGAATTCCCATATAGCCTCCCAGGCAGGGTCCGCAGGTCGGCGTACTGACGATAGCGCCGGCGCGGATAAAGGTCTGGGTCAGTCCCTCCTCAATCGCCTGTAAGTAGACTGCCTGAGTTGCCGGGATCACAATACAGCGAACCCCTTTTTTTACCTTGCGCCCTTTTAAAATTTCAGCCGCAGTTCTCATATCCTCAATCCGCCCATTCGTACAGGAACCGATAACGACCTGGTCAATCGTTACCTCTCCCGCCTCTTTTACCGTCTTTGTATTTTCCGGCAGATGCGGGAATGCCACCGTCGGCTCCAGACTGCTCAAATCAATGGTAATTGTTTCATCATATTCTGCGTCTTCGTCCGCTTCATAAACAGTATATTTCTTTGTAGAATGCTCCTTCATATAGGCAATGGTTTTGTCATCCACCGGGAAGATTCCATTTTTTGCTCCTGCCTCTATCGCCATATTGGCAATGGAAAAACGGTCGTCCATCGAAAGACTTGCCACGCCGTCCCCGGTAAACTCCAAAGAACGGTACAGGGCGCCGTCTACTCCGATTTTTCCAATAAGATGTAAAATAACATCCTTTCCGCTCACCCACTGATTGAGAGAGCCTGTCAGCACCACCTGAATCGCCGAGGGCACTTTAAACCAGGCTTTACCGGTTATCATGCCGGCCCCCATATCGGTACTGCCCACTCCGGTGGAAAATGCTCCCAGAGCGCCGTATGTGCAAGTATGGGAATCTGCCCCGATGCAGGTTTCCCCTGCCACGATCAGGCCTTTTTCCGGCAAAAGGGCATGTTCAATCCCCATCTCTCCCACTTCAAAATAATTGGTAATTCCCTGCGCCTTTGCATACTCCCTGACACATTTACAATGTTCTGCGGACTTAATATCCTTATTGGGGGCAAAATGATCCGGCACCAGCGCAATTTTATCCTTGTCAAACACCGTCTTTTTATTTAATTTTTCTACCTCATGGATTGCCACCGGACCAGTAATATCATTGGCAAGCACTAAATCCAAATCAGCTTCAATTAGCTGGCCTGCCGTCACAGAAGCCAGTCCCGCATGGGCTGCCAGAATTTTCTGTGTCATTGTCATTCCCATAACCTGTTTCCTCCTTTTTCCGGCATCCTTTTTGATGGCATACCGGTTCTTCCGATTTTCTGTCCTCTATCCTATCATAAAATATATGATTTGTATAATACATGTTATTTATATTTTATATAACTTATAGTTATATATATATTGTATGCTATTCCATTTTGTGTTATGATGCTTTTATAAATCCGTAAAGCTTAGATTCAAGAAAGGAGAAGGGATGAATAATACATTATCTTATTATGAAATTTTTTATGCGGCAGCCAGACAGGGCAGTATTTCCCGGGCTGCCAATGAGCTTTTTATCAGCCAGCCCGCTGTCAGCAAAGCTATCCGCAAATTGGAGCAGAACCTGTCTGCTACGCTATTTCTCCGCACTGCCAGAGGCGTTACTCTCACAGAGGACGGAAAGCTGTTATTTTCCCATGTGGAGGCTGCCCTGTCGTCTTTGTCGGAAGGCGAATATTTGTTGAAAAAAAACCGGGATTTGGAGGTGGGACATTTAAGCATCGGAGTCAGCACTACTCTTTGCAAATATGTAATGCTCCCCTATCTGCAAAGATTTACCACCGCCAATCCCCATATCCATGTTACGATCGACTGCCTTTCTTCAGCGGACACCGCCAGACGTCTGGAGGAAAACCGGTTGGATATCGGACTTATCGGCTATATCCGCGGCCTGCAGCATGTGGAATTTGAAAAGCTCCTGGAAATTGAAGATACCTTTGTCGCTTCCCGGCAATATTTGGATAGTCTGGTATTGCGGGAAGAAATTGACCCGGCTCTTACCGATCGCAGCTTATTTTCAAAGGCAACCCTGATTTTACTGGATCGGGAAAATATTTCCAGACAGCACCTGGATTCTTATTTTGAACAGCATGGCATCACCCCGGGGCAGGTATTGGAAACAAGCAGTATGGAACTTCTTTTGGATTTTGCCAGAGTAAATCTGGGCATCGCCTGCGTCCTTCGGGACATCGTCCGGGAAGAATTAAAAGACGGTACGCTGGTGGAGATTCCGCTGACTTACAAAATCCCCAAACGTACCGTTGGATTTGCTTATTCAAAAGCTGCCGGTCAAAACCCGGCAGTAGAAAAGTTCCGGGAGCTTATTTCGTCCCGGTAGAGCCAAAACCGCCGTCCCCCCTGCCGGTATCCTCCAGCGTCTGCACTTCTTCATACCGGGCAAAGAAGTAGGGGGCAATTACCATCTGAGCCACTCTTTCTCCGGCTTCGATCGTAATATCTTCTTTAGAATGATTGTGCAGCGCCACCATGATCTCGCCCCGGTAGTCCGAATCAATGACGCCCACTTTATTGGCAGGAGCCAGTCCTTTTTTACACGCCAGACCGCTTCTGGCATAGACCAGTCCCACAAATCCCATCGGGATTTCCATCGCAATGCCGGTATGGACAAATTCGGTCCCGCCGGCGGCTATTGTCAGAGGCTCGTCCATGCAGGCATATAAATCCGCGCCGGCGGCAAACTCAGTACCATAATGAGGAGTCTTAGCTTTTTCCTCTATTTTTTTAAACCGTACTGTTGTAGTATTCATCTCTTTCTCCATTTCTGAAAGCGAAATTGCCTTACGGTACGATTTCGCCTTCCCAGTGAACAATCTTTCCTGTAGCCAGAGATTGTTTCACATCAATAATTCTCTGATTATCCGAGCCCCGGAAATTTACCTTTAGATTTTTCTTTTCCGCCACAAACTCCCCATCTACCAGAATATCAATATACGACAGTAATTCTCTGGTGATTTCAGATTCCCTGCACATGCGCTCTACAATATCTTTATCAAACAGATATCCGGAATAGCACCAGACGCTTTTCTCCGGATATGTTTCATGTACTCTTCGCAGCAGGGGAAGAAGCCCCTCCTGATTTTCAGGTTCCAGGGGCTCCCCTCCCAGTAGTGACAAACCGGCAACATATTCCGGTTTCAGATAGGAAATCACATCCTCTATCTCTTTTTCAGTAAAGGGTTTTCCGTAATTAAAATCCCATGCCTCTTCATTGAAACAATCCTTACAGTGATGAGTACATCCGCTGACAAACACCGATACGCGGACGCCTGTTCCATTCGCTACATCATATTGCTTTATATCCGCATAATTCATAATTTGCTATCTCCCATTGGACATTCCGACAATTACAGATGCAGAACACGGGAATTAATTTCCTTTGTTTTTCCTACATTCCAGAAATTCTCTCCCAGATAACCGCAGGTCCTTCTTGTTACATTCATTTTATCATGGTCTTTATTGCCGCAATTCGGGCACTCCCATTCCAGATCATCATTGACGATAATCTCGCCGTCATAATCGCATACATGGCAGTAATCCGATTTTGTATTAAACTCGGCATACTGGATATTGTCATAAATATATTTCACTAACTCAGCCAGCGCCGGAAGATTGTGCTGCATATTCGGTATTTCCACATAGGAAATCGCGCCGCCGGAGGAAATAGTCTGGAACTGCGCCTCAAAAGAAAATTTACTAAAGGCATCAATCTTCTCGCGGACGTCCACATGATAGGAATTTGTATAATAGCCCTTGTCCGTTACGTCCTCAATAGAGCCGAAACGCTGCTTGTCTATCTCAGCAAAGCGGTAACACAGGCTTTCTGCCGGAGTACCGTACAAGCTAAAGTGAATACCGGTTTCTTCCTTCCAGGTATCCGTAGCCCGGCGCAGCCGGTTCATCAACGCCTTGGCAAACTCGCTTCCCTTTTCCGTCGTCTGGCTCTCGCCTGTCATAAGCTTCGTAACCTCATACAGACCGATATAGCCAAGAGAGATCGTGGAATATCCACCGTGAAGCAGCTTGTCTATTTTTTCGCCTTTTTCCAGTCTGGCAATAGCGCCATACTGCCAGTGAATCGGACTGACATCGCTGGTTACTCCCTCCAGGGCGCGGTGGCGGCACATAAGCGCCTCAAAGCACAGGGACAGACGCTCTTCCAGAAGCTGCCAGAAATACTCCTTATCTCCCTTTGCCAGAATGCCTATCTGTGGCAGATTCAGGCTGACAACGCCCTGATTAAAGCGTCCCTCGAATTTATATTCGCCGTTCTCGTCCTTCCAGGGAGTAAGGAAGCTCCGGCATCCCATACAACTATATACATTTCCCTCATAATTTTCCCGCATTTTCTTTGCGGAAATATAATCCGGGTACATCCTTTTTGCAGAGCACTGGATAGCCAATTCCGTAATATAGTCGTACTTGCCGCCTTTCAGGGCATTATGCTCATCCAGCACATAAATAAGCTTCGGGAATGCCGGCGTCACATAGACGCCTTTTTCGTTTTTAATTCCCTCCAGGCGCTGCCGCAATATCTCCTCGATAATCATGGCATTCTCTTTAATATATTCATCCTCTGCATCCAGATTTAAAAACAGGGTAACAAACGGCGACTGTCCGTTTGTCGTCATCAGAGTGTTAATTTGATACTGGATAGTCTGGACGCCGGAGCGAAGTTCATCCTGAACCCGTTCCTCTACAAACTGCTCCACAATCTCAGCATCTACCGTATCCCCGAATTTTTTCATATACTGGGCGCGGTATTTATCTGCGCTTTTTCTCAGATATTTTCCCAAATGGCGGGTATCTACGGACTGACCGCCGTACTGGCTGCTGGCGACAGCGGAAATAATCTGAGTCACAACGGTACATGCCACCTGAAAACTCTTCGGGCTTTCGATGAGCTTTCCATTCATAACAGTGCCGTTATCCAGCATGTCCCCGATATTAATCAGACAGCAGTTAAAAATCGGCTGGATAAAATAATCCATATCATGGAAATGTAATACCCCTTCCTCATGCGCCTTCGTGATTTTTTCCGGAAGCAGCACTCTCTTTGTCAAATCCTTTGACACCTCGCCGGCAATCAAATCGCGCTGGGTGCTTGCCACATAGGCGTTTTTATTCGAGTTCTCCTCCATAACATCCTTGTTGCTGTTCTGGATGAGGCTCATAATGGAATCATCTGTCGTATTTGCTTTACGAACCAATTCTCTTGTGTATCGATATATAATGTACTTTTTGGCTAAGTCAAATTTCCCTGCCGCCATCAGCTTCTGCTCAATGATGTCCTGGATATCCTCTACCTGCATCGTTTCTCTCTTCATGGTTTCAATACTGGCAATGATACCGTCAATCATGTCGTCAGTAGCTCTCTCGAATGAGTCTACCTCCGCATTTGCCTTGCGAATGGCAATCAATATCTTGTTTCTGTCATAATCTACCGTACGACCATCCCGTTTAATAACCTTCAACATTTGACACTCCTTTCATCTTTTTCCATCCCACGCAAATAACCTATGTGGTTTATTATAACACCAGCATGGCTTTCTGTCTACTAGATATTGTAATTTTTTTTAATTTTTTTCATTTTTTAATACAATATCCTGTGTTTTCACTATGTCTGTAGAATAGAAAAAGAAGGACAAAATATCGTAAAAAACAGCGGTTATTTCAACATTTTCAGCGGATAATCTGTCGCAAAAAGCTATGAAAAGCTACCGGGACCGCATACTTTTTTTCCAATTCTTCCTTTCCTGCCCACACAATATCCGGCACAATATCTTGTGGTTCCCCGGAAGAAAGAAGAATGTGGTATCCCCGCATATGCCATTCCACATGGGAAAAAATATGTTTCCCGTCTTCCAGCCGTCTGATCCCGGCTGACGGCGCTTCTTTTTGTTTTAATAACCGCCGGATATCCGGCAGGGAAAGATGCCCCTCCATAGAGGGAAATTCCCACAGTCCTGCTAAAAGTCCCGACGGCTTTCTCCTGACAATGCCAATCCGGCCCTCTCTTTCCAGAATCAATAAGGTCCTTTTTTCGCGGCGCCGTCCCTTTTTCTCCGGTTTTACCGGTAATTCAGCCTGGTTTCCCCTTTTTTTTGCCCGACATCCTCCGGCTAACGGACAGTCATCGCAAAGCGGCGCTCCATTGGGAATGCAGATGACCTCTCCGAGTTCCATTACCGCCTGATTAAAATCTCCCGGCTTATCCCGGGGAATGACGGCTAAAATAGAGCGTTCCATTTTCTTCCGCACCGAAATTTTCGATATATCGTCCTTTTTCCCCAGATACCGCATGCCTACCCGGAGAACATTGCCGTCTACCGCCGGCGCTGCAATTCCGTAGGCAATAGAGGCAATGGCACCGGCTGTATAGCTTCCGATCCCCGGGAGGGTAAGTAAAAGATCATAATCGGCGGGAAGCCTGCCATCATAACGCTCCATAACGACTTTCGCCGCCTTTTGCAGATTTCTCGTGCGGTTGTAATATCCAAGTCCCTCCCACAGCTTTAAGAGCTCTTCGCCGGAAACCTGCGCCAACGCTTCTATATCCGGAAGCCTCTCTATAAATCGCTCATAGTACGCCTTTACCGCCTCGATGCGGGTCTGCTGCAGCATGATCTCCGACAGCCATACATGATACGGGGAAGGAGCATCCCGCCAGGGCATGCTCCTCTTATGCCTGTCATACCACAAACAAAGGGGCTCTACCACAGCCCCCAGAGAATATAAATCTTTTTGACTATTTTTCTCCTTTGCCAATCTCAATCCCCTCTTTTGTCAAGTCTACATACATTTGGATTTCCTCCTGCTCCATATGGGTAAACTCCGATAATTCCTCCAAAGTAGCAATCCTTCCGTACTCCTCTGCCAGCGTGCGTGTTGCCTCCAGCAAAAGATTCAGCCTTGCCAGCACAGTACTTTCACTTTCATCCTGCGACAATTCCTCATCCACCAATTCGATAAGGCGGCTTCTCACAGCATGGTCAATCGCCTTTTTAAAATCCGGGACGCTGACATTGCCGCAGAGCATGGAAATACAGGTAATCAGCTCCAGATTTCCCTCCTGTATCAAATCCTCTAACGGCACTCCTCTGCCCCTATATTTTCCCGCCAGAGTCACCACACGGCTCAGATGTCCTTTTATTACCGTTTCTACTACGGTTTCATCTCCCCTGCGAAGTTTTTGATACAGCTTATCCATCTCTTCCTTTGTAAACTCCGGCAGTTCCCGCAGTTCTTTCCGGTAAAGCCGCAGATACTTAGAATCCTCCGCGGACATTTTCCCAGAGCTGCTTTCCTCCGGGAGCTTGCTTTTCTCTTCCTTTGGCTGCCCGTTTTGTCCTGCGGCAAAAAAGCCCGGTATCTGAATCTTCTGCTCTGTCAGATAGGCATAGACTAATTCCAGTTGTTCTTCGGTCAGCGACAAATCGCTGCAATAATCTGCGATTTCTTCCTTTGTAAGCACATTTTCCTTTGTGCGTCCAAAATCAGCCAGTTCCTTCATCTGTCGCAAAAATTCTTTCTGATCTTTCATTCACACTCTTTCCTTTTCCTGATTTATGATTCCCACTGTTATTTTACGGCGCTTTCGTATATTTTAACCAAATCCTCCTCTGTCAGTTTCACATAATTCCCCTCGGTTTTTTTATTTCCCAGCAGTTTCTCCGTCATTAGCGCAATATCTTCCTTTTTCGCCCCGATTTCCTCAAAGGAAGAGGGCATCCCGATCCGTTTCAAAAACCGCTCAAACGCCTCGATTCCCATTAAGGCTGTTTCCTTTGGATTTTCTGCATTCAAATCGATATTCCATACCCGGACAGCAAAAGAAACCAGCTTATCCGGATTTTTATCCAATACATAACGCATCCAGAGGGGAGTTATAACCGCCAGCCCCGCGCCATGGGTAACATCATACAGAGCGGAAAGCTCGTGCTCCATATGATGGCTGGCCCAGTCCTGTTCCCTTCCTGCGCCGCATACATTATTATGGGCTAACATGCCTGCCCACATAATATTGGCCCTCGCCTCGTAATTATCCGGCTCCTCCAATACCCTTGGCGTTTCATAAATCATCGTTTTTAAAATCGCCTCGCAAAGACGGTCGGTAATTTCCACCTCTTTTGTATTGGAAAAATAACGCTCGCATACATGAACCATAATATCGGTAGCTCCCGCCGCTGTCTGATAAGGCGGCAGGGTACAGGTCAGTTCCGGATTTAAGATTGAAAAACGGGGACGCAGGCAGTCGCTTTTCGTCCCTTTTTTCATTTGCGTTTCTTCATGGGTAATTACCGTATTGGGCGAGCCCTCGCTGCCGGCGGCGGCAATGGTCAGGATAGTCCCTACGGCAAGCGCCTTTTCGATTACCGCCCTGCCTTTGTAAAAATCCATAAAATCGCCGTCGTACACGCTTCCCGCCGCAATCGCCTTCGCCGAATCTATCGTACTCCCGCCGCCAACTGCGAGAATAAAATCTATGTTATTCTTTTTGCATAATTCAATCCCCTCATATACAAGCCCGCTGCGCGGATTGGGCTTTACGCCGCCCAGTTCCACAAAGAAAAGCCCCGCCTTTTTCAGAGAGCCCGTCACTCTGTCATACAGGCCGCTCTTTTTTATTGAGCCCCCTCCGTAGTGCAGCAAAACCCTGCTGCCTCCAAACCGCTGAATCAACTGGGGCGCGTGGGACTCGCTGCCTTTTCCAAAGTCAAAATAGGTCGGAGAATAAAAGGTAAAATTATCCATACAGTTTCACATCCTACTCTTTCTATTATAATAAATACAGGTTTCTCTTCTCGGTTTCTTCCATCACATCAGCCGGCCAGATAGAAGACTGTACCTCGCCAATATGCGCCTTTTTCAAAAAGAACATGCAGATCCGGGACTGTCCGATGCCGCCGCCAATCGTATAAGGCAGTTTCCCTTCCAGAATTTCCTTCTGGAAAGGGAGATTTTCCCGTTCCGGACAGCCTGCCTTCACAAGCTGCTCCTTTAACGCCTTTTCATCTACACGGATTCCCATGGAAGAAAGCTCTAAGGCAATATCCAATACCGGATAATACACAATAATATCCCCATTTAATGACCAGTCGTCATAGTCCGGCGCCCGTCCGTCATGAGGTTTCCCGGAAGCCAGTTTATCTCCGATCTGCATAAGGAAAATGGCCCCATACTCCTTCGCCGCCAGATATTCCCTTTCTTTTGGCGTCTTATCCGGATAAGCATCCTCCAGCTTCTGTGTTGTCACATAGGTAATGCCGTCCGGCAGGGACTTCTTTATATACGGATACTGCATTGCCATATAATCTTCCGTTTCCTTCAGGCTTTTATACACCTTTTCCACAATTTCTTTTAATGTATCTGTATTTCTCTCTTCTTTGGCAATAATTCTTTCCCAGTCCCACTGATCCACAAAAATAGAATGGATATTATCGGTGTCCTCATCCCGGCGGATAGCATTCATATCCGTATAGAGCCCTTCTCCGTGGGAGAAGCCGTAACGCTTTAAGGCATGGCGCTTCCACTTGGCAAGAGAGTGGACAATCTCTACCTCTCTCTCCTTCTGCTCCTTAATCCCGAAACTTACCGGACGCTCCACACCGTTTAAGTTATCATTCAGACCGGATTCCGGCGCCACAAACAGGGGAGCGGAAACACGGGTTAAATTCAAATTTGCCGCCAGCGTCTTTTCAAAAAAATCCTTGACCGTCTTAATGGCCACCTCGGTTTCCCGGATATCGAGCGCCGGTTTATAATTTTCAGGTACGATCAGATTCATCTTTTTTTCCTCCTATAATTCACAATTATTTACCGTCCTTGGAAACGGAATGACATCCCGGATATTCTGCATGCCTGTCAGATACATGACGCACCTCTCAAAGCCCAGCCCAAAGCCGGCATGACGGGTTGTACCGTATTTGCGCAGATCCAGATAAAATTCATAATCCTCTTTTTTCAGTCCGCATTCTTTCATTCGTTTTACCAGCTTATCGTAGTCATCCTCACGCTGGCTTCCGCCAATGATCTCTCCTATTCCCGGCACCAGACAGTCCATAGCGGCCACTGTCTTTTCATCCTCGTTCATTTTCATATAAAATGCCTTGATTTCTTTTGGATAATCGGTAACAAATACCGGACGCCTGAAAATTTCTTCTGTCAGATAACGCTCATGCTCCGTCTGCAGGTCTGCTCCCCAGGAAACCTTATACTCAAATTTATCATTGTGCTTTTCCAGAAGAGCTATCGCCTCGGTATATGTTACATGGGCAAAATCCGAATTTACTACATGTTCCAGCCGCTCGATCAGTCCTTTATCCACAAATTTATTGAAAAATTCCATTTCCTCAGGAGCCTGTTCCAGCACATAAGAAATAATATATTTTAGCATACTCTCCGCCAATATCATATCATCCTGCAGATCGGCAAAGGCAATCTCGGGCTCTATCATCCAGAATTCTGCCGCATGCCGGGTTGTATTGGAGTTTTCTGCCCGGAAGGTGGGACCAAAGGTGTAAATATTTTTAAATGCCATGGCATAGGTTTCCCCGTTTAACTGTCCGCTTACCGTCAGATTCGTTTCCTTATTAAAGAAATCCTTTGAATAATCTACGGCTCCCTCCGGGGTTTTCGGAAGATTTTCCATATTCAGCGTCGTAACCCGGAACATCTCGCCGGCTCCCTCGCAGTCGCTCCCGGTAATCAGCGGAGTGTGCACATAGACAAATTCTCTTTCCTGGAAAAATTTATGAATCGCATAGGCAATCAGGGAGCGCACACGGAACACCGCCTGAAAAGTATTTGTCCTCGGTCGCAGATGAGAAATGGTTCTCAGATATTCAAATGAATGGCGTTTTTTCTGCAAGGGATAATCCGATGCCGAAGCTCCTTCCACCGTTACTTCTTCTGCCTGTACCTCAAAGGGCTGTTTGGCATCCGGCGTTTCCACCAGAGTTCCCCGTACTATGACGGCGGCTCCCACATTCAGCTTTGATATTTCCGAAAAGTTCTCCAGCTTATCCGCATATACTACCTGAAGCGGTTCAAAAAAAGTTCCGTCGTTGACAACTAAAAACCCAAAGGTTTTGGAAGCCCTGACACTCCGCACCCAGGCTCCGATTGTTACCGTTTGGTTTCGATATTTTTCTTTTTCGCGAAATAAACTCCGTATACTTGTCAGTTCCATAATTCCCTCCATTTACCGGACACTCTGCCGCCGGTATTTTAATCTCTGTTTTTTGCCGGTATTGCAAATTACATTTAGTTTATCAGAATATAAAAGGGGTTGCAAGCTAAAGTCATTATAACATTCTATTTTTGTCCGTACAACAAAAACAGGAACCATGTAAAACATGATTCCTGTCTTTAAGCGCGAGACGGGACTCGAACCCGCGGCCCCGACCTTGGCAAGGTCGTGCTCTACCAACTGAGCCACTCGCGCATAAACTGTGTCTGTTACCAGACACAGTTGCAATCATATCATAGTTTTTCGTCCTTGTCAATGACTTTCTCTTGTAATCTTATACGCCGCCGCCTAACTTAATATGTCATTTGTTTTTTCAATGACGGACTTAACGCGGTCTGCCATCTGGGAAACCGTCCCCATAGAATCCTCGATAAGATGGCTCTTATCGGATGTTTTTTCCACATTGTCTATGGTCATATTAACAATAGAAAGCATTTCGGCTGTGGCTTCACTGAAATTATGTATGATTTCATTAACCTCAGTAATCGCCTGATGAATCGCCTCATCATTCTCTTGGGCATCGCTGACCGATTCTTTGGAGTTTTTTGACAATTCCTGGATGTTGGACGCTACTACGGCAAAACCGCGGCCTGCCTCTCCGGCTCTGGCAGCTTCTATGGTAGCATTTAATGACAATAAATTGATTTTTCCTGCAATTTTTTCTACATCCTGCGTCATCGCATTATACTGTTCCACACTCTGGTTAATATCGCTCAGGGAATCCGAAATGCTCTGATTCAGACGGTTCATTTCGTTCATATGGGTCATAATATCTTCCATTTTGGCGCTGCTTGCCTGCCCCGCCTCACGGATGGCTCCTGCCTCTGTCTTTACCTGGGCAATGCTGTCTGTCAATTCTCCGAAGATCTTCAACAAGTCATTATTCATTTCCAATACCTTCTGATTGACCTCAGCCACTTTCTGCCGTTCTTTCCGGATATAATTCATCATGTACTGATGGCAGTTTTCCTTCTCGTTAATTCCTCTGGCAAGGGCAATAGCCATATCACGGCAGGATTTATAACCGCAGGCATGGCAGTCATAACTCTTCTCTGTCGGCGTATGCTTGCCCAGAATATGGAATGCCTCCTCGATTTGGCGTTCGGTAACAGGTTCGACATTTATTTTCTTCGGCTGATAAGTTCGCATGAAGTCGCGGATATCCAGTTTTTCATCAAACTCTGCAAACTGTTTATCGACGCCCTTTTTCGTCCGGTTTGCCTTGCGGACTTTTCTCGCATACTGCTCCACATCATGCATGACATTGTTCATTTCAAACCGGTTATAATCAACGCCGGTAGCCGGACCCCCATTACAGCCGTTTTCACAGTTCAATACGTCGAATACGGTAGGAATACTACCGTCCCTCTGCTCATAATAGGTATCCAAATCCTTATACAGCTTTTCCGTTCCCTCGGAAGTAATCACATTCATATCCGGGACATGGATCAAAAGGTTCTTCATCAAACCGCCCGGTTCCGGATAAATGGCTCCTTCCAGACCCTGCTGCTCATCAAACTCAAATTCACTGTATATTTTGACCTTGGGAAGTTCAATGCCCTCTTTATCAAAATAATCCCGCAGATGTTCCATCGTAACATTATAATCAATAATACCGGTTTCATGGAATTCATCTATCTTGGCAATACAAGGAGAAATCGCGGCAATCTTCCCCTTAAAGCCCATTACTTTTCGCATATATACGGCAACACATGTCATCGGACTATGTATCGGCGATAAATTTGAAATCAATTCCGGTTTGTGACGGACAACATAGTTTACCACTGCCGCACAGGGCTGGGAAATTATCTTTGCCTCCGGATGCTGCTGCACATAGCGCACATGAGCCCAGGTACATATGTCCGCGCCAAAGCCGACGTCATAAATCGCCTTCACTCCCTGATTGCGAAGCCACTGAAGGACATGACGCCAGTTTCCGTCAAAGGCAATTTTAATTGCCGGCGCCGCAATCATAGCGATTTCTTCTCCCGCTTTCAAATCGTTCAGAAAAACTTCCATATCATCCTGAAAATATCTGGCATTGTGGGAACATGCTTTAATACAGGCGCCGCATTTGATGCACTTTTCGTCATCAATCTCAATTATCAGGTTTCCTTCCGCGTCCTTGCGTGCAATATTGGCATCCCCCGCCGGGCATGCGCGCACACAGGCATTACAACCGACACATTTGTCGGTTTCAACACATATGATACTCAAATTATTCTCCTTTCCTCAATATTTTTTCATTCCCTAAATATTTTATAATAGAAGCATAAAATATCAGGACGTCCGGATCAACTGCTACTGTGCCTTAGCTCCATCGCTCTCCTCTAACATACGCAGTCTGTCTTTCACACTGTTGGCGGCTTCCATAATTGCGGTTACGGATGCTTCAATCTCGCTGGCAGATGCGGCCAGAACCTGCGTCCTGCTATTGACGGATTCTACGATCTCACTGAGCCTGTGGGAATCGTCCACAATATCTTCTACGGACTGCATTATCTTCTTCTGGCTGTCATTGCTGCGGTTCGCCGTATCGCGGGAATCACTGGCAAGACCATTGATCTCCGAAGCAACTACGGCAAAGCCCTTTCCTGCCTCGCCGGCTCTTGCTGCCTCTATGCTCGCATTCAGGGCAAGGAGGTTTGTCTGGGAAGCAATGTCTACGACCTCAGCATTATTAGCAGCCAATTCCTTCATAAATTCATTGATTCCATCCATCGATGACACTAATTCATCACAGAAAGCAGAAATACTCTTCATATCGTTAGAAATATCCGTGCTCTCTTTTGCATTGTTTTCATTTCCTGCCGCCATGGCGTCTACAGACTGGTAAAGATTGATAAAATCTTCATTTATGTTACGAATGGTATTAATGATGAGCTGTTTCTGCTCCTCCATCATATTTTTATCATCCTCAAGCTGTTCTGCCAGTCCCTCGGCTTCGTGCTTCTGCTCTTCCACTTCTTTCTTTATATAATAAATACAGTTCTCTTTTTGGTTAAATTCATTATAAATAGCCTTATTCATAAGTTCGCAGGTATCATAGCCGCAACAGGAGCAGTTGATCTTTCTCTCCTCTGCGGTAATTTTATTCATATCCATGAAAATAGATTCCTTCTCGCTCGGGGACGGCTCCTTCACTATGCAGTCGGCAGAACGATCCGTATATTTCCTCAGATAATCCTCCAGATTCAGATTTCTGAACTGATGATTCAGGTTCTTCAGACGCTGTTTGGGCGAAAGCTTTTTCGACCAGGCGCCGCTGCGTTTATCTGTCTTGGACTCCTCCCTGATGCGGAGCAGGGCGCAAAGGGTATCATCCTTTTCTGCCTTTTCCGCTTCGCAGCCGGTTCCATAAATACAACCGGAAGAACAATTTAAGGCATCCACAAACAAATAAGGGGTCTGCCCGGCAGCAAGCGTTTTCGCATTCCTCTCTAAATAGTGGTACATATGCTTTTCGCCTTCCATCTGGCGGATAAATACACTTTCCCCTAACAGCCAATATACATTCTCTTTCAGACCGCCCGGCATAGGATAGATCGAACCCAGGCCGTATTCAATCTCGTCTGACTGGAGAGGCCCGGAAATGCTGTGCTCACGCACATACCGGATTAAATGTTCAAAGGTAACGTTGTAAGACACATATCCCTGATTATTCGGATCGTCAATTTCCATTTTTTTGGCAATACACGGACTAATAAAAGCCAGCTTGTCTGTGATATGCATTTCCTTTTTCGCATATATGGCAGCGCACATCAGCGGACTCTGTACCGGGAACAGTTTCGGCAGAAGCTCCGGCAAATACGATTCAATATAACGGACAACGGCAGGGCATGGCTGGGAAATCCCGCCAAGATAATCGTTCTCCTGAATGTACTTTATGTAGCCCCAGGTCGTAATGTCCGCGCCGAAAGATACGCTGATGATATGATTGACTCCCATTTGCTTTAAACCGCCGAGAATAGATTCATATTCATCCGGATAATTTGCCTTAAATGCCGGCGCCAGCAGAATAGAAATCTGCTCTCCTTTTTTCAGATCCTCAAAAAACCGCTCCGTATCATCTCGAAACTCCCTTGCCCCATGCTCGCACACATCAAAGCATGCACCACATGCAACACAGCGGGTACCGTCTACATCAATACGCATTTTCCCGTCCACTACTTTAGACACGCATGCGCCCTGACAGCTGCAAACACTAATACACTTATTGCACCCAATACAATTTTCATTAGTAAAAACTAATGATTCCTGTGTATTTGTCATATTTTCCCCTCCATAATTAAAAAAACGATTTATTTACACTAAATTATAATTTATTCTATAAATATTGTCAAGATTTACACAAAAAACGACACCCGAAAAAGCTCTCCCTGTGGAGGGCCGATTTCAGGCGTCGTTTTTCTAAATTTATGCGTAGGGCTCTCACCTATTTTGTGAGAATGCCGAGTACCTTATACAGTAACGCATAGAGCTGCTTAGCTTCTCCGGTATCGAGTTTTACGCAGCGGGCAACCTTTTGGGGAACATCCTTCGCTTTTTCCTTTAGCGCTTCTCCATTTTCCGTTATTTCAACCATTAGCACGCGCTCATCCTCTGTACTGCGGTAGCGTTTGACAAGACCTTTTGTTTCCATGCTTTTCAGCACCGGAGTCAGCGTGCCGGAATCCAGAAACAGCTTTTTCCCAAGTTCTTTTACTGTTATCTTTTTTTTCTCCCAAAGCACCATCATAGCAATATACTGGGTATAGGTGATGCCAAGCTTATCCAGAAAGGGCCTGTACTGCTTGATTACTTCACGGGAAGCTGCATATAACGGAAAGCATAATTGATTTTCAATCTTTAACTCTTCGTAATTACTGCTCATTTGATTTAACAACCCTTTCCGCAAACAAGGCGGCATTTTTTACGTCATTTTCATTCGGTCGCCCTTTATTTACAAATTTGAATTCCCCACGGCAGTGGAATTCCTCATCTGACAGCTTTATCCCAAGCGGCTCCGTCAATTTTCTCATTGGTTTTTTCATGGATTTCATCATTGCCGATGTGCCAAAGCATACAATTTTACCGATATTATCTTTGTTTGCGGTAATAAAGTTCTTTACCTCCCTGTCCATATCAAAAGCATAATAGGAACAGCCAAGGAAAAGAAGCTCTGCCGGTTCGTCAAGCGGTACGGAGATATTCTCCGCCTTAACATTTATTTTCTCTGCTATTGCTTCCGCCAGCTTTTTAGTATGCCCGGAACGAGTATAATATCTTATTGCAATATTCATAGACACCTCCTGTTTTTATGAAAGCTTATCATATGCCTCCCTGACGGCATGGGCAAGCTGGTCTGCGCAGGATGTCGCGCGTCTGCCGCAGGTGTTGCCTAAAAGCTTATTCTCAATTTCTTCTACCGTGCTCCCCTCCAGTAATTTGGATATCGCCTTCAAATTACCGTTGCACCCTCCGTAAAATTCAATATTACTGATAACATTCCCATCAATATCAAAGCGGATCATTTGTGAACAGGTATCCTTTGTTTTGTATTCGTATCGCATGAAAGACACTCCTTTATTCTCTTTTTTAAATTTTTCATATCCGTTGGTTCAAATCGCGCGACAATATTTCCGTCACGGTCAATCAGGAATTTTGTAAAATTCCATTTAATCTTACCGTTTTCCTTATAATCCTTGTCCATCTTTTTCGCAATGCCATTCATCATAAGAGCCATAGGACTTTTTCCAAATCCCTCAAATTTTGTATGTTCCGTCAGCCAGTTAAAAAGCGGGATGGCATTTTCTCCGTTTACATCCACTTTGGCAAACTGCGGGAATGTAATGCCATACCTGCCGGTGCAAAAGGAATGAATTTCTTCATCATCTCCCGGAGCCTGTCCGCCGAACTGATTACAGGGAAAATCAAGGATTTCCAGCCCCTGTTCCTTAAATTCATCATAAAGATCCTGTAATTCATCATATTGCGGAGTAAAGCCACAACCCGTTGCCGTGTTGACGATAAGCAGAACCTTCCCCCTATAATCAGAAAGAGAAACCTCTTCTCCGTCCCGCGCTTTTACCTTGAACTCATATACAGACATATTAAGCCTCCTATTCGTTTGGATAAAATTAAATTGTGTTCAATTAAATTATAGGGCATTGACTTTGCATTGTCAATAGTTATTTTATCTTTATTGTTTATTATAGAAAAAGGGATGCGATGGATTTTCCTATAGGATAAAACAGTGGCAGGGTGCTCCTGCCACTGTCTGTTTCGGTTATTTTACACGAATGCGTTTTATCTTACTGAATTTTCCGTAAACCTTCTTACCATCCGCGCCTTTTCGGTAAGCGCGGACTTTGATGTAATATTTTGTTTTCCGTTTCAGCTTTTTGATTGTTACCGTACGCTTTACTGTTTTTTTCTTCTTTTTTGATTTTGTAAACTTTTTATTGCGCGCATAGATAATTTCAAAGCCGTCCGCAGATAGTTTCTTGATTTTTACCTTTATTGTCTTTTTCTTCGGCGAGGTTACCTTTTGTATAACCGCTCTCTTTGGCGCCTTTATCTTCTTCGCTGGGTTTGGCGTCTTTTTCGGATCAGGCGTCACAGAGGGCTTCCCTGTCGGCTTCGCGGTGACGGCAGGCGCCGCAGAAGGCGTTTCTGCCGGTTTCACGGTAGCGGCAGGCGCCGCAGAAGGCGTCGCTGTCGGTTTCGCGGTAGTGGCAGGCGTCGCAGAAGGCTTCTCTGCCGGCTTCTCTTCATAAAGGGCTTTAATCGAAGCAGAGTTTGCACTCAGGGTAATCTGCGTTTCCTGTGCCTTCGCATCGGCAACGGTTCCACCGGTTACCTCCCAGCCGGAGAAAGTATAACCGGATACTTCGGGCGCTGCCACACGGACAGGAACTTCCCTCCAATACTCTCCCGTCCACGGACTACTGTTTGATACCTTTTCTTTCAAAGTATTTATCGTAAGATCCGCCTCCTGCTGCAAACTGGTGGACACGGATACAGACGCCTTGTTCTTTACAGAAAGATGCTTTTTCAAAATAGTATCCATACGGGACGCCATGTTTTTCCATAGATTCATAAAGTTTGATACGGAGCTATTAAAACATTGCATGCATTTTTCATCTATTTCAGTAGAACTCTGGCACCAGTCCGTTCCAAACCGCTTATTCTGTTCCGGCATTAACGCTTCATACAAAGATTTGAATTCCGTATAGTCCGCATTATATTTTTCGTAATTGAAGTTCTCGTTTAGTAAATCCATTACCGTATTAGCAAATGCCTGTTTGAACTGGCTGTTGGCAAGCAAAGCGGCAAACAGGGGATCCTTTCCCTTTGACATGAAGCCGCTCCCCTTCATATCGGCAATCGTATCTAAATTTAAATAAGCCTGAAGATCCCCGCTGTAAAGGCTCATACTGTATTCCGTATCGTGAAGCAGCCAGCGCCATTTCCCATCCTCGTATTTGCTGCCCGGCACCACCTCTCTGGAACGCCAGAGCTGATTGTTTTTGTCCTGCCCCCAATCTTCATTCCCGATGAGGACTTCTGTGGCATAATAATCGAGGTAGCTTTGCAGCTCAACTGCATCCAAAAACTTCTGATAATTTTCTTCCTTGGACATATCCAATGACGACAATTTCTTCAAATCCTCATACAAAGCAAGGTCGCTGTCCTGTCCTTCGTCTACCTCGCCGTCCTTAATGATAACGACATTATCTTTATTTACGCCAAATTCCTCTTCAAGCCAATTATCGCCATACTTTTCCTGGATATTGTAAAGCCCCCAGTACTCGCCATTCAAATAAACAATGCACGGCCGATGCGCCTGTGTGGATATGTTCCGGTCGGCTACGCGGCTCTGAATGAAAACATCTCTTGTTTTTGAAACTAAAGTATCATTTCCACCGTTTCTAAGAACAAAGTTTTTGTACTTCTTTGTCGCCTCTGTTCCCTCATAGTTTGTTGCTCCCGGTATCAATTCGTATTTTAGGTTTTTCTGTCCGTATTCCTCTCGAAAGTATACGTTCATGCTCTTCTGCTGATATTGCCTTGTGTAACCGCCATGAACGCGGATCCCGATGTCATAACCAAAACCGATTTTTCCGCTTTCTTCATAAAAATCGGCATAAGCTTCTCTCTCCCACTCTCTTCCGTGCTGGTTATAATTGTCATGGTTTCCCGTCACAAAAATACCGATTTCATTGTCCATCAGGTTTTTCGGGTCGGTAACAAGAGAAAGCACCGCTGTATTTTCGTACCGCGTTGTCTTATTCTTCCCGACAAAATAAGTTTTTGTCACAACCGGGCTCTCGTTCCCTTCTGCATCTACTGCCATCGCCCGGATAACCGTAGATTTTGCCACCTGGGCATCCGTAGCCGTATATTGCTTTGTCTGTGTCATCTTTTTCGCATTTTCCGGTGTTGCCAGTACATTTTTCTCTCCGGTGCGGTCTTTTACGGAAATCGGATTTTGATACTGATAAATCTGCGCATTTCCCTCTGCCTTACGCTCCGGAGAAGGAACGCTGCCATCGGTAGAGTAATAAATCGTAGTTCCCGCTCCCGCGGTCAGTGTCAGATTAAAAGCAGCATCGTAATTACCGCTTTCTTTTGAAAATGCAGGCGCAGCGACGGTTACTGCCTCTGCTGCCTCCGCCTTCTGCAGCGGTATGCCAGCCGGAACTATCTGCAATACAAGAGCCAGTACCAGAAAAAGCCCGCAAATCTGTTTTCCTGTTTTTTTCATTATTCCCTCCATTCTGAAGTATTATCTTCGTTTCGTCTTAAGTTACTGAACTGTTATTTATATTATAAAGTTGCCGGAATTGTCTGTCAACGGAAAGTTGAGGGCTGGCACACCTTTCCAGCGCCCGTTCGCCGACCTCCGGTAATATTTGCGGTGCTCGTTCGCCGACCTCCTCCGGTGATATTCGCGGTGTCCGTTCGCCGACCCCCTCCTTCGGTAATATTCGCGGTGTCCGTTCGCTGTCCCCCTCCGAAGGAGGAGGACAGCGAACTACGCGCGCAAGCGCGCTATATAAACAGAGAAGGGCGCCCTCCGGCAAGCAAGCTTGCCGGGGCGTCCTTCTCTGTTTATGCACCGCTTATTGTGTTCGCGTTCGTTCCCTATGCGTTTACGATTTTGCCGAAGTCCGGCTTTAAGGAGGCGCCTCCGATAAGGCCGCCGTCGATGTTTGGCTTTGCTAAAAGCTCTGCTGCGTTTCCGGCGTTCATAGAACCGCCATACTGGATACGGATAGCCTCTGCGGTCGCCGTATCATAAATTTCTCCCAGCACCTTGCGGATGGCAGCGCAGACTTCCTCTGCCTGATCGGCTGTCGCTGTTTCGCCGGTTCCGATTGCCCAGATTGGCTCATAGGCAATAACTGCTTTTTTCGCCTCATCTGCCGCCACATTCTGGAAAGCAATCTTAATCTGCATACGAATCCAGTCTACGTAGATGCCCTGCTTTCTCTGGGTCAGGGTTTCCCCGCAGCATATAATCGGAATCAGATCATGCTCCAATGCTTTCAATACCTTTTTATTTACCGTTTCATCCGTTTCCGCAAAGTATTCTCTTCTTTCGGAATGTCCGATAATAACATATTTTACCCCGGCATCTACGAGCATGGCGGGAGCAATTTCACCGGTGTAGGCTCCGCTTTCTTCAAAATATAAATTTTCAGCGCCTACCTTTACATTGCTTCCCTTTACCGCCTCAGCCACCGGGATAATATCAATGGCAGGCACGCAGAATACTACATCTGCCTCCTCATTTTTCACTAAGGGGAGCAATTCTTTCACTAAGGCAACTGCTTCCGTAGGAGTTTTATTCATTTTCCAGTTACCTGCAATAATTCTTTTTCTTGCCATGGTTTCCATTTCCTTTCTTCTGTTTCCCGTTTTTCAGGGTAAACCGCCGGCAAACCAGCCGTCACTGAAATACGGTCCTGCTATGGTTTAACGGTCGTTAGCCGCAGCTACTCCCGGAAGCTCTTTGCCCTCTAAAAATTCCAGAGAAGCGCCGCCGCCGGTGGAGATATGGGTCATCTTGTCGCCAAATCCCAACTGGTTTACCGCCGCCGCGCTGTCGCCGCCGCCGATAATGGTAGTAGCGCCGGAAAGCTCTGCCATAGCCTCTGCTACCGCTACGGTACCCTTTGCGAAATTCGGCATTTCAAAGCAGCCCATCGGCCCGTTCCATACAACAGTCTTAGCGCCCTTTACGGCATCGGCAAACAGTTTTGCTGTTTCCGGGCCAATATCAAGGCCTTCCATATCATCCGGAATCTCGCCGCGTCCCACTACTTTGTAATTGGCATCATTGGAAAAATCGTCTGCTACTACAGTATCGATTGGAATCAACAGCTTAACGCCCTTTTCTTCCGCTTTTTTCTCCATATCAAGAGCGTACTGCTTATAATCCTCCTCCAAAAGGGATTTTCCTACCGGTTCGCCATGGGCCGCCATAAAGGTATACGCCATACCGCCTCCGATAATCAGGGTGTCTACTTTATCTAACAGGTTATTGATAACAGAAATTTTAGAAGAAACCTTTGCTCCGCCTAATATGGCAACAAACGGTCTTTCAGGATTATTTACCGCATTTCCCAAAAAATCAATTTCTTTCTGCATCAGATAGCCGACTACTGCCGTGTCTACATACTTCGTTACCCCGACATTGGAGCAGTGGGCTCTGTGGGCGGTGCCAAAAGCATCGTTGACAAATACATCTGCCAGTGAAGCAAGGTCTTTTGAAAATGCCTCTTCATTTTTTGTTTCCTCTGCACGGTACCGGGTATTTTCAAGCAGCACGACGTCCCCGTCATTCATAGCCTCTACCGCCGCCTTAGCATTGGCTCCGACTACATTTGCATCCGCAGCAAATTTTACTTCTTTGTTTAACAGCTCGGAAAGGCGTTTTGCCACCGGCGCCAGAGAAAGCTCCGGCTTTGGCTCTCCTTTTGGCTTGCCAAGATGAGAGCAGAGGATTACCTTTCCCCCGTCGCCAATTAATTTTTTTATCGTAGGAAGGGCTGCCACCAGACGGTTTTCATCTGTGATTTTCCCTTCCTGCAGCGGTACGTTAAAGTCACAGCGTACCAAGACCCGTTTGCCTTTTACATTAATATCATCTACTGATTTTTTGTTTAACATAAGAAACCTCCGTTTTTTTATTTATGGCAAAAGCCAATATTGGAAAAGGGCCCGGTCCAACCGACCGGACCCTTTAAGGTCAATACAAAAGAACTTTTCTTATTTATGCTAACTCACTGAAGTATTTGATTGTACGAACCATCTGGCTTGTATAAGAGTTCTCGTTATCGTACCAGGAAACAACCTGAACCTCGTAGGTGTCGTCATCTACCTTGCAAACCATTGTCTGCGTAGCATCGAAGAGAGAACCATATCTCATTCCCACAATATCGGAAGATACGATTTCATCCTCATTGTAACCATAGGACTCGTTTGCTGCAGCTTTCATAGCTGCGTTGATTCCTTCTACTGTTACATCTTTTCCTTTTACTACGGCAGTAAGAATGGTAGTAGAACCGGTAGGTGTCGGCACACGCTGTGCAGAACCGATCAGTTTGCCATTTAACTCAGGGATAACCAGACCAATCGCTTTGGCAGCGCCGGTGCTGTTCGGAACAATATTTACGGCTGCGGCGCGGGATCTTCTCAAGTCGCCTTTTCTCTGCGGGCCGTCCAGAGTCATCTGGTCGCCGGTATAGGCATGGATAGTAACCATGATGCCGGACTGAATCGGAGCATATTTGTTTAAGGCGTCCGCCATAGGAGCCAGACAGTTTGTCGTACAGGAAGCAGCGGAAATAATCGTATCGCTTGCTTTCAGGGTCGTGTGGTTTGTATTATATACAATAGTAGGAAGGTCATTTCCTGCCGGAGCAGATATAACGACTTTTCTCGCACCGGCATTGATATGAGCCTGTGCTTTTTCTTTGGATGTATAGAAGCCGGAGCACTCAAGCACTACGTCTACTCCCAGCTCACCCCACGGGCAGTTATTGGCATCCGGGAATGCATAAATCTTAATTTCTTTTCCATCTACCGTAATGGAATCATCACTGGCAGAAACCGTGTCTGCTTTTTCATATTTACCCTGGGAAGAATCATACTTCAACAGATGAGCAAGCATCTTCGGGCTTGTCAAATCGTTAATTGCTACTACTTCATAACCTTCTGCACCAAACATCTGTCTGAATGCCAGACGTCCAATACGTCCAAAACCATTAATCGCTACTTTTACTGACATGATATTTCCTCCTGAATATTGTTAAAATTTTAGTTTGTTAAATTTTGCACAAACTTCTACAGTCTATTCTACCCAATTCCTTATGAAAATTCAAGGGTAAAATAAAGAATTTTTCATTTTCTTACATTTTTTCCTAATACTGGAAGGAGTTATCCCCATTACTTTTCCCGGGCTTACCCTAACATCCGGCGGTATAATTCCTCATATTTTCCTGCGGAATTGTTCCAGGAAAAATCTTTTGCCATGCCGCGGTCTATAATTTTGTTCCATTCCCGTTTCTTATTGTAATATACATCCCTGGCATAGCGGATAGTATCTAACATTTCATGGGCATTATAGTTGGCAAAGGAAAATCCGGTCCCCCTGCTTTCATATTCGTTGTAGGGCTCTACCGTATCCTTCAGCCCTCCTGTTTCCCGGACAATCGGCACCGTACCGTACCGAAGGCTCATCAGCTGGCTCAGGCCGCACGGCTCAAACAGCGACGGCATAAGAAAAGCGTCGCAGGAAGCATATATTTTATGAGAACGTTCATTGGAATAGAAAATATTTGCCGATACTCTGTCGGGATACTTCCAGGCGTAGTGACGGAACAGATGCTCGTATTTTTCCTCTCCGGTTCCCAGAACTACTAACTGGGTTCCCTCGTCGCAGATTTCCTCTATAACATAATCGATCAGATCAAAGCCTTTCTGGTCAGTCAGACGGGAAACAATGCCGATCATAAATTTTTTATCATCCTGTGCCAGTCCCAGCTCTTTTTGCAGCGCCCGCTTATTTTTTATTTTTTCCTTGCGGAAAGTTCTGGCATCATAATGGAATTCAATCATCGGATCGGTAGCCGGATTGTACTCGTCATAATCCAATCCGTTGACAATTCCCGTCAGGCAGTTGGCTCTGGCATTGATCAGACCGTCCAGCCCTTCTCCATAAAACGGCATCTTAATTTCCTGGGCATAGGTGTCGCTGACCGTCGTAATCTGATCGGCATAAACAAGACCGCCTTTTAAGTAATTGGCATCGCCGTACGCCTCCAGCTTATCCGGCGTGAAATAGTAGGCGTCCAGTCCCGCCGTATCCATAACGGTCTTTTTATCCCAGATTCCCTGGAATTTCAAATTGTGAATCGTCATAATGCTCTTGATTCCTCTATAAAAATCGCCCTGCTGGAAAGAATCCTGCAAATAAACCGGCAGAAGTCCGGTCTGCCAGTCATGGCAGTGGATAATGTCCGGCCGGAAATCAATCAGGGGAAGCGTGGACAGGGCCGCCTTATCGAAAAAGGCAAATTTTTCAATATCCTGATAAATCTCGCCGTACGGCTTTTCTCCGCTGAAATAAAACTCATTATCCAGAAAATAGAAAATAACTCCCTGATAATTCATCTGCAATACGCCCACATACTGCTTTCTCCATGCAAGTTCCAGATAAAAATGAGTGAGAAATTCCATCTGGTTTTTGTATTCATCAGGAATTGACGTATATTTGGGCAGCATAACCCGGACATCAAATTCATCTTTGTTAAAATATTTCGGCAGAGAACCTACTACGTCTGCCAGACCCCCGGTCTTAATAAACGGCACTGACTCAGAGGCAACAAATAATATTTTCTTCACAGTACTTCTCCCCTTTCGGTTTTTAATCGCAAATACAAGATTATTATACACTAAATTCCGGATAGTGAAAAGTGGAAATTTCATTCGGAAACAAATTCGTTTTCTCTGAAACCTCCACTTGCCTCTTTTTTATTTGCCAATGCCCGTAAAACCGGTTTTCCGCCTGTTTTGCACCGGCCCGGCTATACTCTCATTTTCTGCTCCAACCGGATTTTATCGGCAATCAGCGCCACAAATTCCGAGTTGGTCGGTTTGCCCTTTCCGTTGTGGACCGTATAACCAAATAACTCGTCAATCGTATCCACCTTTCCTCTGCTCCATGCCACTTCAATGGCATGGCGGATAGCCCGCTCTACACGGCTCGGCGTAGTATTGTGCTGCTTGGCAATGGATGGGTATAATATTTTGGTAATGGAATTGAGCATTTCACTGTCATCCACCGACATCATAATCGCATCTCTCAAATACTGGTAGCCCTTAATGTGAGCCGGCACGCCAATTTCGTGAATTATGTTCGTTACATCCGATTCCAGATTATATCTTGCCGCCTGGTCGCTTCGGATACGCTCCTCCGGCGCCATAATAAATTTCGTTTTTGCTCCCGGCTTAAAATGCTGGACTCTTGACAGAATCACTTCCCGGTCAAAAGGCTTTAACACATAATAGGCAGCCCCTAACTCAAAAGCGGATTCTGTCACTCTCTCCTGCGCGATCGCTGAAATCACAATTACCTCCGGTCTTTTTGCGCCATTGCTGTCCTTGTGGATTTTTTCCAGAACACCCAGGCCGTCTAACTTTGGCATGATCAGATCCAGTAAAAGCACGTCCGGCTCTGTTTCTTCCACAAGGGCAAGCGCTTCCACTCCATCTTCTGCTTTTCCCGTCACTTCGATTTCCGAATCCTCCTGCAGGATAGATTCCAGCGTAGAAGCAATTCTCGGATTATCTTCTGCAATCAATACTTTTAATTTTTCCATTTTGTCAACCTCCATCGTTTTATATTTATTAAATTTCTATAAACTGACAGTAAAGCTAGTATATACTGAAATGTCGCACTTTTCAAGCATTATTTTTAAAAAATATCGACATTTATTTATATTTTATTTATAAACATTTTATATTTTTAGGTTTTTTGACAAAAGGCGGCAAAAAATTCCCCTACTCTGCCAACATATTTTCAATAAATACCCCATATCCCCGCGTGGGGTCGTCCACCAGCACATGGGTAACCGCCCCGATTATTTTTCCGCCCTGCAGGAGCGGGCTGCCGCTCATCCCCTGTACGATTCCTCCGGTAAGAGAAAGCAGACGCTTATCGGTAATTCGTATTATCATGCTTTTATTATCCGAACTGTTCAAATCGATATCTTCTATCTTAATTTCATATTTTTTTGCCTCCCCCTCCAGATTGGCATATATCCACGCTTTGCCTTTCCGGATATTCTGCTTCATTCCCACGGAAACATAATGATTACAGTAATTTGAAATACTGTCCTGTTTCATTTTCCCGAAAACACCCAGTCTGGTATTTTTCTTTATGTCGCCGATTTCATTTGTGGCTATCATATTAATATAGCCTTGCAGCTCTCCCGGTTCTCCGTTTACTCCCTTTTCAATGCCGAGAATTTTTGTCCGGTAAAGCTCGCCGTCCTGCAAATTCAAGAGGGTTCCGGTATCGGCGTCGGTAATGCCATGTCCCAGCGTGCCAAAAAAACCATCCTCCGTCACATAAGTAAGCGTGCCGATTCCCTGCGTATCCTCCCGCACCCATACTCCGATCTTATATCTCCGGTCAGTGGCAAGAATGGGACGTATCGCCACTTCCAGTTTTTCCTTCCCCCGCCGTATTGTCACTGTTACCTTTTTCCTCCCGGTCTTTTGGATTTCCTGATTGAGCCGGGCTATCGTTGTCACCGGGCGGTGGTTCCACTGAAGGATGTAATCCCCGCTCTTTACCACATTTTTCCCCGGCTCATAGGTCAGCCCGTCCTCTCCCTCTATCTCCGCCGTGTCCAGTACAAGCAGCCCATTGGTTTCTACGTAGATGCCGATGGGCTCGCCGCTGGGCGCCACCTTCTTTTCTTCTATGACATGAACGTCTACATTTTTAACCGGCCAGACGCCGAACAGGCTTACCGGAACGCGATAGTTGCCCGCCTTTTCTGACAGGATAGAGAATCCGTTTCCTTTGTTTGTAACATGGAAGGTTTCCTGCGCCTGCATTTCCTCCGTGTGGAAAAACAGGGGAAGCGCCACATCCTCTGCATTTCCCACAAAAGCAAACAGGCGGTCCGGCACCGATGCCTCTACCAGCCGGAAACCCAGATACCCCGTCACACACAAATCTAACACCAAGAACACAATAAAAATGCGCCGAAGCTTTTTTTTCATGCTATCACCCCGAATATGAAAATAGGAGTCTGGAAAATTTTGTTTTCCAAACTCCTGTTTAGTATAACCAGCTTTATGATTTTACATACTTATAAAGAATACTGTTTTAGGCTGTCCGCCATCTCCTTCATTTCTCTGGCATTTTGTTCTACAGCCGGGGTAATTTCCACGCCGCCCAGTATCCTCGCCAGCTCCTTTTCCATTTCTTCTCTGGATAAAGGACGGATTTTCGTAGTGGATTTTTCCTTTTCTACTATTTTCTCTATGACAAAATGATAGTCTGCCATAGCGGCTATCTGTGCCAGATGCGTAATGCAGATAACCTGATGCCGCTTGCCTAACAGACTCAATTTTTCAGAAACTTTTTGAGCCGTCCGCCCGCTGATTCCTGTATCAATCTCATCAAAAATCAGGGTTTCGATGGCGTCGCTGTCGGCAAAAACAGATTTAATCGCCAACATAATGCGGGATAATTCGCCGCCGGATGCAATTTCCCCAAGGCTTCTCCTTGGCTCTCCCGGATTTGTGGCAATCAGAAACTCGACCTCATCCTTTCCCTCTCTTCCAACGCTCTCCCTCTGCGTTATCCGGATCTCAAAATCCACATGGGCAAAATTCAAATCAGAAAGAGCCTCGGAAATCTTTTGTCCCAGCTCCTCTGCGCTTTTCTTCCTCAGCGCCGTCAGCTCTTTACAGGCTTTTTCAAGTTCTTCCGTCCGTTCCGCCAGTTTTTCCTGCCTCTCCCGGCAGTCGTTTTCATAATTTTCATACTGCTTTAATTTTTCCTCTGCCGCGCTCCGATGCGCCATAATATCCTCGTAAGTACTGCCGTATTTCGCCTGGAGAGAGTGGATGCAATCCAGTCTTTTTTCCAATTCCATCCGCTCTTTGCCATCAAAGGAAAAATCCGCCATAAATTCGGAAACCGCCCTGTTAAAATCACTGAGCAGGCTCTCTATCTGAAGCAATTCCCCGGCAAACCCCTCCACCGTACGGTCAAATTCCGTAATCTCATTCAACCGGCGCAGGGCATGGCTGACAGCTGTTGCCGCCTCCTCGCTGCTTAAGTGATGCACCCCGTTAAGAACCTCCACGATGGTTCCGGCATGGGAAACTCTCCGGTAATGCTCCTCGATGGATTCCATTTCCTCCGGCGAAAGGGCCGCTTCCTCAATTTCCTGCGTTTCATATCTCAAAAAATCTATCTGCCTTGCCCTCTCCTCCGGTGAGATGCTATCCTGTGAAATCTGCTGCCTGAGTGCATGATATTCCTCAAACAAGCGGATAACCTCCGCCTTTTTCTCAGCAAGGTCTTTCCCGCCGTACTCGTCTACAATTTCTCTGTGTCGATCTTTTTTCAATAAGGACTGATGTTCATGCTGCCCGTGGATATCCAGGCAGAGCGCCGCCGCTTTTTTTATCATCCCCGCCGATACGCTCTCGCCGTTTATTTTATTAATGCTGCGGTTTTGCGTAATCTTTCGGGAAATGACAAGCTGTCCCTGATCCGGCTCTATATCCATATTGCGAAGCTGTTCCAGAGTTTCTTCGTTTTCAATCTGAAACACTACCTCCACCATGGCATAATCGCCGTTTTTCCCAATCATCTCCGGCGATACCCTGGCTCCCAGCGCCATGCTGAGCGAGCCTACCAGAATCGATTTTCCGGCGCCGGTTTCTCCCGTAAGAATATTTAAGTGTTTTCCAAAATCCACATCAATTTCATCGATAATAGCGAAATTTTTCACATGTAAATTTACTAACAATATGTCCTCCCAGTGGCTTACTTTACTTTATTTTCTTTATGCGGACGCGGCATCCCAGTTTTACGCCGTTTACATTGGCATAAATGATAGTCGTCCCTTTCTTCCGCCCGGTTACCAGCCCGCTCGACGATACGGTGGCGATATTGATATTTTTTGAATACCAGGTCACACCGTCCTTGATCAGGTTGACGGATAACTGCTCCGTATCATACTGCCGCATAACAAGTCCTTTTCGGTTCAGGTCTACTACCAGCACATCGCAATAGCCAATCTTACCATTTGCCGTCTTTCCGTATATGGTTGCCTGACCGGCGCGCTTTGTCCTGATTTTTCCATATTTATCTACCGTTGCCACCTTCTTATTGTCAGAATGATATTTAATCTTCGTGGTAGCATTAGCCGGAGATACTTTAATGCCGGACTGAATTGACTTCCCTTTCGCCACTGTGATTTCACTGTTGGCAACATCAACGCCAGTGGCATCTACCGGCTCCATTACCCGGATGATACAGGTGCGGGACTTATTGGAACCGTCCGTCGTCTTTGCCTTTATCCTTACCATGCCCTCGGAAAGCCCCATTACTCTTCCTCCGCTGACTGTGGCGACAGCCTTATCGCTGGTCGTCCACTTCAGCTTTTTCACCGTGGCATTCTTCGGTTTTATTTTCGCCTTTAATTTCATCGTGCTGCCCACTAACAGTCTGGCAGAATATTTATTTAATGACAGTTTTGTAATACGGCGGACAACCCTTACCTTGCATCTTGCATAGGCGCCGCTGCCATCCTTCGCCGTTGCCTTTATATAAGCAGTCCCGATTTTCTTTCCTTTTACCTTGCCGGAGGAGGAAACCGTCGCTACCTTTTTCTTGCTGGTACTCCACTTTACTTTTTTATTTGAGCTGCCGGTAACGGTTGCCTTTACATAAAAGCTTTTCCCTTTCTTCAGATATTTTGTCCCCGGCGATACGCTTACCTTCGTATTATTTACTGACGGTTTATTTTTTACCGTGATCAGACACGATACAGAAAATCCGCCGTCTGTGGCAACTCCGGTTACCAGGGTAGTTCCCGCCTTAACGCCGGTCACTTTGACATTGGAAACCCCGGAAGCCGCCACGGAGGCAATTTTATTATTCACGGAACTCCATTTCACTTCTTTATTAAATGCCGTTACCGGATTGAAAATCGGCGCTATCGTAATGGAAGAGCCCACATATACTGTCTTCTCATAGGAATCCAGCGCTATGCCCTTCAATCCATCCCGGACGACAACCTGAACTACCTTAACCGCCCTTGGCTCCTTTCCGTTATAGGCGTTTACCTGAATAAAGGTAGTGCCTGACTTGACGCCGGTTACCCTTCCGTTGGCATCCACCTTGGCAACAGAGGTATTGTAGCTGGAAAAGGTCAGGGTATCCGTGGAGTTTGCCGGCGTAAAGCTGACCTGCAGATTGGCGCTTTCCCCGGTCATAACAGTCAGGGATGCCGGCTGCACGGTAATATCCGTGGAGGGCTGTTTTACCGTTACCCGAATCGTAGAAGTCCCTGTCTGGGGAGAGGTAATGTTGATATAACTCTGCCCCGGAGCCTCTGCCGTAATTGTGGCAAGTCTGACTTTTTCATCCCAGGAAACTTTGACAATGCCCTCCGGCGTCGGCATCCAGGTCAGATCCGCCGCCGCATTTTCCGATTCCTTTCCGCCAATCAGGTAGGTAACCGGAAGCGTCCGTATATCTCCTACATTCATGGTAATGTCCTTATCCTCTTCTTTAAAAGACAGGCCGTCCGCCGAGGCAATGACCGTCACAAGGCAGGAATCCATGACATTGTATGGATTATAGGTCGGATAAACGGTTACAAGAGCCGTGCCCGGTCCTTTAAATTCAAGATAACCGTCCGCATCCACTGTCAGGACAGAGGTGTCGGAGCTTACCCACGTCAGGGATGTATCGGTCGCATTGGCAGGAGTATATTTCACCTCATTTTTCATGTTATAGCCTTCCTTATAATATTCTACGGAAAGCTCAGATTGAAGAAAGTCTATCGTCTGGATGGCAGAACGCACCCTAATGCGAATCGACTGCCTGTCATCCGGATTTATCAGATTTTCCACTTCCAGATCTGCCCAGCCGGTGCGGAGAGCTGTGATAATCGCGCTCTTTCCGTCTGACGCCGGCTCCACGCTGAAGACCGGATTGTCAGCTAGGGAACATCTCCAGTTTAACGGCGCCACCGAAACGGTCTGCTTGATATTGGCGACAACCGTTATATGCTCTCCCACTAACATCGTCTGTTCATCCGCCGGACTCAGGGTAAACCCATTGACCTGAGCCTCTACCTTGACGATACAGGTGGCGGTTTTGATCACGCCGTTGCCGACATCGACGCTGGCGGTAATCGTCACATCTTCCGTCGTAATTCTTAATCCCGTGATCAGACCGGTTTCGTTCACGGATACATCTCTATCGTTAGAGCTCTGCCAGGTTACTACTCCGGTATAGGTACTGTTCAGCACAAGGTTCAGCTGATAGGTCTGCCCAACGGAAATAGTTAGATTACTCCGATCCAGATAAACCCGGTCTACGATACTGATCTTGGTCGTAAAAAATTCAGGCAGATCCCCGTCCGGCTCCAGCCCCATCAGTTTCTTTACATAGGACACGCTCTCCTTGCGCACCTGGATTTTAGCCGATACGGTTCCTTCTGCCAGCGCCGTAAGAACTCCCTGTCCGGAGTTGTAAGAGGCATAATTGTCCGCGCTTCCGCCATTGCTCGCCGTAACGCTCACGGTAAAGGCTTTTTGGAAGTCTTCTTCCGTCATATTGTATGCCTTGGCAAAATCATAGCTGTCGCCAATATGGAGGATTTCCTCCCAGTCCTTAATCGTACTCTTTAATGTCAATCTTACTACGGTAGGAGTATAAGCTTCCGTACAGTTATCTTCACTGAAATAACTGCCGTATGCATAGAAATAAATCATATACTCGCCTGCCATTCCCTCTATCCGCAGTTCATTACTCCGGCTGGCAGACGGCGTCACGCTGATTAAATCCGAAGTCTGTCCGAGGGAGTCGGCAATGACCGTGGAGTTTCCTCTCCCGTCATCCTTTTTTACTACCCATACTATTTTGCTTCGGACAACTTCCAGATTATTGGTAAATACCGTATCGGTATACAGAGTCCCGCCGGAGTCCATCACTACATCCTGCGCTTTTTCATAAGGAGGCCCGTTTTTTGCAGATACTTTGGGAACAACATAAACATCCAAATATGCCGTATAGGTTTCGGTGCCTCCCGTAGTGCCGGGGGTATAGGTGGCGGTTATCTGTGTTTTCCCAGCTCCGACCGCCGTCACTTTTCCGGTTCTCTGCTCTACCTTAGCTACCTCATCATTGGCGCTGAGCCACTGGGTTTTTGAGGCATCGCCAAAGTTCAGCTCCAGATTTACATCCGAATCGCCCACATACATAACCAGCGAACGGTTTATATCATTTTCATTCACATACTTAAATTTATCATCATCTACGGAGGTATCCACGGAGAAGACAACCCGTATATTACAGGTAGTGCTTCCAATTACGGCGCCCCCGTCCTGCGTATCCCTTACTGTTACCGTAATGGTTACATCACCCGGCGACAGGGCGCGGACAATACCAATCATTTTGTTATTGCTGCTCTGCTCTATGGAGGCAATGACATCCCTCGCCTCGGTATCCTCGATCGTCCAGCTCACCCGGTATCTGTCGTCGTCATAAGGGGTGCCCGTAGTCCTCAGCATAAGCTCCATGCTTCTGGTATTCATCGTGACGGACTGCGCCGGATCCAGACGCTGTCCACCCGTTTCAATATAAATTTCATCCGCAGCCTGGGAAGAATCTCCCATAAGCGAAAGGATTCCGGCTGACAAAATCAATACCAGCAGGGCCATATAGACGATTCTTATTTTCTTTTTGCTCTGTATATTCTTCATCCTAATCAAACCTTTCCCCTCCGTACAGACATTATATACCATTTATTATATCGGCTTTTTCATTTCTCATATTAATTTCAACTTCATTTTTTATTATAGCACATTTGGGGCAAGTTTCAAGCAGGAAGCATCGGCAAAACTTGCAAGCCTTTTTTAATCGTGATATAATCTGTTTTTGTGTAAAATAAACATAACGGAGGAGCCATATGAAAACCAAACGGGAGGATATACGGAATATTGCCATTATTGCTCATGTAGACCACGGGAAAACGACCCTGGTGGACGAACTGCTAAAGCAGAGCGGAGTATTCCGGGAAAATCAGGAAGTAGCAGAACGGGTCATGGATTCTAATGATCTGGAAAGGGAGCGCGGCATTACGATCCTTTCCAAAAATACTGCCATTACTTATAAGGGAATTAAAATTAATATTATAGATACGCCGGGACACGCTGATTTCGGCGGCGAAGTAGAACGCGTCCTGAAAATGGTCAACGGCGTCATTTTGGTAGTGGATGCGTTTGAGGGAGCCATGCCACAGACAAAATTCGTGCTGAAAAAAGCTCTGGAGCTCTCCCTGCCCGTCGTAGTCTGCGTCAATAAAATTGACCGCCCGGAGGCAAGGCCGGAAGAAGTGGTAGACGAGATTCTGGAGCTGTTTATCGATCTGGACGCCGATGAGTCGCAGCTGGACTGTCCGTTTATCTTTGCCTCGGCAAAGGAGGGCATTGCCAAAAAAGAAATGTCGGAGGAGGGGAAGGATATGAAACCTCTTTTTGACGCCATTCTTGATTATATCCCGGCGCCGGAAGGCGACCCTGAAGCGGCTCCCCAGGTACTTATCAGCACCATCGACTATAACGAGTATGTGGGACGGATCGGAATCGGGAAAGTGGACAACGGATCCATCCATATCAATCAGGAGGCTGTGATCGTCAATCATCACGACCCGGATAAATGCGACCGGGTAAAGATCTCCAAACTGTATGAATTCGAGGGCTTAGACCGGGTAGAGGTAGAGCAGGCGAACATCGGCTCTATTGTCGCTATCTCCGGCATTTCGGATATTCATATCGGGGATACCCTCTGCAGCCCGGAGGCGCCGGAGGCAATCCCTTTCCAGAAAATTTCGGAGCCAACCATCGCCATGCACTTTATGGTAAATGACAGCCCCTTAGCCGGACAGGAGGGAAAATACGTAACCTCCCGCCACCTTCGGGACCGCCTGTACCGTATGCTGAATACCGATGTTTCGCTCAGGGTGGAGGATACGGATACTACAGAGGCCTATAAGGTATCCGGCAGAGGCGAACTCCATCTGTCTGTCCTGATTGAAACCATGCGCAGGGAGGGCTATGAATTTGCCGTCAGCAAGGCGGAGGTATTATACAGGGAAGATGAAAACGGAAAGCGTTTAGAGCCTATGGAACATGCTTTTGTGGATGTGCCGGAGGAATTCAGCGGAACGGTAATTGATAAACTCAGTCAGAGAAAAGGGGAGCTTCAGGGCATGAATCCGTTAAATGCCGGAACCATCCGCCTGGAATTTCTCATCCCCTCCCGGGGGCTTATCGGCTACCGGGGAGAATTTATGACGGATACAAAGGGAAACGGGATCATCAATACCGAATACGCCGGCTACGGCCCCTATAAGGGCGAGATCGCCTACCGCAAGCAGGGTTCCCTTATCGCTTATGAATCCGGAGAAACGATTACCTATGGACTTTTTAACGCCCAGGAGCGGGGCACTCTTTTTGTAGGTCCCGGCGAGAGGGTATACGGCGGCATGATTGTCGGCGAGCATGCCAAATCCGATGATATTGAGGTCAATGTATGCAAGAAGAAAAATCTTACAAATACCCGTTCTTCCGGAGCAGACGAGGCGCTGCGCCTGACTCCGAAAAAAGAATTGAGCTTAGAGCAGGCGCTGGACTATATCGATACGGATGAACTGTTGGAGGTAACGCCGAAAAATCTCCGGATGCGAAAGAAAATCCTGGACGGCACAGAACGTTACCGCGCCAAACGAAATGCAGCCAATGCGGAGAAAGGACGTTAAATTATGAAATTAAAACCTATCTCTCCCTTTGTTCAGAAGGAATTTGCCGAATATGAAAGGCTTCGCCCGATGTATATCAGCGAGGGGCATTTTATCAACCAGTTTCTCTGGGAGCATTATTACTCAACCCGATATGCCGTCGATGAGCTGGCGCTTTATCTTTTTATATCCAGAAACGGCATGGAAGCTTCCCTCGCCCCGCTGTGCAAAGAGAAAGACCTGCCGGAAGTCTTTGCCCGAATAGAAGCCTGTTTTTATGATAAGAAGAACGCTTCTCCCACTCTATATCTGGCTGATAAGAAGATGGTGGAAATCCTTACGGATGCCGGCGCCCTCGATAATTACGAGGTGACGGAGGATAGGGACAGCTTCGACTATATTTATGAAGCGGATAAGCTTCGGACACTGAGCGGACGCGCCCTGCACAAAAAGAAAAATCTGCTGAATGGTTTTTTGCGGGAGTATGAGGGACGTTTCCAATACGAAACGCTCTCCTGGAACAATATAGGGGAGATTGAGGATTTTCACAAAAAATGGCTGGATGAACGGCGAATCTATGACAAATACAACTGCATCGATGCGGAGGAGGAGGGAGTTTACCGCCTTTTTGGCAACTGCCGTTCCATCCGGTGCAAAGTAGGCGGCGTCCGTATTGACGGCGAGTTAAAGGCATATACCATCGGCTCCTATGCGCCGGATATCCAATGCGCCTTTGTCCACATCGAAAAAGCGGATGTAAACTATCACGGACTTTATAATTACATTAACCAGCAGTTTATTTTACATGAGTTTCCCGAGGCAAAATTTGTAAACCGGGAAGATGATCTGGGACAGGAAAATCTCCGGCAGGCCAAGCTCTCCTACCGCCCTCTGCGGCTGGAAGAGAAATTTACGATTCGCCCAAAGTCTTCCCTGTGAAACACTGCTCCATTTTTTGCATAAGAAAATGGTACCCCGCCGCCATTATCAGCGTAAGCGCCAGACAAAGAAGAAAATATCCGATCAAAACAGCCGGTTCCGCTAAGGACAGGGAAAGCGCCGCAAAACCTCTTTTCAAAATTATCATGGGTATTCTCATCAGAATATAAATCTCAAACAAATGATTTCCAAGCCACCACAGTATCGGATGATAGACCGGTACTTTTTTTGTTACGGCAAGGATAAAGATGCAGTAACTCACGGTCATGCACAGATGCGCCGGGACATACCGGGAAACTGTCCGGAGAAGAACTGTCACAGCAAGGGACGAAATCAGGATGATACCGTAGGATACCGGCTGCTCCAGCCACTTTTCCCACCGTTTTTTTGTTAGGGAAAAGAGAAGTCCGAACGGATAAGCCGTCAGGGTATTGTACCACCAGCTCACTTTTTTTTCCTGAAGAAACAAAAACAAGAGGGCCGTAAGAAGACAGATTACGGCAAAGGACTTCCAGGGACTTTTCGGAAACAGGAGAAAGCCAAGCCAGGTAAAAAGATACAGGCATAATATTACAAAAATATACCAGTTACTGTTACCGAGATTTTTCCACCCGACCAGAGAGAGGAAAAATTGGGATGGCGTAAAGCCAATGCCTAAAATGACATCGACGAGCGCGAACAAAAGGACTGCCAGGGCAAACTCAGATAACACCTTCCCCACCCGCTTAACGGGTATGCTTTTTACATAAGCCATTCCCTTTTTCTGAATCGATTCGCCAACCCCGTAACCGGAATAGAAAAGAAACATTGCCACCATTAACTGCCCGATTCCCAGGATAAACCAGCGGTATATTTTCGGCACAGCCACATAGGATTGAAAGTGGTTAAGAAATACAATAAGAATAAAAATGCCGTTGACAGAAGTTGTATTTTCCTTTGCCAGATAATCTCTCATTGTGTTCCTCCTAAATTTTCCTTGTCCGAGGCATATACATGCCGGTATTTTTCATCAAGCTTATGGCGGTCTCTTTCTCTGTCTGCCTCCCGGATATGATAGGTAGGCACCATATCCGCCACCATTTTCTTAATATCCCCGGTTTCTGCATATGCTTCATCATATAGACGGTTCAAGTTCTCGAAAAAAGCTTCGCCGTCAAATACCAGAGGACGCCCGATATGAATCAGGGCATTTTCCGTTTCCTGCAGCCCTTCCTCGTCCATCAGCATTTCTTCATAGAGCTTTTCTCCCGGACGAAGGCCGGTATATTCGATTTTAATATCCCGGTCCGGCACATAGCCCGACAGCTTAATCAGCTTTCTCGCCAGATCATCTATTTTTACCGGATCGCCCATATCCAGGACAAAGATTTCCCCCCCTTTTGCCAGCACTCCTGCCTGAATCACAAGGGAAACCGCTTCTGGTATCGTCATAAAATAACGGATAATCCGCTTGTCTGTTACGGTAACCGGGCCTCCCGCCTCAATCTGCTTTTTAAAAAGAGGAATCACACTGCCGTTGCTCCCCAGTACATTTCCGAAACGGACTGCCACAAAGTCAGTGGCGGAACGATTATTTAACTCCTGGATGATCATTTCACAAATACGTTTGGAGGCTCCCATAATATTCGTCGGGTTCACTGCCTTATCCGTAGAAATCAGGACAAATTTTTCCGTACCGTATTTATCTGCCGCCAACGCTGTTTTATAAGTACCGAATACATTATTTTTAATTGCCTCGTTCGGACTGTCCTCCATCAGCGGCACATGCTTGTGGGCTGCCGCGTGATAGACAATGTCCGGACGGTAATCGGCAAATACCCTGTCGATGCGGCTCGTATTCCGCACCGAGCCAATCAGTACCTCCAGATGAAGATAGGGGTATCTGCTTTTTAATTCCTGCTGAATATCATACGCATTATTTTCATAAATATCAAATATAATCAAAGTCTTTGGCTGATTGGCGGCAATCTGGCGGCACAGCTCGCTCCCGATGGAACCGCCCCCTCCGGTTACCAGCACAACCTTTCCCCGCACATAATTGATGATGGAGTCCAGATTGGTACGGACCGGCTCCCTTCCCAGTAAGTCCTCAATCTGTACCGGACGGATCTTCTCCACAGCCGCTTCGCCATTTACAAACTGATATACCCCCGGCACGATCTTTAATTCACTTTCCGTCTGCTGGCAGATTTCCAATATGTCCCGCACTTTCTTTTTCGGAGCGCTTGGCATCGCCACAATAATTTCATTTACACCGTATTTTTCTGACACGGGGACGATTTCCTCCCGTCCTCCCAGCACCTTAATCCCCTGAATATAAGTGCCATGCTTTGCTTTATCATCATCAATGATGCCGCAAATCCGGCTATCCAGATTATCACTCATCTTCAGCTCCTGGATCACCACGTTGCATGCCTCTCCGGCGCCAATTATCAAAGTGGTGCGCATGCCCTTTCCATGAACATTGGATTTATAAAGCATCCGGATAATGCGATAGGAAAATCGCACGGTAAGCGTCGCCACAAATAAAAACAGGACGTACATAACAAAATAGGAGCGGGGCAGACGACGGTAGGTTCCAAATACAGAAAGAAAATGTATGATCCCCGATACCCCGCTCGCCAGAGCAATATTTAACACTTCGCCGATGCCGGCATAGCGCCACAGGCTGTTATACAGCCGAAACAGGGCAAATATTAACAGGGTCACCAGCGTATTAAAAATCATCATCTCCTGCAGTGTCCCAACATAACCCTGAGGATACTCCGGCGTGATCCCGCTTGCCAGAAAACGCTCTTTGTTTAAATCATACCGCATCAGCAATGCCAGAAAGGAACAGGCATTGATGCAGACAGCATCCCATATTAAAAGCAAAATGCGGTATATAAAAGACAAACGCCCGCTCTCAATATATCTTCTCCAACGGATCATGGCTTTTCTTCCTCGATGCATAGTTTTCCCCCCTCGTCATACTTTTTCTTTCTTTATTTCATCCTGTAAGGCTGTTCTCCCCTCAGGCGTCCATTATACAAAAACATATTGAAAAAATCAAGTTAATATAGTATAATGTAGCCTCGTAATTGTTTATACATACAGGGAGGAACGATATGAATATCACATTACTTCAGAAACGGCTGACAACGGTTTATCTCGTGTTGTTTGTACTTTACAGTCTGGCGGCCCGGTTTACCTTAACTTCTTCTTTTATGGACGGTCCGATAAATAATACCCTTTATCGCCTGCTCCTTATCGGCGGCTGTCTGCTTGCCCTGTGGCAGTTATTTTATGTCCGAAAACGATTACGCACCCGTGATACCGCTCTTCTCTTTCTTTTTCTTCTTCTTATGTGCATCGGCATTTTTCTCAATCAGGACTATGGCCTATTGGATAATATATATGGCTTTTTTACCTTTGCGTTTCAACTAATCTTATTCTATTACCTGAGCTGCCTTATGTCGGAGCCGGAGCTGACGGGACTGTTTAAACGGCTGATATTACTGGGCAGCTTTCTCTGGAATATTGCGTGCGCCGGCTCAATCGTCCAGTATTTATGCAATGTTCATTACTTATGCCGGTATGCGGCGGACAAGGGGATTGTCCGTCAGGGTATTACAGACGGGCGGCTTTTCGGTCTGTTTACAGACCCCAACTTTGCCGCTTTCACTTCCCTGCTCCTCCTGTTCGGGCTGTGGTATGTAATGCGCCGGACATCGGTTCGTCTGATCCGCCTGTACGCCCGGATTAGTATTGTCATCCACGCCCTTTATCTTATCATGTCGAATTCCCGTACCGTCTACCTCTCCGTTACCGGTTCGGTTCTGTTTTTTGTTTTATTCCGTTTTTATAAAGAAAAACAGGATACCTGGGAAAAGGCTTCCACTATGGCGGGACATCTCCTTTTGAGAGGGATTTGTACCCTGCTTTGTCTGGCTGCCGTTTATTGCGGCATCCTCTTTTCCCTGCAGACAGTAGCGCGCCTGATCGTGCCGGAACGGGATACGGCAACCGAAATGATCCGCAATGACGTAGACAGCCAAAATATATCGAATAACCGCTTTACAATATGGAATGCCTATTGGGAACTGTACCGGGAAAAACCGATATTCGGCTTTTCCTTCCGAAGCGCGCTTCCCTATGCGACCCAAAAAAATCCGGAAGGATACCTGGCGCAGACCCAATATGTTACGCATAACGGCTATCTCTCCCTGCTGGTGGAAACGGGTATAACCGGTTTTCTCGTTATGGCTGTTTTTCTCCTCTCTCTTCTTGTCCGGGTCATCCGGTACAGCCGCCGTAGAGCTCCGGTATCGGATACTTTCGTCCTGGCGGCCGTCTGGCTCCTGTCCATTCTTATCTTTTGCCTTTGCTTTCACGATATTTTCTTTACGATGAACCTGGAAACCTTTTTATTCTGGTGGGGACTTGGCTATCTGAAAAAAGAATCCGGCGCTTTTGACAACAAAAAAGCGGCGGCTTGGGAACGCGCCGCCCTGAAAAACGCATCAGCCTAAAAGTTCCCGGATCAAGCTTTTCCACTGTTTCAGAATGGTTTCTTTCCGGAATCGCTCCATCCGGTTCCCGCTTTTTTGCGACATTTCCATCCGTCTTTTATCATCGAATAACAGGGCGGCGATTTCTTCTGCCATTTTCCCGGTATCATAAGGCGGGATTAAGATCCCATCCTCTTTGTCGGTCACGATCTCAGCCGGACCGGTAACAATGTCAAAGCTCACAACCGGCAGATGGTTCGCCTTTGCCTCCAGAAGCACTAAGGGCAGCCCCTCCCGGTAAGAGGTCAGCACATATATCGCATGATGGCGGTAACACAGGCTCATCCGGTCGGTGGCCCCGAGCAGATGAAGGTGTTCCTCCAGCCCCATTTCCTTCACTCTCTCCCTGATTTCTTCCAGCATATCCCCTTCGCCGTATATATCCCATTCCCAGTCCTCTGTTCTTTCCCGGAGAGCCTGCGCGGTAAGAAGCAGCAAATCATAGCCCTTCTCATGGGAAAAACGCCCGGCGGTAAGAAGCCGTTTCGATTCTCCGTCATACTCTCCGGCGTCCCGCAATATCGTATCGTCAATCCAGTTCGGGATAGTAATCACGCGCCCTTTTTCATAATGGAATTTCTCATAATATGCCTGCTCGCTTTGCCCGGTCAGCACTACCGTCCGGTGGGAAAAACGGGAACCCACCATGCGCATCAGCCGGGCCGGCATCTCTCCCCACTGGTTCATCAGGGCGCCGTGGTCGCAGAATACCTTTTGGCGCTTCTGCCGCCTCGCCATCCAGCCGGCGCAGAGTCCCGCATAGGCGCCCACATAAAAGAGAAGCTCAATCCGGTTCTCTTCCAGATAGCGGAGAAATTTTTTCTTTCCCAGACGGATGCTCTGGCGGATCCGCGCCTTATAGGGAAGGATGGTCGCGCAGGCCACCCGTTCCGAAAAAGAATAGGCCCACTCCGGATTTTCTGAGATCAGGCTGATCACATGAAATTCATAGTCCCTATCCATGCTGTTTACCATATTGGCCAGTACCTGCTGGGAACCGCCCCGGGTAGACATGTCAAAGTTTATCATGGCAATTTTATGCAGCTTCATTTTTTACCTCCCTCTTATCCGGCGGCTACGCCATCCATCGATAGTACCAGTACAATCCCCTCTTCATATGGCGCCGCAGCATAAACAGTAAAATCTTATCTTTTTTCCCAAACCCCTGCGGATTCCCCGCCAGCTCCCGCAGCGTCTGCTGCTCTGTCCAGCCCCGGATTTTCTTTTGGCACTCAGAGGGGGACAGGCCGGATTTATGCACGAGCGCCGTGAGCTTGCTCTTTATGCCAAAGAGATAATTGCCGCGCAGCACCTCCGGACAGTTTCCGCCGTGGTCTGTAACAAATTCCGTTACCTTCCGGTACAGCATCGTTTCAATCTCAAATCCGTCCTCCCGGTAGCGGTACGCCAGGGACTCCTCATTCCGGTTATTGTACTCATAAACCAAATCGGGAATAAAGGCAATCCGTCCCGCGCTGCCAAAAACCTGCAGATTAAACAATAGATCCTCCCCCATGGACAATCCCTCCGGAAATCTTGCCGTGAGCCCCGCCAGACGGTACATCTTGTTCCAGGGGACATTGATACAATTTTTCTTATAGGTATAATATTTCCCAAATTCTCCGGCAAAGGCATCCGGCCCATCGTATACCGCCTTTACGGGACGTCTTTCCTCCCCGTTTTTGAGAGAAACGAAACCGGCCGTTACCACATCCGCCCCGGTTTCCTCCATTGCCTTTACTAATGTTTCACAGGCATTCGGCAAAAGAAAATCGTCGCTGTCCACAAATTCCAGATATTTTCCTCTTGCCGCCTCCATTCCCCGGTTGCGAGAGGAGGATACGCCCTCGTTTTCCTTATAGATACAGCGGATAACATCATATTTCTTTTCAAATTTCTCCAGAATCTCCGCCGTGCCGTCTGTGGAACCGCCGTCCACTACAATAACCTCGATGTTCGGATAGTTCTGCCCGACAATACATTCCAGGCATCTCTCCAGATATTTCTCGGAGTTATAAACCGGCACCACCAGAGATACCAGAGCCCTCTTACTCTCACTCATGGCTGTTTCTCTCCTTTGGGTAATAGACTCCCCGGTAAATTTTATAGCTGTTTTCCAAATCAACGCAGATTCCGTCATGGGAAGGCGCCTGCTGTTCCTTCGGCGGCAGTTTCATATAATCCCCAAAAGCCATTTTTAAGTAAGTATCATACCCGACCGGCAGGGGAAGCAAAACGCCTTCAAATTCCTTATAGACCGCCGAGGCAAAAATCTCCTTCGGATATTCGTTTACCATGTAGTTATAGCGCACGCACAGCTCGGTAACGTAATCGCACCGGGAAATAGGATAACGGGACATTCTCTTTTCCGCCAGTCTGGCCACTCTGTAGCGGCGTTTCCAGCCCGGCACCAGAAATAACATCCCGCGCCCAATCCATTCCAGCAGCTTTCCCTTACTGGTGGGAGGCTCCTGATTCACATAAATCTGATATATCAGCCCCCAAAGAAGCTGTCTTTTCCTCTTCCATCTGCCCGATGGACAGCCATCCAGAGGCAGTACCTCCAGCCGGACGCCGTGAGCCACCAATAAATCCATCTGACGCTCTTTGATAAAGGTGGTTTCCTCATCGGTAATGGCGGTAAGCTGTGAACGCTCAAAATGAGTTTCATCCGAACGGCTTAACCGGTATTTGTCCTCGTCCATCTCCTGCGGCCAAAGGCGGCACAGCTCCTCATAATCCTCCCGCGGCATAAATACGTCAATATCATCATCCCAGGGAATAAAGCCCTTATGCCGGATGGCGCCAATACAGCCCCCGCCGCACAGATAAAAGGTAAGTCCATGCCTTTCACAAAAATCCTTAAATACCAGAGTAATTTCCAGACATTTTTTCTGAAGGCTCTTTAGATCAACCGCCGGTGTCTGTTCCATCCTTATCCTCCTTTTCTTTCCCCGTCAAATAATAGATGCCCCTGTAAGCAGTATAAGGAGTATCCAGATCTACAAAAACACAGTCGTGATGCGCCCTCCTCTGCTCTTTTTCCGGGAGTTTTGTATAATCGCCAAAGGCTGTCCGTAAATAGGCGTCATATCCTACCGGAATCGGCAGCCTTTGATCTTCAAAGTCTACCTCGGTATAGGAGGCAAACCATTCCTTATCATACCAATTTTTCATATAACCGGGCCCGGAGCAAAGCTCCGTAATCCCCTTACAGTCCTGTATCCGGTATTTTGTCATATGGCGTTTAGCCAGCGCCCAGATCCGGTACCGGAGCTTCTTCCCGCGGATAACCCCCAGTAACAGCCGGCTGCCAAGCGCCATAAGCCCTCCGTGCTTTTCCGGTATTACCTGCGCGCAGAACAGGGAATATATTAACGCCCAAAAGCATTGCAGCCTCCGTTGCAGACGCGAATCCGGATAACCGTCCAGAGGAATGATATCCAGCGCAACCCCATGGACTAAGTCCAGATTTTTCTGATAGGGTCTGATACTGGTAGTTTCTCTGTTTCTCAGGGTGGCAAAAAGATTGTGGTCAAGATACTCCCTGTTGGATACAGATAAAGCCAGCTTTTGCCCCGGCTCATAATCCTTCCATTTTTTTATGAAAATTTCGTAGTCCTCCCTTGGCATAAAAAAATCCAAATCATCATCCCAGGGAATAAAGCCCTTATGCCGGAGAGCCCCGATGCAGCCGCCGCCGCATAAATATGCCGTCAACTGATTTTCCCGGCAGAACTTATAAAATAAAACTGCCATGGACAGACTTATCTGCTGCAGCTTCTTCAACTGCTCCTTCGTGTACTCATGCCGTTTTTCTTCCATGCTTCATCTGCTCCTTTACCTGCTGCACCGACGGACATGTACGGTGTCTGCGCCGCCAAAACGGCATTTTAATAAGTCCCAGCCAGGTGCCGGCTCCATAGCTGATATGTAAAAGAAAAAATAATACCGGCAGCAACAGCAAAAAAATACTTTTCTTCTTTTTCCGCGCCGAACACACTGCCATAAGAACGGCAAGCAGCCAATAGGCGCCCCATAGAATAAGGGCTGGCTGGCGCAAGCCAAGTAACGCCGCAATTGACGTAAGTAAAATCCCCCCTATAAATGCTCCCGGGACAAAATGATAAAGGGAAAGGCAGCCCGGGCATACTCCTGACGTCAGCCCGATCCAGTAACCGTTCCCAAACTTTTGGCCGCACATCTTCCGCAGCGTTGGACGGATATACTGGAAGGAATGAATATCGGGGGACATGCACAGCCGGTATCCCGCCTTGCGGATCCGGTAATGTATTTCATTGTCCTCGGTTCTCCCCAAATCCTCCCGGAATCCCCCTACGGTTTCAAAAACCTCTCTCCGATAGGCGCCATGAAAAAGAGAGTTGACATAGCCTTTTTCCCCTTTTCGCCGAAAAGAGGAAATACTGCTGCCAAAAAGGGATTCCTCTGCCAGCAAAAGAGTATTTGACCAGCCGTCCTCTTTGTCACAGACAACCGGCCTCGCCCCGCCGGACACCATCTCGCCTGCCTGTAAATTCTCCGCGTTTCTTTGTACAAAATCCTCCGGAATCCTGCCATGGGCGTCTACCCGGACAATGACGTCCCCGGTAAAATGAACCAGCGCCGTATTCCAGCCGCAGCTTTGTATTTTCCCCGGATTATCCAATACCAGAACGTCGCTGTACCTATCCTTATAGTCTTTTGCAAACTGCTCCATCTGCTGTCTTGTCCCATCTGTCGAACCGCCGTCGATAAGAAGTATTTCCAGCTTTTCCTTCGGGTAACTCTGCCCGAGGATGTCCTGTAACAGAGCGGGAAGGTACTGTTTTTCATTGTATGCCACCACGCACAGGGATATTTTCATTGATACCTCCATTCCGGATTTTGTGACAGACCGGCACAAATTCCAATCCAACCTATCTTGTATTATACTCTATCCCAATAGGTGACGCAAGAAAAACACTTGAACTGGCGGGAAAAAGCGATTATACTAAGGATAGCTTTTTTCTAAAAAAAGCGGTTATCAAACGGGGGAGGAAATGTTTTGGGCAGTTACAAGGAAAACATCGCTATTATTATTCCGGCGCTTGACCCGGATGAGCGCATGACGGCTCTTGTCAGCGAGCTGCATCGCTTCGGCTTTCAAACTATAATTCTGGTGGATGACGGCAGCGCCCTGCCAAACCGGATTTACTTTCAGCAGTGTAAAGAGCAATATGGATGTAAGATAATCCGCCACGTTGTCAATCTGGGCAAGGGGATCGCTTTAAAATCTGCCTTTAATTATATTCTGGAGAATCGTCCGGATATTCACGGCGCCGTGACGGTGGACTGTGACGGCCAGCATATTTTACAGGATATCGATACCTGCGCCAGATTGACGGAGAAAAACCCGGACAAGCTGATTTTGGGCTGCCGCCGGTTTGGCGGGGAAAATATTCCGTGGAGAAGCCGGTTTGGCAACAAGCTTACCCGATATGTTATCCGTATGCTGTGCGGGATCCATGTGTCCGATACCCAGACCGGGCTGAGGGGACTTCCGACCCCTCTTATCCGAAATTACTTCGCCAACACGAAGGGGGAGCGTTTTGAATATGAGATGAATATGCTGATTGCCGCAAAAGAGAACCTTATCCCGATTCGGGAATTCCCGATTGAAACAATTTATCTTGAAAATAATGAGAGTTCACATTTTAATCCCTTCCGGGATTCCATCCGGATTTATAAGGTGTTTTTAAAATTTATGCTGAGCTCTTTTTCCAGTTTTGTCATAGACATTTTTTTGTTCTGGCTGTTTGGGCTCATACTAAGACCGGTAATACCGGCGGATCTTTCTATTTTCGGAATTTCCCTTTTTATCCTTGCGAGAACAGTACTGTCCCGTCTGCTGAGTTCGCTATATAACTTTTTTATCAATAAAAATCAGGTATTTAAAAATGATTCCAAATCGCCGCTTATTATCGTGAAGTACTACATACTCTGTGTGGTTCAGCTTCTGCTGTCCGCTTTTTTCGTCAACCACCTGCTGCGTTTTATTACCTACTCCACCGTGCGCAAGTGCATTATCGATACGGTTCTTTTTGCCGTCAGTTTCCAGATACAAAGGGAATGGGTATTCCGAAAGAAAAAGTAACCAGGACCTATTTCTTATCCGGCTTTGCATCATCCAGTATCTCCTGGATGGCAAACCGGGGCCTTGCCTTCGTTTCCAGATACATTTTTCCAATGTATTCGCCAATCAGCCCAATGGCAAAGAGCTGTAATCCGCCCAACGCCCAGATAGACACCATAAGGCTGCTCCAGCCCAGAACCGTCGCACCCAGGTAATGGCGGACAATAGAATAAATGAGAATCCCCACGCTGATAAGGAAAATCACCATGCCGAGAGATAAAATAAACCGGATGGGCTTTACACTGAACGATGTGATTCCATCGAAGGCAAAGGACAGCATTTTTTTCAACGGATATTTGCTTTCTCCGGCAAACCTCTCCTGCCTCTCATAGTAAACGGTATCCGAAGGATACCCAATAAGCGGCACTATGCCCCGTAAAAACAGATTGACCTCCTTATACTGCTCCATCTGCTGTAACACCCGCTTACTCATCAGGCGGTAGTCCGCATGGTTAAATACAATATCTACCCCCATCCACTTCATAATTTTATAAAATCCCTCAGCGGTAAATTTTTTAAAAAAAGAATCCTTCTTCCGGCTGCTGCGCACCCCATACACCACATCGATCCCGGCATTAAATTTATCTACCATCTCATCTATGGCATGAATGTCATCCTGCAGGTCCGCATCCATGGAAATGGCGGCGTCGCAATGGTCTTTGGCATACATCAGTCCTGCCAGCACCGCATTTTGATGCCCGCGGTTTCTGGAGAGGTTTATTCCGCTCACGCAATCATATTCTTTATGAAATCCGGCAATCAGCTCCCAGGTCCGGTCTTTGGAACCGTCATTGACATATAGGATGCGGCTTTTTTTACTGATTTCTCCCCGCTCCATCAGCCCATGGAGCTTCGGCACAAGCTGTCTGGTCGTTTCCTCCAGTACCTCCTCTTCATTATAACAGGGTATTACCATATATAGTATCTTCTTTCCCATACCGTTCTCCTTTTTTGTTTATTATAAACATATTGTAGCGTCTGACATCTTTCATGTCAATGTTTTGCCTGTCATCGTCTGATAAATAAAAGTATGGCCCGGGAAGAAATCAATTTGACTTTTCGCCCCGGAATCAGTATAGTATAAAGTAGATAATTGTGCATAGGAAATAGGTCCGATAACATGAAAATGGGGGAGGGAATTCTTCTTTGAAAAATAAAAGGCATTACAATCGTTATCAACATACGCTGGCAGTAGATGACCATATTATTATTTTTGAGTCGGAAAGCGGACAGGGATATACCGGCGGCGTCCGCGCCGTCTATAAAGCCTTACTGGACGATGAGGCATTCCGTCCCTTTTATTTTGTGTGGGCGTTTTCCGTCCCGGAGGATTTTAAATCTCTTTTAGCCAACCGCCATACCATTCTCGTGCGGAAGGGCTCTCCGGAATATAAGAAATATTATGCCACAGCCCGCTACTGGGTGTTGGACGGCGCGGAGGGAGGGTTTCGCCCCGCCAAAAGCCAGAGGGTCATAAACGCCTCTTCGGACGCAGACGTGGAAACCCTTATCGAAACCAGCTTTTCCACGACGCCCCACCGGATCCCGAAGTCGGAAAGACTGGTCCGCTATATCAGAAAAACATTAAACCGGATTCGTCTGGTCTACCTGATGGGCCGGTATAATCTTCTCGGGTTTTTCCGCTCCCGCGGCATGTTTCACAATAATAACAGCCTTCGTCTGGAGCGGCTGAAAAATTCCCATAAGGGAGAGCGCTGTTTCCTGATTGGAAACGGGCCAAGCCTTACCGGCGAGGATTTACATCTTCTGAATAATGAATATACTTTCGGCACAAACATGGTTTATAAAATATTTGATAAAACAGACTGGCGCCCTACCTTCCACTGCGTATCTGATACGATTTACGCTTCGAAGCTGGGCTCTGAGCTTTCCAAAATGGTAAAGGCGCCTTTGTTTACTACAGAACGCACTTACCGGAGAATGAAGAAAAAACCGGTAGATACCACCTACGTCCACACGCTGCAGAGTGAGCGCTACCGGGTAAAGGGAAATATTCAGGCGTACTGCATGGTAAAGGCTACGGTGCTGTCTTTGGCTGCGGAAGTGGCATTCCATATGGGCTTTACCGAAATTTATCTGTTAGGAGTGGATTGTACAAATCCCCATGATAAGGGAGGGCATTTTACCGACAATTATACGACAAAAGAAGTAGCAGAAACCGATATTAACCGAATTAAAACCCGTATGAATGCGCAATCCCTGACAACAGAGCAAATTGGCACGCACATTATTGACCGCTCGCTGGAGGTATATTCCCTGCTCAATAAATTCGCCGCCAAACATGGTATCCGTGTTTATAATGCGACACGGGGAGGGAATCTGGAGCTGTTCCCGCGGGTGAAGCTGGAGGATATTGTCAACAACAAAAATTAACGGAGGCTTTTATGAAGATTATTGGTGTAATCCCCGCCCGCTATAAATCCAGTCGTTTTCCCGGGAAACCGTTGGTTCCCATTTGCGGAAAACCTATGATATACTGGGTTTACCGGCAGGCTGAGAAGGTAAAAGAATTTCATGCCGTATATGTGGCAACGGATGATGAACGCATCCGGGAGGTCTGCCTGCAATATGACATGAACGTAATAATGACCTCGGACAAGCATGAAACCGGCTCCGACCGGGTGGCAGAGGTGGCATCCAGAGTGGACGGCGACTTGTTTGTCAATGTTCAGGGAGATGAGCCGGTCATTCAACCGGAGATGATCCGTCAGGTTATTTCTATTTTTTTGGAGGATGATTCCGTTTCTTTCGGCAGTCTGAAAAAAGAGATCACTGACCCGGAGGAAATCCGGGCGGCCAGCACAGTAAAGGTTGTAACGGACGATAAGGGAGATGCCATGTATTTCTCCCGCTCCATTATCCCCTCCAATCTCAAGGACGGAAAACAGGCAAAGGTTTTTCGCCATGTAGGAATTTATGCTTATAAAAAAGACTTTCTCCTGGCGTTCTCCAAAATGCCCCAAACCGAGCTGGAGCTGGGCGAAGGCATCGAACCCCTGCGCGCCATGCAGAGGGGCTATAAGATAAGGCTGAAGGAAACGCAATACTCTTCTATCGGAGTTGACCTGCCGGAGCATATTGAACGGGTGGAACGGGTGTTGAGGGGAGAGGAAACTCTGGATTCATAAATTAGGAGATGAAAAAATGAAACGAGTAAATATATTAGACTGTACTCTGAGAGATGGAGGCTATCTGGTGGACAGCCAGTTTGGCAATACCGCTATCAAGGGTATTCTCCGGGGGCTGACAGAAAGCGGCGTGGATGTTATCGAATGCGGTTTTTTGAAGGATGAACCGCACAAAAACGGCAGCACCTCCTTTAATCATGCCTCCCAGATCCGCCGTTATCTTCCGGAAGACAGGAAGAACGCTTCCTATGTCTGCCTTGCGGATTATAGCCGCTATACTATTGATAATCTGGAGCCCTTTGACGGCACTTCCATTGACGGGGTCCGAGCCTGTTTTTTTAAGAATGAACGGTATAAGGTAATCGATTTCTGCCGCGGCATCACGGAACGCGGCTATAAGCTTTATGTACAGCCGGTAGATATACTCGGTTATACGGACGCCGAGCTCTTAGAACTGATTGATATGGTAAATGAGCTGGAGCCCTATGCCTTTTCTATTGTGGATACTTTTGGCTCCATGTATAAGGAGGATCTGCAGCGGGTATTTTTCTTAATCCATCACAATTTATGCGCCGGCGCCAAGATCGGTTTTCACTCCCACAACAATCTGCAGATGTCCTTTGCCCTTTCCCAGGAATTTATCGAAATGACACAGGGGCTCCGCCATGTTGTCATCGATACCGCAATGGCAGGTATGGGCCGGGGCGCGGGCAATACCAATACCGAATTAGTCATGCAGTATATGAACCGCAAGCACAACAGCGGATACGATATTGACAGTCTGCTGGATTTGATCGATAACTATGTGGACGGCTTCCGCAGCCAGTCGGAATGGGGATACTCCATTCCCTATTTTCTCGCCGGCTCTTACAGCGCCCATGTAAACAATATTTCTTACCTATCCACGAAGGCAGGCATTGCCAGCCGGGATATTAATTATCTGCTGAACCGCCTTGGTTCCGTGGACAGAAAACGCTATGATTATGACCTGCTGGAAAAAATTTATATGGAATATCTCGGCTCTATCTGCGACGATAAAGAGCAGATGAACCATTTACAAGAACTTTTGGGCGGAAAGGATATTCTGATATTGCTTCCGGGACATTCTATTGTCACTCACAAGACGGAGATTGATGAATATTACCGCGAAAAGAAACCGGTTGTTATCAGCGTCAACCTTCTCTCCCATGATTATCCGATTAATTATGCCTATTTCAGTAATAAAAACCGTTACCGCTATTGGAAGAGCGCCACTCACTTTAAGGAGTACAAAAAAATCGTGACTTCCAATGTGACGACGGAAACAGATAAGGATCAGTTTGTGATAGACTTTACCCGCCTGATAAAATGCGGCTGGGAGCAGTTGGATAACTCCGGTATCCTACTTTTACGCCTGTTGGATCTGCTGAAGGTAAAAAGTATTGCCATTGCCGGTTTTGACGGCTATAACCATAATGCCGGCCACCAGAACTATGTACAAAAGGATATGGAGAAACAGAGGAATACCTTAAATGCGGCGGAGGCAAACCAGGATATTTCCAGTATGCTGAAAGACTATATGAATACGAGAAAATCCCATTGTCCGGTAACCTTTATTACGCCGTCTTTATTTGAATCGATTGTCACGGGAGGAGAAAATGAGTAAGGATTTAACAAAAATCCGTCTTTTTGCCATGGACGTAGACGGAACGCTGACAGACGGAAAAATTTATATAGGAGAAAACGGCGAGGTAATGAAAGCCTTTGACCCGAAGGACGGTCTGGGCATTAAGCTTCTTATGAAGTATAATATCCTGCCGGTCATCATTACCGGCAGAACTTCCCGGATTGTCACAAACCGCTGCCGGGAAATCGGCATTACGGAAATTCATCAGGGGATTAAGGACAAAGGATTAAAATTAGAAGAGCTGATAAAGCAATATCAGCTCTCGAAAGAAGAAGTCGCCTATATCGGCGATGATGTTAATGATTTGGGCGCCATGCAGCATGCCGGCATCACCTTTGCTCCGGCTGACTGCGCCAGACAGATACTGCCCTATGTGGACATTCTTTTGACCAGACGCGCCGGAGAGTCGCCGGTACGGGAAGCGGTTGATATGATTTTGGAAAACCGGTTTTTAGCGGAGGATTTTGCGGACTGGTAACAAAGAGAAGCTTTCCTACTCCTCTTTCTCCAGCAAAAACGCCTCTGCCACCCGCAAATCATACGGGTATGTAATTTTAATATTAAATACTTCCCCCTCTACAATGTGTACTTTTTCCCCTTTCATCACAAAGATTTTTGCCGCATCGGTGAGAAGATTCTTCTCTTCTTCTGAGAGCGACTCATACAGCTTTTTCAGCTTCAGCGCCTGAAAGCTCTGAGGGGTCTGCCCCTGATACATCTTTTTCCGCTCCGGAATATCATGGATAAGTACCGCATCATTGCTGCATACGATCGTATCGGTAGCCGCTACAGCGGTATCGCAGGCGCCGTACTCCTTTGCATATTTTATATTCTCTTTTATTATACGCTCTGTCACAAAAGGGCGCACGGAATCATGGGTCACAATAATCGTATCTTCCTTCAACCCGTAATTTTGTTCAATATAAGAAATGGAATTCATGATCGTTTCATTTCTGGTCGCGCCCCCTTCCAAAACGACAACCCGCTCGGAATCCTCCATATATTTTTTGACCAGATTTTTTGTGTGGGCAATCCACTCTTTCGGACAAAGCACAAGGACCTTTTCAAATTCCTTTTCATCATAAAATTTTTTCAACGTATGGATCAGAATCGGCTTATCCCCTACCAGCAAATATTGCTTCGGTTTTCCCACATTTCCCATACGGCTTCCGATTCCTCCTGCTAAAACAACTCCAAAAATCATAATAAACCTCCAGTTTTAAGCGCTCTGCGCATTTGCTATTATTCGTTTTTCTTGTTCCCGGCACTGCGAAATGCCCAAAATTTATTCATAACAAAGTTGATCGGGGTGGTTATGACCAGATTGATAACCGGCCCCAAAAGCTTAGGTAACCCCAGCACATTGATTTCCACATACAAAAGTATTTCCGTCAGAATCAGTCCGGAAAAGGCATAAGACAGATAAGTCTTTAACAGCGCCCTCCACCAGACGCGCTTTCCCTCTCCCTTTTCCTGTTTGAAAACAAAGCGGTTATTCCAAAAGAAGGCGTTCAGTACGCTGATTAAAAAAGCGGCAATATTAGATACATGATAATTACAGCCCAGGCTGATAAACAGGGCATAGGTTCCGTAGGAAACTAAAAAATTAGACACTCCTACCATAGCAAAGCCCACAAACTGAAGCCATACTTTCCAGCGCTCCTCGCTCAATTCTTTTCCAAACAGCCGATACACTTTTTTCAGTATTGTCTTAATGAGCATCTCAATCCCATTTTTTATTTTATTCATGTCCCTGTATCTCTTTCTTCATTTTCTCTGCGTATTCCAAAAGCTTCCGGCTGCGCTCTTTGATTTTCCGGCACGGGATCCCGACATTCATCGTCCAGGGCTCCACATCCCTGCTGATCAGCGACATAGCGCCGACAGAAGCACCTTCGCCGACTGTCACGGCGGGAAGGACGGTACAACCGGTCCCCAGAATAGAATACCTGCCCAGATGCACGATTCCGCTCTCGACCTGACGGTATTGCTCCGGCACGGTGGGATTTGTCATGGCATTCCCGGAATAGTCGTCGCTGATGGCATATATGGCGTTTCGGGAGGAAACGGTGCAAAAATCCTCCAGAAAAATCCCCGCCGTTCCCCCATACAGACCGCAAAAAGCAGAAATGTGGACATACTCTCCAATCGTAATGTCGCCGCTCAAAATGCAAAAATCATCAATGCGGGTGTGGTTCCCGATTGAAATATTTTCCGCTCCATATATGCTTGCCTTTCTGCTGAGCAGTATATCCCTGCCGCCCAGAAATTTAAAGCCAAGCTCCTTTAGCTCCTCCCAGGAATAAAAGCTGTTCATGAGTTTTCGCCTCCTGCATTTATGATCACATCACATATCCGATCGACCTCTTCTACAGTGAGCTGCGCATATAAAGGCAGCGTCAATACCCTCTTGGACACCTTCAGGGCTGCCGGCGTTTCATATACATCAAATTGGTGGTTATAGCATTCAAAGGTATTGGTGAGCGGATAAAAATATTTTCTCGGAAAAATCGAATGCTGTTTCAGCAGCTCCGCTATTTCATTTCTGGATTTTCCAAATTCCTTTTCATCAAACAATACCGGAAAATATGCATAATTGGATTCCACATTCTCCTGTTGGATATTAAGGCGGAGCCCCTTTACCCCGGACAGCCTCTCCCTATAATGCCCGACAACTTTTTTTCTCTTTTCGATTTCCTCCCGGATATGGCGGAGATTGCAAATCCCCATTGCGGCCTGGAACTCATTCATTTTGGCATTTGCCCCGATTCCGTCGACGATCTCCTCGCTGCGGATGCCAAAGTTTTTCAACCGCAACAGTTTTCCTCCAAATTTTTCGTCCCCAAAGCATACTGCGCCGCCCTCAATCGTATTATAAACTTTGGTTGCGTGAAAACTGAACATAGAGGCATCCCCAAAATTGCCTATGCCTGTGCCTTTATACGTTTCCCCAAAGGCATGGGCGGCATCATAGATCACCTTCAGATCATATTTCCGGGCAATCTTCTCAATTTTTTCCACATGGCATATATTTCCGTAAACATGCACCGGCACAATGGCTACCGTCCGATCGGTAATAAGATCTTCTATCTTATCCGCATCTATCGTGTAATCTGTTTCATTAATATCACAGAAAACGGGGGTAAAGCCGTTTCGGACAATCGCATGCGTGGTGCTGGCGAATGTAAACGGAGTGGTTATTACCTCGCCCTCCTGCAGATCCATGGCCTGAAGAGCTAACTCCAATGCCATATGGCCGTTGGAGAACAATGAAATATGGGGCACTCCGAGATATTCCCTCAGCTCGTCCGTAAGTTCTTCATGCTTCTTTCCCATATTGGTCAGCCAGTGGCTGTCCCATATTTCCCGGATTTCCTCTATGTACTCCTCCATGGGAGGCATAGAAGATTTTGTAACAAATATCTTATTCATTTTTATCCTCCTGAAAATCCATTCCTCTTGATTCCTCAGTTTCCGAATCCGGCGATGTCTTACCGCAATTTATCGTTTCCCGGACGGTAGCTCTCGGCAAACTGCTGCTCGACAGGTACAATCTTCCTATATATTCTCCCAGTACACCGATAAAAATAAGCTGAATCCCTGAGAAAAAGATAATCGTTACCATAATCGACGTCCAGCCTACCGCCTGCGTCGGCCCCAGCAGGCGCTGAATGATCAGGATCAGCATAGCAATAAATCCCAGCGCCGTAATCGTCAGTCCCAACTGGATAGCAATCCGCAAAGGCTGTACGGAAAAATTTAAAAATCCATTCAGCCACAGCCCAAATAATTTTTTAAATGTGTAATTTGACTTCCCATTGGTTCTTTCCCGGTGGGCAACGTCTACATTTGCGACATTTTTGGTGGCGGCAAAGATGATCCCATACAAATAGGGATAATTATTAGAATACTCAATAATTTTATCTTTAATGAATCTTCTCATCACAAAGAAGCTGTTGACGCGGATTCCCTTTGGCTTCCCAACCATAAGCTCTGTCATTTTATTATTTACCATACTGCCAAAGCGGCGGAAAGCGCTCTCCTTCTGCTCCTGATATTTAGCGAAAACTACGTCATAATCGCCCTCCTCCAGCGTGGAGAGCATATGCAGTATCTCCTCTGCCGGCATCTGCAGGTCATCATCCATTTCTACAATATAATCGCCCGATGCATATCGATATCCCTCGATAACCGCATTGGTCTGCCCCGCGTTTTTTGAAAGATGAACTACCTTTATCCTTTTGTCCTTTGCCGCCAGCTTTTTTACCAACCCATAAACGCCGTCAGGACTGTAATCATCCACAAGAATGACTTCATAGGCGTACTTTCTGTTTTCGGAAAAAGCGCTGTCAATTTCTTTCAAAACAGCTTCAATCGTTTTTTCCGAATTATAAAGCCCGATTACAATAGATACTTTTTTCATGCTGACCTCCTGCGTTTTCTTCGATTCCAAAATACAAGGAATGCGGCGGCAATCGCGCCGACTGCCGACATAAGCAAGCTTTCCCGGAACAAAACCGGCCGGTAAACCAAACTTACCTTATGCTTTCCCGCCGACACCTCAACTCCCGTAAACGCCGTATTTACCCGGTATACCTTTTCTGCTTCCTTTCCATCCACATAAACACGCCAGCCGTCATGGTACGGGATGCTTAAATATAGTATGCCTCCTTTTTCCGTATCAATGCTGCCCTTTACCCGGTTGTCCCCGTATTCCTCTACCTGCAGCCGGTTCTGCTCCAGTTTTTTTGCCTGAGCGTCAAAACCGGTCTGCGGGACGGCAATGACCTCTATGCTGTCAAATGTATAGACTCCCTGCGTTTCAAAGGTGCAGCATATATCGCCGGCATGTGTTTCCTGATACCCCATATTTACCATGTAATCCCCTATATCCCGGATTGCCTGCGCCTCTCCTTCCGCATTTAAAAGCCTCTTTTTTACCTTATCCTTCTCTACCTTGATTGATAAATCGCCATAGGGTTTATGGAATAAAAAGCCGGCGTAAAACTTCGCTTTCGACAGGGCGTCTATCTCCCTGCTGCTTTCTGCCTGGTTTTTCTTCTCTTCCCACAATTCTCCCGGGGACATCTCCCGTTTTTTCAGGTTGCGGAATACCAGATAGATTTCGCTGTTTTTTACCGCTTCTTCCAGCGTCACGGTTACTTTGGCGTATGCCCTGCCAATCATCATTTTCCCCGGGGAAATTTTTACCCCTTCACTGCCGGTAATCTTGATTGGGACATTCTTTTTCTCCAGAAAAAGCCGGGAAACGTCTATTTTCGGAACCGATACTCCCCCTGCTGCATCGGCGTCCTCCAGTTCGGCTCCCTGCATCAGGAGCTGCTCCCTTTCCAGGGCGGAATATTTCATAAAATCGGACTCCGGTATTATCTGATCGTATACATAACCCAGACTGGTATTATATTTTGATTTTAAAACCGATATTCCTTTTTGCTTTCCCGCCGGGGCATAGCCGTATCCCGCATACTGGGAATTTTCCTTCCCGCCTTTTCTCGTCCCCATAAAATACTTTACGCCAAGCAGGAAATCCATACGCGAGCGGTTATCGTTGGAAAATACGCACATCCGCCGGAAATATCCGCTATTATTCCCCAATTTTTTGTTAAAATCCAACCAGCCTTTATCCAGGGTGGACAGATACTCGGAAAGCGTCGGCACTTCCCAGTAAATGGCAGCGTTGGCCGGCGTGTGGGTACAACCGCTATTGACTCCGTTATTGCCGGGGTTGTCCACCGTGTCAACACGGAAAAACTCTTTGTCCCCGATTTCCTTCGCCGCCTTTAGATTGTTTGCCTCATAAATTTCGTAACATTGTCCCTGCGTCATATAAATATTCAGGCCGGAGCCTATATTCGGATTGAGGTACAGCACAGGGATCACAATGATATTGATAAATGCCACTCCCAGCATATATCCTGGTTTTTTCCGCCTTGTTATTCTCTCGCTGGCAATAATGGAATAAAGGAAAAAACCAAACAAAAGGTTTACCATGACAAAGGTAAGCTCCGTCACCGTCAGGAAGTTAAAAAATATCTGCGGGAGAACTGCCGTTCCGGCTAAGATGCACAGCCATATCCACAAACCCCGTTTATACTCTTTCAGGGCGAGCAGGGACGGCTTGAAGCATTCTATTGCGGCGCAGGCAAAGAAAAAGCTGAAAATATAGCACCATCGCCCGGAGGAATAGCTAAAGCCGTTCAGGACACTTTGAATTCCCGGCAGGATAACAATGGCGGCAGAAATAAAAAACATCCATATGGATACCTTTTTCTTTTTCCGCATAAGAAACATGGCGGGTATCATCGCCACAAACAGCATATTCGCCCCCACATAGGAAGAGTTTGCATTTACATCATAGACGCCGGCAAATGCCGGCACATACCGAAACAGCTGTTTCAGGGACGGAAGCAGCTGTATATCCAAACCGGAGCCGGTACTTGTATGCAACAGCGCATAGAGCGCCGACAGCAAAACCGGCGCCGCCAAAAGCACGCCGCCCACAATGGCATAGGCAATATAGCACAATATTTTTTTTAAAAATTTTACCACTGTTTTTTCCCCGTCCGATAAAAAATAGCGGATAATAATATAAAGGGCTACAAAGATTGCGGACATATAGGAAAAATACAGGCTTGTGACCACCGATAAAAAGACGCCGGCGATCAGAAGAAGCGGAGATTTTTTATCTTCTATCTTATCGACGCCCAATATGAGCAGGGGGAATAATATAATCTGGGTAATAAAAAAATCATGCCGCATCCCCATCAGGACCCAGCTGCAGAAAATATAGCCCAGCGCGCCGATGATGCAGGAGAGCTGCGGTTTTTTATGATAGCGCAGAAAAGAGAGCATGGCGATACCCGCCGCATACAGCTTGGCAATAATGATCACAGAATAAGCAATATCCATGTTCTCCTTTGAAAACAGCAGAGAGATATAATTAAAGGGGTCGCACAATACAATGGCATAATTGCCGATCGAATCGCCGCCCAGACCGGTATCCCAGCTCCAAAAGGAAAAACCGTTCCCGGCAAAAAAATCGGTAATGATAGACTTCATTTTTACCAGAAGCGGATACCACTGCAGATATCCGTCCGTTTCCCACACGAGAGTCTTGCCAAAGAGGATAAAAGGCAGGAATATTATGAAACTGACAAGTAAAAAAACTGCTGTATAACAAACATATAGCTGCGTCTTTTTTTTGGGAGTTTTTAACGCTGTATGCCCTCTCTCATTCTGATTCGTCATTTGATTCATTTTCCCTTCTCTTTTCTTTTATCCTTGCTGCCTCTTCTTCAAATATAACCTCATTCAGCAGGATATCGATCCCATTCGTATGGATGCCGAATACGGCCCTGTCCCATTGCTTTGGCACTTCTAAGGCAAAACCGGCATACCGGTAATTTCTCATCTTATCGCCCAGCACATAGATTTTTTTCCGGCATGGGCGCCGGATGGCATCCACCCGTTCTTTCCCCCGGACGGCAAAGATAGAATCCTCTTCTGTCATCTGGTAGATCGGGGTATCAAATCTTCCCCGCCACATTCCCTCGGAGTCCGGACTGTCCGGACTGGCAACCAGACGCACCTTTCTCTGGGACATCCGGGTCAGCTCATATCCCCGGAATGAAAAAATACAGTCGTCTTCCGTATAGGTCCGTCTTGCCCGGACCTTCCTGCCGCTCCGGATGGACAGCATAGCCTCCAATACCGGCAGGGTAGTCGGTACCCGAATAATGACGGATACCCGGATCTTCTTTAAAATTTTCTTTATCTTCTTCCGGAATCCCGCCAGTTCTTCCTGAGATACCATCTCATTGACCGTTTCTTCGTTACCCGGAAGCATAAAAAGACGGAGATGGTACGCCACGACAAACTGAATGTAAGGGATTACTCTTAACTTCTTTTTCCGGCAATCGTTCATTAATTTCAAATACCCGTCTTCCAGAAAAGCGGCATATCGTTTTTTATCATGCCATGCCCTGTCTACCAGCGAGGATTCGTCCTGCCTTTTCCGGTACCAGTATACCGCTCCTTTTACCAGGCCGTACTTCCCCTCCTGCAATATGAGGCGGTTGATCGCCATGGCGTCCTCCCAAAATGCCATATCTTCGTCAAAGTGCAGCATTTTCAATGCTCTTTTCTGAAAAAAAACGCCTCCGATATAGTACTGCGGGTACATATAATCTTTGGAAATATCTACTACTTCCCTTTCCCGGAAGCGCCAGTTCATTTTATTTTCGCCCTGCGCGGCTTCAAAATAATGGATTTCCGTAGAGGCGATGCAAAGGGAGGGATGCGCCCGGAAATAATCCCTTACCTTCTCTAATACGTCCGGCGCCAGCCTGTCGTCGGAATCTACAAATCCCACGACTGCCCCCGGCTCTTTGGCGCACAGGGAAAGTCCGTAATTCCTTACCCGCGATACCCCCCGGTTGTTTTCAAAATGAATGACCCGAATCTTGTCCGGATACTGTTTCTCGTATTTTTTACAAATCGCCAGGGAACCGTCCCTGCTGGCGTCATCCAGTAATAATAGCCGGATATCGTCTTGATAAAATATCGTCTGGCCCAAAATACTTTCAATAGCTTCTTCTAAGTATTTTTCGGTATTATACACAGGCATAATAATCCAAATCATAGGTCCACTCCTCATTCCTATTCAGCCCGGCATTTATTTTTCCCAAATCATAATGGTCTTTCCAAATGCCTTCTGTATATCCAGTTCAAACGCTTTCTTCATATCGTCAATTGTCCTGACGGTTACCAGTGTACCAACGATGTTTGACAAATAATTGACAACCTCAGGGTTATTCCGGTAGATTTCCACCGTTTTCACAAAATCATCCCGTCCGCTGCGGCTGCTGCCAAAAATGCGCAGGCCTTTTTCCAAAACCATTCTGGTATAGATTGGAACCGGATACTCGGATACTCCTAAAATCGATATGGTGCCTTCCGGTTCAATTCTGTCAATAATCTGTTCAATCGCCTTTCCGGAGCCGGCTCCTCCCACGCATTCAAAGGCGTGGTCTATTTTCAGATCCGCCGGAATCTGCTCCACCGTGTAAATGCCGTCGGCAAAGGTAAAGTCTGACAGCTTGTCCCGGCTCATGCCAAAAATATACAGTTTGGTATCCGGAAACATCGTCTTAAAAAAGACAGCCGTAATATAGCCGAGATTACCATCTCCCCATATTCCTACCGCTCTCCTTCTCTTATGCGCTATCGCATCAAAGCGTCCAATGGCATGGACGCTCACGCTGACAATTTCAGTAAAGGCGGCCACTGTCTTATCTATCCCTTCCGGCAGGCGGACCAGCCTGTCCTGCCGGATGTTTACATATTCCTGCATAAAACCGTCAAAGCCGCTGGCGCGGAACTTGCTGGAGCGGCGGTAATTTTCGGCGATGATCTCATCTTCCTCTACCGGCGTATTCGGTATCATAACAACGGTTTCTCCCGGGCGGAATTCGCCGGAAGGATCCCGGATTACTTCTCCGATCGCCTCATGGATCAGCGCCATCGGCAGTTTCTTCTGCAGCACTGCCGCCTCCCGCAGTCCCTGATAATATCGCTGGTCCGCATTGCAAATAGAAAGATGCGTGGGACGGACCAGTGCCTCGTTGCTGTCCAGACGGATATTTCCATATATGATTTCAAATTTTCTTGGGGCTACCAACTGATAGATCGTATTCAGCATATCCTCTACTCCTCCGACTGTCTGCTCCGGATCAATGACTCTGCCACGCGCAGATCGTAAGGGTATGTTATCTTAATATTAGATACCTCCCCTTCTGCCAGGCAGACGTTTTCCCCTTTCATCACAAATATTTTTGCCGCATCGGTCAAAAACTCCTTTTCCGACTCGGATAAAGTATCATACAGGCGTTTCAGCTTTTTAATCTGAAAAGTCTGGGGCGTCTGTCCCTGATACATCCGGCTCCTTTTGGGGATAGCCGAAATATTCTGACGGTCTTCGCTCTCCACAATAGTATCGGTTGCCGGGATTACCGTATCGCAGGCGCCGTATTTTGTTGCATATTTTATATTTTCCTCTATGATCCGGTGGGTCACAAAGGGACGCACGGAATCATGGGTTATGATAAGGTCTTCCTCCGACAATTCATAGCGGCTTTCCAGCCAGCGGATGGCGTTCATAATCGTATCGTTTCTGCTGGAACCTCCTTCGCAAACTGCAACCCGGTCTGTTTCTCCGATATACCGGCACACCAGATCCTTTGTATATTCCAGCCATTCCTTCGGACACAGCACAAGGATTTTTTCCAACTGGTAATGGATATAAAATTTTTCCAGCGTATGGATCAGAATCGGTGTGCCCGCAAGCTCCAGATACTGCTTCGGCTTTTCTTTATTTCCCATCCGGCTTCCGCTGCCGCCGGCCAATACTGCTGCAAATACCATATCCGTTTTCCTTTCTAATCCTCGATCAACGCCTGATATAAACGTTCCGTCTGTTTATTATCCTTATAGAAAAAGAAATCTTTCATCCTGTCGGCATATTTTTTCTCCGGCTGACAGCCATTTTTCATAATCCGATCCAGCGCGTCCACTGCTTCTTCGGCGGTAAGCGCCAAATCGCCAAACGCATCCTCGAAGGGGATGTCGATTTCCCGGTAGTCGTTCATGCCCGCGCGGAACATTTCCTCGTCCGGCAGAAAATAGATAATCGGGCGTTCCAGATAAACAAAATCAAATACGAAGGATGAAAAATCCGTCATAAAGACTTTATACTGCGTTTCTGATATTTTGCTTTCCGCCATGGTCACACGGCTGTTCGTAATATGATACAGATGCTTATACCGCTCTAAGATCGGATGAAGCTTAAAATCCAGGTAAAAATCCTTGTCCTCCAAAATCTTTTGCAGCTTCTCACTGTTCAGGAAGCGGCTTGTTTCTTCATAAAAGGCGGAATCCAAAAATTTCCCTTCGGTTGTCACCCACTCGCTTCCCACCATTCCCACCAGATATTTCCGCCAGGAAGGCGCAAATAAAATCCGGTTTACTGATTTTTCCTTTACATCTATATAATCATATCTCGGCATACCGCACGGAATCAGTGCATCTTCGGTAAAGCAGTAGTTGTTTATCAAATTTTCTTTCTCATAGTGAGTTGAGATAACTTCCTTGTCCACGCACAGACGATCCAGGGAATACTTCCACGGCACATGGGCATGCAATACGCCGTGCTGAAGATAAATCAGTTCCGGCTGATTGCTTACGTCAATAAATTTCGGCAGCCGCTTATGCGGAATCGGCGCATAATTATTAGGCTCGATAAATGCCGTAATGATTTTACGGGCTTTTAAATACAGATATTTATGAAGCCAGCCGCCAAACCGTATCATATGTTTCCTGTACTTTTTCGGGAATTTCTTTTTTGCCTGACGGAACTGTTCCTCATTAATCACATAATATCTTCTTACCCCGTCTTTTTTCTCAGTATCGTGGACAAACTGATAATACCCGTTGTCCTGTTTTACTCCTTTACAGTCATGGTAAAGCCATACATTATCGTACCGCTTTATCCTGTGCATGCATAAATTCCGGAACAGCCACATTTTCCGGTTGGATTTTTTGTAGCGGTTACGGATCACCTTACGGTTTTCTGCTAGCTTACCGGGCTTTGCCTTACTGATAGTAAATCTCCCCGGATTGGTGATAAACTGGTATTCCTTCCCATCCTGATAGTATTCATACCGCTTGAAAGCATGGCTGAAAATTACCCGGGGCATGAAATAATAGGAGCACTCATACAGCCGTCCCGCCGCCTTAACCTGAAATTCAAAGCTGAATACTTTTTTTGTGTCAATTTCCAAATCAAACAGCCAGAAATTATTGGTCTTTGTCTTAGCGCGGTAATAGCTCCAGGAAGACAGGCGCAGATCAATTTGTTTCGGATTCCCATAATTGCCGTTTTCAATCATGTAGAGCTCCGGTTTGTCCAGATAATTGAACAGAGCCGCCTTGATAAAAGCAAGAAATTGTATTTTATTTCCTTTTACCTTGAATTTAAGCAGGATAATCTCAATTTTCTTTGTTTCATATACCACCTGGTCGTGGTTGGTAACTACAATTTCATTCGGACCGGTTATTACCTTTATATCCGTGTCATCCTTCATGCTGATATAATACTGGCGGTGGAACCCATCGACGCTGGGATGCCGCAATATTACCTCGTCGTCTACCTTGTTCAAAAGATTTCTTATCCGGCTCTTTGCCTTTTCCAGTTCTTCTTTCTTATAATGATACGGCAGGAGAATATCGCTGCAGGTCTTCCAGCTGATGTCGTTTAAATACATCGCCTGAATATAGTATGGAACATCTTTTCCATCATAATACGCAAAAATATCCTCCCAGAATTTCATTGTCTTCTCAAAGATATAATAAGCGTAAAAGAAGGTTCTCACAATACTCTGCGGCTGATGCACATAATAATAGACGCCTTTGTCGCAATAACCGATTTTCATTTTTTCCCGTACCACTTCAATACAGTATTTCTGGTCTTCATGCCGGAAATTGCGGTCCGGGTCAAATAATATATTATCCTTGCCCAGATTTTTTACACAAACGTTCACTCTTGTCTGGGAAATAAAGGCATTTTTTTCCAGTGTCAAATCATATACCCCGGAATGGGTCAGCGTTTGGAAACGGTAATGAGGAGTTCCTTCTTTTCCTGCAATTAAGGGAATTTCTTTATAAGTGACCAAATCTACCTCATCGTAGTGCTTGTCAAAGAAATCCGTCACGCTCTTTACGGTTTCCGGGGACAGGGTATCATCCGCATCAATATACATAATATACTTTCCCTTTGCCCGTTTGATACCGTAATTTCGGGTAGGAGATAAGCCTTCGTTTTCTTTGCGGTAAATGGTTATATTGGAATGCTTCGCTGCATATTTTTCCATAATTTCAATAGAATTATCCGGCGAACCGTCATCAATCAGCATGATTTCCATTTCCTCCGGAGAAATGGTCTGGTTTACCAGAGAATCCAGACATCCGGCAAGAAATTCCTCCATGTTATATATGGGAACAATCATCGTGACTTTATACTCAAAACTGTCCATAGTAACCTCCGTAATTACCAAAAATTACATTTTTACATACTCTTTAAAATATATCATACCTGATATGTTGTGTCAAGCCATGAGGACGGCGGGGCTCCCTCGGTTTCCCGCTCCTCTAACTCCTGTAAAAATTTGTTTTTCGGCACCTTTTTCACAAACAGATCTTCAAAGGCAAACCAGAAGGCAAATGCCGGAAATACCTCAAAGGGCAAAAACAGGCATTCCGCCATGGTCGCCACCACAAAACCAAGGCAGATTGCCGGGATCAGAAAAGCATAGGTGGCGTTCTTCCGGCGGTTTTTTAAGTAAAACTTCAAAGAAAAGCCAACGGATAAGACCGTAATGATCCCATAAAAAAACATTCCAAAGATACCATAAGTATATCCAAATTGAAGCCAGTTATTGTGAGCATGGTTCTTTTTCTTGCCGTCAATTACCAATGATACATTTTTGTGCCCCCGGTAATTTAATTTTTTGGCATATCCCTTGTAGATATCGATCCGCCCGGTTGTCAGGGCATTGAGCCCCTTCGTGTTTTCCAAAACATAGAAAAAGCGTTCAATGGCATTCTCCGGGATTCCTGCCTCGGACTCTCCCTCCGCGCCGGACGGAGCCTGTCCGCTCTCAGTTCCCACAGATTCCACCCCTACCGATTCCGGCACGACAACTTCCCCATAGCCCGGAATCTTACTGCCGTTCGCCAGGTACAGCGTTTCCCCCGGAAAAGTAATAGGATGTCCGATTGCTTTGGGAATATACGATATCCCGGCAAAAAATACGGGATAAAAAATGATACAGGCGGCGCAGACAATCAGTAAGTTTTTCAAAAATGCCTTCCACGCATGGTTCTTCCGCCCAAAATAGAGCCGGAAGGCAATCCATAGGAGAAAGATAACGCCAATGGCAATCAGGGAGGTCCTCGCCTGCGTCATGGCGAGATAGAATACCACTAATGCCAGGCTGACATAGGTGGGAATACATTTTTTCCAGGGCTTCCCCGTTTCTACTATCCAGTCCAGATCGGACATATATACGGCAAAAATAATATACAGATACAAAGCAAACGTATTGGGATTTGTAAAGATGCCGGCATATCTCCCCCCCTCATATAACGGGCGGAATAAAAAGGAGATAACTGCCATTAGCCAGAAGGAATATTTTATGGCATCCTTAAAGCACTTCCACAGCAGATCCTTCCTCGTATGATTCTGCCAGACAAAGAAAACGGCGGTAAACACAAAGGCTAACACAATCCCCAGACCGCAGACCTTTTTGGGCACCCAAAGGTCAGATACCGTAAAGGAAATACACATGCCAAACCAGGCAAGCCACATGGAGCGCCGCCAATGAATCCTTACCAGGGAGCGGTCAAGGGAAAACAGGGCAATGACAAGCATCAGAATAATGCCGCATACCGTATTATAAAAATAACTTTCCTTATGTAAGACATATCGGACAATACAAAATAAGACCAGGTCGGCAATAAAACAACCTGTTATTATCCGGTATTTTATTTTATCACTGAACCTGCCCACCACGGGAATCCATGGCTGGAACAAATCAATAAACAAATCCTGAAGTTTCCCTATCACCCTTATTACCTCCAGACTGCCAGCACCGTCTGCAGCATCAGCAGTAAATCCTTTCTGAGGGAGTATTCTGACAGATACTCCAAATTATATTTCATCTTTTCCGGTAAAACCTGCTCTATGTAAATCCTGTCGATATCCGTCCCCTGCTTGAGCAGACGTTCCTCATCCTTATACTCAATGCTTGCCCTTGAGGTGACCCCCGCCGGCAAAAGCAGGGTGGCAAGCATCTCCGGCGTATAGCAGTCTACATAGCGGGGCACTTCCGGTCGGGTTCCCACAATGGACATATCGCCCTTTATAATATTGATTAGCTGCGGAAGCTCATCCAGCCTTACCTTGCGCAGAAAACGCCCGATTTTCGTTACCCGGCTATCTCCCGAGGAGGTTACCTGGCTTCCTTTTTGCTCCGCGCCTGCTACCATGGTGCGAAACTTAATAATGCGGAAATGCCGCCCATAGGCAGTTACTCTCTCCTGTAAAAAAAATATCCCGCCCCGCGAGGTGCTCCCTACCAAAATTCCGATTATAAGCATAAAAGGAAATAAGATCACAAATAAAATACAGGAAAGAAAAATATCCAATATTCTTTTTCCCAGCAAAGCGACGCGGTGTTTCGCCAGATAATCATAATAAGGACGCACCTTATCTGTTCTCATATTTTCCGGTAATGCTTCCCATTTTAACATAGATTCCCCCCATTTATTCCAGGACTTCTTCCAAACATTTCAAAACATAGGATATATCTTCGTCACTCAGCTTCGTATGTAATGGCAGGGTAATCTCATTTTCGTACATGGCATAGGCATTCGGGTAATTATTTATATCAAAGCCCATCTGCCGGTACGCTGTCAGAAGCGGCAGCGGTTTGTAATGTACATTGGTTGCCACACCTTTTTGCGCCAGCTTTTCAATTATCTCTCCCCGCTCTTTTTCCCCGGCTCCCTGCAGACGCATCAAAAACAGGTGTCCGCTGGAGGCAGCCGTTTCGTTATAATGGCTCAGATATGTCAGTCCGTACTTTTTCTGCCGGCAGTTTATGGCTTCCAGCCCCTGTTCATATCTTGTTATCATCTGTTTCCTGCGCGCCAGTAAATCCGGGTAACGTTTCATCTGGATAAGTCCGATGGACGCCATAATATCCGTCATATTACATTTATATGCCGGAAAAAGGACATCATACTCCCACGATCCCGGTTTTGTTTTTGCCAGGGCATCCTTGGATTGCCCATGCAGGGATAAAAGCATAAATTCCCGGTAGATTTCCTCCGGGTCAATCCCCGGTATCTCCCTCCAGGTAACCGCCCCGCCTTCTCCTGTTGTAAAATTCTTTACCGCATGGAAAGAAAATGAGGTAAAATCGGCCACCTCGCCGCTGCGCTCCCCACCGCGCTCCGCGCCGAAGCCGTGGGCGGAATCCGCCAGAACCAGAATGCGCCCCAGCGCTTTTTGATATTTATTTTCTCCGGGCGAAAACATGCCGGACGCTTCACATGCCAGCCGGCGCACGGCAGCATAATCACACATGACGCCGGCTATATCTACCGGCATAATCGCCTTTGTGCGGGGAGTAATGGCTCTTTTTACCGCCTCATAGTCCATTTCATAACTGTTTTTCCTTACGTCCACCAGTACCGGGACGGCTCCGGTGTGGCAGATAGCGCTCGCCGTCGCCGTATAGGTATAAGCAGAGGTAATGACCTCATCCCCCGGCCCAATTCCGAAAAGCCGCAGTGTCATTTCCATACACGCCGTAGCGGAGCCGAGGCAGACAGCGCGCTTTGTATGGCAGAAATCCGCTATTTCCCGCTCCAGCCGTTTTGTTTTCGGCCCCGTAGTAATCCAACCCGAGCGCAGCGTATCTGCCACCTCACGGATTTCCTCCTCCGTAATATCGGGAGGCGAAAACGCTATCGTGCGGGAAGGCTCCCCGGATTCCTTTTGTTGTTTTTTCTGAAATTCCATGCTCCCTCCATTGTCCTGTCTGCTTATTTTACAACAAACGACCGCAAATTGCGGCCGTTTATCATTCCGTTCCGGTTTTATGAAGCAGTATCCTGGTTATCTTTCTTTTTTTCGTCTTCTTTTTTGATATCCTCTTCCGTTTCACTCATCAGCTTTTTAATCTTTTTGGATATTTTGCTGACAGAGGCGCTGTTTGGCTCGCACACATACAGTCTGGTAGACGGTATGGAATAGGTGGCTTTCTTAGCTCCTGTGCCTTCTGCGTTAGCATAAGAAATTTTCCAATGAGCCATATCATTTAACTGCATGTTGCACAGAGAAACAATTTTCTTCGTCGACATGCTGGTCTGGAACATTTTTTTAGATTCCTTTAACAGCTTGGAAAAGTCTTTCAGCACTGACGGGGACATAACTTTATTTAAAAGCGCCTCAATCATATGCTGGTGGTTCCTTCCCCTCTGGTGGTCGCCATTCCCGAAATGATGGCGTTCGCGGCAAAAAGCAAGCGCTTTCTTTCCGTTGACCTTGTTATAGCCTTTTTTAAACTGATAATGCGTTCCGGCGCCGTTCGGCCCCCAGTCAGAGATAAAGTCATAATCAGAATAAACCTTGACGCCGCCAAGTAAATCTACGATCTCCCTCACGCTGGTAAAGTTTACTCTTACATAATAATCTATATCCGTATCATACAGTTTTTCCAACGTATTAATAGAACAGTCTATACCGTATATCCCGGCGTGGGTCAGCTTATCCGGCATACCCCCGGAAACAGATTTCCCTTTCTCCCCGTACAACGGCACATAATAGTCCCTCGGCGTCGTCGTCAGGAGAATTTTCTTGGTAATCGGATTCACTGTCGCAATAACATTTACATCGCTCCGGCTGGTGGTAGAAATTTTTCCATAAACATCGATACCGCTGAGATAGACATTAAACGGCTTTGTCGTAACATCGGTATCCGTTACCTCCTGTTCCACCTTTGTTTCAATTTCATGCTTTACTAACTCTCTTGTATCGGTCTTAAAGGTTTTATACTGCTCTGTGACAGAATTGAGAAATGCCTGGTTAAATACGATAGCCTGCACCTCCTTCGCATAGAGGGCGTCTACTAACGTAGCCGTATCAACATATTCCCTTATTGCCAGAGTCTTTTTGGTTTCTTTTCCGGCGTCCGTCAGCGCCTTGTTCGTATTATCCCTGTCCAGAACCGAAAGAATGCCGAAGGTATAATCCTTTGCATCTACGATATCCTGCGCCTTGTCATCCTTTAACACATAAAAGCTGATGACATCTACCTTGGTTTCTGCTCCCCCGATTTCATCTACCGCTGCGTTGATGTCGTAAAGATAATAGCTCCCCCCGATAAAGAAGGCGCAGAAAAAAATACACAGCACGCGCCCGATGACGTAACTGGAATTTGCAATCTGTCCAAAGAGCTGATATACGAGTAACACAATGCAGACAGCAAAAATCGCTATAATATATTTGGTGGGCACAAAGCCCACATATATTGACATGCCGCACAATACTGCTGACACAAGCAACTGCAAAATTAAAAATATAAAACTGCTTTTTCTTTCTAATAGTACTTTCACATTTAACCTCCATTTTACCTTTGTATTCGCCCTATAGACGCGTTCAGGTTATTATATAACATTTTTATGCAAAAATCAATTTAAAAAGCCTTCCGATGGCATTTTTATCTAAAAATTCATATGCCTCCTCCCGAAAAGCCGCTATTCTTTTTTCATACGCAAACCCCCGTTCCCATAACTGCTCCAGTTCCTCCTGCTTTTTTACTACCGGTCCCGGCACAAAGGAAGGATAATCGTCATAAAAATTCCTTCCGTCCTTCTCAAACTTTTCCAAATCATAAGCATAAAAAATCATCGGCCTGTCAAAAAGGCAATATTCAAACACGATAGAAGAATAATCGGTAATCAGGCAGTCCGATACCGCCAAAAGCGTTGTGACTCCCGGATAATCAGACATATTCATTATCTTTCCCGCATACTCTTTTCCTATTTCTCCGGAAAATTTTTCCGCCACATGAGGATGTAGCCGGAGAAGAAGCACATCCTTTTCCCCCATTTTCTTAGCAAAAGACGCCAAATCCAGCGCCAGACGGGGATTTTCCACCTCATCATCCCGGAAGGTCGGCGCGTACAGGGTACATCGTTTTCCCTTTAACGCCGGATATTGCTCATAAAATTTCTGCTTTTTTATTTCCATTTTCCCGGAGTCCAGAATCAGATCCGTCCGCGGCATTCCCAGAATATATGCCTTGTCCGGAGAAATCCCGAATGCCTTTGCATACTGCCGCCTGGTTTTTTCGGAATTTACGATCAAATGGGTAATCCTCTGATTTGCCTTTTTTGCCAGCCTTGCCACCTCGCCGGTTTCGCTGTCCAGTCCAAAGCGCTTGATAGTCCCGGTTCCATGCCAGAGCTGAACCACCTTCGCTTTGGGGGAAATCGGCGCGTACGCCATGGGCATAAAAATATTATCCATTAATATCGTTCCCGCTGTTGCCATATGATATGCCTTGCCAAGGAAAAAAGAAAAAGGATGCCGGATTCCATCCCGTTTTGTCAGAAAATATAACTTTTTTTCCGGCATTTCTTTTTGGATCGCATCGGCAATGAGCCCCATGTTTCCCTCATCGCTATCGTCGTGGGTAGCTACCAGAAAAACCTTTTTCGCTTGCAGGGGGAAACAGCGGAATACGGCAAAAAAAGCGGCGAATATATAATATCCTAATTTCTTTCCCATGCTTTATCCCTGTTTCATATTTAAGTCGTTTTTAATTTTCGTAGTGGAGATCCCTTCCGTCCGCGGCAGATATACCACCTCGCAGTATTCCTTTAAAAAGTCGAATTTCCCCTCCCAGTCATCTCCCATGACAAAGACATCTACCTGATTATTCACAACATCATCCACCTTCTGCTCCCAAGTATATTCCGGCAAAACCTCATCCACATAGCGGATGGCTTCCAAAATCTGTTTTCTGTCCTCGAAGGAATGATATGCTTTTTTCCCTTTCCCGGCATTAAATTCATCCGAAGACACTACAACAATAAGATAATCCCCCAACGCTTTTGCGCGCCGGAGTAAATTAATATGTCCCACATGCAGTAAATCAAATGTACCATAAGTAATGACCTTTTTCATTCCCTTTTCCTCCTGTCTGTAACAGATTATTATCTACTCTCGTTTTCCGACATCTTTGCTTCATAAAAACTTACAACATCCTCTGCCGTTCCCTTGGCAATCAGCCGCCCGTGTTCCAAAAGAATCCCACGGTTGCACATCCTCAGCACCTGACTGGTGGAGTGGGATACAAACAGCACCGTCACCCCTTTATCAAACATGCTCTGAATCCGCTGCTCGCATTTTTTCCGGAATTTAGCATCTCCTACACTGAGAACCTCATCCAGTATCAGAATATCCGGCTCCACGATCGTTGCCACGGAAAATCCCAGCCTCGCCTTCATTCCGGAGGAATAATTTTTCACCGGCACGTCAATAAAACTTCCCAGCTCCGAAAATTTCACGATTTCATCATATTTTTCCTGTAAAAATTCCCGGCTGTAGCCAAGCATGGCTCCGTATAAAAAAATATTCTCACTGCCGGTATACTGCCTGTCAAAACCGGCGCCAAGCTCCAAAAGCGGCGCGATTTTCCCATTGGTAGTTACCGTACCCTCGGTCGCTTTCAAAACGCCGGACACGATTTTCAGCAGGGTACTTTTTCCGGCGCCGTTTAATCCCATGATGCCTAACCTGTCGCCCTTGCGGACATTAAAGTTAATATCCCGCAGCGCCCAGAACTCCTGGAACATCAGCTCCTTTTTCAGCATTTTTATGATATACTCCTTAATATTGTCAACCTTTTCGGAGCTAAGATTAAATTTCATGCTTACATGGTCTACTTTCATCGCCAGCGGCTTCTTTGCCATGATACATTTCCTCCTCTAAATATTCAGGATAAAAGAATCCTGTTTCTTGTAAAAGACAATTAATCCAAATAATAATGCGGCGCCTGCAAATACCGTCGTATAAATGAGCAGATTCATATCAAAGGGTTGTCCAAAAAATGTACGGCGGAAATTGTGTATTATTCCAAACAGAGGATTGAATTTTACCATCTTCTGCGTATCTTCCCCCAGACGGCCGACAAAATAGAAAATGGCGCTGCAGTACATTATCAGCATCAGCATAACGCTCCAAAGATATTCAATATCCCGGAAAAAAACACACAACGTAGCCAATACCATGCCAATCCCCAGCGATAGCACAAACAGATTCAAAAGAGGGATTATGGATAACAGCATATAGGCGTTCATCGGAGCCTTATAATCATTCGTAATAAGAAAGAACACCATAACCCCAAACAGGACAATCAAGGAAATCAGGAAAATGATAAAATTGGCAAGGATGCCGGAAAAAGGATAAATATATTTTGGCACATATACTTTTTTTATCATGGCTCCGTTGGCGCGGATGGATTTCATGGCACTGTTGGTTGCCGATGAAAAAAAGGAGTACAAAAGACGCCCTGTCAGGACATAAACCGGAAACGGGACTCCGGCAAAGGCGGGATCCTGTCCATTCCTTCCCAGCATGCCGCCAAAGACAACGGATAAAACAATCATCGTCAGCAAAGGTTCAATTAAAGTCCACAGCATTCCCAGATAGGAACGGCGGTAACGCAATTTAATATTCTTTTTTACAAGCTGTCCCAGCAAATAGGTGTATTTGCGAAAATTATTGACAAACTGTTTCATTGATTTAACCGTCCTTTTTATTTTTTCAATCATTTGATTATATCATTATCTACTATATTTTTCAACTGTCCTGTGATTTTTTTAACACATGATTGACATATTTCTCCCATGTGGTATCATTATAATTAGAAATTTCCGTAAGAATTTATCCTAGTAGGATATCCGATATCCGGTCTATTATTCCTGTTTCTGAAGAAACGGATACCAACTGAAAGAATGGAGAATTAAAAATGCATGATTATAATATGGAAAAGCAGCACAAGCTGGGAAAACTCCACGCTCTGGAGCGTATCTGTATGCTCCTTGACGAGGATTCGTTCCGGGAAATCGGTTCCGGCATAACAAACTTAGAGGATGCCTTTAATATTAAAAAGGGACAATTCCCCTATGACGGGGTAATTACCGGTTACGGAACCATCGGCGGCCAGAAAGTGGTGATTTACTCTGAGGACTTTACCGTCATTGGCGGCACCCTGGGCAAACAGCACGGTTTTAAGATTGCCAACGCCATAAAAATGGCGATTGAAAGCCGCTGTCCGGTTATCGGCATTAACGATTCCGGCGGCGCCCGTATTCAGGAGGGCGTCAACGCTCTGGCAGGATACGGGGAAATCTTTTATTATAATACGATGGCTTCCGGCTACATCCCGCAGATTTCGATTATTGCCGGAAACTGCGCCGGAGGAGCCGTATACTCTCCCGGTATTACCGATTTTATTTTTGTCATCGATGACATCAGTCAGATGTTTGTCACGGGCCCAAAGGTTATCAAGAGCGTAACCAATGAAGATATTACGGCAGACGCTCTCGGCGGCGCCAGCGTCCACGCTTCCCAAAGCGGCGTAGCCCATTTTCATATGCCGGGGGAAAGGGAATGCTTTAAAAAGGTAAGGGAATTGATTTCCATTATCCCCCCCTGTTATCAGGACGGATATATTCACACCTCCTCGCCGGAGCTCGTAAAATATAATGATGATTTAACATTTAACGAAGACCTTGCCCATATTATTCCGGAGCAGAGTAACCAGAGTTATGATATCCATGACGTTATAGCTGGGATTGTAGATGAAGGCTCTTTCCTTGAGGTGCAGGAAGAATTTGCCCGCAATGTCGTAGTGGGCTTTGGGCGGATCAAGGGAGTCGCTATCGGCATAATTGCCGACCAGCCGAAATTTATGGCAGGAGTTTTGGACTGTGATTCTTCGGACAAGGCGGCGCGGTTTATCCGTTATTGCGACGCTTTTAACCTCCCGATTCTTACTCTCACCGACGTACCGGGCTTTTTACCGGGAAAGGAGCAGGAATATAAGGGTATTATCCGCCACGGGGCAAAACTTCTCTATGCGTATTCCGAGGCGACTACGATTAAAATTAATATTATCCTGAGAAAGGCGTATGGCGGCGCTTATATCGCCATGAGCAGCAAACACCTGCGGGCTGATTTTGTATACGCCTGGCCAACGGCGGAAATTGCCGTTATGGGGGCGGAGGGAGCCGCCGATATCCTTTATGGCAAGAAAATGAAGGATATGTCCCCGGAAGAAAAAGCCGCTTTCCGTCAGGAAAAAATTGAGGAATACAATGAAAAATTTATGAATCCAAGTATTGCCGCCATGAACGGCTATGTGGATGAGATTATCAAGCCCGAGGCAACAAGAGAACGCATTTATGGCGACATTTTAATTCTCTCTGACAAGCGGGCTCTGGATGGCGTCCATAAAAAACACGGAAATATTCCGCTGTAGGCGCAGTCAATCATTTCCCCTTATGAGCATCAAAGAAATCATTAAAAAAGAGAACCCCGGATGGTTCTCTTTTTTTCGTCTGCTATGAATTTATGAGATCCTATCCGGCTCCTACTCTTCAACCAATCGGTTTACCGCGCTGAAAAGGGCGCGGATCGAGGCGCGGGTAATATTGGAGCTGATACCTACTCCGTAAGTAACCCTGCCCTGTTTTTCCTCCAGCAGATGGATATACGCGGCCGCCTGCGCATTGGAGCCCTGCTGCAGGGCATGCTCTGAATAATCTAACACCTTTAATGACATTCCCAACTCCTGCTGCAATCCGCGCTGCACCGCATCGATCGGCCCGTTTCCGTCAACCTCAAACGTCTTTTCCACACCGTGATCCGTATAGACCACATGAACTCTTGTGTCAAATTCATCGTCCACTTCCTCCGGCAAATCCTCTGCCTTCAGCTTTCTGAAGTGGTAGGGCTCCTTTTTATCAATATAATGCGCCTTAAATTCTTTCATAATCTGCTCCGGCGCCACTTCGCCCTGCCGTTCGCTGATAACCTGAATCACATCGGCAAACTCCTTGTGCATCCCCTTGGGCAGCTTAAAACCATAATAGGTATCCAGTACAAATGCCACGCCGCCCTTACCGGACTGGCTGTTAATACGGACAATAGGCTCATACTCTCTTCCCACATCGCCCGGATCAATCGGCAGATACGGCACTTCCCAGTAAGACTGGTTTCTCTCTGCCATGGCATGAATCCCCTTGTTAATGGCATCCTGATGAGAACCGGAAAAAGCAGTAAAAACCAGTTTCCCCGCATAAGGATGACGCATATCCAGTTTCATTTTATTGCAGCGTTCCCACACATCAATAATTTCATTCACATTTTCCAGGTTCAGATTAGGATTAATCCCCTGAGAAAACATATTATAGGCTATATTTAAGACATCGACATTTCCGGTACGTTCCCCATTCCCAAACAGGGTTCCCTCCACCCGGTCGCAGCCGGCAAGCATCGCCAGCTCCGAAGCGGCCACCGCCGTTCCCCTGTCGTTATGGGGATGAATGCTGACAATTACCCGCTCTCTGTCGGTAAAGTTCCGAACCATCCACTCGATCTGATCCGCATATACATTCGGCGTCGTCATTTCCACTGTGGAAGGCAGGTTAATAATAACCGGCTTTTCTTTTGAAGCGCCCCACTCATCCATTACTGCCTCGCAAACCTCCAATGCGTATGGCAGCTCCGTTCCGGTAAAACTCTCCGGAGAGTACTCCAGAATAACTTCTCCGGGGAAATCCTTCTGGTACTTCTTTACCATTTTAGTGCCTTCAATAGCAATCTGCTTGATTTCCTCCTTCGACATATGGAAAACCACATCCCTTTGCAGAGTAGAGGTGGAATTGTAAATATGCACGATTGCCCTTTTTATTCCTTTCAGGGATTCAAAAGTCCGTTCAATCAAATGATCCCGGCACTGGGTCAGTACCTGGACAGTCACATCATCCGGAATCATATTTCTCTCTGCCAACTGCCGTAAAAAGTCATATTCCAACTGGGAGGCGCTGGGAAATCCAATCTCTATTTCCTTAAATCCTAATTTAACTAACAAGTTGAAAAATTCAATTTTCTCCTCTACTACCATCGGCTCAATCAGCGCCTGATTTCCATCCCGCAAATCCACGCTGCACCAGATTGGCGCCTTCTTAATCTCCTTATCCGGCCAGGTGCGGTCCGGCAGATCCACTACCGGCACTCTGTGATATCTTTTATAATTCAGCATCTCTTTTCCTCCTGATCTTTCTATCTCTTTTGTCCCGTTACTCTAAAGCCCCGCCGGTCGGTTTTGGCGTCGCCGCCGGAGTTTCAGCCGGCTCGGCAGTATTACTCCCTCCCGGTTCCTGAGATTTCAAAATAACTTTAATCTTGATTTTATTTTTTAATTTTACCGAAGCCGGCAGGCTGAAATGAACATCCAGCAAATGAGTGCCCGCTCCCAGACCCGACAGGTCGACATAGGCTCCCAAATCAGGAAGCGATATATCGGTAAGTTTTTCTTCCTCTCCTAACAGGGTAACCGGGAATATTGTATAAGTATCTTCAAATTCCATCGTATAGTTCGGCGGTAAATTTCTGACCGCAATATCCGTAGCAGTCACCGCAAAGGTTCGCCTGCCGTTTTTCTCAATTTCACATCGGACAGAAACGGTATCCACATCATCCACAATGGTAAGATCCGGCGGAAGATATTCCGACAGCGCGATCTCTTTTTCCACATTCTTTTTTGCTCCCGCTATATTAATGGGGATCCGGATGGAAATTTCCTTATCCAGCGCCTCGGCAGAACCGGAAACCCGTATTTTCTCCGGCTTATAATCGGTCTGTACCAGACGGTATCCTGCCGCCGGGGTCCCTTCCGTTTCCACATGGACCGGTACCAGCTTGGTGGCAAGCACCTCCGTAGAAACCCGGATCCGATTATTACTGAAAGTAACATTGGCGCTGTCCAGCGCTTCGCCCTCCTCGTCATATAAAATCGGGCTGTATTCATTTTCAAAATCTTCGCTTTCGCCATTCAGGATAACCATAACTCCCACATGGTCAATTTGTTTAAACTTGGATTCTCCGCAGGACACCTCCACAATATTCGGACGCGCCACCATTTCTCCCAGCACATAATTTTCGCTCAGTTCCCCCTGATACTGAACCTCCACCTTGAATTTCCGGGTCACGCGCTTTTCCAGTTTTACCTTCAGGACAGCATTCCCGCAGTCCAGCTCGACATTGGATTTGGAAGTTTTGTTCAGCTTGACATCAATACTTACGGCATTGACCTTGGACAACTGGCTGAGATCTGCCGTCGCCGTAAAGTCCCCTTCCGTAAGCCTCTCCACAAAACTTCTCTTCCCCTTTACCGTAACATCGACCTTATCGCCGTCCTCTATCTCATACACCTGGTTGGCAGAGGTAATAACATTTTCATTCAAAATCTGTACCGGTATATCATAAAAAGTCATAGAGGTAATCGGGTCTGTCAGATTAATAATAACCAGCCAGAACAGAAAGGCTGCAATCAGCGATATAATTTTTAAAACAAGATTACTCAATATCTTATTTTTCATGTTTCCGCCTTCCCTTCCACCATTTTTTTCTCCTGTCGTCCGGATTTCTCTTCGCCGCCTCCATCAAACGAATCAGCAGCGTATCGGCATCAATCTTCCGATATAGCTTTCCGTCGCACGCCAACGATACAAAACCGGTTTCCTCCGACACGATAACCGTCAGCGAATCCGAAACCTCACTGATCCCCATCCCCGCACGGTGTCTGGTGCCCAATTCCTTACTGACCTCTAAATTATTGGACAGCGGCAGATAACAGGTCGCCGCCACAATCCGGTTGTCACGGAGTAAAACAGCGCCGTCATGGAGCGGGGTATTATGTTCAAAAATATTAATTAACAGCTGGCTGCTGATTTCCGAGTCGATCGGAATGCCGGTGCGCTCATATTCCCGGCACTGGATATTGCGCTCGATGACGATCAAGGCGCCGGTTTTTACCTTCGCCATATCATACACGGCTTTGATAATTGCCTGTATGCTCTTCTCGGAATACCGCTCATTCCTTGCCTTCTGATTATCAAAGGCGGTCAGGCTTCCCAATATATTTTTCCGTCCGAGCTGTTCCAATGCCCCCCGTAATTCCGGCTGGAATATTACGATTAACGCCATAATTCCTACCACCATTGCATTCCGGAACACCCATAGGACTACATTCATTTCCAAAATCACAGCCGCTAAAAATATCAGCCCAAGCAGCGTCATACCCTTTAGCAGCATCCAGGCTCTTGTGTCCTTGATCCATAGGATAATATGATAAAAGGCATAGGCAATGATAATGATTTCCAAAATATCGGTAATGGTAAATTCCGGTATGGAAAGCCATACCACATAATTTTTAAAAAAACTTATAATAGTATCCATACGATTCTCCATCCTTGCTATTTACTGGGAAATATCCGATTCTGCTTCCTTTTCTTCCTGTTCCTCCTTCAGGGCCTTCTCTAATTCCTCTCTTAAATCAAAGCTGTCCTCTTCTTCCTCCGGTACGATTTGCGTTACCGTCCGGTCGCCGGCTGTCACCTTAAACTTAGGGATTGCCGTCACATAGTAATAATACTCGGCATCCTCAAATTGCAGCTTTCTTGTTCCATGATAATCTAATGTCATATGGAAAAATTGGATGACATAGGCAAGCAGCATGGAAACCATCACCTGTAAAAGCAGCAAAAGAAGATTTAATTCCAACTCCCAAATAATATTACTTAAAAGCTCCACCGCCATCAAAAAAATCGCGCCCACGAGAATTGCCGTCTGAGCCCCATGCTTAAACCGGCTCCTCCGAATGACATAAATACAGAAAAAACAAAGGCAAAAGGACACTAACGTAACAGGCAGTAAAGGATTTTTTATACAATAATCAATCAGATACCGCAGCGGTTCAAGGACATTTTCCACATTTCCGCTTTTCGTGACCGCCATGGCATACTCCTGTACGCCGCTTATCATAAACTGGAGAAGAATACCCATAATAAGCGCCGGCAGCAATATCGGAGAAACAAACAGGGCGGCCACGATGGGAACTGCATAACCAATATGCACCGCCGTCAGCAGCGGAACCGCAAATATCAGAACATATTGCTTTTGTCCCAGTCTTCCAAACAGCAGAAAATATATAAGGATCGTAAGCAAAATAACAAAAGCGAGAATCGGGGAAACCTGCGCCGCCTCCACGCAAATGACAAACAGAATGCCAATAGCCGAAATGACATCCGGTGTCACAGCGCAAACAAGAGAAATAGCGAGCAGCATCCAAAAATTTTCAAGCCCCGGAGCATAGTCTAACTGCCCGGTTATGACCAAAAGAGCCGCCAGCGCGACAAACAGCTTGAGAACCCCTCTTACCGTACGGTAATACTTTTCGTAAAAATTCTTGATCCTGTTCTTCAAAACAAGCAGTGTCATCATAGGGCATTATCCTCCTGTCCCTGTTCTTCCCTCTCATACAAATCCAGCAATTCATTCAGCGTCACAAAATACTCTTTTACCCGTATTTTTGACTCCTCATATTTTTGCGAGGAGATTCGGCAGGTAATAAAAACAGCCAGAGCCTCCAATGCCAAAAAAACAGCTCCGCCCACAAGGGCATAGGTGCGGTATGGCAATATGAGGGCGTTTGTCATCACATACTCCAGATGATATAAAATCACAAGGCATAAAGCCAGACCGCTCGAAACAGCAACAGAGAGTGTCGTCCGGATCACCTGAAGGCGCACATAATCCATTTTCATAAATTTTGTCCGCTCCAAATCTATGCTGCCCTGACCCTTTTCATAATCCGACAGACGAATCATTTTTTTTATTTTCTCTTCACTCAGCAAAGCAGCACCTCCCATTATTTTTAGTATAACACAAACAAAACGCAATATCAAAGTAAAATCCAATCGCATTTATGCCGGATAAAAAGACGCCGATCGTTTAAAACCGGCGCCTTTCTTTCTGCAATATATTTTTCCTCATTACTCAATGAGTTCTTTCTGTTTCCTTTTTACGGTTCAGGCTCATATTTAGCCTCGATTAGCATACGCTCATACTGCCAGCCAAACCCGTAGGTTTTTTCTGTTGTGATAATATGTCCGGTACCGGCATTAGCCCAGCCGACAAATTTATACCCGCTTCTCGGTTCCGGAGCGGTCATCACATACTTATAATCCGCATCAATGACCATATGCGTATCCGCATATTTGGCGCCCTGAAAACCAACGCTCATAGTCAGATCCGCCCTGAACCAAACGCCCCAGGCAACGCGGGGCCTGTAGTTTTCACCGGCTGCCTTATATTCAGGGAGCAGATCGTATGGCGGCTCAGTCTGGCAATGGGTTGCCGCCCACTGATTTGTCCAGTATGGCGCATGGATATGGCAATCCAGACATACGGCAGTCATATAATCGGACGTAGACCAGTTATGTCCCTTACCGGCAGGGGATTCCAAATATTCTTTCTTACCGCAGTCCCTACATTCTCTATAGTTGAGATACCCCAGACAAGCATTCTGATACTGCTCTACTACTTCTCCGAAATTATGGGCAGTGCTGGCAGGAATCGTCCTGGTCCTCCGCTCATGGCAGACGCTGCATTCTACCGTTTCTTTCCCATCCTCTTCGCAACTAGCCTCTTTAATGACAGCAATCCGCTCATATTTGTGTCCGGTATACATAATCGCCCTGCTCTTGCGGGTTTCTGTACAGCCCTCCCTCTTGCAGTGGATGGATTCCCAGCCGACCGTTGTACAGGTGACAGGTATATCTACCGTATACTCTGTATCAAAGATATGGCCGCCTAAGGAATTAATCGGCTTCGTTTCCCTCTTGCCGCAGTAGTGACAGGTTCTGGCTTCATAGCCCGGCATAGTACAGGCAGGCTGTCTTTCTGTTTTCCATTCGCTCCAGCTGTGCCCCGTCATCGGAATCACAGTTACCCCTTCTCTGGCGGAACACCCTTCATTCCGGCAATGCTTGGACTTGAAGCCGTTTTTGGTACAGGTTGCCGGCTCATCTATGATATAGTCCTCCGTAAAATCGTGTCCCAGCGCCTGTTCTGTGTAGTGGAAGAATACCTGACCGCACACAGAGCAATGAAAATACTGCTGCCCTCTTTGCGTACAGGTTGCCTTTACCTCTTCATCTTTGACTAATGTATGTTCCAGCGCTTTGATCTGTTTGGTTTCCTTCTTGCCGCATTTCATGCAGATTCTTTCTTCCATTCCTCCGGCGCGGCAGGAAGTCTGGTATTTCACATACCATCCTCCAAAAGCATGGTCCTCCGTTTTGGCAATAATCTGCGTTTCCCTTTCTCCGCATACGGTACAGCTTCTCTCTTGCAGGCCGGTTTCGGCGCAGCTTGCTTCTCTGGTCACTTTCCATTCATTCATCTTATGCGGCAGCATCCTGCCCGTCGCGCGGGTATCGGTTTCTTCGCAGCGGTCGCATTTTGCTGTTTCTGTGCCTTCTGCCGTACAGGTGGCGTCCTGATTATCGATATACTTGGTAAAAGAATGTCCCTTCGCCGGAATAACGCTCGTCTTTTCCTCGCCACAGGAACAAGTGGCTTTTCGGGTGCCTGCTTTTGTACAGGTCGCTTCCTCTGTCGTTTCCCAGTTCGTGTAGCTGTGTTGGTGCACCTGCGGCGCCGGTTCCTCTGTCGGTGCTGCTGTCTGCTCCGGCGCTTCTGTCTGCTCCGGCGCTTCTGTCTGTTTCGGTGTTTCTGTCTGCTCCGGCGCTTCTGTCAGTTCCGGCGCTTCCATTTTCTCTTTTACCGAAACAGTTTTTACCTTCTTTACTTCCTGAAGCGAAGCTATCGTTACCAAAGTCCCATCCTGGGTCTGGATCTTTACAGCAGCGTTCTGCCCCTTGCTGCTCAGCAGCTTTGCATAAGCAGGACCGGAATCTTTTGGCACTTCGATCACTGCCTTTTTATTAATTCCTTTCAGGGCATTTTTCCCTACGCTTTTCAATTTTTTCGAGGAAATCTTAATTTTATTTAACTTACTGCATCCGGAAAACGCATTGTTCCCAATGGTTGTTAATTCGGAATTCGTAGTTACCTTCTTTAGCTTTTTATCATTCTTAAATGCCTTGTTCCCGATGCCGGTTACTGTCAGGGTATATCCTTTGCTCTTTATTTTCTTCGGCATTTTTACTGATTTTACCTTTTTCTTCTTCGCGCCTATAAGAGTAACGGCGCCCTTTTTCCCCTTTACGGAAACAACCTTATAACGGTAACTTCCGCTGGTAATCACCTTTCCCAGAATGTTCGCCTTAGACGCCGATGCCTGGGTCAGCTCCGATGCCGTGCCCATTCCCGTGCTGATTACCATGGCAAATGCCACAAGTAAGCAGATAAATTTTCTCCGGATTTTCATATGACATTCTCCTCTCATAATTTTATAGGGAAACGACAAACAAAAAATGCTGCCGATTTCCAACGAATACGGCAACAACAAAAAAACTACGGAATACACTGCAACTGGCTGCCATTTGAAAGGCCCTGTAGTTTTGCGTCACAAGCTTTCGCCTGCTTTGCCGATTCGTACTCATATTATTCTTTATTCTATCTAACCACATTATATGGCAGGACCATAAGAATGTCAACAAATAAAAGCCATTCTATCCGTGGTATTATTTTCCAGTTTTTATCTGTCCTTGATCTTATATAAAATATAACCGCATGGCACAAAAAGAAGGGTGACTATTTTCCTTCCCATATTATTTACAGGAGCGATCATTTCCCTGACCTTCATTTTCCGGCAGAAACCGGTCATGGAAATACCGATAAAAGATTTAATGAATTCCTTAGGGGCATAACGGAAATAATCCATATTATCATTTATATTATGTACCCATAAATAATAATTTTCTTTATTTATCCCCGTCTTGGTAATGGCATTTCCCGCATCCTTATAATATCCGCGTAAGGGAATATCAATATAGCGCTCTAAATATTTTCTTGCGCATTCATCCTGCAGAATAGTTTCCGGATAAAATCTGCCTTCAATCTCTTTTGACCTGTATTGGATTGCCACCTCGGTTCTTGTCAATCCCCAGCGTTCGTAATTCATATTATATTTATAACGGGCATCCAGCGACGAACAGTCTAATACTCCGCCCTTTATCGGTTCCCCGATGATTTCCTTGCTCGCCGGATCATAACATTTCGCCGTTACGCTTTTAAATCGGCTCCGCTCTTTTGGCGGAATTTTATGCCATTCATTGATAAGAATTTCAAACGCCTCTGCCTTCACTTCATCATCCGAATCAATAATGGTCATATATTCTCCGGTAATATAATCCAATCCCCTGTTTACTGCCACATGCTTTCCCTGATTTTCCTGATAAAAGTATCTGATATAATCCGCCTTTTCTTTCCAGCTCTCAACCAACTCTCTTGTATTATCCGTAGAGCCGTCATCTATGAGGATCCACTCAAATTGCCTGTAGGTCTGGTTTTGCAGGCTGTCAAAGACCCGGTGGAGTTTATCCGCGCGATTGTAGGTTGCCGTTATAATTGATATTTTATTTTCCTGATACATGGCCATACTCCTTTATTCTTATTAATTCTTACACCGGAACTGCCGGATTTTCCTCCGGGCTGTCAGGATCTCCTGCGTCTTTTATTTATTTCATCCTTTATTATAAAGGTAAAGAAGAAAAGAACTCTAAACCAAAAGCGTTCTACCTTCTGTCCCAGGGATAACCTTCCTTTTTCCGCGCTAACGCCGGCATATTCCTCCAGGGGAAACCCCAACTGTCTAAAATCCTGTACCTCTGAAAAAATCTCTATCTCGCTTATTCCCGGAGAGCCTGTCCACTCTCTGATCTGTAATTCCAAAACATCTGTTTTCAGCTCTTGTTCCAATACGATCCTGGTATTGGCGCCGTCATTGCAGGGCTCGCAGTAAATAACCTGTTCCCCAATCCGTATGCCAAGATTTTTTATGTGATTCTGCACATGGCAGTCCTCGTAAATATTAATTTCCTTTATCCGGGCCTCCCCGTCAAAATGTATTCGCAGCGTCTTACTATCATCCGTCGGCCGCCAGCAAAATTCTTTTTTTTCAAACGGTTCTTCCTGCTCTAAAACATCGCCGGAATCATACATTTTAAAATCATTCACATAAGCGGCGTCGCCGGAGGACGCTTCCAAATCTGCATTGAATATCAGATTTTCCGTCGGCCGCCACCAGTATACGGCATCCGCATTTATCGCTCCCTGTACCATATACCACGCCGTCGTAGACTTATGCTTTCTGGCAGCCTTATACAGTATATTCCTTCTCAGCAGGGTGGTTCGTGTTTCTTTCGGCGTTTCAAAAGAAAGCCGCTCTTTCCATAAAAAATTCGGACTCTCTAATTCATGAACCGTCCCCGCATATTCAAACTTCCCCCTATTCCGGGTCGGTTGGAAAGGAATACGATGGTAATCCTTTTCGCCTCCCCATACGCCATTATAAGCGTACTTTTTTAACACAACCGGTCTATAATCCGAATTTTCTTTTAATATTTCGCCCATCACTTCTTCAAAAATCAGGGAAGCGGCCCTATGATCCGGATGCCTGTCATAATCCACGCATACGAGCAAATCCGCCCTGATTTCCTCCAGCGCCGCTTTCATGTCCGATTTAAAATTGTATCGGGTAAAGGCATGGTGGATGCCTTTTTTTAAAAAACAATACTCTGCGCATTCTTCCGTTCCATTGGTTTTTGTTTTTCCCAGACGCGAGCAAATTTCCTCCTGCTCCCCACAGTTATAAAGGTGACGGTTTCCCTTCCATTCATTTGCGTATCCGAGAAATATTATATGCTTTCGTTCCACCCCCAGTACTTCTAAAGCATTAACAGCTTCCCGCATTCTCCGATTGCCTTCCTTCACCGTCGCATCTCCATTTGTTGTATAAACAACAAAAATATCCGCTCCCTTTTTTTTCAGAGAAAGCATTAACTGTCCGGCAAGATTAATCTCGTCATCCGGATGGGGTGCAATAACCAGGGCTTTTCTTATATACACAGATATTCACCTCTTTACAGCTCGCAAAAGATTTTCTGCAGGTTTTGGATTGTTTTTATTATACTGTATTTTTCAGCAGTTTTTTTCCCTTCCCTGACAAAAGAAGTCGCATCGTTTGTCAGAAAAAATTCAATTTTTTCCGCCAGTCCGTTCGGATCGAACGGCTGGCATAATAATCCGGATTTCCCATCCTCTATAATCTCCGGAATGCCGCCCACCGAAGTCGCCACGCAGGGTATCCCGCAGGCAAGAGCTTCTATGATAGAAATGCCAAACACCTCCTGGCATACGGACGGATATACAAACACCGAAGCCTCCTGCAAATACTTTTCTACTTCCGTTTGCTGACCGTAAAAATGTGTGATCCCGCTTATGCCAAAATCCGCCGCCCGCTGTTCCAGTTCTTTTCGGTCCGGACCGTCCCCTACGATTGACAGCCGGATATCATAGGAAGGAGATAGTTTGCTCACTGCTTCGATTAAAATATGGATACCTTTGATATTGCTTAACCTGCCTATATAAGTAATAAGATAAGGCGGCCCTTCTTTTCTGCGGTGTTTTTTCCCATTTACAATTATTTCAGGGGAAATGCCATTATAAACGATATAACTTTTTGTTTTTATTTTTCCGAAATGTTCCTCGTTAGAGTTTTTCCCCGCCTGCGAAACATAGATCACGGCATCGGACAAGCGGGCGCTTAATTTCCAGACCAAATCGCTTACCAGCTTTTTACCTGCGCCATACCGCCGCAAATGCATGGGGTCATAACAGGAATGCACCATCATTACCATTTTTTTTCTTTTCCATAATCGAATTAATATAAAATAAATTTTTAAATATATATCGCCATGATGCGCTACTACAATATCATAATGATCTGCCAGCGCCAATATTTTTTTTAATTTACGAAAAGAGAACTTATTTCCTATGCTTTCAAGATTGTAAGTTTCTATCCCGCTCTTTTTCATTTGCTCATAGATTATACCGCCATGGCTCAAAAAACAAAAACCATTCCCAAACTTGCTATATGTTCCAATATCGCGGCACAAACTTTCAATCCCGCCGGTTTCGCCGGCGGTAAGTAAATGTAACACCTTCATATGAAATCTTCCTCTTTATTTTTTATTCCCATACTATATTTTCCAAAATCTACCGATAAAATTTCGTGGTTGTGTCTGTCCTCCACTTTGGGAAGCTGTTTATAATCGCCATATAAATGTGTTAAATATCTATCGTTATCTTTCAGGCCGGGAAACATGGTATCTTCAAATTTAACAGGCTTTAATTCATCCAACTGCCAGCTATCAATAAAGTTTTTCCGATATTCATATGCCCCGTCTGTCACAAGCCGTCCCGTCTGCTCTGTATTATAGCGGACAAGCGCCTTTTTATATCTGTTTTTCAATTTCTGATAAGGAATAAAAGCGCCTGCCGACACCGATAAAATGTACTTTATCTTTTGTTTCAGGCTTTGTGACAGCATATTTTTCCCGTATCCCTTTTTAATCCACATCATACGCTTGTATATAAACAATCTCCTTGCCTGTTTTTTACAGTTTTTTTCGTCGTCGGGCGCATTGTCATATGGAAAAATATCAATGCTGATACCGTGGCTTTCCGCCTTGGATGAGGCGGCAAAATTTTCCTGTATTTCCGTACCCCGTATTCTTATTTTCCCGATGGGCAGCGGATAGTCCTGTTCGGTATCCATCGTTTGAAGAACAAACTGCGGATCCAGTTCCTTTTTGCAGATATCGCAAAATCTCTCAAACTCATCCCTTCTCATGCCAAAATCCATATCGTCATCCCAGGGTATAAATCCGCCGTGGCGGACGGCGCCCAAAAGCGTCCCTCCTCCCATAAAGTACTGGATCTTATATTTATCGCATATTCTTTTCAACTCTTTTGCAATAAACAGCTCACATTGCTGCAAATGCCGCAGCTCCGCATCATTCAGCATATCCGTCCTCCTTTTACCGCTTTTTTCTGATTTTATTATCCGGCATGAATCAATCGCCGCCGGCAATATTAGTATGATATTTATCCGTTAGATATAATATAGAAATAATTGCAAAAACCATGCACCCCCAAAGGCTGGAGGTACCAAAGCCCAGCCCTGCTACAAACCATACCCCCAATAAATACACGGCGGCAGACTTTATAGCGATGTTTAGGATACTCCAAATGATCTTAAAGAACAGCTTGACCATAAAAATAATGTATATTACCGTTCCCAAAAAACCTAACTGTCCGACAATCTGCGGATAATAACTGTCCATTAAGAAAAAGGTTTCATTTTCTTTCATGCCCCAGGAAAGATTAAATTTATATCGGTAATACAGACTGGAATAATGGGTCATGGCAGTTGTGGAACCATAGGCGGCAAATCCCGCCCCAATCGGAAAATACTGCCATGCTGTTATAAAGGAAAAATAAAAGAGTTTATACCGGGGGGCTTCACTGTCTAGCAAATACCCCATTATCTCTCCTCTTCCAATCCAAAGACATAACGGCACAATAATAAGCAAATAATACCATCGAAATTTTTTCTGCTTCTCTAAAAAGAAATAAATCACCACATAACCGATAATCGACAGATTACCCAGCCCGGAATCCACCCTCAGAATCACAATCAGGCTCAAAATAAAATACAGCAAGCGGTTATTCTTTGAATCGCTTACGACGACCGCCAGCGCCAGTATGATTAGCTCTGCAACAGTACCTCCAAAGCCTGCATAGAAAGTAAATACTCCCTTATAATCTACCATATCGGCAAACATACTGAACAATCCCCTGCCAATCCTCATATTCCAGAGAATGGTAAGCACGCTAAAAGCCGACAGGGTAATAATCATTATTTTAGACACCCTCATCAAAAATTTATAAATTTTCCAGGCCTGAAACTCATTTACCGATGTTAAAATATACATCAGCAGGACATAGGGCTTAATAAATAAAAAAGCATCCTGTACTGCCAGCTTAAAATCCGACTGCACGCCATACATTAAATTTCCCAAAAATCCAATCGGTATAAGCAGCAAAAACCAAAAATAGAACTTAAATACCCGTTTTCCCCTTGCCATGCTGATCAAGAATAAAATAATAACGGCAACACAAAAAAACTCGTCGACATAACCCCATTCGGATGGCAAAACTGCACTAAATGAACAAGCAAAGAGCATCAGAGCAATTCCTATTATGATAAAAATCGAATTTACTGTATATCTCATATTATTGTTTCCTCTTACTTTAAGTTGCTTATATTGACGTTTTATTCATAGTATAATTTGCCACGTTTTCTCCCATACGCAATCTGGAATACTTTTCCAAAAAAGTTTTACGGGCTTTCTTTGATATATCCTCTGCAAGATATTTGTCCGAAAATATATGTGTCAGCCGGTTTACAAATTCCCCCGCGTCTTTCCTCACCAATATGCCATTAATATTATCTGTAAGATACATTTCTCCCAGCGTGCTTGGCACTGTCACAACCACCAGCTTTTCCATAGACATTGCCGTCAGCAGAACGGTATCGCCGGAACATATTGCGCCATCCTTTATTGGTATGATTACCGCTTTGGAATTTTTTATATACGAAAATTGGAGTTCTCCCGTAATATCCGTTCTATGAACCACATTAGGCGGCAGGGGCAAGTTTGGTTTATAGGTATCGCTTGCTATAACAAGGATTTCATTTTCCGGCATTTGTTTCCAGGCTTCGATCAAAAAATCAAAATCCCGATTAGACCTGCCGATGGAAAAAGAATACTCCGGATATTCCACTGCCGCATGACTCTTTTTGTGCCGGGCGTCGGGAATGCCAAAATGGGTAACGATAAATTTATCTTTTTTAATATTAAATTTATCTGCGCAAATATTGGCATAATTTTGGGACAGAACATGAATGTAGTCCAAGTTTTTCAGGCAAAAGCCAATAAATCTTTCATACAACTTCCCCGCCAGTCCGTTTCCTTTGGAAATATAAGTAAAGTTACAGCAAACAATGATGTTATCCCGTTTTATATGGAACAGCCCGCAAAAAAACGCATAAAAAAGAGCATAAAACTGCTGCCATCCAATCATATATTTCCATTGTTTTCTCTTACGGAAAAAGGCAATGGGATACGTCATATAGGAAAAATATCTTTTTAAGTTCTTTAACCTGCTGCCATGCTCCTGATTGCACACCTTACTATATATCTCAACCGGTTCTCCTAATCTGTTGGAAAATCCTTTTGCAAATTCTTCCACTTCCTCTTTGTCACAATCCGCCAAAATTATATTTTTACCCTGCATGTATCAAATCCCCCTTAAATCCTCCCTGGATTTCTCCGACAATCCATCCTTTGCCGCCGCATTCAAATCACAGGTTGAACAACGATCCAATTCCTCCTTAGATATTCTGCCATCCCGATAATCTCTGACTATCCTGTTCTCATACATAGAATACTTTTTCTTCCTGAAAAAACGGAAGAATTTATGCCGGATGACCCACCATGCCGGCTTCCAGATGTATTTATGCATAGCGGGCGAAACCGAACCAATCATCCAGCAGTTCCTGTCGCAGCAGCGGACGCTGCTCCTGACCCGTTCTGCCTCCGGACTGTTCCAGAGTTCTTCCCAGGTCTGCGTATTCAGATTGCCCATCACTTCTTTGTCCTTCGTTCCATTACATGGCATGACATCCCCATACGGATCGATAAAAAAGGTGTCAAAACTCATATCACAGGGCAACAGTCTTTTTTGTCCGTATATATAGTTAATAAGTCCATGGTTGAAATACGCCCGAAACCATTTTTTTGGACTGTTAGACTTCAAAAGCTCATTAATCAGATTTTCAAAATTCTGCGCCACCATGGGCCTGTCATGAATGATATTTTTTGACTCCACAAAATAAAAGCTGTTGTGCAGGCTTGCCGTGGCAAACTCCATTCCCATCTCATCCGATATTTTATACAGCGAAACCAGGTCGGCGGCATTTTTATCCTGTACCGTCATGCCAAATCCCACGTCCTTCATTCCCATGGAAACCAGAGTTTTCAATGTTTCATAGCCACGCTGGAAACCATTTTCCAACCCGCGTATTTCATTGTTCGTCTGCTCCAATCCCTCGATGGAAATGCGGATGCCCACCTGAGGAAATTCCCTGCATAATTCCACGATACGCTCGGTAAAAAAACCGTTTGTCGATATAACGATGCGATCAGATTTTTTGTACAGTTCCCTGACTATATCCTTTAAGTCCGTGCGGATAAAGGGTTCCCCGCCCGTGATATTGGTAAAGTACATATCCGGCAGTTTTTTTATCGTATCGATACTGATTTCTTCTTCTTCTCTGGAGGGCGCCTTGTACCGGTTGCACATAGAACATCTGGCATTGCACCGGTAAGTAACAATGACGGTCCCGTTTAATTTTTTATTGTGATTACTCGGATTCATCTCTTTTCTCCTTTTCACCCATATCGTTGCTAAACCGATAATCCCTGATAGATTTTTATCAGCTTGTCCGTATATTCCTCAATCCGGTCAAAATGGATATCGTTACAGTTCAGGCTATATTGCTGCGTCAATTCCGGATTTTCCCACAGCTTCCGGATCTGGCTTTTCAATTTTGCGGCATTCCCGCTTTCAAAAAGTTCCCCTGTCTTCCCCGTCTGTATCAACTCCGGTATTCCGCCTATATCTGCTCCCAGCACAGGCGTGCCATATACCTGGCTCTCCATTACGGAAAACGGGCAATTTTCATACCATTCAGAGGGATAAACAGAAAATCTGGCTTCCCGTATTAGTTTTTCCAACGGTTCCCCGGACTGAAAACCCTTGTTTTCTATATTGGAAACATCCCGTATCTCATGCTCTAACGGCCCTGTCCCTGCAAAAACAAAAGGAATGTCAGGAAGCTCCTTACAGGCCTCGATAAGGGTTTCTATCCCCTTTTCTTTGGAAAAACGTCCAAAATAGAGGACATAATCCTGCTTTTCTACTTCCTTACTTTCCGTCTTATCTATAAAGTTGTGAAGGGCGACTGTCCTCTCTGCCAAAATCGGATTTCTATCCAGCTTTGTCTTTAAAAAATGGGAGCAGCAGATAATCCGGTCAATATGCCGATAAACTTTTTTCCACTTCCAGAACGTCCCCTCCATCATGCCGATAACAGATCTTACCAGCGAGCCATGTATGCATCGGTTTTTCATACAATGTACAAAATGACCCCCCAGACACCTTTCGCAGTTTTCGCCCGTGCCCGGAATGTTACACATATGATTGGGGCATACTAACTGATAATCATGTGCCGTATATATTATCCTGCATTCCTTCGCAGTTTCTCTTTTCCACTTCACAATTTCTAATATAATGGAGGGCGTCAACTGATAATTAAAATTATTGATATGGCAGACATCCGGCTGGAAATCATCCAATACCTTTCGGAGCTGCACTCTTGCTTCTTTGCTGTATATGGTTTTTATCGGATATGCCAGCTTCGATCGTCTGCTTCCACCATGAAAATCCATCGGCGTCGTATAGGCATTTGCCGCATTCCCAACGCAGCGGGATTCATGGTCCATGCCAAAATACTGAACCTCGTGTCCCTGTGTTTTTAAATATCCGCCGAGTTTAAAAATATAGGTTTCCGAGCCTCCGTTCGGGTGGAGAAATTTATTTATCATCAATACTTTCATGGCATAATCCCTTCCTGTACACCTCTATTGTCCTCTCCGTCACATCCTCCCAGTTATACCTGCCGCAAATAAAATCCGCCGCTTCCCTTTTATAGGCTTCGACTTTTTCCCTGTCGTCACAAAGCATCTGCAATTTTTCCATCAGATCTGTTACATTGCCCTTTTGAAACTGCACCGCTTTGTCGCCCACAACCTCGGTACACTCGGCAATATCGGATGTCAGGCAGCAGTTTCCATAACTCATTGCCTCCAACAGACTCAGCGGCATGCCCTCCAAATCGCTGGGAAGGCAGTACACATAGGCGTTGCTGTATAACTCCTCCAGCATCTGTCCCTGCTGGAATCCGGTAAATAGTATCTTTTCATTTTTGACGGCGGACTCTCTCAAACTCTCACTATATTCCTCCGTATCCGAACTGCCTCCTGCGATAACCAGTTTTTTATCTGTTACAACATGTTGAAATGCTTCTATAAGATAATGAACTCCTTTTTCCGGAACCAACCGTCCCAGAAAGAGGATATAGCTGTCCTTTTTCAATCCCCACTCTTTCTCTATCCTGTCCGCTTTTCTTATCAGCGGTCTGCTTACTCCATTGGGAATGTAAACAGTTTCTCTGCCGTACCGCTCCCGAAAATATCTCTTTACGTCCTCCGACAGGACAATAATCTCATCGGCATAGCGAACCGCATTTTTTTCTCCCAGCAATATATATTTTCTGGCAAACCCTTTCCATTTCTGTCTGGCATGATCCAGTCCATGTACGGTAACGACTATTTTTTTTCCAAACAGTCTGGGAATCCAGCAAAAGGCTGCCGGACCCTCCGCATGGATATGAACAATCTCATATCTGCCTGCGGCGCATGCCAATGACGCAAAGAAAGAGGAAGTAACCGCTGCAATTCCTTTTTTTTGTATGGTAAAAACTTGCTTTAGTTGAATCCCCTTATATTTCTTTACTTTCCCATTATCAAATTCTTGTCCGGCGGCAGAATGCCCGCGCCTGTTATAGCACGTCACCTCATATCCCCTGTCTGCCAGCCTGACGCCCAATTCCTCCACTACTACCTCAATGCCGCCTTCGCGGGATGGAACACGCTTATGCCCAAACATGGCGATCCTTAACGGCTTTCCCAAAAAATCAATCCTTCCTGTCCTCTATTCTGATATCGTCCCCCTGCCAGTTTACTTTGCTCCTTCTCCTTTCAGTACTACACCGATAGTCTTCCAGATTATCTTTAAATCCAGCCAGAAACTCCAGTTGCGGATATATTCATTATCCAGACGGACGACCTCTTCAAAATCCGTGATCCGGCTTCTGCCGCTTACCTGCCACAGGCCGGTCAGCCCCGGCTTTGTCGCAAGACGGCTTTTATGTACCGAATCATACTTCTCATACTCATCCACTGTCGGCGGTCTGGTTCCTACCAGACTCATATCCCCCCGGAGTATGTTGAAAAATTGGGGCAGTTCATCAATACTGGTTCGGCGCAGGAATCGTCCGATAGGCGTCACTCTCGGGTCATCCTCCATCTTGAACATCAGTCCCTGCATCTCGTTATGGACAAGGAGTTCTTCCTTCCTCGCCTCTGCGTCCACATACATAGAGCGGAATTTGATAATCTTAAACTGCCTTCCATTCCGTCCCACGCGGTTCTGCGTGAAAAAAATAGGACCCGGCGACTGGAAATAGATGATCGGCCCAAAAATCAGCGCGGCAATCAGCGTCACTGCCATGCCGATAATCCCGGCAATAATATCCAGCATGCGTTTAAAGAAAATCTGACTGTTTGTCACCGTATTAATGCTGGTAGTCAGCACTGGGATCGAATGGATCCGGTTCAGCATTCCTCCCTCGGTATTCAGCAAAAACTCCAGATCAATGTGCACCGTGATCCCCATAAAGAGGAATCTCTCCACATAAGAGTCCCTGTCTGCCTGGCTCGTATTAAAAAGGATCTCATCTACTACATTCTGACGCGCATATTCATACATCGTATCCCGATCTGCCACAACAGGTATACCCGCTACTGTTTCTCCCGTCGCCGAGCGGTCTAAGAGAATAACGCCTGCGAGGCGGGTCACCCCATATTCATTCTTCTGGATCTTTGCCACCAGCTCCTCTGCCTTCTCACTGTCTGTAATAAGAAGCATCACCTGCATATTCCGCTCCCCCCGCCTGCGGTGAAGCAGAAAATTTTTGTGGACCATATGGATGACAAGCATAAGTGCGCAATCCAGTAAGAAAAATAATACCAGCGCAATACGCGAATATTCGTCGGTATTTTTCCGAAGCATCATATACGCCATCAGGACGGTAAAGAAGATAACATTATAGCCTACTACCATCTGAATTTCCTGAAGCGCTCCCCGCTTTAGTATATTCCGGTAATATTTCATAAAAAAAACGATTACGATATGGAAAGCAATAAGCATGACCGCCATCTCTTTGTAAATCCTGGATCCTTGGAAAATGTAACTGCCATGCCGCAGATAATATGCCAGCATAAAGGCAGCCTCCAGCACAATCAAATCGAGAAGCATAAAATCCCAATGCTTCCACCAGTTCCCATCCGTCCTTGTATACATGCTTTCCCTCTTTTCGTAAATCGTCAAAAATGACTGGTATAGGATAGAGGTACCAAGGATTGAATTAATCAATCCCTGGAAAACACTCTCCTATATAAAATTTACTTGTTCTAAAGATATTTATGCTTTTTTTTTACTTTTTAACCTTTCCTTTGAAGCCTGCTTTTTTCAATGCTTTTTTCAGCTTCTTCAGTTCTTTTTTGCTCATTTTCTTGTTGACCTTGATCGTCATTTTCTTGGTTTTAAGGCCTTTAAAAGCGCCCTTCTTGATCTTGATCGATTTTTTGCCCTTCAGAACAATCGTTTTCAGTTTCTTCGCTCCGGTAAATGCGTTTTTGCTGATCGTCTTTACCGTAGCAGGCAGAGTAACCTTTTTAGCCTTCGGTGCCTTGGAAAATGCTTTAGCGCCGATTGTGGTTACTGTGTACTTCACGCCTTTTACTGTTACCGTAGAAGATACCGTCACACTCTTTTTGGAAGTTTTCTTAACTGCCTTAAAAGTGGCGGTTCCATTCTTTTTGGTGTCTACAATAGGAGTAACACCATTTGTTTTTTTGGCTGTCACATTTTTCTTATTTTCCGTCCGAAGACCATTTGTGTTACTGCCCACCGCTGCCTGCGATACGCTTACGGGAGCCAGAACTACAGCTGCTGCCAATGTGCATGCCACAATTTTTTTCCATGCCTTATTCATTGTTTCTTCCTCCTTTTGAAATATAATTTATATTGAGTATGCCGGTTTTTCCTGCTTAAAAGCATCCTGACAGACTGCCCTGCAGACGTCCCCGGCGGACTCACAAATTCAGTTTCCGCACCCGGTATGCGGTTATTTATTTTTCCGGGTCGGTATAGTAACGGTTCTGGGCATATTTTCCATACTTTCCATATTTCCCATAATACTTTCCACCGTACTTTCTGTAATAGTAGCCGCCCTTCGAGCCTCCGACACGGTTCAGGACAATGCCTAGCAGCGGACATCCCGCCCGCTCCAGCTGCCGGATAGAATTTCGCACCATACCGCGCGAGGTGGAACCTCCGCGGACAACCAATACTGCCCCATCGCAAAGGGAGCCAATCTTCTCGCCATCGCTCACCAGATCCAGCGGCGGGGCGTCCACAAACACATACCGGTATTTCTGCCCCATATATTCAAGCATCTGCTCAAACCGCTCGCTCTCCAAAAGCATGGACGGGTTGACTACATTATCAACATTGGGAAGAATATCTCCGCCCTCCAGTTCGGTGTGCAAAATAGCGTCTTCCATGGAGATATCATTCGCAAGGACATAGGACATCCCCCTTATCGGCTTTCCATCCTCCAGGGACATCTGATACTTCTCCGCCATAACGGATTTTCTCAGGTCTGCATCCAATAAAATGGACGGTGTTCCTGACTCTGCCATCTGATGCCAGAGCTGGAGAGCCACAAAGCTCTTTCCCTCATTTGGAAGAGAACTGATCACCAATATCTTTTTTACCTCATTTCCCAGAAAGCTGATATTAATCCGAAGGCGGTTGACCGCCTCCTGGACAGCATAGGGAAGTTCTGGCAGATTTTCTATTTTTATCTGATTCATTGCCTGTTCTCCCCCTTTCTCTTTCCCCGGAAAAATCTCCATCTTTTCCGGTGCCCCCTGTGTCCCGCTTCATCGGATATCTCCTTCATATCTCCCTCCGGGATTACTGTCATCGGCATAATCCCAAATACCTTTTCCACATCCTCTGCGGACTGGAGCGTGTCGTCCATCATAAACAATACCACCAGCACTGCCATGACCAGAGCCGTACATAAAATGGCGCCAAGCATTATATTCCTCGACAGGCTTGGGGAACTCTTACCCTCCGGATAGATGGCGTGCTCCGCAATATTAGGAGCAGAAACCTCCATCAGTTCCGGCAGATAAGTCACGGCCTTTTCGGCAAGGGCATTGGCTACCTTCTGCGCCTCTGCCGGATTGGTACTGGTAACGGTAACAGTCAGGATTCTGGTATCATCAACAGCAGAAATATCCACCATGCCCAACAACTCATTATAGCTATAAGGAAGCTTCTCCTCCTTAATGATTTCCTCAAAAATCGGACGTATCCGCAATAATTCTTCATAATCCAGCGAGAGGGATGTTCCCAGATTCAAATCAGTCAGATCGACCACAGAATCGCCGGAAGCAGATACCATATACAATTTAGAAGTAGCCTGGTACTCCGGCGTTATAAAAAAGTATGTGATGATACCTGCCGCAACCGCCCCTATAAAAAAGGCCGCAAGTATAACCGCTATCTTTGTCCGGAAATAGTAAAACATTTCCACTAAATCTATTTCGAGTTCTTCCTTTTCCTGAACCTGCATCTTTTCTTTATCCATGTTCATCTTTGGTCAAACCTTTCTATCACTTTTTCGTTTCATATTCTTTAAGACCATATATTTTACTCAATATCTGGAGCCGGGAATCATCATCAATAAAAAATTCAGCATGATCAATCCCATCGCCCAGCCGTTGTCCAATCTTTTCCTTTCCCTCAAAGCTGTAAATGCCCTGATTTGCGCTGCGTCCAAACTCTTTCGCCAGCCGGGATATTTTCTTTCCGGTCAGGTCTGTAACAGTAGTATCTTTTAATTCCCTGTATAAATCCATAACGAAACCGGAATCTTTTTCATATTCCGCCCTCGCCTGTTTCAGGAACGCCTCCATATAATTGCGCTGGCGTTTCATCCGGGAGATATTTCTCTCATCCCCCACATCAAATCGGTCATGGACATATGTGTACGCCTGCTTATCACTCAGCTTCAGGGTGCTTCCCTTTATAAGAGTGGGATCTACTTTGGAAAAATCATCTTCTATGGTAACGGTTACCCCGCCGACCATCCGGTTCAAAACCGGTATGTCTTCCATATTCAGCGCATAATATCCTGTGAACGGGATCCCCCCCAGCAGCCCGGATACCGCCTCCACTGTATTTTCACAGCTCTGTATCGGATTGCCGCCATACCAATGCGCCGTGCAAATCTGCTCCTCGGCGCTTGCCATACCGCTTCCATCCGTCTGCATAAGCGTCACTTCCGTAATCGTATCCCGGTTCAGCTGGATCATGCTGTAGGTGTGGTCTGTTCTGTCCACTGCGAGCACCAGCAAAAAGTCCGCCATAGTTCCCTTATATTCTTTTCCTTTGGCGGATGCATTTCCGCTTGCATCTGTTCCTATTATAAGGTAGCTTTCCATTTTATGGGTCCAGGCATATTTTTTGCCTCCCAGCTTCAAAGTTCCCCGGATAGTTTCCTTAATGTCGGGTACTTCTGTACTTTCCTTCTGGGTGGCAGGATTTGCAAGGAACTTCTTTTCCAACTGCCGCACGGCAAGATATATTCCTGCGGCTGCCATAACAACTGCTGCAATGACAACAATGCGCCGGTACAAGTTTTTTCCTTTCATCTCTGCAAAATCCTCTTTCCTAACTCATCAATGTCATATAGCCGCTTTTCCCCTGCCTTCTTTCGGATCACCGCCCGCCCCTCTGAAAGATTGGGCGGCCGCCATTCCATATTGTGACAGTCGCTCCCCAGTACAATATCCGGAATTTCCTGTAAAAGCTGTAACACCCGTCTTCTCTTTTTCCAATTCAGAAGGCTTCCGGCATTAATCTGCGCATACAGGGGAAGCTGGAACATTTTGTCCCATACGTCCCATCTTTTCTGAAAATCCAGATATCTCTCGATATGCGCCAGCATAACGGTAAGTTTCTGCTTCTCGATGATTTTTTCCACATCATGAAGTATCTCCTCATCCCACTGGCAAAATGGCAGTTCCAGTAAAAGCACCTGAGTTTCTCCGATGCAAAGCCTGTGCAAAAGATTCGCCTTTCCCATGCCGGGAAAATAGTATACCTCTGCGCCTATGTGCAGTGTCGGGATTTTGTCGTCTGTCTTTTGTATCTCCTGCAGTCGGCTCAATCTGTCTGTCCTGCGCTCCAAAAATGCCTCTACAGAATATTTATCGGCATAAAAATGCGGAGTCATAACAATGTGTTCTACTGTTTGTTCATTTTCATGATGCAGCATTTCTATACTTTCTTCCACATTGCGGCTCCCGTCATCCATATTTGGCAAAATATGTGAATGAAAATCAATCACTATTATCAAGCCCCCATTTGACAGAGTATTCCCTCAAAGCACTGGCACTATGCATATATTACACTAACCACTAAACAATGTCAAGTAATATCATTAACAGGATTTTGCCGGATATTAAGTATTATCGTCACATACTTCTGGCGGATATCCTTATATTTCCTGTATTGCTCCAGAAAACAGGCCAAAAATAAATGCGATACTTTTATATTTACTAATAATATCACATTGTGTATAGGTGTGCAACACTTAATTAAAATAATAGTAACAATGCTAAGGAGGTATAAAAATGGTCAAAGATAAAAATAAACGGCGAAAGCCAAAAGAACTCAATATCCAAATCGGAGAACGATGCAGACAGGCAAGAGAAGCAGCCGGCTACACACAGGAAGCCTTAGCAGAACAAATTGATGTATCCACACAATTTTTGTCCGATGCAGAAAGAGGCGTTACCGGGATGTCAATTTCTACCATTATTAAACTTTGCCACACCCTTAGCGTTTCTGCGGATTTTATTCTATTAGGGCAAAGTAAGGACGCAGCAGACAGCCCATTTTCTATTGCCACGCGGTTCGGGCACCTCTCCCGGCGGCAGCAAAAACTGGTAGAAGATGGATTTAACCTGCTGAACAAAGCTTTTTTTACTAAATAATCACGTCATAAAAATACCTCTAAAGTAGTTTTTGATTTTTTTATCTTATCTGCTTTAGAGGTATTCTATTCAAAGACAATTACATTGAGCCGCCCTTCTATTCCAGTCACACTAATCCCGCTAACGATACGGTAAATAATCCAAAAACCGTTTTATTGCAAGGGAGGCAGTTTTCCTGCTCCTCACTGCAAGCCCGATATTGCGATAGGCAGGGACATCCAATTCTTTTGCAAGGATTTTATAGGGAACCCGTTTCAAGATGAGCTGCGGCAAAATACTGATGCCAAGTCCGCTCTCGACCATTGACATAATGGCATAATCATCCCAAGTCGTAAAGTGAACCTTTGGCGTCAACCCGTATTTTTCAAATATTTCGGAAACCTCCGCCTTTGCTCCTTTTTCAAGCAGCATAAACGAATCATCGCACAATGCCGCAACAGGAAACTTCTCATTATCGGCAAGGCGATGATTTTCCGGAATAATCGCCATCAGTTTGTCCTGCTCCAAAAAAACGGTTTCCAGTTCGGGATGAGTCGGCAGCCGAAGAAAACCGCAGTCTACCCGCCCTTCTAAAATCCATTCCTCTATTTCTGTATAATCCCCGAGCAGTAATTCATAATCAATGTTCGGATAATCTTTCTGAAATTCTTTAATGATATTCGGCAGCCAATGCGTTGCCACGCTGGAAAAAGTTCCAATGCGGATCAAACCCGATTGCAATCCATTCAGTTCGTCTATTTCCGTTTGTAGTTTCTCAAATTCAGCAACGACGCTTTTGGCCTGCGGCAACAATTTCATTCCATCCGATGTTAATCTTACGCCGCCGACGCTCCGTTCAAGAAGAGATACTTTCCATTCTCTTTCAAGATCGCCGATCATCCTGCTGATACTGGACTGTGAGTAGTCCAGTAATTCAGCCGCTTTTGTAAAACTGCCGCATTCCGCTGTTTTCACAAAGGATAAATATTTCTGTAAATTCATTTCCATCTAATCATCCGCTTTCCGAATATAATTCATTTGATAAATTCGTTTTTCAAATCTACCATCTCATGATACAATAAAAATAAAAGAAAATCAAGACTGTGAGGCGATTAGCAGTGACAACTGTCAGCAAAATAAAAAATACTGCACCGACACAATTTAAACATTCTTATTTCAAGTACATAATTGGCCTGCTGCTTTTTGGCTCAAACGGAATTGTTGCCAGCTATATCGCTTTAAGCAGCTATGAAATCGTCCTGCTCCGCACTCTGATTGGCAGCCTGTTTTTGATCGTCCTTTTCTTTGCAGGCAGGGGAAAACTGACCTTTTATCAACATAAAAGGCAGTTCCTTTGGCTTACGGTTTCCGGCATTGCGATGGGGACAAGCTGGATTTTTCTTTATGAGGCTTACGCAAGAATCGGGGTCGGCATTTCATCTCTTCTTTACTATTGCGGGCCGGTTATTGTTATGGCGCTATCTCCGCTCCTGTTCAAAGAAAAACTGACCGTATTTAAGAGCATTAGTTTTCTGTCCGTTTTGATTGGCGCCTTTCTGATAAGCGGAAATGCCTTTAGCGGAAATGGTGACGTCTTCGGTATTTTCTGCGGACTGCTTTCGGCTGTTATGTACTCCCTTATGGTCATTTTCAATAAGAAAGCGAAAGCTATAACGGGACTGGAAAACGCGGCTCTCCAGCTTTTTATCAGCTTTCTGACGGTAGCTGTATTTGTCAGTTTCAAACAGGGATTCGCAATTGACATCCAACAAGCAAGTATCGCGCCAATCTTTATTCTCGGTCTGCTAAACACGGGCATCGGATGCTATTTTTACTTTTCCTCTATTGGAAATCTTCCCGTACAAACCGTTGCGATTTGCGGATACTTAGAACCGCTTTCCGCCGTTCTCTTTTCGGTTTTACTATTGGGAGAACGATTGCTCCCATTACAGATCATTGGGGCAGTAATGATCTTAGGCGGCGCTGTTTTCGGGGATGCATAAGAAGCAGGGCCTTTCTGCCATTTTCTTTCGACAACCGCCGGTCTTCTTTCCCAACACTTGCATATAAAATAAACACACTCGGCACTAATTTTGCCAACCCAGTTTTCTCATGCAACGACACCAAAAATAATATATTTTAGCTACCCACTTTGGCGGAAGTTTCATACCATGTTCTTTTGCATAAAAAACTGATGATGCTGTTTCCGCTGCCGCTTTATCTTTTCTTATGAGGAAAAAACATTTCCACCAAAAAGAATTTTCTTTATATTTTTGTATATCAAATACATTAGAAAAATCATTTAGCTTTCCAATTGCTTCCAACGGAATCAATGTTTTCATGCATTTAGCACAACATGAGCAGTTGTGTCCGCCATCAGTGGGCGTAACACAAACATTTAAGTGTTTCTGCGCAAATTTCCAATCTGAAATTCGTTCTATTTTTTCATTTCTTGTATACTGGCAGCCATCTATAACCAGTTCAAAACATTCAGTTGAAATTAAATGCGGCATATAAGATTCACTATATTGGGCAATATCAAAATCTCGTTGTATTTTTGAAAACTCTGCTATTTCATCATAACTGAAATTACTTGATGTATAATATCTCCTGATATACTTCTGCAAACTCAGAATACAGGAATATATTGCAAGATAACCTATCGTCTGCTCTCCAATTTTATGTGTAAACGCATGAAAATTAGAGTTTACGAGATACATAGGCAGACCAAGTTCCTCTGCGCCAGTCTTATTTAATGCTACTCTATCCCAATATTTCTTATGGGATGCCTCATCTTCAAAATCTCCATGGGTGCCGCAGTTGACGAAGAACAGGCTGTTAATTTTGAAATTAGGATCGGTTTCATTAATATAATTGTCATAAATTGTTACCAGCGAATCAACCCCGCAGGATATCCCTGTTCCAATTAAGCTTTCTGTCTGCGAAACAGTGTCAAAGCCATTTACAGTAAATTTCACCGGAGATGTATAATCAGAAAACCGGTCAAAGATATTCATCAGATAATGCTGCATATTGTGATACAGCCTCGGTGAAATATTCCCGTCGATATGAACTTCCTGCTTGTAATACATCCCAAGTATTACAGGCACAAGAACGAAGGGGTCGTACACATTATCCGCAAGCATATCCTTATTCTTTTCCTCTACTGCGACCCACATTGTTTTCTCCTGAAAGGGATTCTCAATTCCTGTGACGTTAAAATCACAGCTGAGATAGGTCCAGTTGTCCTTTGTGAATTTTTTAAGATTTGAAAGTCTGAACATTTTTAAATACCTCTTTCCTAAAATTTTATTATATTTTTTACAGTTGTCAAACTGTGTATAAACCAATCCGGCAAAAACCTTTTCAGCAGATATTTCCCTTTCTCCCCGATTCCGGGAATCCCTGACAATTTCAGCCTGTCTTTTGCGATTCTGTCCATCCATGCCAGGGATGAATAAGATACATCCCCAAAATCCGGATTTTCCAAAAATTCCCTCAGACATTTTTCCAGACCAATCTCAGGCCTGGTAAATTCATATTCCCCTATAGCCTGTAAAAGTTTGTCATTATCAAACCTGCGGTTAAAATACCGGTCATAGATTATCTGATACTTATTTCCCATTACTTCATAGACCGGCTTCGGATCATCGGTATACAAAATTTTAATTTCACTCCCTCTGACCTCCCGGAAAATCCTTTGATAAACGGCAAGCACGTCGTCCCACTTGATTGCCTGAGCCGATGTTATATGAAATGCCTGTCCCATCGCCTTTTTATTGCCTATAAGTTTTGATATTCCCTGCGCCACATCCACACCAAGCGTCATGGTCGTGTACTTTTCTGCAATAGCTTTCGGAAAAACTACCGTCCTGTCATGCAGGGCGCGATAGAGCCAAAGTTCCTTTTCATACACACCAAGCTGTAAGCGCTGATTGCTATAGGTTATGTATGGGCGGATAATCGTGTAATTCGTCCTGTCGGACTCCCATAGCAGGTTTTCCTGCCTTGCTTTGGCAAGGGCATATTCATCCATTTTCAGATATTCCTTATCTTCTGTCACATCCAAAAGTCTGGGGGAATCCTCGGTTATTGATCCGGCTGAATCCGCATAGACGCGGCTGGAACTTAAAAACAGATATTGCCCGGTCGCATCAAGAAGCAAATCTCGCCTCCGCTTAAATTCCTCAGTATGATAGACCATAAAATCCACTATCGCATCATACTTCTCATTTAACAGCGCTTTCAAAAAATCTGCATCGCGCGCATTACCCTGAACATATCGAACATTGCTAAAATCTGATCCTCTCTCAGACCGGCTGGTCACAAGCACATCCTCGCCACGCTGTGCCAGGATCCTGACCAGATTGAATCCCATGGCTCCGGTACCGCCTAAAACAAGTATTTTCATGTCAGCCTCCTCCATAGCCTGATTGCCCATAAAAAGATATGCTTATTTTTTGATCAGTTTTTTTACAACCTGCACGCCTTTATCTCCCAAGACTTTTTTTGCCAGCTTTTTGGCAGATTCCGATGCTGATATTTCAAGAGAGTTCATCATTTTTATTGCATCGCTCTCGCATTGGAAGTCTGTGAACACCTCGAATATCATAGGCTTATCTGTCAGTTCCGGAATCAAAAATCTTTCCGACTTTTTTAAATATTCTTCCTTATTGGAAGCGCTCATATATTCATACCCCAGATCTTCAGAATAATGTTTTACTAATGTTTCTGACTGTGCGCCGTAATGTCCTGCCGCCGCCATAAACAAGTCTGCAGCATCGCCAAATCTTGAAGCAGGATGATTGTAATTTCTAAACTCCGTACCTCGACCATTATTTATCAGCATAAGCCTGATATTATTTCCCACATGGCGGTTTCCCAGAGCATTCATATCATAAAAGAAACCCAAATCCCCCACAACGCCCAGACATAATTTATCCTTATCAGTCAAAGACATCCCGATAAGCGAGGACAATCCACCGTCTATGCCGAAACCTCCGGTATTGGAATAACAGGAAACACTTGCCGGCGTTTCAAAAAAGTTCCACGAACGGAGCGTATTGAGGATCCCGAGATATAAAATAGAATTTTCCGGCAAACGTCCCGCTGTATTCTGTGCAATCCATGGGTTGGAAAACGGCAATTCCGGTATCTTATCCGCGATTCTGGCGCACTCGGCCGTGAATTCCTCATAATAGCCGGCGGCGCGCTCCTCAGAACAGTTTAATGCATTATATTCCTCAAAGAAATCCAGCTCTTCCATTTCAAAGACAGTTGTCAGTTTTCCGAATGTATCCCGCATTTCTCCGTCCGGATTAACCCTCCAGACCTGCTTTGCCCTGCAGGACATATATGCTCCGGAAACATTTCCTATGTCTATCAGCAAATCAGTTTCAAGCAAAGGAGAAAAATACCGTGACTGTGCGGCGGCCAGATTAGCCAGAATCCGATATTTCCCCCGATAATTGCTCGTCTGATCACACAATACCACCGCATCATATTTTAAGCAGAATTTATCCACGGCCTTTGTGAGCTTGTCCGACCACTTTCTATGGTCGCCGACAAACACGGCTACTCTTCCGGATAGCATTTCCGGCAGCTTTTCTCCATAACATACCCTGTTTATTGCTCTTGCAGCTGGGAGTTCTTTTAAAGTAAAATCTTTGTTGTACGTAGTTTCCAGGTTGATGTGAACAGGACCGCCACCATGGCGGCGAAGTTCTGACAACGCCCGGTTAATCCGGACATTAAGCGCCCACTTATCTTCCTCTGAATGAACAGTCGTAGCTTGTATGCTCAGCTTTACCATATCATTCAACACTGCCCGCCGGTCTATCACCTGCGCCATATTCTGGCCTATCCTTCCTTCATGCTGCGTCGCAGTAATCGCCAATACCGGCAATTTTCTATAAAATGCCTCGGTCAGACCGGGAATATAATTCCGGGAGGCGGTGGCGCCTGTACAGCTCAAAGCGACAGGCTCTCCGCTTTCTGCCGCCAAACCGCATGCCATATAAGCCGCTGACCGTTCGTCCACGGAAGAATACAGTTCAAAATATGGATCCTGCTGGACGCTGGCGACAAAATTGATATTGGTAGTTCCCGGACTGGCGATAACCTTTTTGATTCCATGTTTCTTCATAAGGGATACCAGTATCTGCACATTAACTTCCATAGAATAGTAGGTATTCATTATTTTCCCTCACTTTTCTTTCTTACTATCATCCTTTTAATCATCCGTTTCTCTTCGTTATTCATTGCCAAAAGCCAAACCGATACGGCATATATTATGATATAGCCTGCTGCAAGCACGCCGATAGACTTATAATCCGGCTTGATCATATTAAAATAATTCAGAAATATTCCAACTATGATAGGAATAACCATGGCTGGCAGGATTTTCAGTAGTTCAACAAAGGTTTTTCGCAAATTCATCTTTAACACCTTCCATATATAAATCGGCTGAACAATAAAGCATATGAGCACTTCCGTTAAAAAGGTTCCCAAGGCGCTGCCAATGGCTCCCCATTTCATTGCGAGTGGAATGCTCACTAACAGATTCAATATACATAGAACCGTATTAATCTTTATCTGAATATGATGCAAGTTTTTTGCCCGCCCAATCTCCAGCTGAAGCCCAAGCGTCATTGTCAGGGTAAGCGGAAACATCAAAAGCCATCCGACAAAAAAGGAATTGTCATACTCTGCGCCTGCCAATCGCAGCACAAACGCCCTTCCGAAAAATGTGAAACCGAGCATTACCAGACAGGTTACATACATATTCAACCGTGAGGTTCGGACGAATAAATCATCCAAATCCTTTTTCTCGTTTCTTGATACTAAGCGGTTGACCTGCGCAATAAAAATCCCGGAAACAGTCGTTCCAACCTGCATATATACGGAATTAAATATTGACCCGACAGAATATATGGAAATCTGCTTTGTTCCATGGGTTCGGGCTAAAATGAGCTTATCCACCTGCCAGTTCAGTTGGTCGGTCACACTATTTAATAAAATAATGCTCATAAACCAAACAACAGACTTAATCAGTTCCCTGCTATACCGTTCCATTTTATACCTAATATGAAGAAACTTAAAGCAGAAAATAATATTGGCAATCAAGGAAGCTGCCGTGATAAGAAGCTTTACGGATATGATTACCGTACAATCATATCCGGCAAACAACAAAGGCGCTGTGATAATGGGAGCTGCTATAATCATCAGGCAGTTTACTGTTTTGCCGAAAATAAATCTTTCATTTGCGATAACTATAGAATTGAAACAGCTGTTAAATACCGAAGCGCCAATCAGAGCAGACAGGAGAACAAAACTTTTCCCTACAAGCGCATATTCCTGCGGAAGAATCTTATCGCCGAACAACTGAGGCGAAAACCGTGCTATTACAAGTCCTGCGCTCACTCCAACAACCGCTAAAATGGCAAAAATCATCAAAAATAAGCCATTCAGCCCATCCACTTTCGATTTATCAGTTTCCTTTGCCTGGACATAAAACTTTATATAGGCAGCATTAGCGCCCGCATTAAATATCGTAAGATATCCTGTAAATGACATGACAAGCGAATATATCCCATACTGGCTCTGACCCAGCAGACGCAAAACAAGCGGCGTGTATAACAGGCCTGACAGCAATTCAGCCGCAATTGCAACATAAGAAAGTATTACCCCCGCCGTCATCTGTTTCTTATTTCCTAAACTCATTTTCTTACTCCTGACCATATCTGGAAAATAACCATATTTTATAAACTATTTATTCTTAACTTCCATAGCGGATTCCAAATATTTTCTCGCTTTCTCACGTTCTCCGTCCAGTACTTCATATCCTGCAGAATAATCATGTTCTAACAAGTCGTCCTGCCATCCGCTTTCTGAGAACTTTCTTTCCAAAAAAAACATTTTCAGCAACGTATAGATACGCGACAGCATATTTGTTTCTTTCCCTTCGCGCGGATATACACGAAACGGCTTTCCAAAAAGAAAAGAAAAAATGCAGGCATGAAACGAATCCGTCAAAACCAAATCTGCATGATCGATCAGATATAAAAATTCGAGCGGCCCTGCCTTGCACGATTTGGGATTCATTTGGTCTAATAAATGATATTCTCTCCATCCATGTTCCCGTATCATTTTTAATTTATCCTCTGTTGCTTTTTGCGGTTCCGGTCCTAAAAAATAAGTAAGGATATAATGCTCTTCTTTTCCCAGATCGGAAGGCGCGACAGCCATTTCCCTCCATTCTTCCGCTGTAAGCATTAATGTAGGGTCAATTACCAAAACGGCATCGCGTCCCGTTAATTCTTTGACTATCTGCTGTCCCGCTTCTTCCCGGACAGATATATGCGGGATTCCATTCAATAATCCCGCCAGCCACTCTTTACGTTCTTCCGTAATTTGCGATGTCCCAAAACTTGCCGCATAGGATAGCTTTTTCGCAGGCCTGACCATCGAAAGAAAGTCATTCTCCGTGGTAAAATCAAATGTTATATTCCATATTTGATCACTTCCCATTACAAAAAAATCGTAATTGTCCTCTAAACTTTCAGAAACATACTGAGTTGAAACAACATATCTGCTCCAATTTATTCGTCGATTAAATTTTATACATTTGGAAAAAAAATCTTTTATTAATAATGCACGGAGCCCACGTTTCCCCCTGGTAATCAAACTATCTTTGGTTCTCTGTAAAGTTTCTGCCTGATATCCCATACGAGATAGTATTTGCTGTAACGCATAATTCTGCAAGCGATTTCCAAAATTATAACCCACCATCGTCAGAATTGCTGCCTTTTTCATTTTTTAGTCATCCCTTCCTCCATGTTCACAAATAGATCATCTTCTTGTGTAAAAATATTCATAAAATTTTCCCTCATTGCTGATATTGTATATTTACTGCTTTCCAGGCAATCCATTTTATCTTCCCATTCAAATCCTTTTTCCGTAATCGCCGTTGCCCAATCTATGGCTGAACCTTCCGCAGGCAAAAATGTTACGCGTCCAGTAACATTCGTTTCCTTTGGAACAACATCTTTTGTTGTAAAACAAGGCAATCCTGCAGCCTGTGCCTCAAGAAGCACAATACCAAAACCTTCATATCTTGAAGGCAAAACAAAGCAGTCCATCATCTGCATGAAGTCTGATACATTGTTTACTTCCCCTGCAAAAATAATTTTTTCCACAACTTTCAGTCGTTTTGATAATTCCCGGCACGCTTCTTCCTCTTTTCCTTTTCCTACAATTAGCAACCTCGCATTTGGGATCAAATCACAAAACCTGGCAAATATTTCAATAAGAAACTCCGGATTCTTTTCGATTCTCAATCCGCCGCAATATCCCATAACAATTTCATCATATCCAATATCATATCTTTTCCGCATTTCTTCCCGCTTATTTCTGTTTCTTGCAAATTCCTTAAAATCAACCGCATTGGGAATTATCACTGCATCCTTATTATGATACCCCCACTGGCTGGCAAGTGTCGAACAGGCAAGAAAATGGGTAACTACTTTTTTCTTTGTCAAATGAAAAAAAATTTCAAATATTTTTTGTTTTAACGTAGGAAGATGCTGATAACCACTACTATGTATATGTATCATACGATATGGTAAATTTCTGCGAGCCGCTTCAACCAACAAACGGTATGCTGAATGGATATTTTGCAAATTAACGTAGACTCCGGACCATTCAGGATGACAATCAAACAATTCCTTTACCGTTATGTAATTTTTTTTATATCTATCCCTTAACATAAAATATTCGTTATAAATCTTCCCACCTTGCGTTAATATCTCCTGTGCATAGGGAATTTCCCCCGCATCATGATTGAACAAAAAATCAAATTGAATTTTGGACTTGTCGATTGCTCCATATAATGTCAGTAAATATTTTTCAGTCCCTCCAAGATCAGAATCTGCTCCATAAACTAATAATCGCAATTTTATCTGCCTCCATCTTAATTTTCATTATCCTTTTTTGCTCCATATGGCAGGAGTTGTGAAGTCAAAAATATTGGAGATGAAATATAACCGTTTAATGGATGTACTTCCGTCACTGCATAAAGAAACCATGTTATGATAAAAGCACAAATCCTCACATCGTTTTTCTTTGACAGTTTATAAAAACAGTCCTGTCAATCCCCAGAACGAGGTCTACTGAACATTTTTTATATTATGACGGAATTCCCACTGAATCGAAAGAAGTATACCATACCTCCACGGTATATGCAAGTACTAAAATTTTCATATTTTACAGGGTTTGCAGAGTTACAATTGATATGACGCTTTCCGCTGTACAAAGGCGGATTTCGCTAAACTTCCTTCCTTTTATAACAAAAAAAGAACTACCGAAGTAATTCTCCTTTTGCAACAATATTCATTTTTCTTCAAACTCTTCTCTGTTTTCCGTTATGTAATTCATGTACTCCTGTATCGTATAAGAATCTCCACGCAGTATTGCCATTTCAATAAAATGCGGCACTTTATTCTTTTTGGGATGCTTTTTAACCCACTCCATATACATTTGAGTTTCCTTAACATTCTTTTCATTTTGCAATATAAATTGAAGAGCTTTATATCTGCGGTATTTTAATTCATCCTCTTGCGCCATACTGTATTCTTTTTTCAACTTAATGTATTTTCTAGTGACCAGTATCAGGATAAATACCGCCATTATGCAAAATATACAAGCAATAATCCTTATAATCCATTGAGAAAGAGCATCTCCTGTTTGAATGGAAAAACAGAAAATGCAAACGATAATCAATACCAAAAAAAATATATAATCCGGAATAGAGCCATATTTTGGTTTTTCCGGAAGTTCTACTTGCTTAGCTATTTTCTCTATATCATTATACATATTATCCAGACTCCTTTCAACGCCGGGAATAGTATTAAGGTTTGCTTGTCTTTTTTCATCTTATACTATCTTTCCCACAAAATCAAGCTTTTTGGAACTTTTGCCCCTTGTTTCTTTTTCGTCTACTTTCCTCATTTTATTTTAATTCATGAAAAATATAAAAAAGAAAACCACCCCAAAACTTTGATCGAGCAAAAGGGTGGTCTTTCTTATATGTCTACTATAACATGTTGTTTTTATTTTTTTAAGAAGAAAATCTTTTCCGGTATAATTCCATATTCATGGAAATATAGGTTTTATACGCTTGTATTACATTCAAGAAACACTGTATTTATCAGCATTTCAAGCCTTTTTACTTATCCAGACTCTTCAACGTCGGAAATACCCAAGAGGATAAAGTATTATCCCCCATTATAGGGTATTATCCCGTATTTGCCGCATTTCTGAAATGTATTAT
>CANQYY010000005.1 GCA_947628225.1 uncultured Lachnospiraceae bacterium
AAGGTTGAGAATCTGCCGGCAGCCTAGCCAGCAGAACCTCTCATTTTATTTTGTACTAAATCTTGACATAAGACCATATCTGCTTTTTGGAATCAATACCGCAAAAGTTCCACAATGCAGCACTTTTGTAGGATTACAATACATATGTTACAACTGAATATTTAAAAAGCAGAGATACTGCCTTTGTGTTATAGTTTAATCGCTACAAAAAAACAAAACGTAAAGGAGTTCTCTGCCATGAATACTATAACACAAGATATGAGGTATCGTCTATCATTAATCAAATATGCGGAAAAGTATGGTGTTACCAAGGCTGCCATCAAATACCAAACCAACAGACAGTACATTTACCGCTGGAAACGCCGTTATGATGGCACTTTGGAATCCCTGCGCAACCGATCGCGCAGACCACATCATCATCCGAACCAGCACACACCGGAAGAAATCAAACTCATTTCCGATATGCGCAGACGTAATCCGGATGCCGGTCTTGTCATCTTCTGGGTAAAGCTTAAACAGCGGGGCTATTCCCGCTCAATCCCCGGCCTTTACCGCTTCCTCAGAAAAGGCGGGCTTATGGCAGTTAAACCGCCAAATCCCAAATATGTCCCGAAGCCTTATGAGCAGATGCATTATCCCGGCCAGCGCATCCAGATTGATGTTAAATTTGTTCCTTCTGTCTGCTTAGTGGGCGATGCCAAAGGACAGCGTTTCTATCAGTATACCGCAATCGATGAGTATTCCCGCTGGCGCTTTGTGGAAGCCTTTGAAGAACACAGTTCCTACTCCTCCCTGATTTTTCTGGAACATCTGGTCAAAGCATTTCCCTACCCGATTGATTGTGTACAGACCGATAACGGACAGGAATTCACAAAACGTTTCCGTTCTTATGGCGGCAGTGACAAACCAACCATTTTTCAGGCACGGTTACAGCAGTTGGGAATACGGCATAAACTGATTCGGCCATTTACGCCACGTCACAATGAGAAAGTTGAAAGAAGCCATCTAAAGGATAAGGAACGGTTCTATGCCACCCACGCTTTCTATTCCTTCGATGATTTCAGCAGGCAGTTAAAAATATATAATCGCAGGGACTATAATAACTTTCCAATGCGTCCACTTGGCTGGAAAACACCCAGACAGGTACTAATGGATTATTCAGGGTCAGTGTAACAAATGTTTGACAAACCTACAAAAGCAGGACGGGTACATTGGGAAAGAGAAATTAAAGAATTTAGTTGAGCCTGAAAAGATGAAATGTTACAATTTCTATATAAGCGCATTTTAGCGTAGCAGCTTACCAATCTGAAAAATATCGCAGAGGAAATAAAGTTTTGACAGGAGGTATCTTTATGATAGAAAATATCGAGGTTTTTACACAGAACAGTATTCGTATTAAGAAGGGAAACAGGACGATTTACATTGATCCGTTTCAGATGAAGGAAGAACCGCACGATGCGGACTATATTTTGATTACGCATGACCACTATGACCATTTTTCACTGGAAGATATTGGGAAAGCGGCAAATAATGAAACAGTCCTGATCGTGCCGGAGAAGATGGAGGAAAAAGCGCAGGAGGCTTCTGGGTTAGTAAAATGTATTGTGACGGTAAAACCCGGTGTTTGCCGGGAAGTGGAGGGATTGGAGTTTGAAACTGTTCCGGCATATAATACGTTGAAGCCATTTCACCCAAAGAGCGCCGGGTGGGTGGGTTATATTCTTCAGATTGGGGGGAAACGCATCTATATCTCCGGAGATACGGATGCTACGGAAGAAGCAAAGGCGGTTCAGTGCAACATTGCGCTGATACCGATTGGCGGCACTTATACAATGGCTGCGAAAGAAGCGGCAGAGCTTGTGAACAGCATACAGCCGGACGTTGTGATTCCGACGCATTATGGCAGCATTGTGGGGAAGCCCTCTGACGGGGAGAAGTTTGCAGAGTATGTAAAAGGTCGTACACGGGTAGAATTCAAAATACGATTTTGATCAGGAGAAACGAGTATGAAAGAAAAAATGAAAAAAATAATGGAAAAGGTTCACCAATATAACTCTTGCGACATGGCATTTCAGGCCTTTGGGCTGAAAGAAGAGATTGAATATGATGCTTTGGTAGTCGCGCCAAGTTATACACCTTATAAGCTGCAAATGGATAAATACTGCAGGGTAACAACGCTTCGGGAGGGCGCCTGCACTGCCGGTTATCTTGTTGAAAAAGACGGCATGAAAATAGCGTGGATCAAAATCGGAACATCGGAAACCAATTGTATTGACTACATTGCCTTTTGTGCGGAACTGGACTTCAGGAAAATGATTTTTATTGGAGCAGTTGGCGCATTGAAGGATAGTTTTGATCTCGGCGATATATGTACCCCTGAATATTCCATCTCCGGAGGATATGCAAATACATATCTGAAAGAGTCAATCAAAGATTATGTCCCTTTTGAAAAAGTGACTCCTGACAGGGAATATGTTGACCATGTGGTTTCCCTTGGAAAGGAAAATGGCTATGTGATCAGAAAGGGCTCTGTTTTTTGCACGGCATCCATTGCTCTGGAATATTATCATTTGGCTGAAATCAAAGAATTTAATACGGATCTGATAGAGATGGAAACAAGTTCGTTTTATCTTATGGCCGATTTGTTGGAAATTCCAAGTATTGCTTTGCTTGTCGTATCTGATAATTCGGCAACTGGCGTTGCGCTTGTAGGAAGGACGGACGAACAGCAAAGGAAATATGAAGAAGGTAGAAAACGCATATTGCCTAATCTGATTTTGACGGTGGCAAAAGACAGTTACAATAATATTTGCAAATAAAAAGAGAAGGAGTGTCTTTTTTGCCAATTTATACAAGGGGATATCTTATTATAAAATATGACGAAAAGGCTATGGCAGAAATGCCACAGTCTTTTTCATTTGCTCATAAAAACTCCGGTGTCTGACGGAAAAATAGTGCGGCGGAGCGCAGACTCTGATACGATAGCCATTGTTTACAGTTTACATGACAAGGATGATTATCAGGGAGGTAAAATATGGAAAACGCTAAGATTTATGGGTATATGAGAGTATCCACAAGAGATCAGAATGAGGACAGGCAGAGGCTTGCGCTGTTAGAAATGGGAGTGTCGGAAAAAAACATCTATATGGATAAGCAATCGGGCAAGGACTTCGACCGACCACAGTATAAAAAAATGTTAAAAAAACTGGATAGTGAGTCAGTGCTGTTTGTGAAGTCCATAGACCGATTAGGGCGAAATTATGCTGATTTGAACGAGCAGTGGCGCATCATAACCAAAGAAAAAGGAACGGACATCGTTGTGATTGACATGCCACTTTTGGATACCAGACGTGAAAAGAATCTGCTGGGGACGCTTATCAGTGATATTGTGTTGGCGCTGCTTTCTTATGTATCGGAGAATGAGCGCATGAACATCAGACAGCGGCAGACGGAAGGCATAGCAGCAGCAAGAGCCCGAGGAGTAAAGTTTGGCAGACCTCCCATACCGCTGCCAGATAACTTTTACAGCGTCCATAAACTGTGGAGAGAAAAGAAAATGACCTTGAGGCAGGCGGCGGAAGCGTGTCATCTTGCGGAAAGCACATTCTTTGACAAAGCGCAGAATTTTGAGAAGTCTTAATTTTTGGGAAAGGTAAAAAAACGAAATAGTATACTTTTTCGGGAGGGGTAAAAAAGATTTTTTGAATGTGCATTTTTCGAGTTTTTACTTGAAAAATTGTTGTTTTTTGATAAAATATATTATATTATGGTTCATAAAAAGAAAATCCGAAAAAGTATACCTTTTCGGATACTTTTTTGAGGAGGACACTATGAAAAGAGAAGGAAATTATGATTTACTTAGAATTATAAGTGCAGTCGCTGTTGTCATGATACACGTTAGTTCAATATGGTTTGATGGTGCAATAGAAAGTATTTCAAAAAGTGGTCTATCAGTAACAGATATCCAATCACCCTATTGGATTTGCATATATGGTTCACTATCGAGCTTTGCTGTACCCTGCTTTGTTATGCTATCGGGTGCATTTATATTGGAAAATGAAAAAAATATTGAATATAAAAGATTTTATTCAAAATCCTTTGCGAAAATTGGCATCCCGGCAATTATCTTCAGTGTAGTGTATATTTTTTACTCTATCCCGGGGTGTTTTTTTGGAGTAGAAAGGGGAATTGTTACATTATTGAAAAGTATTATAAAAGGTGTGCCGATGTATCACATGTGGTATCTGTATATGCTGGTTGGAGTGTATGCATTAGCGCCTGTTGTGCTTCGTTTTAAGAACAGCATTTCAGAAAAAAGTTTTCAAAAAGTAGCATTTATTTTCTGTATATGGGCATGTATAAGTTATTGGACGCAAACAAGAAAATTAAGTTGGGACATGGGGCAGTCATTTGAATATTTGGGATATTTTATGGTAGGATATTGTATTCGTAAAATGAGTGGACCTAAAAATAATTTAAAGGCATTGCTCATGATACTTTTTGGACTATTGTTTGAATTATGTGCGGCGGGATTACAATATCAGCAGATGAAAGCTGGTATTTCAGAGTTGAGATATGGGATAGTAGCGCCATACTGCCCGTTAATTGTTCCTGCTTCGATATTGATTTTCTATGGATTTACTTTATTGGATATTAAAAAAGAATTTACCAAGTTGTCTGGCTTAACATTTTACATATATCTTATACATGCAGGTGTATGGGATTTTATTTGCAAATTATTTTGGCTGATAAAGGGAAGAGACTATCCAACAAAATTAGATGGGGCTGTATGGATATTGGTGTTTACTATTGCTGTGTTTATAGTTTCATGTTTATTAAGCAGGCTGTATTTATATCTTTGGGGAAAACTGGATAAAAACAGGAGAATTACAAATTGCATTGTAAAAGTGGTGGGATTGCAGAGAGAAACTGGCAGAGCAGATTGACAGAAAAGTAACCCGTTGATAGAATAAAAATGTCCTTTATAGGACAAAATGGCACTGCATAGCGGCAGGCGGTTAGCTAATATCCCTCGAAAGGGGGAAGGCTTATCGAATTACGTTAGATAAGTAATTATTTAACGAATATAAAGTTAAGAGGTAAAGAGAATGTGTTAAGTTATGAAAATTACTGTACGCTCAGGGAAAGTGTCGGCTGGCAGCTTTTTTCAAGGAATCAGATGCAACAGGCGCTTGATAATAGTTTATACACGGTAGCAGCGGTCGAAAATAACCAGTGGAAAAGAGCCGTTTTATGAAAAATTAGGATTTAAGATTATCTCACACGATTTCTGCGGAGCCGGAATGAGAAAAGTTATTCGTAAATAAATTCCCGTTGATTTAATTGGTTTACTCTGCTCCCGCCTCTTATAAGGGCAAAAATAGGGAAAACCAAATCTGGTAACAAACCATAACAGAGTGTTGTGATCGTGAAATTATAAGCAACGCCAAACAATTCATTTGGGGGAGAAAAAAGAAAATGACGGCATTTGAAAAAACGTTTGACAGCGCAGCTTTGGAGTATGATAAAAGTCGTCCTACATATAGAAAGGAAATCTATGAGGATATCTTGCAGTATGAACCAATCAATTCGGACAGCAATGTACTTGAAATCGGGGTAGGGACAGGAAAGGCATCACGGCCTATATTGGATACGCAATGCCATTTTATCGGGCTTGAACCTGGAGAGCAGCTGGCCGGTTTAGCACGGAATCGGTATCAGGCTTATGAAAATTTCTCTTTGTTTCCTCAGACCTTGCAGGATTTTGTCAGTTCGGAGTTATTTGACCTCATTTATGCGGCAACGGCATTTCACTGGATTCCGGAGGACTATGGATATAACCGGGTTTTTAATCTGTTAAAACCCGGCGGCGCATTTGCCCGCTTTGCCTATCATGCCGGGTCAGATCAGGGACGCAGAGCATTGACTGATGAAATACAGGAACTCTATCGCAAATATATGCATCCGGAGAGCCGGCCTGCTGAGTTTAGCAATGCAGATGCACAAAAGCTGGCTGAAAGAGCGCTTGCCTATGGTTTTGTTGATGTAAAACATACGTTGTATCATACGGCAAAGGATTTTACGGCGGATGAATATATGGCATTATTGCGGACATACCCCGATCATATGAAAATTGAAACCTCAGACAGAAAAAAGCTTTTTGAAGGTATTCATTTTGCAATCAATAAGCATGGCGGGATTATGACGGTATACTATGCGATGGATCTGGAATTGGCGAGGAAACCCGATTGAGAAGCAGCTTAGGGTTTATGCTTGCTGTCAAACACCGATGGCTTATCAGCCGCTGAAAAAGCAGTAGTGTAATTTCCTGAAATCACAGGAAGACAAAGAGGGATTGATATTCCACATGGAATTAATTATAATATTGCACAGAAACGGTGTTGCCGATAAACGGTTAGCCCAAGATTATTTATTACTTATAAAAAAAGTAACCGAACCTTGGTTGGGGCGGTTGCTTTTTTGTGTTTTGCTATTGTGACAAATAATCATCATTTACTAACTAAGTGCTTGCATTATAAAGTTTTGAATCGCAAGGCTTTGCCTAGCCTTGTGCGAATAGTGCAAGCAGATTCCCTTATGCTCTTTAAAGAAAAGCCAATATGCAGAGGCAAAACGCATGGTTAGATCAATATCTTCTGGATATAGCTGCAGACCACCGCTTATTTCCTGCATTTGGTAAATATATGAAAAGAATGTTTTAGTAAATGATACACGCAGTGCCTATAGAAAAGATGAAATGGCAATATGGGCAGAAAATCAAATTAATGAAAATAATATTATCGCTGTAAATACAGAAAAAGTTGATAAATTTTTCCGCAACATAGAGGTCTGGTTCCCCCAGTCAGGAAATATTATCAACTTCGATAGTAGTATAGCAAAAACTATTAAAAGTGTAAAGTATCCCAATAACCCGATTAAGGAAGCTGCACAGGTAATGAGTGAAAGTCAGCCTGTGGTTGGCATAGAAATTGGAGAATAGAAAGGAAAGGAGGGAAGGTTAAATGATGTCAAACAAAAATATAAATGTACCTAATGAATTGATATTAATGATTCTAGAAAATGTGCTACTGGTTACACAAAAAATAACTATCAAAAGGTTACTTTTACCTATCAGAAGATTGTTTTTACCTATTAAAAAACAACGTAATTTCGGCACTTTGAAAGATGTTTTTTTCCCTTATCTACTAATGAAAATCAAACTATCAAAAGGTGGTTTTTAATGGCTGATACTTTTTTAGCAGATTCCCTATTAATATAATCCAGATATGTAGAAAATCCTCTCTCATAAGATTTTGGGAAATGATATTCTTGTATGAGAACAACACCCGGTTTAGTTTTACTCATATAGCCTCCGCTAAAATGTGTAACTTGTTACACATTTTTATCCATTAAACTTTTTGAGGTTATGCGTTGTGTAAATAGAAGATTAGGCACTCAATTAAAATGTATCGCTCACTTGTTGAAATGATATAAAGTGTTTGAAAATAGTGGAAGATAAAATAAAAAACTGTCGAACTTCTTAAAAAGTTGTGGTATAATTTTCGCGTTGTCCTACCGATACCTGGCAACAGGAGGAGGTGTTTATATGGAAGTTATCACTGCTTTTTTGATCGCTATTACGGCTGGTGTAGCTTGTCACTACATCATCAAATGGTTAGATGGCGGTCATAAGGACAACAAATAACCTACTGGGTGCTTTGCCAGTATAAAAGAAAAGAAGAATCCCCGGACTGTGCGGGAACACGGTTCGGGGATTCGTTTCTTTGTCCATATGGACTTATCACTGCTTTTTGTCTTTCGACATTATAGCATATGCAATTCCAAATTGCAACATACATTTTTCATCGGATGATCTGTGTACACCAAAATCAGAGAATCAAAATCCATTGTAACTCTACAAACGGCTTACAATAGTTAAAAAATCAGGATTGACATTCCACATGGAATTAACTAATATTATATCGAAACTTCAAAGAAACTGGAATGCGCCAAAGCAGGTTTTGAGGGGGAAATTATGTATAAAATATTATGCTCGACAGGAGCATTGTTAGGAAAAACTAAGGATAGAGATTATAAATTATTAAAGGATTTATCACAGCAACTGACTTGTGACGGTTTTGAATTTATGATGTATAGCTCCTGGTATGATGAAGTGGAGGCATTGATCGGGAGATTAAAGGAAATGCAATTGTGTATTCCTGTTATGCATTGTGAAAAGCACCTGGGAGAGGCAATCAGCAAGGGTGAATTTGATGAGGCATATCGGAAATTTGATATAAATTGTCATATCGCAAGAGAGGCAGGCGCAGAAAGCATAGTAGTTCATTTGTGGGATGGTATTACGTCGGATGCACATTTTGAGAACAATATTAATGCGTATAGTCAACTTAAGGATATAGCAGATCAATATGGGGTAAAGATATGGATTGAAAACGTAGTGTGTAATCAGGAAGACCCGATGAAACATTGGTGTGAATTGTACAGGCAATTTCCGGATATCCAGTTTGTATTTGATACAAAAATGGCATCATTTCATAGTCAAATGGAGTTATTGTATGAGCAGGAATATCAGTGGTTGTGGAAAGATAAACACATCGCACATTACCATATAAATGACTATGGCGGTCAATACAAAGAATGGGATAAACTCCGTTCCCTTCCAATTGGACAGGGAAATATTGATTTTGATAAATTTTTTGCGTTTATTAACCAAATTGGATACAGAGGTACTTTTACTGTGGAATCAACCGCATTTGACCGTAATGGTGTGATTAATATAGATATGTTGAATCAACAGTTTACATTTATCCGAAATGCGATAGATTAAATTTTTATGGAGTAACCGCGCGGCAAACGATACATCCTTGCTAAACGGCGGCTTTGGACATTTTTACCAATATACAAGGCGATAGATTTTGTACAATTCCTCCTTTGACAATACCGATTGTTTTGAGTATAATATAAATAACGTGTGGCACTCAATGCGTAAATCCAGTTGAGCGCCGCACGTTTATTTTTTTGGAAAAAGAGAGGAAAATTCTGCAAATCAGGTTTTCTGCATGGAGAGATTTTTAGCGTGTGGACATTCGGTATAAGATAACGGCTGCCGGAGGCCGCGCACTATTTTATTCTCAGAAAAGAAATGGAGGAAATATGGAAATGGAAGCAAATCATTATTTGGGGAATGAGCGTATCGGCAAACTTATGGGTCAGTACGCCATTCCCTGTATCATCTCACTTTTAGTCGGAGCATTATATAATATTGTAGATCAAATCTTTATAGCGAATGCCAGTTATCTTGGCTCTTTTGGCAATGCGGCAAATACGGTGGTTTTTCCGCTTACTGTAATCGCTTTAGCCATAGCTGTCATGGTTGGCGATGGCTGCTGCGCGTTTGTTAGTCTGAGCCTTGGCAAAAAAGAAATTGCAGACGCAAAAAAGAGTGTCGGCAATTCCGTCGTCGCCGTCATTGCCGGCAGTGTAATTCTTTCCGCAATTTATCTGATTTTTAATCGTCCGATTATTACGATGTTCGGGGCGACGGTCAATGCAGAAACGTTCCGTTATTCTGAGGAGTATTTTTTCTGGATAGCGCTTGGGATTCCCTTCTATATGTTTGGTCAGGCTATGAATCCAATTATCCGGGCAGATGGGTCGCCTAAATTTGCCATGATTTCCACCTTGCTTGGCGCTGCTATGAATATTGTCCTTGACCCCATTTTTATTTTCCTGTTCAAATGGGGAATGATGGGGGCCGCGGCGGCAACGGTGATTGGACAGGTGGCAACGGCATTTTTGGCGCTTTGGTACCTTTGTCATATGAAGCTGGTCAAACCGGCGAAAGGCGATTTTCGCATAGATTGGCACATTGTCGGAAAAACGCTGCTGCTTGGTATTACCAGTTTCCTTTCACAGATTTCTTTAGTTGCCGCCATGGCTGCTATTAACAATATGATTCGCAGGTACGGCGCGCTGGATACCGTATTCGGTCAGGAGCAGTACGCCCAGATTCCTATGGCAGTGGTGGGAATCGTAATGAAGTTTTTTCAAATTGTAATCTCTATTGTTGTGGGGATGGCGGCGGGATGTATTCCCATTGCCGGTTACAATATGGGGGCGAATTTAAAAATCCGGGTCCGGAGTCTATTTACCCGCCTCCTCATTGCAGAAGCCGCCGTAGGAGTTATAGCATTTGTCATGGTAGAACTGTTTCCGAGAGCTCTTATCGGCATATTTGGCGCGTCCAACGAAAGCGCCTATTATACTGCATTTGCTCTTAAATCTTTTCGTATTTATCTGTGTATGGTAATTTTTGCCTGCGTCAACAAAGGGTGTTTCATCTTTTTGCAGGCCATGGGCAAGGCGGCTGCGTCAACCATGCTTTCTATGATCCGCGAGGTTGTCTTTGGCGTGGGATTTGCTCTCTTGCTTCCGCTGTTTTGGGGGTTGGATGGGGTACTGTATTCCATGCCGGTGTCCGATATCCTGACCTTTGCCGTTGCCATTATCCTGATTGTGCGAACCTATAGGGAGTTGGGGAAAAAGCAAGCTGCCTGGGAGTGAAATTTTTGTAAAGGCGCAAAAATTGACACTAGGTTAGAATAGGGCTATAATAATGCTGATATGGAAACTGGATGTAATTTTTCTGGTTGCGTCGATTGAAAAACGGACTATCCTGACGCTATAAAAAAAGAGGGCGTATTTTCCGCTGAGGGTTTGAATAAATGAAAGGAAAGGGTTTTGTCCGGATGATGAATGTTTGAAAATCCGAGAGGAGATGGATTATAATGGATATTGATGAAGAAAGATTACTATATGATATAAAATTGCAAGATGATATAAAATTGGAGGATGCCCCTTTTTGTCGATTAATGAAGGAATTTGCCGGTACCCAACCTACTACAGTTCATTATGAAAATGTTGAATTTGAAAATAGCGGATTTGCAAAAAATGTTTATAAAATTCTTCATTGGAATGAACAGAGGTATGATGTGATTAATTCGTTTTGGACTACTTTTTCGTGGGCGATGCATTTTAAATTTAAATATCCTATCAAAGAAGCAGGCAATGTTGGAATTTATAAATCCCATAACAAAACATATGATATTCCTTCTTTTCCTGAGAAATATATTGGAGGAGATAAAGTTATTAAAGAGCAGGTGTCGGTTCTAATTAACGATATTCCGGATATTGAAGAATTTTCTGCTCTTTGTCACTGTGTTGCCAATTTTATGCCCTGCCCTGAGTCAAACTATTCTTTTAATAAAATTAAATATCGTTTGTGTAATGTGAAAGATTATTTGCCGTTAATGATAAATAAAATTCAAAAATGTATTGATGATAACGAAGAAATAGAAATAATTGACAATAACGAAGAAATAAGAATTGACAATAAAGAGATTAAAGCTTGGCACCAATGGTTTATTGACAATAGAGAAAAATACAGTTTAGAACCATATTATGATGTTATAGAAAAAGGCAAAACAAGTTGCATTAAAGGTATTCCATTTTTTACAGCACAGTCGCTGAAGCAACCCTTACCAAACTCGTACGAAGAGGTAAAGGAGTGTCTGGCGGAGATGTTGGCGCGGATAAAACGTAGGGCAGCTTTAATGCTGGAAAATATAATAAAGGGGCAAAGAACAGTTAATTAGTGTCGATGCAGCCGGCGGCCGAAAAACAGGAGGATATTATGAAGTTAGATTTTAACAAGTTACAAGAGGAAAGAATACCTGAATTTAAGGGAGGAACCGGAGAAACGATTGCCAGAATGCATGTGGATGAACTGGGGAAAATAATGTATGGCAAACTGCCGGCCGGCTCAACAATCGGTTATCACAGGCACGAAACAAACAGCGAGATTATTTTTATCCTGGATGGCACGGCAAAGTGTCTGTATGATGATGGAGAGGAACATCTTGTGAAAGGGGACTGCCATTATTGCCCGAAAGGTCACAGCCATAGCCTTATCAATGCGGGTAAGGATGAACTTGTATTTTTTGCGGTTGTACCGGAACAGTAGATGATTTTTTTATATTAAGGGATAAAAATTCAGTCATCCAAAAGTGCGAGAGGGAGAAAGATGAGGGATAATATGAGGAGGAAGAAAGGATTATTGTGCTTCCTTGCGGCGCTATGCGCAGCATTTATTATATGCGGCTGCAGCGGGGGCATAGAGAGCGCGGATTATCACGATCCTGCCGGCGCTGAAACGGAAGAAAGTAAGCGGGGCCCGGCTGATGATGGGAAATTAACCCAGTCAGAATCCGTCAATTCTTTAGGGGATATACCGGATTATTCGGGGAATCCCTATGTCAGCCTCCATGCCGGACAGCCGGATTTTTCCGCTAAGGACAAAAAGAAAACGAAAGCATTTGAAACGTACAGCAAATTAGATTCCTTAGGCAGATGCGGAGCGGCCTATGCCAATATCTGTCCGGAGATTATGCCCACCAAAGAGAGGGGGAGCATAGGGAAGATTAAGCCGAGCGGATGGCATACCGTGAAATACAATGATTTGATAGACGGAAATTATCTTTACAACCGCTGCCACCTGATTGGGTATCAGCTTGCGGGAGAAAATGCCAACGAAAAGAACCTGATTACGGGAACCCGTTATCTGAACGTGGAGGGAATGCTTCCGTTTGAAGATATGGTCACGGAATATGTAAAAAAGACGGGCAATCATGTTTTGTACCGTGTGACGCCTGTTTTTCAGGGGAAAAATCTTGTGGCTTCCGGCGTGGAAATGGAGGCATGGTCTGTGGAAGACAGCGGATCCGGGATTTGCTTCCATGTGTATTGTTATAACGTGCAGCCCGGTATTGAGATTGATTATGCAAGCGGAGAAAACAGAGAGGCAGCACAAAACTCAAAGGATAACGCTAATCAAAAAAATCAGGACCATTCTTCCGGTTCGCTCCCAAAGGAGAAAAAAGTGGCAGAATATGTCCTGAATACCAATACAAAGCGGATTCATCTGCCAACATGCTCCGGCGTCAGCGACATGAAAGCGCAGAACAGGAAAAAATGCAAGGCAGCCATCAGTGAATTAAAATCAAAAGGCTATACGCCATGCGGAAACTGCCTTGCAGCTTACAGAAACTGAAAAAGTCATTATTTGTGTAGAAACGGGTGAACAGTATGGAGAAGAAAACAAAGACGGATAAAGACTATGTGGCCTTTTATAAAAGTATTATTGAACAGGACAGATGTCCGGTCGTGATTTGCAACCTGGCGCATGAGATCATATATATGAATCCTGCCTCCATAAAGAATTATGAAAAACGGGGCGGCGCGAAACTGATTGGAAAAAGCCTTTTGGACTGTCACTCTCCGGAGTCAGGGGAAAAGATTGAGCGGGTGCTGGAATGGTTTATGGAGTCAGAAGAGCACAACATCGTCTATACTTTTCATAATGAAAAGCTGAATAAAGATGTCTATATGGTGGCATTGCGCGACAATGGCAGACTGATCGGTTATTATGAGAAGCATGAATGCCGAAATGCGGAAAGCATGGAGATGTATGATTTTGGAAACAAAATGTAATGCGATATTGGCAAAAAAACAGGAGAGGCGTTTTAGGCAACGCCGGATAGGGAAGTTTTTAGGGGTACGGTGCAACTCAGTAAAAGGGGTTATGCTTTAACTACTTTTGACACACAAGTTTGAAATAATGTCTACATATAGTTGTTGCTATTTTCAAAACCGCATAGTATAATAATTGCATACATTATTTATTTTTTGCGTGTGGAAAGTTGGTGTCTGTTTGAGTAAAAAAGAAATTTTAAAAACGGTAATTGAAAATAACGGCGGCATTGCAAAAACTTCAGATTTTGCCGCTAATGGGATAAATAAATACGAGGTGGCGGCATTTTGTAAAGAAGGATTCATTGAAAGAATTCGCAGAGGATTTTATCAGCTCCCCCAAAGTAAAAGTATTACAGAAGAACAGCTCATACGGGAGTTTCTTCCGCAAGGGGTTATTTGTGTGGAGTCTGCTTTGTTTCACTATGGGTATAGTGATTTTTCTCCTCGTGAATGGTCGATTGCTGTGCCGAGAACAGCGTCCCGCACCGTAAAGAACATTGAAGAATTTCCGATGAAAGCTTACTATATTCAAAAGGAATTTTTAAATCTGGGTAAGTCCACAGGCAATTTTAACGGTGTAATATTGCCTGTGTATGACCGTGAGCGAACAATATGCGATTGTTTTAAGTACCGCACAAAACTTGACAACGAAGTTTTTAATAAGGCTGTCAATGCCTATGCTGCTGATGAAAAAAAGAACCTTGCAAATTTGTCTAAATACGCAAAGGAAATGAAGGTTTATACAAAGGTAATGAATGTAATGGAGGTGCTGCTTAATGGCTGATATAGCTGCGTCCGTGCTGGCACGGCTCAAAAACAAAGCTGCTGAAAGCGGCAGAAGTTATCAGCTCTGTTTGCAACTCTTTTGCCAAGAGGAATTTTTGCGCCGTTTGGAAAAGTCCAAGTATGCTGAAAACCTTGTGCTGAAAGGCGGCTTGTTCCTCTATTCCCTTACTGACTTTGATAGCCGAGTAACGGTTGATGTAGATTTTTTGCTTCAGCAAATACCTAATACACCAGAGCAGTTAAGAGGTATCCTTGAAGAAATTATAGCAGTTCATACCGGCAATGATTTTGTTACCTTTGAGATAAAGGATGTTGCCCCTATTGCCGTTGTGAAGAAATATGCCGGTATAGGTGTATCAATAGTTGCTCGTATAAAAAACACACGCACACCGTTTGGCATTGATTTCGGTGTTGGCGATGTCATTGTACCGAAGCAGGAAAAAAGAAAAATTCCCACTCAGCTTGATGATTTTGATGCTCCCACAGTAAATACATATTCTCTTGAAACAACCATTGCCGAAAAGATAGATGCAATCCTCAGCCTGATGGAATTTTCCAGTCGGATGAAAGACTACTACGATATTTATTATCTTGCTAATAAGTTTGATTTTGACGGTAAAGTGCTGACCGAAGCACTCAGAAAAACATTTACGAACCGTGAACACAATTTTACGGCAGAGCAATTTGAACGGGTTATGGGCTTTGATGATGATGTGGCAATGCAGAAGAAATGGAAAGCCTTTGTCCGTAAAATCGATACGAAAACGGATGATTACAGTACTGTACTGAGAACAATAAAAGCTTTCTTAACAAAATCGTTTACAGCAGCGGTCGGAGGTAAAGAATTTACTGAAAAATGGTCTGCCGCTAATGGCGAGTGGATGTAACAGGAGTTTATCGAGATGAAGAAGGTGCGATTTTATTTTTGGCATAAAAAAGACAGCGTAAAAAACATTTCTGCTTTTTACACTGTCTTTTTACCTTTTTAGGCTCCTCCCGTTTCGGCATTACAATCAGGAAAACCGCTCAACAATTTTACGTATCGAAACAGCGTTATCCTGATTGGCATCTGCAATGGCAGACAATTCCTCTGTTGTTTTTTCTATCTGCTCTGTTTTTTCCATAACCTCTTTTGTGCCGACAACAGACCTTCCGGGGATGTCCTGGACTCCCTCAATCTGAGCCTTAATACTGGACACGGCGTCTACAAAGGTATTTGCCGACTGTTTAATATCCTTAATGATATTTTGGATTTCTTCAATAGAAACATCATATTCATTTGTTGCCTTGGCAAAATCTTCAAAGGATGTCTGGATATCTTCCTGTAAAAACGCAACAATATTGTCAAAACATGTTTGTATTTTTGAGATGTTCATTTTGGTATCATTACAAATAGTTTGAATCTCCGTTGCAGTAGAAGAAGAACTGTTTGCCAGATTTCCAATCTCGCCTGCCACTACGGCAAAGCCTTTTCCTGCCTCTCCGGCTCTTGCCGCTTCAATGGATGCATTCAGAGAGAAGATTTGTCTGGCTGGTGATCTCCAAAATCTGTGTTGCCATTTCATCAATGCGGGTCAGGGACTGGAGATTTAACATAGCCTGAGCAATCGCCTTTTTATTTTCTTCAATGCGTATACCAGTAGTTTGTAAAGAGGAGTTGACAATTTCTCGCATCTGAAATACCTTACCGCTCAATTCGCTGCTTTGCTCTGCGCCGACTTGGATCTTGTTTTCTACCTGCGATACAATGTCTGCGATTTCGCCAATCTCGCTATCTACCTTTTTCACAGTGTCAGTAATGGATTCTGTATGCTGCGCAAACTGCTCCGTTGTGGAGGAGTTCTCCTCTACGCATTGGATGAGTACTTTAGAGGAATCCGACATACCGATTGCCGAGTCCGTTAAGGAATCGGAACAGCGGTTTAAGGTACGGACAATATCGGAAAGGGAATCATACAGAGAATCCAGAGCGGTTGCGATTTGACCGACCTCGCTTTTTTGGTTGATATACTTATCCAGCTTATGTTCTTTTTGCAGTTTCAGATCCTTCAGGCGGATAATCGCTTTTTCCACATATTTCAGCGGCGCGGTGCTAAATCGGATTAACAGCCAGGATAACAGGCTGATCAGCAAATCGATGATAATACAAATGATTCCCAATATCTTCATGCTGGCGTTAGCATCTGCATAGATATTGTCTTCGCTGTTGCGGGAAACAACTGCCCATTTATGTTTTGGGATATATTGATAAGCAGCAATCGATTTGCCGTTATCTTTATCCGTATATTCCCTGTAACCGTTTCCCTCGCTTTCGTTTTTCTGAATTGCTGAAACAAGAGAAAGTAACATTTCATCCTGAATCTCTGTCGCCATCAGAGATTCATCCTCGTCAAAAATGTACATCCCCGTTTCAATATTCAGCATGGAATATCTGGTCCCCTTATCCTGTGTGTAGGTCAATAACGATTTTAAGCTGTCGGCAAACGGGCCGCCGCCAACATATCCGACTATGGTTTTTCCGTCAGTATCAAAAACAGGACAGTAAAGAGAAAGAATTAATTTCTTAGATGCGGGGGATACAATAATACCGGCATCATAGAGCCCATTCGCAGAGGTCATGGCATCCTGGAGGGCTTTTAAAGGTTCGCCTTCCCGCGTAGTCATGCCAACTACCTTGGGATTGGAATGGGCGATGACATGGGTATTCCATTCGCCGATATAGAGTCCCTCCCAATTATCCAATTCGGAATAATATTTTTCTGTATACGCCTACGCCAGTTTCTTTTTTTGGGCATCCTTCGGATTTTTCAGAAAGTCCCGGACAACGGAATTTTCACTGAAAGCAGTTAATAAATCTTCCTGATGCGTTACATACTCGTTAATAATACTCGTTTGTGCAGTCAGCGAGGTATTTAAATTTTCTATTTGGGATTGCTTCATCATGGATGTCATGCTTCTGCCTGCGATTATGTAAAGCAATGACATGCTGATAGTGGTTACCAACAATATAAATATTGTGATAATGGTACTCATCTTTTGATTTTTCATAATGTTCTCCATTCTGGAGCGCTTATGCGGCGGGGCGGTGGAAAATCCGTGAATGCAATTTCTCAGCCGCCGTCCCTTACTATTTGCGGCGCTCCGAAACAAATAGTAATGCGGTTAGAGTGAACAGGGGAAATTCTGTCCGTAAATCCACTATAAATATAATGACTTAATTATAATTTAAATTCATCTTAAAATCAATATGGAAAATGGAAAAAGAAACAAGTGAAAACCGACGGAATGTTTATTGCAACATCCGGGCGTCTATGCTACAATATAAAGACAGTAAATAGGCAGATAAAGAGGCGGCTGTCCATAACGGTTCTCAGCTGGAGTACGCCGCAGATGATGGAGAAAGGTTACGGAATTTAATGAAAAAAGAAAATAGAAGACTAATTTTAAAAATTATATTTTTCGGAGCGCTTCTGGCGTTTGTGCTTTTTTCCTTTTATGATTTTATAAGGGATAACAGACAGCGTATTCTGGAGCAAAACGACAATTTTATCGAGGCGGCGACGGAGCAGTCTGCCGCGCGGCTGAATGATTTGATCAATCTGTCGAGTAAAGATGTGGAGATGATGGCTTATTTTTACGGCTCCGTAATGACAAAACCCGTAGTAGATACGGATATGCTGAAAGACATGACGAAACAGTCATTTTTTGACTATGTGGAATTTATCTCATCCGATGGAAAAGATTTGACGGCAGATGGCAGAAGGGCAGATTTGAGGGACCGGGAGTATTTCCAACAGGGGATGAAAGGGAAAAGCGGGAAATGCGTCATACATAATTCCAAAATCACGAATGAAACATTATTGATCTTTTATACGCCCTTTTATTATAAAGAGAAACGGATTGGCGTATTAAGCGGCATTATACGGGAGGAAAATGTGCAGTCTATTTTATCCTCCCAGTACTTCGGCGTACAGGGGAGCAGCTATTTACTGGAGCGCAATGGAGATGTCCTCCTTTACGCAGGGGATGGCTCAAAACCGGAGAATCTGCTGAAAAACCTGAAAGAGAAAGATAAGTTGTATGAACGGGATTTGGCGAAGTTAGAGCAGGCGCTTCGGGACGGCAGTTCCACCAGCTTTAACTACAGGGGATCTAACGGCGCCGGGAATGCGTATGTTACAGCTTTAGCAGACGGTGAGTGGCTGTTAGTGCAGAGTTTTCCTTCCGCCCTTACAAAGGGGATGGCAGAGGGGGCGGACAGCGCTGGCATCCGTCTGGAAATCAAATTGATTATTGCCTTTTTGCTATACATTCTTTACCTCTTATTGAGAAACCGAATGCAGAAAAGGGAGCTGATGAATGAAAATCAGGAAATCTTAAGGATTGTAGACGCCGTTCCCCAACTATTCTCCCGGTTTGCTCTGGTAGATTTTGAGTTCGGTACTTATGAATATCTGGAAGGTAAAAAAAGCGGCGCGCCGGAAAAGGGGAAATATCGGGATCTCATCCATTATCTGGAGCCCAGATATATGGCGGAAGATGATAACAGTGAAAAGATGAGTACGGTAATATCACAGGAACATGTGCAGCAGCATCTGTCAGAGGATGTCCCATATCTCCAGTATGAGTATCAGATTGATATGGACGGCCGCCAGTGGGAAAATATGTATATTTTATGCCTGAAAAGAAAAGGCGGGATTCCCGTCCGCGTCCTGTTTGCCATTCAGAAGGTTACCGCTATAAAAGAGAGGGAGTTGGAAATTCGCCTTGCGCTCAAAAGCGCCTCGGAGGATGCAGAAGCTGCCAATCGCGCCAAATCCGATTTTCTGGCGCGGATGTCCCATGATATCCGCACGCCGATGAATGCCATTATGGGAATGACGGCTGTGGCTGCGATGCACCTGGACGACAGAGAGCGGTTGACGGATTGCCTCAGCAAGATTACGATTTCCAGCCGCCACCTGCTGGCGCTGATTAATGATGTGCTGGATATGTCCAAGATTGAAAGCGGAAAAGTTACATTGTCAGAAGAACCCTTTAACATAGCAGATATTGTGGAAAGTGTTGTGACAATAATCCGGCCGCAGATAAATAGCAAAAAACAGCAGTTGAAGGTACATATTTCCGATATTAACCATGAAGATGTACTGGGAGATACCCTCCGGCTCCGTCAGATTTTTGTAAATATATTGAGCAATGCCATGAAATTTACACCGGAAAACGGAACGATTACGTTTTCCATTCGGGAGTGCGATTCCCGGATTTATGGGATGGGCTGTTATGAATTTATCTGCGAGGATACGGGCATGGGAATGGATGAAGAATTTGTCAAGACGATTTTTGCTCCTTTTTCCCGCTCACAGGATTCTGTCAGCCGGAATATTGAGGGTACCGGACTGGGGATGTCGATTACCCGTAACATTGTGCGCATGATGGATGGAGATATTCAGGTAGAAAGCAAACCGGGGGAAGGCTCAAAATTTACGGTTCAGATTCATCTGAAATTACAGGATACGGAAATGGATGATGTACGGGAACTGGAAGACCTGAAGGTTCTGGTAGCGGATGATGATGAGGATTGCTGTGTCAGCACCTGCGATATTTTAGAGAACATTGGCATGCGGGCGGAATGGGTGCTGAGCGGCGAAGAAGCGATACAGCGGACCGTGGATGCCTGCGAAGCCGGCGAGGATTTTGCCGCGGTAATTCTGGATTGGAAAATGCCGGGCAAGGATGGCGTTGAAACGGCGAGGGAGATTCGCAGCCGGATAGGCAACAAGGTGCCGATTATTATTCTGTCTGCGTACGATTGGACAGAAGTGGAGGGACAGGCGAGAGAGGCAGGCATTCAGGCATTTATTGAAAAACCGCTGTTCCGTTCCCGGCTGGTCTATGCGCTTAAATCCGTGCTGGTACAGGATATGGAAGATAAGAATCTGGAAACCAATGAGCTGCAGCAGGCAAGCTATGAGGGGAAGCGGATTCTTTTGGTAGAAGATAACGAGATTAACCGGGAAATTGCAGTGGAATTACTGTCCTTTACTAACGTTCTTGTAGAAGAGGCAGAGGATGGTCAGTGTGCGGTAGATATGGTGGAAAAGAATCCGCCGGGGTATTATGATCTGGTTTTCATGGATATTCAAATGCCCGTTATGGACGGATATGAAGCGGCCCGCCGCATTCGTAGCATGAATCGGGAGGATACGGCGGAAATCCCGATTATTGCCATGACGGCCAATGCCTTTGCCGATGATATAAGGGAGGCGCTGGAATCGGGAATGAACGACCATATGGCAAAGCCAGTGGAAGTTGCCAAGTTGTTGGAAATGCTGGGAAAATGGCTGTGATAAAAAATTATCGACAGGAGATTCGGGGGAAAGAGAATGGGGATATTACAGGCAGGCTCTTTAAAAGAAGCAGTTACCGCTCTTTTCGGAGAAAATCTGCGCATTGTCGGCAGACGTCCGGTGTATGGCGGCGATATAAACCAATCGTACCGCCTGTCCTTTTCAGACGGGACCTCGGTATTTATGAAATGCAATGGCATGAATAACCTTTCCTTTTTTGAGGCAGAGGCAGAGGGGCTGGCAGCGCTGGGCGGAACCGGCGCCATAGGGGTGCCGCGGGCATTGGCGCTGGGGACGGACCGGGACGGGAGAATGTCGTTTTTACTTATGGAATATTTGGAGGCCGCGCCAAAAACAGACGGATACTGGGAAGTGTTTGGCAGAGAGCTTGCGGCGCTCCACCGTGCAGACTGCCGCAGTTATGTCCCGGCAGATGACAATATGCCGTATGGATTTAAAAAAGATAATTATATTGGCGCATCTGTTCAGATCAATACTCCAAAGGAGAACTGGGCTGCTTTCTTTCGGGAGTGCCGGCTGCTTCCGCAGATTTACCGGGCGGAGAAATATTTTGACTCCCGGATGCGTAAGCAGTGCAGAAAGCTGCTTGATAATCTGGATTCTTATCTGCCGGAGCCGGAATTTCCTTCCCTTCTCCATGGGGATTTGTGGAGCGGGAATGCAATCTGTGGCCCTGACGGAAAAGCATGGATTCTTGATCCGGCAGTATACGTTGGGCATTTTGAGGCGGAGCTGGCAATGACAGAATTGTTTGGAAAGTATCCGGCTTCCTTCTACGAGGCATACAGCGAGATAAACCGGATTGACAGCGGATATCAGGACAGGAGGGATTTGTACAATCTCTATCATCTATTGAATCATCTGAATCTGTTTGGAGGCTCTTATTACAATTCCGTGCAGAGTATTGTAAACAGGTTTTAACATAACAACGGGATAAAAGGAAGATAAGCGATGACACTAAAAGAATTACCAATGGGAAAAATGGCGACTATTGCAACGGTGGGCGGCGACGGGGCGCTGCGGCAGCACTTTTTGGACATGGGGGTTATCCCCAATACAGATATTGTGCTGGTAAAATATGCTCCGCTCGGCGATCCCATGGAATTTATGATACACGGTTATGAGCTGACTCTGCGCGTGGCGGATGCGGATAAAATAGAAATAAAAGACATAAGAGAAGCCGTGCAGGAGGAGGGAAGGCCCGAAAGGGAAAAGCCTAAAAAGAGTATGGAACATCCGGGCTTAGGAGAAGGGGGAAAATATCATGCGAAGGCGACGGAAAATCCGCTCCCGGAGGATGAGCCTCTGACATTTGCCCTTGCCGGAAACCAGAATAGCGGCAAGACGACCCTTTTTAACCAGTTGACAGGGGCGAACCAGCACGTTGGCAATTTTCCCGGCGTTACGGTAGACAGGAAAGATGGCGTGATAAAAGGGCATGCCAACACCCGGATTACGGATTTGCCGGGTATTTATTCCATGTCGCCGTATTCCAGTGAGGAAATGGTAACGCGGGCGTTTGTGCTGCAGGAAAATCCGAAAGGGATTATCAATGTTGTGGATGCGTCCAATCTGGAGCGGAATCTTTATCTGACAATGCAGCTGATGGAGTTGGATATTCCCATGGTGCTGGCGCTTAATATGATGGATGAAATCCGGGGAAATGGCGGCTCCATTCAAATAAATGAAATGGAAGAAATGCTGGGAATCCCGGTGATACCAATTTCTGCGGCAAAAAATGAGGGGATTCAGGAACTGGCAGATCATGCGCTCCATGTGGCGAAATATCAGGAGCGGCCGGGAAGGATTGATTTTTGCGGCGCAGACAAAAACGGCGGCGCCGTACACAGATGCCTCCATGCTATTATGCACCTGATTGAAGATCATGCAAAACGGGCGGGCATTCCGATTCGCTTTGCCGCCGGCAAACTGGCAGAGGGGGACAAAAGCATTCTGGACAGTCTGGATCTGGATCAGAATGAGAAAGAGATGTTAGAGCATATCATCTGCCAGATGGAAAAAGAAAGCGGAATGGATCGGGCGGCGGCCATTGCGGATATGAGATTTTCCTTTATTCAGGATGTATGCGAAGCAACCGTTGTAAAACCCAGAGAGAGTAAGGAGCACGCCAGAAGCGCTGGGATTGACAAAATCCTGACAGGAAAATATACAGCCATTCCTGCCTTTATTGGGATTATGGGAATTGTTTTCTGGCTGACCTTTCATGTTGTCGGGGCGGGACTCCAGCAACTGTTGGAAATGGGGATTGCCGGGCTGTCTGATTTGACGGACGCCGGGCTTACCGCGATTCATGTTAATGAGGCGCTTCATTCCCTCATTATCGACGGCATTTTTAACGGCGTCGGCAGTGTTTTGAGTTTTTTACCTATTATTGTGACCCTGTTTTTCTTTCTGTCCTTATTGGAAGACAGCGGCTATATTGCCAGAGTTGCCTTTGTCATGGACAGGCTCCTGAGGAAAATAGGATTATCGGGAAGAAGCATCGTACCGATGTTAATCGGCTTTGGCTGTACGGTTCCGGGAGTTATGGCAACCAGGACTCTGCCTTCCGAGCGTGACAGAAAAATGACGATTCTTCTGACGCCGTTTATGAGCTGCTCTGCCAAAGTACCAATTTATGCTTTTTTTACGGCAGTGTTTTTTCCCAAATACGGAGCCCTTATTATGATAGCCCTATACCTGCTGGGAATTGTTTTTGGCATTGTGATGGCTTTGATCATGAAGGGAACGGCGTTTAAAGGAGAAGCCGTGCCGTTTATCATGGAGCTTCCGAACTACCGGCTGCCGGGGATAAAAAATGTGGGACACCTGCTCTGGGACAAGGCAAAGGATTTTTTGCAGCGCGCCTTTACGATTATTTTTATTGCCACGATTATCATTTGGTTTTTGCAGACTTTTGATTTCCGGCTGAATGTTGTGACGGATTCAAAGGACAGCATACTGGCAATGGCGGCAAGCCTGATTGCGCCGGTTCTTGCTCCGCTGGGGCTGGGGGACTGGAGGATTTCTACCGCCCTTATTACCGGCTTTATGGCAAAAGAAAGCGTGGTATCTACGTTACTGGTGCTGTTGGGGACAAAGGATGTGCTGTATCACGCCATCACTCCCCTTGCCACGGCGAGCCTGTTAGTATTCTGCCTTTTGTATACCCCTTGTGTAGCCGCTATTGCATCGGTAAAACGGGAACTTGGCAGAAAATGGGCTGTCGGCGTTGTCATTGGACAATGTATCATTGCCTGGATAGCAGCGTTTATCGTAAGACTTATCGGGCTGCTTTTCGGACTGTAAAGGAAAGAATATTAGAAAGAGCATAAAATCTGTATTTCTGTATAGACTAACGACAGAAATGGAGATGGTGCAATGCTTATAAAAAACGGGAAAATCCTGACAATGTCAGGACAGGATTATGAAAACGGTTATGTCCATGTAACGGGCAGTAAAATTACATCGGTGGGGGATATGGCGGCGCTTCCGCCGGAGTTATCAGAAAAAAAGGGAACGGAAGAAGAACCGGTGCTGGATGTGCAGGGGGCATGGGTTATGCCCGGTTTAATTGACGCCCACTGTCATGTCGGCATTACAGAAGAAAAATGGGGAATGGTGGGAGATGACTGTAACGAAATGACTAACCCCGTGACCCCGCAGCTGCGGGCGCTGGATGCCGTAAATCCAATGGATCCTGCCTTCCATGATGCCATTATCGCCGGAATTACTTCCCTGCTGACAGGGCCCGGCAGTTCCAATGTGGTAGGGGGACAGTCCCTGTTTATGAAAGTGCAGGGACGGTGTCTGGATAAAATGGTAATCAAAGCGCCGGCGGCAATGAAGGCAGCTTTTGGCGAAAATCCGAAAATGAATTACGGGGATAACGATAAGATGCCGGGCAGCAGGATGGCTATCGGAGCTATGCTGCGGGAGGAATTGTATAAGGCATGCCGCTACCTTGAAAAGAAAAAACAGGGGGAGCTTGCTCCGGGGGAGGAGGACTTCCGGATGGAGTGCTGGATTCCTGTTCTTGAGAAAAAAATTCCGTTAAAGGCTCATGCTCATCGGGCAGACGATATACTGACGGCGATTCGGATTGCGAAGGAATTTGATTTGGATATGACGCTGGATCACTGTACGGAAGGGCACCTTATCGCAGATGAAATTGCAGAATCGGGATTTCCGGTTATTGTGGGGCCGGATTTGACCTCCCGCTCTAAAATAGAAGTAAAGAATCTGAGTTTTAAGACAGCCGGGGTACTGGAGCGAGCGGGAATAAAAACGGCGATTATGACAGATCATCCTGTTTCCCTGATACGCTATCTGCCGCTTTGCGCGGGCCTCAGCGTTAAACAGGGGCTTTCCATGGAGGGCGGCCTGCGGGCGATAACGATACATGCGGCTGAGATTTGCGGCGTTTCGGATTGCGTCGGTTCCCTGGAAGCAGGAAAGGATGCCGATATTGCAGTCTTTACGGGGAATCCGATGGAAGTATTTAGCGAAACATTGTTTACCATTATCAATGGCAGTATAATATACCAAAAAGGAAAGGAGTGCTGAACATGAATAAGAGCGCAATGTATAAGATGGGTTATGGCCTTTATGTCCTGACGGCAAAGGGAGGAAAGGACAATGGCTGTATTATCAATACAGCCATGCAGATAACGACCAATCCAAACCGGATACTTATTGGAGTGAACAAAGAAAATCTTACCCATGATATCATCCAATACAATAAGGAATTTAATGTGTCCGTATTGACCGAGTCCGCTCCCTTTGAGTTATATTCCCATTTTGGTTATCAAAGCGGAAAAAATGTGGAAAAATTTGACGGCAGCATAGACTGCCGCCGGGCAGAGAACGGCATTTTTTACATTACGAAGGGAACCAATGCCTATATATCGGGAAAGGTGGCAGAAAGCATTGACAGCGGAACCCACACCCTGTTCATTGCGGATGTGACGGGAGCAGAGGTTCTGGGTGAAGACCCCTCTGTAACCTATGATTATTATCAGAAATACATAAAACCTAAACCGGATCAGTCGGTAAAGAGAGGATACCGTTGTAAAATATGCGGATATGTTTATGAAGGGGAGGAGCTGCCTCCGGATTTTACCTGCCCTATCTGCAAACACGGCGCCGCTGATTTTGAGAAGATCTAAAAGATGTATCAACTGTTAATGGCAACTTTTACAAAAGAATGGAGAAATACGCCGGAGAAGAAATTTGATACAATAAAGACAAACGGGAACCGCAAAAAAAGGATGGCATATAATAGTATGAAAACAATTTTGCCGGAGATTATGGTCAATGGAAGAATGTAAATACTTATATGATGTCAGTATGTCCTATGTAAATCCCGGTTGGCAGGGACGGTACTGTGAGCTGGTAAGAGATATTGACAAGCACCTGAAAAAGCATCATGCCGGATATTTTGAGGGACTGCAGCTATATCAGACCGGACCGATGAATTATGTGGTGGTAGCGGTTTACTATGATGTGCCGGGCGTGCAGGAAGAATTATCGTCAATTCTTCACTATGTGAATGAGGCGTATCGGAATACGGTGGGACATAATGTCCGTAGAAAACAGATACTTAAATTTGACCGGGCGAAGAAACTGTATTGTTAATTGGAAAAAGATATGGAGCGGCAGATGAAGAATACAGAATTAATAAAAAAACTGGAGAGAGAAAAAAATCTGGCGGACGATGAGTTTGTCCGGGTAATAGAGGGATTAAACGAAGAAGAAAAAGAAGAGCTTTTTGCGCGGGCGAGGACTGTCAGGGAAAGAGAATATGGAACGGCTGTCTATACAAGAGGATTGATTGAATTTAGTAACTATTGCCGGAATGACTGTTATTACTGCGGCATCCGCAGGAGTAACGACAGGGTTGACAGATACCGGCTTACCCCGGAGGAAATCCTTCTTTGCGCCAGAGAGGGGTATGAGCTGGGCTTTCGCACCTTTGTCCTGCAGGGCGGGGAGGATATGTGGTTTACCGGGGAACGCATGGAAATGATAATACGGCAGATAAAAAAAGAATTTCCGGATTGCGCCATTACTTTGTCCATCGGGGAGCGGAGCAAAGAGGACTATGAGCGCTGGCATGAGGCGGGGGCAGACCGGTATCTTCTGCGGCATGAAACGGCAGATGAGAGCCACTACCGTAAACTGCATCCCGGAAACATGAGTCTTGCCCACCGTAAGGAATGCCTGTTTACCCTGAAAGAAATCGGCTATCAGGTAGGCGCCGGTTTTATGGTAGGTTCGCCTTTTCAGACAGTGGACAACCTGGTATCGGATCTGCGTTTTTTACAGGAGCTGGAGCCCCATATGATTGGAATCGGTCCGTATCTTTCCCATCAGGATACTCCCTTTGCCAATGAGAAAAACGGATCCTATGAAAAGACTTTGACTTTACTGGGAATCTTGCGTCTTATGTTTCCGGGAGTCCTTCTTCCCGCCACTACGGCGCTTGGGACGATTGCGCCGGATGGCAGGGAAAAGGGGCTGTTAGCAGGCGCTAATGTTGTCATGCCGAATTTATCCCCGGTCAGGGTAAGGAAACAATATGAGCTCTATGATAATAAAATATGTACCGGAGAAGAATCGGCGCAGTGCCGAAACTGTCTGGGGCTGCGGGTAGAGTCCGTAGGATACGAGCTTACGGTAGACCGGGGCGACAGCCATATAGAAAAGGCGAAAAGGAGATAGCATGATAGCAATAATAGCCGCCATGGCAAAGAACCGTGTGATTGGCCGCCATGGGAAAATCCCATGGGACATACGGGAGGACAGGGAGCGTTTTAAAAAGCTCACCATGGGCAATATACTTGTAATGGGGAGAAAAACCTATGAAGAGATTGGACATCCATTGCCCGGGCGAATGACGTATGTGGTTTCAACTACCAGGCAGATAGAAGAAAAAAACTGCCATACGGTAAAAGCTCTGTCTGAGGCTTTGGAAAGGGAGGACGGCCGCAATATTTTTATCTGCGGGGGAGCCCGGTTATATGAGGAGGCTATGGAAATTGCAGACTACATATATTTGACAGAGCTGGATATGGCGGTGGAGGGAGATACTTTTTTTCCTGTCATCCGGCCATCGGTATTTCAATGCGTCCTCAGGGAAAGGGGAAAAGGGGATTATTGCTTTCAACTTTATAAAAGAAAGACGTAAGGTGTTTTTTATATTACGTTTCTTATAGAAAGAGAAAACGGAGGGATAACTGTGAACGACAAACGATTTGCGGTATTGATTGATTCAGATAATATTTCGGCGCGTTATATCGATTGCATTTTAGATGAAATGACCCGTCATGGCGTGGCTACATACCGCCGTATCTATGGGGACTTTACCAGCAATCAGATGCACCGCTGGAAAAGTGAGCTGGCAGAAAGGTCGATTACTCCGATCCAGCAGTTTCAGAATACGACGGGGAAAAATGCGACCGACTCGGCGTTAATTATTGACGCCATGGACATTTTATACACGGGAAATGTTGAGGGATTCTGCATTGTTTCTTCAGATGGAGATTTTACCAGGCTGGCGAGCCGGCTGAGGGAGTCCGGCATGGAGGTAATTGGGATGGGCGAGGGGAAAACGCCCAAATCTTTTAAGGCAGCCTGTTCGGTCTTTACGAATATAGAGCTTTTGCTCGAGGGGGAGAATGAGAAAGACAGCGAGCGGCAGGAAAAAAAGAATGTAGTGACCAAAAAGAAAATTTCGGACGCCATAGTGGAGATTATCACAACAAATGAAAACAATGGAAAGGATACCGGTTTGGGAGAGATTGGAAGCGCGCTGGTAAAAAAATATTCTGACTTTGATGTGAGAAATTACGGTTATAGTTCACTTTCCCGCTTTATTGAAGAAATTGACAATTTTGAACTGAGAAGAAATAAGACAAGTATCAGCGTCGTTTTGAAAAGCGACGCCAGGGAAATTGAGGATTTTGCAGTGGAAACGGTTAAAAAATCCGGTATAACAGGCATTGACATCGGACAGCTGGCGCAGAAGATATATGACCGCTATCCGGACTTTAAAGTAAAGAAGCTTGGCTATTCCACTTTCCAGAAGTTTATCCAAAGCATTCGGGAGCTTCAGGTGGAAAATATCGGGAATAATCAGAAAAATGTTTATACGAAGAGATGAAGGGAGATGGGGTATGATGAAAAATTTATGCGTATTTGGCCTATTAGCCGGAATGGGAATGCTTTTATGCGTGGGCTGCGTCAAAATACAAAATACAGCGGGAGATGCCGCGGGCACATCCGGCGGCGCCGTGACCGGGAAGGCGGTAATCGGAGAAACAGTATCCGGGCAGACGAAAAGAAAGAGCCCCGGTATAGAGGATGGGGATTTATATGCCAACAGTACCCATGTGTATCGGGAATATAAAGACGAAGAATACGAATCCAATCCGGCAAAAGGAATTATCCAGTATACGAAATCGGGCGAGAAGCAGAGAACCTATAAAATGAAAGACTTTGAAGGATTGCTGGCGGTTACGGAGAAAGAGATATACTTTGCCGGAGGTAAAGACGATGACACACCATCCAGGCTCTGTCGGATTCCCATATCGAAAGGAAAAGACGGCACAGAACTCCAGACGGATAAGACGGAGGTGATTTTTACCGATAAGGGAGGGATCCAATATGATGACGATAAATTTTATATAGATGAGGACTATATCGTCTATATTTCTTATGGGGATTACATAGTAAAATATAACCGAAAGACAGAGAAAAAGGTTCAGATACCTGTAGACAATAATTCAAATCATATAGAAACTGCCTGTCAGAGGGGCCTTATTATAACAAACGATAATACCGATGAAGTTTACCTGTTGGATTTGCATAAGGATAAGCTGGTATCGATTATTCCGTCCTCAGAGTATACAAGGTGGGATTTCATGACTGCGGGGGAGGGAAATTTATTTCACTGCAATCTGGATTTGTCCGGGAAGGACGGCAATGGCATATGGGTATATCAGGGAGATTCCGGTAAAAACCGGCTCCTTGTGTCTGAGAGGCGTATAAAAGAGGCTGTCGATGGACTGGCAGTTCCGGACAATCCGTGTCACATAGGAAAACCCGTAGCGAAAACAGTATGGGATTGGGTGGGCGCCGCTTTTTATCAGGATGATAAGCTGTATATTACGTTTCAGATAGATTGGGCGGCGGACAAAAAATGCTGGGGACAGAATATAATATTTAGTGTGGATATGTTGAAATGGGATGGAAAAGAAACATCGCTCCACTACGAGAAAGAACTAACGGATGTACTGAGCAGGGAAAGCGACAGCCGGGCATATCATCTGATGGAAGGCGATGTGCCGGTGAATGACGAAGAGATATATGAGTGGAATCCATCTCAAATACTTGGGATTGAAGGGAAAAAAGCTATTCTGAACCTGTATCGGAAAAAGGAAAAATGCGGGGAATTTATCTACTATGATCTGGATACCGGAAAATATTACCGGATTGAGAAGGATAAGAGCAGGGAATATCTTTACCTGTTCTATAATCATAAGCCGTCTTTGGGGGAAGAGGACTATTTGATGGATGGATTTCTGACTTTAGTACCGGACTATCTGGAATATGAATAAAGGTTCCATTTTACATGAACTTATGGTAAAATGAACGTATAAGCACGAATGCAATTTTCGAAGCAGAGCGGAGCCTGGCTACAGGCGGAAGCGCTGCAAGAAAATTATGTGAGTGCAACGAACACCGAGAAACCGAAGGTTTTGAGGTGCATTCGTGCGGAAAAAAGAGTAATTTTCGAAGCAGAGCGGAGCCTGGCTACAGGCGGAAGCGCTGCAAGAAAATTATGTGAGTGTAACGAACACCGAGAAACCGAAGGTTTAGAGGTGCATTCGTGCGGAAAAAGAACAATTTTCGAAGCAGAGCGGAGCCTGATTACAGGCGGAAGCGCTGCAAGAAAATTATGTGAGTGTAACGAACACCGAGAAACCGAAGGTTTTGAGGTGCATTCGTGCGGAAAAAAGAGTAATTTTCGAAGCAGAGCGGAGCCTGATTACAGGCGGAAGCGCTGCAAGAAAATTATGTGAGTGCAACGAACACCGAGAAACCGAAGGTTTTGAGGTGCATTCGTGCGGAAAAAAAGAGCAATTTTCGAAGCAGAGCGGAGCCTGATTACAGGCGGAAGCGCTGCAACAAAATTTAGGGGGAATCAACAACATGTCAGAACGAAAGATCATGCTGGGCAATGAAGCGATTGCCAGAGGCGCCTATGAGGCAGGAGTAAAAGTATCAGCGGCATATCCCGGGACGCCCAGTACAGAAATAAGCGAAAATATAGTAAAATACAAGGAAATATACGCCGAGTGGTCGCCCAATGAAAAGGTAGCCACGGAGGTAGCCATCGGCGCTTCTATGAGCGGCGTCCGCGCGATGGCGTCTATGAAACATGTGGGGCTGAATGTGGCAAGCGATCCGCTTTATACAGCTTCCTATATTGGAGCCAACGGGGGGCTGGTGATAGTGGTAGCAGATGACCCGGGGCTCTACAGCTCCCAGAACGAGCAGGACACCCGCTGCGTGGCAAGGGCGGCGCTGGTGCCGGTTTTAGAGCCTTCCGACAGTCAGGAGGCAAAGGATTTTGTCAAAGAGGCATTCCGTATCAGCGAGGAATATGACACGCCGGTAATTTTGCGCACGACAACAAGGCTGGCGCATTCTCAGGGACCGGTTACCTTAGAAGAGCGGGTAGTCCCGGAGGATAAGCCCTATGAAAGAAATCCGGGGAAAAATGTTATGATGCCGGGCAATGCCATCCGGCGGCATCTGTTTGTAGAGGAGAGGATGAACCGACTGGAGGAGGAAAGCTGCGGATTTTCGATTAATCAAGCAGAATATAAGGATACCTCGATTGGATTTATTACCAGCGGTATTCCGTATCAGTATGTAAAAGAGGTTTGCCCCGAGGCATCGGTATTAAAATTAGGTATGGTTCACCCACTGCCCAGAAAACTCATTGAAGAATTTGCTTCCCGGGTAGACAAACTATATATTTTCGAGGAATTGGAGCCGGTTATAGAAGAACAGGTAAAGGCGTGGGGAATCCGCTGTGAAGGAAAAGAAATCTTTACCAGACAGGGGGAATACAGCGCCAATATGCTGAGAGAAAAGATATTGGGACAAAAGGTGGAAACCGTCGCCTATGAAAATCTTCCGGCGCGTCCGCCGATACTGTGTCCCGGATGTCCCCACCGCAGTACATTTACGGTACTCAATCAATTAAAAATCCATGCGGCAGGCGATATAGGCTGCTATACTCTGGGCGCTGTGCCGCCGTTAAATGTTATCGATACTACTGTGTGCATGGGCTCCAGTATTTCCACTCTCCACGGGATGGAAATGGCAAAGGGAAAAGAGTATATTAAAAACTGGGTGGCGGTTATCGGAGATTCCACCTTTATGCACACGGGCGTTAATTCCCTGATGAACATGGTTTACAATCAGGGTACCGGGACGGTCATTATCATGGATAATTCCACTACCGGGATGACCGGGCATCAGGATCATGCGGCAACCGGAAAGACGCTGCAGGGAAACGAGGTACCGGCAATCAGTATTTACCATTTATGCAAATCTATGGGAATAAAAAATGTAAAAGAAGTAGATGCTTTTGATATTGAAGCAATGAAAAAAACAATAAAAGAAGAAGTGGCAAAGGATGAGGTGTCAGTTATTATTGCCTGTGCCCCATGCGCCCTGTTAAAGGGATTGAAATTCCCCTATAAGTGTGAAGCGGATAAAGCGGCATGTAAAAAATGCGGCATGTGCCTGAAACCGGGCTGTCCGGCATTGACAAAAAATGAGGATGGAACGATTTCCATCGACGATACCATGTGTAATGGCTGTGGACTTTGCCGGCAGCTATGTAAGTTTGGCGCGATCAAAAAAACGGAAGTTTAGGAGGCAGGCTATGGAAACCAAAAATATTATGATAGTTGGCGTAGGAGGTCAGGGAACTCTGCTGACCAGCCGCATTTTAGGCAGCATTATTCAGGAGGCGGGGTATGACGTAAAGCTCAGTGAGGTTCACGGTATGGCGCAGAGAGGGGGAAGCGTTGTTACCTTTGTGCGTTATGGGGAAAAAGTATATGAGCCGATTGTAGAAGAGGGACAGGCAGATGTGCTGATTGCCTTTGAAAAGCTGGAAGCAATGCGCTATGCCCATTTTTTGAAAAAAGACGGCGTATTAATCGTCAATGACCAGAGAATGGATCCTATGACCGTAGTGACCGGAGTGGCAGAATATCCGCCGCATATTTTGGATACATTAAAGAAATCCTATCATGTTGTATCCGTAGATGCCATGGGGGAAGCAAAAAAACTCGGAAATGCCCGCGTGTTCAACACCATCATTATCGGGGTGGCGGCGCGAAATATGGATTTTCGGGAAGAACAATGGATGGAGGTTATTGAAAAAACCGTACCGCCAAAGACAATAGAGATTAATAAAAAAGCATTTAAGGCAGGGTTTGAAAAATGATAATAGACGCCCATACGCATGTATATCCGGAAAAGATCGTGAAAAAGGCGATTGCAAAGCTGGAGGCAAATTCGGGAATCCGGGCAAAAACCGATGGAACCAGGGAGGGGCTCATAGAATCCATGAAAAACAGCGGCGTGGATTATTCCGTTCTTTTACCGGTAGCAACCTCCGTCAGGCAGGTAGAAACGATAAATGAAGAGGCAGGGGACACGAATGCTTCTGCAAAGGAAAACGGTTTATTTTCCTTTGGCGGCATTCATCCCGACACGCCGGATTACAAAGAGGTTCTGCGAAAAATAAAAGCGCTGGGGTTAAAGGGCATAAAGATACACCCGGATTATCAGGGAACCTTTTTCCACGATTTGAAATACAAAAGGATAGTGGAGGAGGCAACAGCGCAGGGGCTATACATTATGGTACATGCGGGAGAAGATATCGGACTGCCGCGGCCGATCCACTGCCGTCCTCAGCATGTTAAAGAGGTATTGCGGGATACCGGCAGTGATAAACTGATATTAGCCCATATGGGAGGCTGGCGTTTGTGGCCGGAGGTTAAGGAATTGCTGGCGGAAGAGGAGGTCTATTGGGACACCTCGTTTTCGCTTGACTGTATCGAAGGGGTAGAGGGGATGCTTTCCCGGGAAGAATTTACGGAAATGGTACGGCTTCACGGAGCCGACCGGATTGTCTTTGGCACCGACAGCCCATGGAGCGGGCAGAGGGTGTGCATTGACTGGATAAATGGGACAACCCTTACCGACGAGGAAAAAGAGAAGATTTTCAGCGGAAATATGAAAAGAATACTGGGGATTGATAACTAAATTACAAACATAGATAACCGGCGCATGAAAGGAGGAAAACTCGGATGAACAAAAGAAAGAATGTAGTGCTCACTGCCGCCATACTGGCCGGCGTGCTGGTGCTTATCCTGATCGGCGCAGCAGTTTATAAGTATCTGGCGCCCAGCAGCGCCAAAAAGGATTTACGGTCGGTATACAATCTGAAAGAAAACGAAATTGCCTTGATTTCGGATAATCAGGTATTGAAGGAAAAAGGGAAGAAGATAGGCGGACAATTTTATGTGCCGGCAGCGGTAGCGACACAGTATATGGATGAACGGATTTTTGTGGACGACAAAGAAAAAACTCTTTCTTATGTTACCGGGGAGGGTGTGATCACAGCGACACCGGATACGCAGGATTATCTTCTTGGAAAAGAAAAAAAGAAAGCAGAGGTACCGATTCTTAGCGGGCAGAAAGACGGTTTATATGTATCTATGGATTTCATCCAAAGCGTTACCTCCTGTTATCATAAGGAATATAACGAACCGGAGCGTATTGTCATTTTTTCCGACAGGGAAAAGAAGTACCTTTTTGCCTCAACAACGGAAGATGTCCGGGTGCGGACGGGGCCAAACAAAAAATATGATTATCTCATCGAGCTTCCGGAGGGCACACAGGTTATTGTGAATGAAGAAGTAAAGCAGGAAAACGAATACCAGTCGATTTGCACACTGGATGGCATAACCGGGTATGTTCCGGCGGAGAGCATCCAGAATTCTGGGAAGCAGACGTGGAAATTTGAAAAAACGCCATCCTCACTGGAGCAGGAGAAACTGGGGAAGACGGTCTGCCTTGGCTGGCACCAGATGACAAATTCCACCGGCAGCGCGGCGCTCCCGGCAAGCGTCGGCTGGAGTTCAAAAATGAACGTGATTTCTCCGACATGGTTTGCTTTAAGCGACAACAAGGGGAATTTCTCCTCTCTCGCCAATACCGCATATGTATCGGCGGCGCATGCGAAGGGACTTCAGGTCTGGGGGCTGATAAATGATTTTGGAAAAAAAATAAAGCTGGATAAAGTACTGGGACGGACCTCTGTCCGGACGAAGTTAGTCAATGCGCTGGTGGCGGCGGCGATTCAGTATGATCTGGATGGAATTAATATTGATTTTGAAAATGTGAAAAAGAATGTGGCGCCGGCGTATTTAGAGTTTTTGCGTGAGCTTACCGTAAAATGCCATGCAAATGACCTGATCGTGTCGGTGGACAATTATACCCCGGCAAGCTACAATGCTTACTACAATCTGGAAGAACAGGGACGTATTGTGGACTATGTGATATTGATGGCATATGATGAGCATCATCAGGGCGATGATGAGAGCGGGCCTGTTTCCTCCCTGGTTTTTGTGGAAAACGGGGTGGAGAGCATGATGAGAAAAGTGCCAAAAGAGCGTGTTATCGTAGCTCTGCCGTTTTATACAAGATTGTGGAAGGAAACGAAGAAAAAGACCGGCGCGGTAAAGGCGGCTTCTCAGGGAGCTTACGGCATGAGCGGGGCAGAGAGTTTGGTGCATTCCCATGATGCCGTTCCGAAATGGGACGATGCCACAGGGTTATATTTTGCCCAATGGCGCTCAGGAGGCGCAATCTATAAGATATGGCTGGAGGAGGAAACCTCGCTTCAGAAAAAACTGGAAATAGTGACGAAACGGAAGGCGGCCGGCGCGGCGTTTTGGAAGCTGGGCTTTGAGCGCGCCGTCACATGGAATACAGTGGATGAGGCGATTCAGTAATCCGGCGGCAGACAAATCGGATATCCGGAATAAAGGACAACATTTCCGGCATATGTTGTTGTGAGAGATGAGCGCCGGAAGTGATGCTGTGAGAAAATATAAGAAAGAAATAGCGGCCGGCGGCCTGGTAGTAGCCGCCGCTGCTATTTTTCTATTTGCCAAAGGAAGAACGGGAGAATTGCCTGCTTTAAATATAACAGCCCCGGGAACAAAAGCGGTTGTAGTAGTAGACGCCGGGCACGGCGGTTTTGATCCCGGGAAAGTAGGGACAAGGAATACTCTGGAAAAGGATATTAATCTTGCCATTGCGAAAAAGGTAGAAAAAAAGCTGAAGGACAGCGGTTATCAGGTTTATATGACCAGGACGGAGGACAAAGCGCTGTGTCTGGAGAGTGATACCTCTAAAAAAAGGACGGATTTAAAAAACCGGGTGGAGATGATTAACCGGACAAAGCCGGCGTTGGCAGTGAGTATTCATCAAAACAGTTATTCCGCCGGAACCAGCGGAGCTCAGGTATTCTATTGCAAAAATTCGGAGGAAGGGAAAAAACTGGGAAACGTGTTACAAAATACAATACGGGATGTGATAGGGGATGGCAATCACCGGGTAGAGAAAGGAAACGACAGTTATTATATGCTGCGGAAGGTATCCTGTCCTTTTGCCATTGTAGAATGCGGCTTTTTGTCCAATCCCAATGAAGAGGCTTTACTGTGCGAGGAAAAATATCAGCAAAAAATGGCGTCAGGAATTTGCGAAGGAATTGAAAATTTCTTGTATAAATAACCATAATATGGTATGATAATCCTGTATGGAAACGGTTGGTATTTTGTATAGAAGGAATTGGCGATGAAGACGGAATATATTAGCTGGAGCAGGGAAACAGGCTATAGGGAAAAGGAACTTTCACGGGCGGCTGACATACTGCGCTCAGGCGGTCTGGTAGCCTTTCCCACCGAAACGGTATATGGTCTGGGAGGGAATGGACTGTTACCGGAAGCCTCTCTGAAAATATACGAGGCGAAAGGCCGTCCCAGCGACAATCCTCTTATACTCCATATCAGCAGGGAAGAAGAATTGTACCGTATCGCAAAATGCGTTTCCGAAAAGGCGAAAATGCTGATGAGGGCATTCTGGCCGGGGCCTATGACCCTGATCTTTGAAAAAGAGGAAGCGGTTCCCTATGAAACGACAGGGGGACTGGATACCGTAGCTGTCCGCATGCCTGCCCATGAGGGGGCAAGGCAGTTGATTTTCAGCGCCGGCGTGCCGATTGCGGCGCCAAGCGCAAACACCTCGGGAAGGCCAAGCCCTACTACGGCGGAACATGTGAGAGAGGATTTGGATGGCAGGATAGATATGGTGATTGACGGCGGCGCTGTGGGAATCGGTCTGGAGTCTACCATAATAGATTTGACCGCTGAGGTTCCGGTTATTCTGCGCCCGGGTTATATTACGCGGGATATGGCAGAACAGGTCGTTGGCGAAGTAATGACGGATCCGGGACTGGCGGGGAGTGATTCCGCTTTTCCTCCCAAGGCGCCCGGCATGAAGTACCGTCACTATGCACCGAAAGCACAGATGACAGTGTTTGAGGGGAATCTGGAAAAGGCAGTCCGGGAGATTAAAAAGAGAGCGTTTCAATATCCGCAGGCGCAGGTGGGAATCTTAGCGTCAGAGGAAACGAAATCATATTATCCATATGGACAGGTTGTATCGGCAGGTTCCCGAAAAGACCATACGATAGGCAGGGGGCTGTATGATGCCCTGAGAAAATTTGACCGGCTGGGGGTAACCGTTATATTTTCCGAAAGTTTTTCTGGGGAGGAGAAAAGTGAAGCCATTATGAACCGGCTGTTGAAAGCAGCGGGTCAGAGGGTAGTTTCTCTGGAAGAAAAATGATTTGGAGGAGTATGTGTGTCGGATTGGAATAAGGTTATTTTTGTAAGCAAAGAAAATGCAATATTAAGTCCCATGGCAGAATGGATTTTTAAAAGCATCCTGATGGATAAATCCAAGGAGATCATATCCCGGGGACTGGTGGTGTTATTTCCGGAACCGAGGAATATGAAGGTGACGGATATTTTGATGAATCACGCAATACCATGCGAAGAGCAGACCTCGCAGGAATTTACAAAAGAGGATGTAGATGGGCAGACGCTGATTATTGCCCTCAATTTTCCCGAGAAGGTTAAGCTGGTGGAAGACTTTGGGCTGACGGAAAACGTATATACCTTAAAGGAGTTTGTAGAGGAAGAGGGAGATGTGGCAGATCCCTACGGCGGGGAAGAACAGGACTATGAGGAGAGCTATATTGAGTTAAAGGATCTGCTTTACAAGATGAAAAAGAAATTGGGGTGGAATTAAAAAAATACAGCAATCAATAGCAGGAGGAAAGACAATGATAGCATTGGGCAGCGACCAGGCCGGTTATGAATTAAAACAAGTGATCAAGAAGCATTTAGAAGAGAGGGGTCTGGAATATAAGGATTATGGCAGTTACAGCCCGGATCCGGTGGATTACCCGATATATGGGAAAAAAGTAGCGCATGCCATTGTGAACGGGGAGTGCGACAGGGGAATTTTGATTTGCGGAACCGGAATCGGGATCTCGATCGCGGCGAATAAGGTTCCCGGAATCCGGGCGGCGCTGTGCAGCGACTGTTTTAGCGCAGAAGCGACAAGACTGCATAACGATGCCAATATTCTGGCGTTTGGCGCCAGAGTCGTAGGACCGGGGCTGGCAGAAAAAATTGTCGATACCTTTCTGGATACAGAATTTTCGGGGGCAGAACGGCATGCCCGCCGGGTAGCAATGCTGGAAGAAGAGGAGTAGCAGAAAATGTTGGGTGTTATTGGATGCGGCAACATGGCGCAGGCGATGTTGAAGGGGATAATAGAAAAGGGAATTTACCGCCGGGATGAAATCATTGTGTCCCGTCGGAGTAAAAAGGCTCTGGAGGAGATACAGAGCCGGTTAGGCGTGCAGATAACAACGGAAAATGAAGAAGCAGCCAAAAAGGCGGATGTATTGATATTAGCGGTAAAACCGTATCAGTTCCGTGAGGTGATCCCCGCTATCAGCGATGCAGTGACGGAGGATACCCTGGTTATTTCTATTGCCGCCGGGCAGACGATTGAGAATATCGAAAACTTATTTGGAAAAGCTGTCAAGATAGTGAGAACGATGCCGAACACGCCTGCTTTTGTGTCAGCAGGCGCAACCGGTATGTGTTTTAATAAAAATGTTACGCAAAATGAGCAGGAAAAAGCAGTCGCGCTTTTTGAAAGTTTCGGCATCGCCACCGTAGTTTCAGAAGGCATGATGGACACGGTAATTGGTGTCAGCGGCAGCTCTCCTGCTTATGTTTTTATGATGATTGAGGCAATGGCAGATGCAGCGGTGGCGGATGGGATGCCCAGAGAGCAGGCATATCGTCTGGCGGCTCAGAGTGTATACGGCAGCGCCAAAATGGTATTGGAAACAGGAAAACATCCGGGAGAATTAAAAGATATGGTATGTTCCCCGGGCGGAACAACCATTGAGGCAGTGCGGGTATTGGAAGAAAAAGGCCTGCGCAGCGCGGTAATAGAAGGACAGATGGCGTGTGTCAGGAAAGCGAGAGAACTGTGAAAAAAAGGGATGAGAAAAAGAATCGGCGGGAGATTATGCGCTCTCTTGCCATGTTGCTGCAAATTGGACTGTCCATGCTTATCTGTATGGGGATGAGCATGGCGATCGGCTATTATATTGACCGGTTATTTAAGACCAGATTTTGGATTATTGTTATGATGATAATCGGTATTTTGGCGGCTATGCGAAGTCTTCTTGTTCTGACAGGCAGATACAGGCCGGGAGAGTCAGAAAGGGAAACAGGGGAGAGCACACATGGAAACGGCGAAAAAAACTCTGATTGAGGTAATAACCGGCATTTGGATTCTGGCAGGGATTGTCATTATCGCAGGAGTGTTCTGGGTATCGAATCCCGTTGCCTATGTACTCGGCGAGCTGGTGGGAAGCCTGACTGCCTCTCTGATGATGCTTCATCTGTACCGCAGTCTGGACATCGAGATGGATTTGAAAAGAAAGAGCGCGGTCGCTCATTCCCGGATTATGTCGGTTGTCCGCAGCGTACTGGAAATTGCGGTGTTGGCGGGAAGCTTGTTTTTTTCTCATTGGATTTCGCCGGTCACGGTATTCGCCGGTTTGTTTTCCAGAAAAATATCTGCCGTCTGCGTACCGTTCATAAAACGCCGGAGAGAAAAACGGAAAAAAGATAATAACGCAGAAACTGAACCAGACCCTGGCATTTTAGATTCTAAGGACATGGGCATGGGAAATTCAAGGTCTGCATGTTATAAAAGTAAAGAGGAAAGGAGATGAAAGCGTGGAAGGAGTTGATTTTTATATACATGGCTACCAGGAACTCGATTTTTTCGGAGCGACGGTGCGTATTACCACAAGCCATGTATGTCTTGCCATCGTTATGGCGGCGCTGATAATTTTTGCCGTCATAGCAAACCGGAGAATAAAAAAGGCAGATTATAAAAAGGCGCCAAGCGGTTTTTTAAATGTGCTGGAGTTACTGATTGAAACTCTTGACAAGCTGGTATATGACAATATGGGCAGAGTGCTGGCGCCGAAATTCTGCAATTATATTGGCGCGGTATTTATGCTGATACTGACCTGTAATCTGTCCGGCCTGTTTGGACTCAGACCTCCGACGGCAGATTACGGTGTGACGCTTCCACTGGCATTGATTACCTTTGTCATGATTCAGTATCAGGGCATCAAGTGGCAGAAGATGGGCAAGCTGAAGGGATTGTTTGAGCCTATTTTTCTGTTTTTCCCGGTCAATGTCATCAGTGAGTTTGCGACGCCGGTTTCCTTATCACTCCGTTTGTTTGCCAATATTTTGTCAGGAACCATGATGATGGCGCTCATCTATGGCTTATTGCCGCCGGTAGCAGTATTGATCTGGCCGGCTGCGCTGCACGCTTATCTGGATGTATTTGCCGGTGCGTTGCAGGCATATGTATTTACCATGCTGACGATGGTATTTATTGCCAATGCGGCAGAGGTGGAAAATTAAAAAATAATATAAAATGCCGCAGATTGCGGCGGAAAGCGAGGAAATTATTATGGAATTAGCAATTATCAAAGCAGCTTCAGCTATTGGAGCAGGATTAGCAGTTATTGCAGGTATCGGACCTGGTGTAGGACAGGGTATTGCCGCAGGATACGGCGCATCCGCGGTAGGACGCAATCCGGGAGCCCGCGGTGAAATTATGTCGACAATGCTTCTGGGACAGGCGGTAGCCGAAACCACCGGTCTGTATGGCCTGGCAGTAGCCATGATTCTGCTTTTTGCAAATCCGCTTATTGGATAAGTCTATCCGTAAAAATTGTGAGAAAGGAGGGTTTGTAAGTGGCTGAATGGCTGAGAATTTTTGGGTTGGATGCCCAGACACTATTTGATACAGGCATTACATTGATTGCGATGCTGGTTCTCTTTATCCTGTTATCCTATCTTTTATTTAATCCGGCAAGAAAGCTGATTCAGAAGAGAAAGGATTATATTCAGGGACAGTTGGATGAGGCCGCAGATGCAAAAAAAACGGCCCTTGATATGAAGGAAGAGTACAGCGGCAAACTGGCAAAGGTGGAAGATGAGTCGGCGGTACTTTTGGCAGCAGCCCGTAAAAAGGCGCAGTCCCGCGAAAATGAAATTGTAGCGGAGGCGAAGGAGGAAGCAAACAGAATTGTTGCCCGCGCTGAAAAAGAAGTTGCGCTGGAAAAGGATAAAGTTCGTGATGAAATGAAACAGGAGATGGTTCAGGTGGCTTCTCTTATGGCGGGTAAATTTGTAGCAGAATCCATGAGCGAAGAAACCCAGGAAAAACTCATTAACGATACTTTGAAAGAGATGGGTGATGAAACATGGCAAAATTAGTTTCAAAGGTGTATGGAGATGCTTTATTTTCTCTGGCGCTGGAGGAAAATAAGCTGGAATCCCTGTGGAAGGAAACTGCTCAGATGCAGCAGATTTTAAAGGAAAATCCGGAGTTTTTATCTGTGTTGCGCCATCCTGAGGTGCCTCAGAAGAAGAAAATTTCTGCTTTTGCTGAAGTCTTTGGGCAGGATGTGTCAAAGGAAATAATGGGGCTTTTAAATGTTATGGTTAAAAAAGGGCGAGTCAGGGAAATTCATTCCGTCTTGGAATATTTTGATACACAGGTAAAGGAATACTTAAAGATTGGCGTAGTAGAGGTCGCTACTCCGATGCCCTTATCGGAGGAGCAGAAAAAGCAGATAGAGAATAAACTTCTTGAGGTTTCTGAATACGAAACAGTATCCGTGGATTACCGGATAGAGAAAAGCCTGTTAGGGGGTATTGTGATTCGTATCGGTAACCGTGTTCTTGACAACAGTATCCGCTCAAAGCTGGATCGGATGACAAGAGAATTGAGTAAAGTAAAACTGTCCTCGTAAAGGAAAGGATGGTTTTAGGAAAGAAGGTGTGTTGGAAACATGAATTTGAAACCTGAAGAAATCAGTTCAGTGATTAAAGAAGAAATAAAGAAATATAGTTCAGAATTTGAAGTGGCAAATGTGGGAACCGTCATTCAGGTTGCAGACGGCATTGCCAGAATCCATGGACTGGAAAAGGCGATGCAGGGAGAACTGCTGGAATTTCCAAATGAAATATACGGCATGGTATTGAATCTGGAGGAAGATAATGTCGGCGCCGTTTTACTGGGAGATGCGACAAATATCAATGAAGGCGACATCGTAAAAACCACCGGGCGGGTAGCCACGGTTCCGGTAGGAGATGCTTTGTCCGGCAGAGTTGTGAATGCGCTGGGTCAGCCAATTGACGGCAAGGGGCCGATTAAGACAGAGAAACTCCGCCCCATTGAGAGAGTGGCATCCGGCGTTATTTCCCGTAAATCTGTAGATACTCCGCTTCAGACCGGTATTAAGGCGATTGACTCCATGGTGCCAATCGGAAGGGGCCAGCGTGAGTTGATTATTGGCGACCGCCAGACAGGTAAAACGGCGATTGCCATTGATACCATTATCAACCAGAAAGATCAGGATGTATTATGTATTTATGTGGCAATCGGGCAGAAAGCATCTACCGTTGCCAATATTGTAAAAACTCTCGAAGAAAACGGAGCCATGGATTATACCACGGTAGTTGCAGCTACCGCCAGTGAGCTGGCGCCATTGCAGTATATTGCTCCGTATGCCGGATGTGCCATCGGAGAGGAATGGATGGAGCAGGGCAGGGATGTTTTGATTGTCTATGATGATTTGTCCAAACATGCGGCGGCTTACCGTACCCTTTCCCTTTTGCTCCGCAGACCGCCGGGACGGGAAGCGTATCCGGGCGATGTATTTTATCTGCACTCCAGATTGTTAGAGCGGGCTGCCCGTCTGGCGGATAACCTGGGAGGGGGTTCGCTGACAGCGCTGCCGATTATTGAAACTCAGGCAGGAGATGTATCGGCGTACATTCCCACCAATGTTATTTCCATTACAGACGGTCAGATCTATCTGGAAACCGAGATGTTTAATTCCGGGTTCCGTCCGGCGGTAAATCCGGGTCTGAGCGTGTCCCGCGTCGGCGGTTCCGCCCAGATCAAGGCGATGAAAAAAATAGCCGGGCCGATCCGTATCGGGCTTGCCCAGTATCGTGAATTGGCAGCATTTTCCCAGTTTGGCTCGGATCTGGATGCCGACACGAAACGCCAGTTAGACCAGGGCGAGAGAATCCGTGAGATACTGAAGCAGGGACAATATGCCCCGCTGCCGGTATGGTATCAGGTCGTTATTATTTATGCGGCAACAAAACAGTATCTGCTGGATATTCCGGTGGAGGATATTCTGAACTTCGAGAAAGGCCTGTTTGAATTCATGGAAACAAAGTATCCGGATATTCTTGCGGCTATCCGGGATGAAAAGGAGATCAGTGAGGCTACGGAAGCAAAACTGGTTAAGGCAATCGAAGAATACAAAAACGTGTTTTTAAATGAAGAGTAGAGAGGTGTGATAATATGGCGTCAATGCGGGATATAAAACGGCGTAAGGAAAGTATACAGAGCACTTCTCAGATAACCAAAGCCATGAAACTTGTTTCCACAGTCAAATTGCAGAAAGCGAAGGGACGCGCCGAGGAAACAAAGCCATATTTTGAAAAAATGTACCGGACCGTATCGGGCATGCTGGCAAAAAGCGGGGGAACGGAAAATCCCTATGTAAAGGCAAAAGACGACAATGCGTCCAAAAAGAAGGGCGTCATTCTGATTACATCAAACCGCGGTCTTGCCGGCGGGTATAATTCAAATGTAGTAAAACTGATTACCCAGGGAGAGTTTGGAAAGGAAAATACCATCATTTTTCCTGTGGGAAGAAAAGGCTTGGAAACCATGCAGCGTCAGGGCTATACCTGTTTAGGAGATTTTTCCGAGGTTATGAATAATCCCTTATTTGGGGATGCCGTATCCATTGGAAAGACGGTAACGGGAGCATTGGAAAATGGCGAAATTGATGAAGTGTATTTGGCGTATACGGTTTTTAAAAATACAGTGACCCAGATACCGACGCTCATTAAAATTCTTCCTTTCAGCGAGGAGGATTTTGAAAACGGGCAGGGGGAAGAAACTTCGGAGGAAAAGAAAGGTCCTGTGGCGCTGATGAATTATGAACCGGAGGAGGAAGAAACTCTGGGATACATTATTCCGTTGTATTTGAACAGCCTGATATTTGGCGCGCTGGTAGAGGCGGTAGCGAGTGAAAACGGCGCGAGGATGCAGGCGATGGATTCCGCCACCAGTAATGCGGAAGAGATGATTGATACATTAGGGCTTCAGTACAATCGTGCCAGACAGGCGGCAATTACCCAGGAGCTGACAGAGATTGTTGCCGGAGCGTCTGCAATAAGCTGAAAATAATAAGCTGCCAGGGCAGCAGAAGGAGGAAAAAATGGCAGAAAACAAAGACAGTAAATGTCTTGGTGTGATTACCCAGATAATTGGTGCCGTACTGGATATCAAATTTGAGGAAGGACAGCTTCCGAAAATATATGATGCGATTCATATCACAAGGCAGGATGGCGGCAAGCTGGTAGTCGAGGTTGCCCAGCATCTGGGAGATGATACGGTGCGCTGTATTGCCATGGGGCCGACAGACGGTCTTGTCCGCGGTATGGAAGCGGAGGCTGCCGGAGCGCCGATTACGGTGCCGGTGGGAGAAGAAACACTGGGACGTATGTTTAATGTATTGGGAGAGCCGATTGACGAGAAGGAACCGCCAAAGGTAAAAGAATATGATCCAATTCACAGAAATGCGCCGGACTTTGAAGAGCAGTCTACGGATTCGGAAATTCTGGAAACCGGCATTAAGGTAATTGATTTGCTTTGTCCTTATCAAAAGGGCGGTAAGATTGGCCTGTTCGGCGGCGCAGGAGTAGGAAAGACGGTACTGATCCAGGAGCTGATTACGAATATTGCCACGGAGCACGGCGGCTACTCGGTATTTACCGGCGTAGGGGAACGTACCCGTGAAGGAAACGATTTGTATTATGAGATGATAGAATCCGGCGTTATTGACAAAACGACCATGGTATTCGGACAGATGAACGAGCCGCCGGGAGCCAGAATGAGAGTAGGGCTTACCGGACTGACTATGGCGGAATATTTCCGTGATAAGGGTGGAAAGGATGTGCTTCTCTTTATCGATAATATCTTCCGTTTTACCCAGGCGGGTTCGGAGGTTTCTGCCTTGCTTGGCCGTATGCCGAGTGCTGTTGGATACCAGCCGACATTGCAGACGGAGATGGGAGCGCTTCAGGAGCGTATTACATCTACCAAGAGCGGCTCCATTACTTCCGTGCAGGCAGTATATGTGCCGGCAGACGACTTAACTGACCCGGCGCCGGCAACTACCTTTGCCCATCTGGATGCTACTACCGTATTGGAGCGTTCCATTGCGGAGCTTGGTATTTATCCGGCGGTAGATCCGCTGGCTTCCACCTCCCGTATGCTGGATCCCCGGGTTATTGGGGAAGAGCATTATACAGTGGCGCGCGGCGTACAGGAGATTTTACAGCGCTACAAGGAATTGCAGGATATTATTGCGATTCTTGGTATGGATGAGCTGTCGGAAGATGAGAAAGTACTTGTCAACCGCGCCAGAAAGGTACAGCGTTTCCTGTCCCAGCCGTTCAATGTAGCGGAGCAGTTTACCGGACTTCCCGGGAAATATGTTCCTCTATCCGATACGATTCAGGGATTCAAAGAGATTCTGGAAGGACAGCATGATGATATTCCGGAGAGCTGCTTCTTAAATGCCGGCAGCATTGATGATGTCATAGCCCGTCGTTAGAGAAAGGAAGTGGTTGCAGCATGGCTGAATTGAAAAAATTCCAGCTCGAAGTGATTTCCCCGGAGCGGGTGTTTTACACCGGCGATGTGGAAATGGTGGAGTTAACGACCACAGAGGGAGATATTGGTATTTATGCCGGGCATATTCCTCTGACGACGATCGTGGCGCCGGGAGTTTTAACCATTACGGAAAGCAGCAGCCAGTTGAAAGAGGCTGCGGTACTGGAAGGCTTTATGGAAATAACACCGGAAAAGGTGACGATTTTAGCCCAGTCCTGCGAATGGCCGGAGGAGATTGACATCAACCGCGCCAGGGAGGCAAAGGCAAGGGCGGAGCGCCGCTTAAAGAGTACGGACGAAGCGGTTAATATGACAAGGGCGGAGCTGGCTCTTAGGAAATCTCTGGTACGGATTGAACTGGCAGAAAGAAAGTAACGTCCCTGTAAAACGTTTATATTTGTTATGTTGAAAAGCTGTCTTACGATCTTTTGAGAGGGGACAGCTTTTCCTATAGGGACCCATTGCCTGCGGCGTGAAAAAAGGCTGATATAATTGCCTTAGGAAAAGAGAACAGGAGGTTTGGGAATGAAAAAGGCAAGTTTGACAACCCTGTGCTACATAGAAAAGGACGATTTATATCTGATGCTGCATCGGGTAAAAAAAGAAAAGGATATCAATCAGGATAAATGGATTGGAGTAGGCGGGCATTTTGAACAGGATGAAACTCCGGAGGAATGCCTTTTACGTGAGGTTAAGGAAGAAACGGGGCTGATCCTGACAAGTTATCGTTTCCGGGGGCTGGTCACGTTTCTCACCGATAAGGGGCAGACAGAATATATGTGCCTGTACACGGCGGACGGATATGAGGGGGAGCTTCTTATGGATTGTGCGGAGGGGGATTTGGAATGGGTGGAGAAAAGCCGGCTGTCCGAATTGAACCTCTGGGAGGGGGATCGGATCTTTTTCCGGTTATTAGAGGAAGACAGGGGGTTCTTTTCCCTCAAACTGCGATATGAAGGAAACCGGCTGGCGGAGGCAGTATTGGATGGAAAGAGCATACGCCCCTTTACAGAAAAGCCGGATTCGTGTTAAAATAGAAATGTTAATATGTCTAAAGAAAGAAAAGCAGGAGGAATACGAAGATTATGGTAGTTAAAGTTATTCTTTTAATTGTATTTTTTGCGATTATGCTGGGAATTGGTTTTTATTCCAGAAAGCATGCAACGAATGTAAACGGATTTGTCCTGGGAGGACGTTCTGTGGGACCGTGGCTGACGGCGTTTGCCTATGGTACTTCTTACTTTTCCGCCGTAGTATTTGTAGGATATGCGGGGCAGTTTGGATATAAGTACGGAATTGCCTCCACCTGGATTGGAATCGGGAATGCCCTGTTAGGTTCTTTGATCGCATGGGTCGTATTGGGAAGGCGGACCCGGATTATGACGAAGCATTTAAAATCCATGACGATGCCGGATTTCTTTGGCAAGCGGTATGACAGTAACAGCCTTCGCGTCGCTGCTTCCATGATTGCGTTTATCTTTCTGATTCCGTATACGGCATCCGTATATAACGGCCTTTCCAATTTATTTGGCATGGCGTTTGATATTGATTACCGCATCTGTGTTCTTGTGATGGCGCTGCTGACAGGAGTCTATGTTATTGTGGGCGGTTATATGGCGACAGCCCTGAATGATTTGGTACAGGGAATCATTATGCTCTTTGGAATTGTCGCGGTAATCGCAGCCGTTCTCAGCGGGCACGGCGGTTTTATAGCGGCAATCAAAGAACTGGCGGGGGTACCGAGCGAGGTAATGCCGGGCGCCTATGCTTCCTTTTTTGGTCCTGACCCTTTGAACCTGTTGGGAGTTGTTATCCTCACTTCGCTGGGAACCTGGGGGCTGCCTCAGATGATTCAGAAGTTTTATGCCATTAAAGACGAAAAGTCAGTACATACGGGTACGATTATTTCCACGTTGTTTGCAGTGGTTGTGGCAGGAGGCTGCTATTTCCTCGGAGGCTTTAGCCGGATATCCGGCGTACAGGCGGCTGCGGACGGAACGATTGCTTATGATACCATCATTCCGATGATGCTCTCTTCCCTGCCGGATATTTTAATAGGGGTTGTCATTGTGCTTGTGCTTTCTGCTTCGATGTCTACCTTGTCCAGTCTGGTCCTGACCTCCAGCTCCACTTTAACACTGGATTTTATTAAACCGCTTTTTATAAAGCAGATGGATGATAAGAAGCAGCTAATCTGGATGCGGGTGCTGCTGGCATTTTTCATTATTATATCTGTTGTGATTGCCCTTGATCCACCGGCATTTATCGCCCAGCTGATGGGAATCTCCTGGGGAGCGCTGGCGGGCGCGTTTTTGGCTCCGTTCTTATACGGATTGTACTGGAAGGGAGTTACGAAGGCGGCAGTCTGGGCAAGCTTTGCCTGTGGCATCGGGATTACCGTGTCCAATATGTTTTTAAACTACATTGCTTCTCCGATTAATGCCGGAGCCATTGCTATGATAGCCGGGCTTGTCGTTGTACCGGTGGTCAGCCTTTTGACTCCGAAAATGAAAAAGAGCGATGTGGATGAGATTTTTGCATGTCTGAATGAAAAAGTAGTAGTAGAACAGAGGATGGCTTTACCGGAGGAAGAGGAATAAATGGCTCAAGAGAAAAAACGACGCAGTCTAATATTTTCTATTATGCGGATGTCGGTTATTCCGATATTGCTGCTGGGAATTATACTGACAATTTACAGTCAAAATTCAGTCCGGGAAGGAATGAGTTATGAGGTAGAAAAAAAGTTATCAGGAATTGCCCACAATCTGATCAGTGTATACAATATGCTGGATGGCGGAGAATTCCATGAGGAAGAGGGAAAACTGTTTAAGGGAGAAACAGAACTCACATCGGATTACCGGATCCTGGATGATATAAAAACAGATACGGGCGCTGACGTAACTATTTTTTTCGGTAAGGAACGCCGTCTGACTACTCTGATAGACAAAGAGGGAAATCGAATGATCGGTACCATGGTATCCGATGCGGTGGCGGAAAGAGTGCTGCAAAGCGGCGAGGAATATTTTTCCAGCAATGTTGATGTCAACGGGATGGAGTATTTTGGCTATTATGTACCCATCCGAAACGATGCCGGCGAGATTGTGGGAATCAGCTTTGCCGGCGAATCGGCAAAAACCGTCAATGGCTCCATGAAATACATGACGCAGGGAAATGTTATCATCTGTATTTTTGCTGTTTTGTTAGCCGGTGTTATCTGCTATATTTTGTCGCAGAGGATGGTAGAGGAAATTTCCCATATAAAAAAATTTCTTGGCAGGCTGGCGCAGGGGAATTTTTCCCAGAAGATATCAAGAAGCGTATTAAGGCGGCGGGATGAACTGGCGGATATAGGGGAGTATGCGGAAATTGTCAGCTATTCTCTGGCGGATTTGGTTTCCAAGGATCCGCTGACCGGACTTCTGAACCGCCGGGCATTCCTTATGAAGATAGAAGAACGATGGGGTCAGCAGAATTTTTCGCTGGCAATGTGCGATATTGACTATTTTAAAAGTGTCAATGATTCTTACGGGCATGAAAAGGGTGATGAGGTTTTAAAATATGTGGCGGATGTGCTGAAAAATGTTATGGAAGAAACTGGCTTCGTATCCCGTTGGGGCGGGGAGGAATTTCTCATTGGATATGAAGGAAGCATGCCTGAGATTGAGAAACGGTTGGAGCAGATAAAGGAAGTGATTTTGGAAAAAGAATTTGAAGGCGGGGGAAATTCCTTCCATATTTCCATGACCTTTGGCGTTACCGCTGCTCATCCGGAAGAATCCTTTGATGAAACGATCCGCCGTGCGGACGACCTCTTATACGAGGGAAAACAAAACGGAAGAAACCGGATTATATCTGCGAAGTAATAAAGGGGGAAAGGTACTTGGCGAAAACGGCGAATCAAAAGCGGAAGCTGTTTTATCTTCTATTTTTGCTGCAGGAGGAGAGCGACGCCAGCCACCCTGTTTCCATGAAGAGAATCCTTTCCTCACTGGAGAGCCATGGGATATTGGCAGAGCGGAAAAGCATTTATTCCGATATGGAAACATTGCGTACACTGGGTTATGATGTGGAGTATCAGGCGGGGAAACCGGCGGGATATTATTTGGGAAGCCGCGAATTTGAATTGCCGGAGTTGAAGCTGCTAGTAGATGCTGTGCAGGCGTCCAAATTTGTAACAGAGAAGCAGAGCGATATTCTGATAAAAAAACTGGAGCGGTTTGTCAGCCGCTATGAGGCAAATGCCCTGCAGCGTCAGGTTCGGGTTCAGAATCGGATAAAGTCGGCGAATATGTCCACGCTTTATCTCATTGACGGCATTCATCAGGCGATTCACGGGGACCATGAAATTTCTTTTTCCTATTGTGAATGGAATTTGCAAAAAAAGCTGGTTCTGCGTCATGGGGGCAAACCGTACCGGGTGTCGCCCTGGGCCCTGTTATGGGAGGACGAGAATTACTATCTGGTGGCATATGAACAGGAATCCAAAATGATAAAATATTTCCGGGTGGACAAGATGAAGCAGATTCAAATCGAAAAAGAAAAACGCCATGGGAAAAAAGAATTTGAATCTTTGGATTGGGAGAGGCTGTCCAGAAAAAATTTTGGCATGTTTGCCGGAGAGGAAAAAGACCTGCTTTTGGAATTTCCTGAAAAACTGGTGGGAGTGGCGATTGACCGGTTCGGCAGCAGCGTGCCGCTGATACCGATGGAGGGCGGAGTTTTTTGCATTCGGGTACCGGTAAATATCAGCCGCCAATTTTACGGCTGGCTTGCGGGGCTGGGAAATGAAGTCCGGATAGTGGAGCCGGCAGAGGAAGCAGAAAAATATTATCATTATTTAGAGGAAATTATAGAGAACAGGAGGATATGATGAGAGGAATCCAGACACCGATAAAAAAGTTACGGAAAAAAGTATTTACCGAGGTTGCAAAGGTCGCCTTTGACTCGAAAAATATCAATGATGATATTGAGGCGATTCCCTACAAGATAACGCCAAGCGAGGTGCCCCTGTACCGCGAGAGTATTTACCGCGAACGCGCCATCTGCTCCGAGCGGGTACGCCTTGCCATGGGACTTTCCCTTCGCCCGGATGACGAGCCGGTTCACGTTACCAGTGGCCTCGACGCCAGTAATGTGGCGGAAAAGTATTATGAACCGCCGCTAATGCAGGTAATTCCGTCTGCCTGTGATATGTGCGAGGACAATGTTTATGAGGTGTCGGACCAGTGCCGTGGCTGTATGGCTCATCCCTGTATAGAGGTATGTCCTAAAAATGCGATTTCCATGGTAAACGGAAGATCCTATATTGATAAGGAGTCCTGTATCAAATGTGGTAAATGCAAAGCGATCTGCCCCTACGATGCGATCGCAAAAAAAATACGGCCCTGTGCCGCCGCCTGTGGGATTAAAGCGATCAGCAGTGATGAGTACGGACGGGCGAAAATTGATAACGAGAAGTGTGTTTCCTGCGGACAGTGTATGGTGAGTTGTCCTTTTAGCGCCATTGCTGATAAATCACAGATATTTCAGTTGATTCAGGCAATGAAACAGGGGCCGGTTATTGCAGAGCTGGCGCCGGCGGTAATCGGCCAGTTCGGGGATGACGTCCGTCTTTGGAAGATAAAAGCCGCCTTAAAGGAAATTGGATTTGCGGATGTCTATGAGGTTGCCCTCGGCGCGGATATTGGCGCCATAACTGAAGCGCGCCACTATGTCCATGAGGTAAAGACCGGTAAACTGCCGTTTCTTTTAACCTCCTGCTGCCCGGCATGGTCCATGCTGGCAAAGAGGGTTCTGCCGGATATGGTGGAAACTGTTTCCAGCGCCCTGACCCCGATGGTTGCCACTGCCCGGACGATTAAACAGCGACATCCCGATTCCAAAATTGTATTTGTCGGGCCATGCGCCGCCAAAAAGCTGGAGGCATCCCGGCGTACGGTCCGGAGTGATGTGGATTTTGTCATTACCTTTGAGGAACTGGAGGCAATTTTTGCGGCAAAGGGAATTGATATGGAAACTTATGAATGCGAGGAGCCTATCCATGATGCTACGGGAACCGGACGCGGCTATGCTGTCGCCGGAGGTGTTGCCAATGCTATTGAAAATTGTATTAATGAATACTACCCCGATACAGAAGTTTACATCGAGCATGCAGAGGGCTTAACGGATTGCCAGAAAATGCTGATGCTGGCAAAGGCGGGGAAAAAGGATGGCTGCCTGATAGAAGGCATGGGCTGTCCCGGCGGATGTGTTGCCGGAGTGGGAACGAATATTGCCGTTTCCAAGGGAGCGCAGGCAGTGCGGAAATTTGTGAAAGATTCCACTACGCCGCTTCCGCCGAAGGAATATTCTAAAATTGAACTGCCATAATGCCGGGTGAAAGGCAAACTTTTGAATCATAAGGCCGGATGCGGAAGGATAAGAGAATGATACGCAAGATTGTTTTATTTACAAAGGGAATTGAAACCCTTTGGTATTTCAGTGAACAGTTGGGTAAAACCTTTGAACGTCTGGGATATGAGGTATTTTACTTTGACCAGTGCCATGAATACGACAGTCTGTCAAAGCTTCTCTGGTTTTGCGAGCCAAAGGTAACGGCCGCCGTCAGCTTTAATTTTGATGGCTGCAGCGGAGAAGAATATATGATAGATGCCGGGGGAATTAACTTTTTTGAGGCAAGGGAGATTCCTTTTATTAATATTGTCGTGGATCATCCCTTTTATTATCATAAGTTTCTCCCCTATCTGCCGAAGGATTATACCCAGATATCGATAGACAGGGAGCATGAAGCATATTTAAAGAGATTTTTCCCGGATATGAAAAGAGGGCCTTTTTTACCGTTGGCAGGCACTTCCCTCTGGGAAGAAGATACTCTGCCCGGCTGGGAAAAAAGGCCGGTGGATGTCGTATTTACAGGAAATTATACGCCGCCGTCCGTATTTGAAGAAGCTATCACACGGATAAATGATGAGTATACGGAATTTTATTATGGCATCATACGGGATTTTATTGAGCACCCGCATATGGGAATGACGGCGGGGATTACCCGGCATCTGAAAGAATCGGTAGAGGGAATTGATGAAAAGGGCATAAAAGAATGTATGCCTAATATGATATTTATTGATTTATATGTAAGGCATTATTTCCGGGGAGAGGTAGTAAAATCTTTAGTGGATGCCGGAATTACCGTGCGCTGTTTTGGAGCCGGCTGGGATAAGCTCGACTGCCGCCATCCGGAAAATCTTGTGAAGGGCGATGTACTGGATTCCCTTGGGTGCCTCCAGCAAATCAGCCGGGCTAAGATTTCGTTAAACGTGATGCCGTGGTTTAAGGAGGGCGCCCATGACCGGGTCTTTAACTCTATGCTCAACGGAGCGGTCTGTTTTACCGACTGGAGCCGTTACCTCCGGGAAGAATTAAGGGATAACGAAGATGTTGTATTTTACGAGCTTTCCGAGCTTGAATCCCTGCCGGAAAAGATAAGAGGCCTGCTCCGGGACAGAGAAAAATGGGAGAGGATGCAAAAACAGGCTTATAAGACGGCAAAAGAGCGGCATACCTGGGAACACCGCGCCAGGCGCATTCACGAAGAAATACTTTGCAAGATACCATAATATGAGATATAATATAAGATGTATGCACATTGCTGAAATTACCAAAGGGGAGAGATAGATCCGAGTATAAAAGGGAGGCTTATATGGCAAAAAATAAAACCAAAAAGCATAAAAAGCATAGAAAATTCTGGCTTGGCTTTAAAATTTTTCTCTTGCTTTTTCTCCTGTCCATTCTTGTAGGAGGAATCATTTTCTATTTTAAATACGGAAAGCAGATATTCGCCATGCAGGATGAGGCAAAGGCGCTTGTACAGGCATCCTCTGCGGAAACCTTCCGCACTTCGGAAACCTCGATTGCCTATAACAGCAAGGGCAAGCAGATTGCTGTGCTGAAGGGGGAAAAGGATGCGTATTATCTTGGAATCGAATCCATTCCCGAGTATGCCAAAAATGCCTTTATCGCAACGGAGGACAGAAAATTTTATACACATGACGGCATTGACGGCGAGGGCATTATCCGCGCGGCGCTGGCATTGATTAAAAATAATGGAGAGAAGACACAGGGGGCATCGACGATCACTCAGCAGTTGGCGAGAGGGGTTTTTCTTACCACGGAAAAAACCTATGAGAGAAAAATCAAGGAGATCTTTCTTGCCAAGGAGTTGGAAAATAAGTACACAAAGGATCAGATATTGGAATTTTATCTGAATACCATTTTCTTTGCCAATGGTTATTATGGCCTGGAGGCGGCTGCCAGAGGATATTTCAGTAAGAGCTGCCAGGATTTATCGCTGGCTCAGCTTTGCTTTCTCTGCGCGATACCGAATAACCCGAGCCTGTATGACCCGGAGAAAAAATTTGAAAATACACTGAAAAGAAAAAATCGTATTCTTGACCAGATGCTCAGCGAGGGTAAAATTAATCAGGTAGAATATGATGATGCTTATAATGAGAAGATTAAGCTGAAGATCCAGGAAGTGAAAAAAAGGGATTATATCCAGACCTTCGTTTCCTATAGCGCGATCCGGGCATTGATGAAGGTAAACGGATTTGAGTTTAAAAATGAGTTTGACGATGATAAGGAGAGAAAAGAATACGAGGAGGACTATGAAGAAGAGTACGCGGCGGCGCAGCAGATGTTATTAAATAACGGCTATCGTATTTATACCTCTCTTGATTTGAGCATGCAGAAAAAATTGCAAAAAGCGATTGACAATAATTTATCCGGTTTTAAAGAAAAGGCATCTAACGGTACTTACAAAATGCAGGGGGCGGCCGTCTGCATTGACAATGAAACCGGACGGGTGGTAGCCGTTGTCGGGGGGAGAACGCAGAAGACCAGCGGCTATTCCCTTAACCGCGCCTATCAGTCCTATCGTCAGCCGGGAAGCTCCGTGAAGCCGCTGATTGTGTATACACCGTCGCTGGAGAGGGGCTCTACGGCATATACAACAATAAACGACCATAAGTTTAAAGACGGCCCCTCCAATTCCAACGGGCGCTATTACGGTTATGTTTCTCTGCGCTTCGCCGTGGAACAGTCGCTGAATACCGTAGCCTGGCAGTTGTTTGAGAAACTGACGCCGGAGGTGGGGCTGGATTATCTCCTGCAAATGAACTTTAACCGCATTGTCCCGTCCGATTACTATCTGCCCGCCTCGCTGGGAGGCCTGACTTATGGCGCCAGTCCTTTGGAAATGGCGTCTGCCTACGCTACTTTGGAGAACGATGGTAAATACAGGGAGCCTACCTGTATTGTGAAAATTCTTGATGCGGATGGGAACACGGTCGTAGAAGATGATGTCAATGAGAAATATGTTTATAATGCCGATGCCGCTAACTCTATGGTGGATATTCTAACCGGAGTATTTTCCCGCGGTACGGCTTCCGGATTGGGACTGGATAACGGGATGCCCTGCGCCGGTAAGACCGGGACGACCAATGACAAAAAGGACGGATGGTTCTGCGGCTTTACTCCGTATTATACAACCGCCGTCTGGATTGGTTATGATTCTCCGAGAACGGTATCGGATTTGTACGGCTCTACCTATCCGGGGCGCACATGGCATGAGTTTATGAATGATATTCATACCGATTTAAAAGTCAAGAGTTTTAAATTTCAAAAGAAGTCCTCCGGTTCTTCTAAAGGAAATTACTCCTCCGGCGGCAGCGGCGGTAGCGGAGGCAGCGGATATTCCGGTGGAGGCAGTAAGAATGTAGACAAGGATCCTTCCGATAAAGATACGGATGTGGATAAAGATGCGGACGACGATAAGGAGCCCGCTGCCACACCATTAAAAAAGGAGCCGAAAAGGACGAAGCCTCCGGCTCAGAAGACAAAGGAACCGGTTCAGACAAAGGCGCCGGTTACGCAACCGCCGGCAGAGGAGGAAGATGACGGCGGCGATGTTGATGACAGTGACCCTGCTGAAGAGGGGGAAGAATAAAAAAAGACAGAATGAAAAAAACCAGCCCGTTCCGATAGGAAAGGCTGGTTTTTCATGTCAGGCAAACAATAAATAAAACAAATTACTCCTGATGATATTTTTTCAAAATCCGTTCAATCCGCTCTGTCGGATTCAAATATTCAGCAATCGAGGCGTCGTGATTCAGGGTATCAATCAAAAGGGCGATATATTTGCTCATATCCACGTCAATATAATAGCTGCGCTCTAAGAGCTCCCTGGGCTGATAAACAAGATTTGTAGTCATCAGGCGGTAAATCAGTCCGCTGTCAAACGCCTCGTCAAATTTTTTCAATCCGTTAGTGAAAAGGCCGAAGGTAGAAGCGACGATAATCCGGTTTGCCTTTCGGCGTTTTAACTCGGTGGCAACATCAATCATGCTTTCACCGGAAGAAATCATATCGTCAATAATAATAATATCCTTTCCCTCTACATCAGAGCCTAAAAATTCATGGGCGATAATCGGATTGCGCCCCTCCACGATTTTTGTATAATCTCTCCGCTTATAGAAAGTACCTACGTCAATACCTGCCACATTGCCAAAGTATATGGCGCGTCCCATGGCGCCCTCATCCGGACTGATAATCATCATATTCCGGGCATTCATATGAATGTCCGGTACGTGCTGCAAAATCGCCTTAATAAACTGATAGGTGGGCTGTACGGTTTCAAAGCCTTTCAGGGGAATCGCATTCTGGACCCGCGGGTCATGGGCGTCAAAAGTAATAATATTCTCCACTCCCATATTCGTCAGTTCCTGAAGCGCCAGCGCGCAGTCAAGAGATTCTCTGGAGCTGCGTTTGTGCTGCCTGCTTTCATATAAAAACGGCATAATAACAGTAATTCGCCTTGCTTTTCCGCTGATAGCGGCAATAACACGTTTCAGATCCTGATAATGGTCGTCCGGCGACATATGGTTGATCTGGCCGCAGACCTTGTAGGATAAACTATGATTGCAAACATCCACGAGCAGATAGATATCTTTTCCTCTCACAGATTCATTCAGGATCCCCTTAGCTTCGCCGGAGCCAAAACGGGGGCAGACGGCGTCGATAATGTAAGAATCCTTTTTGTAATTCGTAAAATGAATGGATGTTCCCGGATTGGTTTCATTCCTCCATCCGACGATATAGTCGTCTACCTTTTTCCCGATTGTCCTGCTGCTTTCCAGGGGAATGATTCCCAGGTCCCCGTAAGGGATAGTCTGTGATAAGTCTTTCTGGCTCATTAGGGTTTCCTCCATTTTTTATGTATTTATTAATTAATGCTGCATAATTGCCTTTTTCAGCCGGATGTCATCTCCGGTTACTTTTATCAGGGTATAGCTGCTGGTAATGCGGGAAAAAATTCTCTCGCTGTAACGTTCCCGCAAATCGTCAAAAGAAAGATTGGTGGAAATAATAGTCGATTTGCCGCTGTTCTTCCGCGTATCAATGCAATAGTACAACTGGGAGGAGGTAAAGCTGTTATTTAACTCGGTCCCCAAATCATCAAGAATAAGCAAATCGCTGTTTAAAATATAAGAAACAGTGGCATCCTTTTCGTCCTGCGCCCTTCCCTTTTCAAACTTGTACGTTTCTAAAATATCAAATAGCTTTAATGAAGTCAAGTAGACTACCGTATGGGATTTGTCCAATAATTCCTTTGCTATGCAGTTTGTCAAAAAGGTCTTTCCCACTCCGGTATTCCCATATAAAAGCAAATTATCGTGTCTGGTATCGAAATCCCGGATAAAATTATTTACGGTATCGAGAATATTCCTCATATTATCCCGCGGCGTCTGACCGGTAGTTTCTTCTATATAATCGTCCGGGTAAAAATCCAGATGGAAAAAGGAAAAGTTTTCCCGTTCCAGTACTTCCTGCAAATTAGACTGCGAATAGAGAAAGTTTACAATTTCTTTTTCAAAGCAGTGGCATTTTACACCGTCAATATAGCCCGTATCCTCGCAGTCCGGGCATTCATAAACGGGTTTCAGATAATCGGCGGGAAAGCCGTGACGGGTCAGGAGAGATTCCTTTTCCTTTGTAATGGCGTCAATTTTTTCCTGCAGATTTCCCTCCTTTAAGCCCTTTGTCAGGGATTGTCTGGCATAGGAAACAGAAAGGCTTCGGATGTCGTCATCCAGCCTGCCAATGTCGGGAATGGCGGATAAAACTTCCTGATACCGCTTTTGTAAAAGGTGCTTAGTGCGGACCTGCTTATCATAATATCCCAGCATTAATTGTTCGTATTGACTGTTAGTAAGTAACATAGGCTTTCCTTTCTCTTATTTATAGACTACGATTCCCTGGTGCGGAGGAGCTGTTTTTCCAAATTGCTGTACTCGCTTTTGGAATAATTCCGCTGCGGAAAATTCTGAAATTGATTCCGGGCGGCAATGACCTTCTTCCGGTCGGAGGAGTTCCGTTTTTTCCGCTGGAAGGATTCGTCGCATTTTTCAACATCTTCGAGGGAAACGACCTGTTTTTCATGCCAGTCCTTCAAAATCTTTGATACATAGTGGAGATTGGTATCCCCGGTCTGTAAAACCGTACGTTTACAGGCTTCCTTTATAATGCTGTCGGAAAAATGGTAGGCGTTCCAGCTGTCAATAATTTCCCTCTCGGCAGGCGCCAGACCCCGTTTGATGCCGAGGGCTCCGGCTACCAGAGAATAGGCGCCGCTGAATCTCTCGGATTCCTCTCTGGCCTCCTCCGGCGTATGGATTCCCTGCTTCGCCCAGCTAATGCCGATAGCCTCAATATACCGGGGCTGCTTCTTTCCTTTTTTTATTGCCGTTTCATATAAGGTAACTAAAAGTCCGGAAGAAAAACCGATATCGCACATGAAATATAAGATAAGCTGTAAATGTGCCGGGGAGACCGGCGTTCCCAATAACGCCTCCACCCGGGTAATGGTTTCTTCTATTTCAACATCCTTTGTCAATGCCTCTGCCTGCAGAGGAGTATAGGTATGCTTGTCCGGCAGATTGATTTCGGCGGGTTCCTCCGCAGCATGATTCATGGAGCCCGGCTTTTGCGTCCCGTAGGCGCTATCGTCAGCCAAATCGGCGACGGACTCCGGCGCCGGCCCTTCTTCTGCCGTGGAGGGCGACGCATCGCAGAGGAGAATCCGGGAAATTTCGCCGTTTTCTTCCTGCAGCTGCAAAAGCCCTTCCCGATTCCAGTAACGCAGCGCGCGCAAAATATCATTTTCCGTGCATTCCATCAAATCGGCCAGCCTGGTAACAGACCACTCTCTCTCTCCCGGATGTTCACAGACCATTTTAAGATACAGATAAACCTTGACAAAGTTGCCGTTTGCCGACGGCATATAAGTACGGATAAAAGAATTCGGTATCTGTGTATATCCGCTCCCCCGCGCTCCTGTTATAGTAAACCCCATTCCTGCGATCCATTCCTTTCTCATACAGCAGCCAATTCTGTTTTGCTGCAACCTGTTCTTGCACACCGAGTATATCATAAAGAAAATGGAGTTGCAAATGGGGCAGAAGGTGTACATTTGCTGTAGAAAAGAGGTGTTGACAATGTGGATAATGTGGATAGTATATATACGTCCGTACTATTTTGGTAGAAAAAGAAAAGAAAAGTAACGATTTTACATGGGTTTGCAGATTTAAAAAATTAAAATAAATTATTCACAAATTTTTCTTGACAAAAAACTATCCACAGCTGGTTCATTCGACAGAATGTTGATAAGGCTGTGGATAATGTGCATAAATTAGCTGTTTAAAAGGCTCTCGCCAATCTCTACAATGTTTCCGGCGCCCATAGTTATCAACAGGTCGCCGTCGACTAAATTTTTTAAAATAAATTTTTTAATTTCTTCAAAATCCGGAAAATAATACACTTCCTTACCCAGGTTTTCCAGTTCCTCTTTCAGGTTCCGGGAAGAAATATCCCCGGGATCTTTTTCCCTGGCGGCATAAATATCGGCAAGGATAACCTTATCGGAAAGAGAAAGAGCTTTGGCAAAGTCCTTTAAAAAGGCTCTCGTTCTCGTATAGGTGTGGGGCTGGAAAAGACACCAGAGCGTATTGTGGGGATATCGTTCGGCGCAGGCCAGGGCCGCTTTGATTTCCGTGGGGTGATGGGCGTAGTCATCAATAATAGTAAAGCCGTTTTTCTTTCCTTTATATTCAAATCGACGGTCGGCGCCGTGAAAAGCACTCAGGGCATTTTGAATGACCGTTTTTTCTATTCCGTATAGAGAAGCAAGGGCGAGGCACGCCAATGTGTTGGAAATATTATGGGCGCCCGCCACATTCAGAGAAAAATGTGCCGCTTTTTCCTGATTTACCAAAACATCAAAGCTGCCGCAGCCGAGTTCATCATAGGAAATATTCCCTGCCGTAAAATCCGCTTCCTTATTTTCAACCCCATACGTCAGTATCCGGCAGGAAAGATCTTTTATGATCTCTTTATAATTTTCAATATCGGCATTGATGATAAGAGTGCCGCGCGCCGGTATCCGTTTGGCAAATTCCCGGAAAGAATGGCGGATATCGGCAAGATCCTTAAAGAAGTCCATATGGTCTTCTTCTATATTAAGAATAATTCCGACTGTAGGGAAAAATTGTAAAAAGCTGTTTGTATATTCGCATGCCTCGGTAATAAAGTGCTCCGAGTGGCCGATGCGGATGTTTCCGTTAATGGCGGGTAAAATGCCGCCTACGGAAATCGTGGGGTCAAGGCCTGCTTCCAAAAAAATATGGGAGGCGATAGAGGTAGTGGTGGTTTTTCCGTGCGTGCCGGAAATAGCGATAGCGGAAGAATAATTTTTCATAATCTGTCCTACCATCCTTGCCCGCTCCATGATCGGAATGCCCAGAGCCCTTGCCTGCTGCAACTCGGGATTGGTAGATTTTACCGCCGCCGTGTAGACTACCAGGGCAATGTCATCTGTAATATTTTTTTCTGCTTGTTCATATACTACTGGTATGCCAAGGGATTCTAAATGCTGGGTAATTTTGCTTTCCTGCCGGTCGGAGCCGGTAATGGTAAAGCCCATACTGTGCAGCAATTCGGCAAAGCCGCTCATGCTGATGCCGCCAATGCCGGTAAAATGAATTTTGCAGGGCCGTTTAAAATCAATGTTATACATAAGTAAAGCACCTTTCTTCTTATTTCTATTTATAATTATATTGTTCTATTGGAAAAAATACAAGGCAAAAGGTGAATATGCTTAATAGCGGACAAAATTTTTGTGCAAATTGACGAAAAAAGGAAAAAAGAGTTAAAAAATTTCGTCAAAATGATTCACATTTAGCAAAGGATATGATATACTCTATTACATAATCTAAACAACAGAGGTGATAACATGATTAAAAAAGAAATGATAGCCATGTTACTTGCTGGGGGGCAAGGGTCAAGATTGGGTGTCTTGACTGCAAATGTAGCAAAACCTGCTGTTGCTTTTGGGGGAAAATATCGTATAATTGATTTTCCGTTGAGTAACTGTATCAACTCCGGTGTTGATACAGTGGGTGTGCTGACGCAGTATCAGCCGCTGAAGCTGAATACCCACATCGGAATCGGTATTCCGTGGGATTTGGATCGTAATGTTGGAGGAGTATCCGTGTTACCGCCGTATGAAAAAAGTACAAGCAGTGAGTGGTATACCGGAACAGCAAATGCCATTTACCAGAATTTGAATTATATGGAATATTATAATCCGGACTATGTGTTAATTCTCGGTGGCGACCACATTTACAAAATGGATTATCAGGTCATGCTGGATTTTCACAAGGCAAACAATGCAGATATTACGATGGCGACAATTCCTGTGCCGTTAGAGGAGGCAAGCCGTTTCGGCGTCTGTATTACAGATGACACTCATCGCATTCTGGAGTTTGAGGAGAAGCCGGAGCATCCGAGAAGCAATCTGGCATCCATGGGAATCTATATTTTCTCATGGCCGGTATTAAAAGAAGCGCTCATTACGTTGAAGGATCAAAAAGGGTGTGACTTTGGCAAACATATTCTGCCGTATTGTCACGAGAGAGGGGACCGTATTTTTGCCTATGAGTACAATGCCTACTGGAAAGATGTAGGGACTCTCGGCTCCTATTGGGAGTCCAATATGGAGCTGATTGATTTGATTCCGATATTCAATCTGTATGAGGAATTCTGGAAAATCTATACCAGAAATGAATGGCTTCGTCCACAGTATATTGCCGGAAATGCTATTGTGGATAAAGCGATTATGGGAGATGGTTGTGAAATTTATGGAGAGGTACACAATTCCGTTATTGGTTCCGATGTCATTATTGAAGAAGGCGCCGTGGTGCGGGACTCCATTATTATGAATTCCGTCCGCATCGGTAAAAATACGATATTGGACAAAACGATTGTATCCGAGGACACGGTGATTGGAGATAATTGTGTCCTGGGAGCCGGCGAAGAAAATATTGTAAACAAATTAAAGCCGGACGTATATGCCTTTAATCTTGTTACCGTGGGTGACAGAACGGTAATCCCGGATGGTGTGACGATAGGTAAAAATACTGCCATATCAGGTAAGACCACAAAGGAAGATTACCCGGACAACACCCTGGCAGGGGGAGAAACTTTGATAAAGGCAGGTGACGTATTATGAGAGCAATAGGAATCATTCTGGCCGGTGGGAACAGCAGCCGGATGAAGGAACTGACAAGGAAACGCGCCACAGCAGCGTTGCCTGTAGCGGGAGGATACAGAGGAATTGATTTTGCGCTGAGCAGCATGTCAAATTCACATATTAATAAGGTTGGCGTTTTTACCCAGTATAATTCAAAGTCGCTGACCCAGCATCTGAATTCTTCCAAATGGTGGGACTTCGGCCGTAAGCAGGGCGGATTGTTTGTTTTTACGCCGACCCAGACGCATGATAATAATTATTGGTATAGAGGCACGGCAGATGCGATAGCGCAGAATATCGACTTTTTGAAAACAAGCCATGAGCCGTATGTTATTATTGCCTCCGGCGACTGCGTATATAAGATGGACATGAATACGCTGTTGGAATATCATATCGAGAAAAATGCGGATATTACCATTGTAACTAAGGATTTGGGAAAATGTGATGACCCGAGCCGTTTCGGCGTTGTATCCGTGGATGAAAACGGGCTGGTAACAGAATTTGAGGAAAAGCCGATCGTTACATCCAAAACTCTTGTATCCACGGGAATTTATGTCATCCGCCGCAGACAGCTGATTGAAATGATCGAACGCGCCGGAGATGAGGACAGATTTGATTTGGTAAAGGATATTTTTCTCCGTTACAAGGGACTGAAGAAAATATATGCTTACCAGATGGATTCTTACTGGAGCAATATTACAACAGTGGAGTCCTATTATAAGACAAATATGGACTTTCTGGAGAGGAAGACAAGACAGTATTTCTTCAATGAGTACCCACAGGTGGCATCTAAGATTGAGGATTTACCGCCGGCGAAATATAATGTCGGTTCCAAGGTAAACAACAGTCTGATCGCCAGCGGATGTATCATTAATGGGGAAGTGACGGATTCTATCTTGTTTAAAGAGGTATATGTTGGTAATAATTGTACAATACGAAATTCCATTATACTGAATGATGTGTATATTGGAGATAATACTTATATAGAAAATTGCATCGTAGAGAGCCATGATACCATCCGGGCAAACTCCAACTATGTGGGAACGCCGGAGGACATCAAGATTATTTTGGAACAGAACGAACGTTACGTATTGTAAAAACAAGAAAAGGGGGAAGCAAAATGCAAATCACAGATATTCGCATTCGGGTAGTGAGCAAAGAATCGAAAATGAAGGCAGTTGTTTCTGTCACCTTTGATGATGCATTTGTAGTTCACGACATAAAGGTAATTGAAGGGGAAAAAGGCCTATTTATTGCCATGCCCAGTAAAAAAACACCGGATGGAGAATACCGGGATATTGCTCACCCGATCAATGGCGATATGCGGGCGGTATTGCAGGATGCAATCTTAGAGAAATTCCAGCAGGCATTAGAGGAAATGCCGGAAGATGCGGAATAGTGAAAGGAAGAAGGAAAGGAATCGGTCATGGGGCATAAGGGGATTTTGCTTATGAGTCCATGACCGATTTCTTGTTGCCATTTTCCGCCTTGAGTGGTATGATAACCCGAGGATATATCGTTTTACCCTTCCTGCTGTTTGGCGCAGCCGTAAGGGGGCGGTAGTATCGTCGGGTAAAACTTATGGAAACAGGAGGGGCTTCGTATATGTATTTGATTGTCGGTCTGGGAAATCCGGGTATGGAATATGCGGCTACCAGACATAATATCGGATTTGATATGATAACCTATTTATGCGATAAATATGGAATTTCCCTGAGAAGCAGGGAACATAAAGCGCTTGTGGGCAAGGGAGTTATAGAGGGGGAAAAGGTCATGGTGGCGCAGCCTCAGACCTATATGAACCTCAGCGGGGAGAGCGTTCGCGCCCTGATGGATTACTATAAACTTGATTTGGATAAACTCCTTATCATCTATGACGATATCAATCTGGAGGTAGGGCAGATCCGCGTCCGTCCAAAGGGCAGCGCCGGAGGCCATAACGGAATAAAAAATATTATTGCCCATCTGGGGACCCAGGAATTTTCCCGGATAAAGATCGGAGTGGGAAAAACGCCGACGGGAGGAGATTTAGTAAATCATGTGCTGGGGAGATTTTCAAAAGAAGAAGATGGTATGTTCCGGGATGTTTTTTCCCTGGCGGAGGAAGCTGTTCTTGCCATTATGAAAGAAGGCGTGGAAAGCGCGATGAACCGGGTAAACGGGAAACGGATAGAGAGGTAGACAGTGGAAACATTACTTGCCCCTTTAGGGGAACTGGAAGAATTCATACAGCTGAAACTTGCGATGGAGAAGGGAGATACACCGGTTCATGTGGTTGGCGCCATAGATGCCCAGAGATGTCATTTTCTTTACGGATTATCGGAGGGCTGGGATTTTCGCCTGATCGTGACCCATAATGAAATCCGCGCCAAGGAAATTGTAGAGGATTATCGGATGTATGACAGAAATGTCATGTATTATCCGGCAAAGGATTTAATTTTTTACAGCGCCGATGTCCATGGACAGGCAATCGTGAAGGAGCGCCTGAAGGTCATAAAAAAAATAGCCGAAAATGAGCCGGTAACTATTGTTACAACGGTAGATGCCGGTATGGACTATTGCATCCCTCTTTCTTCATACGAACAGAATAAGATTACCCTTTCCGTTGGCAGTACAGTGGATTTGGAGGAAATCCGCCATAGCCTGTCCGATATGGGATATGAAAATGCGGCGCAGGTAGAAACAGAAGGGGAGTTCTCTATCCGGGGCGGTATTCTGGATGTCTTTCCTCTTACGGAGGAAACGCCGTGCCGAATAGAATTGTGGGGAGATGAAATTGACACGATACGGAGCATTGACGTGGAGAGCCAGCGTTCCGTGGAAAATCTGGAAAAAATCGAGCTGTATCCGGCGGCAGAAATTTTTATGACAACGGACAGGGCTCTTTCTGCCCTGCGGAAAATTTCGTCCGACATGGAGAAATGCGTCAGGGAATTTAAAGAACAGGGAAAAAACGAAGAGGCGGCGAGATTGCGGCAAAACGTGGAAAACTTCAAAGATACCTTCGAGGCATATCACGGAATGGTAAATCTGGAGAGCTATATCCGGTATTTTGCCAAAGAGCCGGATGGCTCCCTTTGTACGGTTTCCTTCTTTGATTATTTTAAAAACCGCCGCGCGGCTGTTTTTCTGGATGAACCAAACCGCTGTGTGGAGCGGGCGGAAACCGTCGAGTATGAATTTCGGGAAAGCATGGTAAATCGTCTGGAAAAGGGATATATCCTGCCGGAGCAGATGGATGTTTTATATTCCCTGCCCCAGCTCTTCCATAAGCTGCAAAGTTATCCTCTCATGCTTATGTCCACGCTGGATCTGGCAGTTAAAGATTTGCCCGTCCGGCGGAAATTTTATTTTCAGGTGCAGTCCGCGCCTTCTTACAACAACAATTTTTCCCTGTTGGCAAAGGACATTTTGAGATTAAAGAAGCAAAAATACCGGGTACTGTTAGTATCTGCTTCGGAAACAAGGGGAAGACGGCTCTGCGAGGATTTAATGGATTTTGATATTTCCGCTTTTTACGACGGGGAAATGGAACATGTTTTGTCGCCGGGAGAGGTAATGGTTACAAAGGCTAATGTCCGGAAGGGGTTTGAATATCCCTCTCTCCGATTTATTATAGTGACAGAAAGCGATATTTTCAGCGGGCTGAAAAAGAAAAAAAAGAAAAAAAGAAAATCGTATACCGGAGCGGCGATACACAGCTTTCAGGATCTGAAAATAGGGGATTATGTTGTCCACGAGAATCATGGGCTCGGTATTTATCAGGGAATCGAAAAGATAGAAGTGGGACAGGTGACAAAGGACTACTTAAAGGTGTCCTATGCCGCCGGCAGCAATCTCTATGTACCCGCCACCTCATTAGAGGTATTGCAAAAATATGCCGACAGGGATGCCAAAGCGCCGAAACTGAACCGATTAAATTCGCCGGAATGGAAAAGAACCAAAACAAAGGTCCGGGGAGCGGTGCAGGAGATAGCGCAGGAACTGGTCGAACTGTATGCCAGGCGGCAGACAAAACAGGGGCATTCTTTTTCAAAGGATACGGTGTGGCAGAAGGAGTTTGAAGAACTGTTCCCTTATGAGGAAACAGACGACCAGATAAAATCCATTGAAGCGGTAAAGAAGGATATGGAAAGTGATAAAATCATGGACCGCCTGATCTGTGGCGATGTGGGCTATGGGAAAACGGAAATTGCCATCCGGGCTGCCTTTAAAGCAGTTATGGACGACAGGCAGGTGGCGTTTCTGGTGCCTACTACTATTTTAGCGGCACAGCACTATAATACCTTCACCCAGAGAATGAAAAATTTTGGCATTAATGTAGAACTTCTCTGCCGGCTTCGCACTCCGTCCGAGCAGAAAAAAACAATAGAGGGGCTGCGAAAAGGAAGCGTGGATATTGTTGTGGGAACGCACCGGCTGTTAGGAAAAGAAATCTCTTATAAAAATCTGGGGCTTTTAATTGTAGACGAGGAACAGCGTTTTGGAGTAACGCACAAGGAGAAGCTCAAGCAGATTAAAAATGATATTGATGTCCTGACGCTGACAGCGACGCCGATACCGCGGACGCTGCATATGAGTCTGGTGGGAATCCGTGATATGAGCGTATTAGAGGAGCCGCCGGTAGACCGCATGCCGATTCAGACCTTTGTGATGGAAAAAAATCAGGAAATCGTGAGAGAAGCTATCATCCGGGAGATTGGGAGAGGCGGGCAGGTATATTATGTATACAACCGTGTAAACAACATGGATATTGTCGTAAATGAAATAGCGAAACTGGTACCGGAGGCAGTGGTGGCATTTGCCCACGGGCAGATGAACGAGCGGCAGCTGGAAAAGACGATGTTTCAGTTTGTGCAGGGGGAAATTGATGTACTGGTATCAACTACTATTGTAGAAACCGGACTGGATATTCCGAATGTCAATACAATTATTATTGAGGATGCCGACCGGATGGGTCTGTCCCAGTTATATCAGCTTCGGGGCCGCGTCGGACGGAGTAACCGGACAGCCTATGCTTTCCTTATGTATAGGCGGGATAAAATGCTAAAGGAAGTGGCAGAAAAGCGCCTTGCGGCTATCCGTGAATTTACGGAACTGGGTTCCGGTTTCCGCATTTCCATGCGGGATTTGGAAATCCGGGGCGCCGGAAATCTGCTGGGAGCAAGGCAGCACGGCCATATGGAAGCCGTGGGCTATGACTTATATTGCAAGATGCTGAATGAGGCGGTCAAAAAGCTGAAGGGAGAGGCGATCGAAAAACAGGATTATGAAACAAGTGTGGATATAAAGGTTGACGCATTTATTCCGGTCAGTTATATTAAGAATGAATTCCAAAAACTGGATGTGTATAAACGGATTGCAGAAATTGAAACCGAAGAGGAAAAAAACGATATGCTGGATGAGCTTTTGGATCGTTTTGGCGAGCCGCCTAAAAGCGTTATAAATCTTTTGCGGATTGCCCTTTTGAAGGCAAAGGCGCATCAGGCTTATATTACGGACATTACCGATAAAGGAGGAAATCTCCGCTTGGATATGTACCGGCAGGCAGAGCTTGATCCGGCGGGGATTCCGGCATTGGTAGCGGGGATGGGAAGACGGCTTCGATTTGTGCCGGGGGCTGCTCCGTATTTTCTCTATGAGCCGGAAGGCAATCTTTTAGCGCAGGCGGAAATGATAACGGAGCAGATTAGTAAACTGTGTTCAGAAAAAGGAGGAAATGATGAAGGATAAAATAACGGCGGCTCTGGTCTGCCTGTGCCTGTGTCTGGGCATGGCGGCATGCGGGGGCGCAGAAGAGGAAAAACCCGTATCCAATGTGGAAAATGCAGCTTTGGTAAGCAACGGAACGTTAGAAGACGGCTCTACGGCATTGGCAGTCGGAAAGACGAAGGTATCCTATCAGGAATACAAAATTTATTATTATTTTATGAAGAGCCAGTACGAAAATGTGCTTACCTCAGATGTTTGGAAGTATTCCGGGATGAAACAGGGGAAAAAAAGCATTGGGGAGGAAGCCATAGAGGATGTCCTCCGTCTGATCATCCAGGTTAAAGTGATTGTCAAAAGGGCGGAAAAGCAGGGGGTAACGCTAGCGCCGGACGAAAAAGAGGCGGCAGATTATCAGGCAAAAAAATTTTATGAAAAGCTGCCGGATTCCGTGAAAAAGGAAAACAGCATGAACGTAGCGACGCTCTCTTCTATATTGGAGGAAAACAGGCTGGCGGAAAAAATGTATCATATAGTAATAGGAAAAGTGGATACCGGCGTCACAGCGGAGCAGGGAAAAGCGGCGAGGGTGCAGCTGATTTATCTTAAAGCGGAGACCGCCGCAAGAGAACAGGTAAAACAGAAGGCGCAACAGTTATACCAGCAGGTGAAGGCCTCCGGCAGCAATTTTTATCGTCTGGCGAGGGAAAACACACAGGCAGAGAGCATCGAATATCTTATCGGCGGGGCGGACAAGAGGAAAAACCTTGCCAATGCGGTACTGAGGCTGAAGGCGTATGAGGTATCCCCCGTGGTGGAAGAGCAGGAAGGCTATTATATTGCGTACTGCGTGAACTCCTCCAATACGCAGATAAACAATGAATATAAAAATCAGGTTGTGGAAGAGCGGCAGACCCTTGCCTTTCAAAACGCTTATAAGAGCTGGTCGGAGGAATACGAGGTTAAAGTCAGTAAGTCACTGCTGGTAAAATAACCGGCAGTGGGATAGGAGTGCATATATGCGGAAAAGTGGAATTTTATTGCCGGTGGCAAGCCTGCCTTCCCGGTACGGAATCGGCTGCTTTGATGAAAGCGCCTATGAGTTTGTGGATGCCCTGGCGCAGGCGGGTCAGGGATATTGGCAGATTCTGCCTATGGGGCCTACCGGATATGGGGATTCTCCCTATCAGTCCTTTTCTACCTTTGCCGGAAACCCTTATTTTATATCCCTTAGCGAACTGGTAAAAAAGGGATATATCAGAGAGGATGAATGTGAGGAAGCGGCGGCGGGCACCAGCGAGGGCTATGTCCGTTATGAGGATATTTACAAGAACCGTTTTACGCTCCTGCGCAAGGCGTTTGACCGGAGCGGCATCGAAACCGAGCCGGAGTTTAATGCGTTTATTCAGGAAAACAATGACTGGCTTCCCGATTATGCCCTCTTTATGGCAATCAAGGACAGCAGGGGCGGACAGAGCTATCTGGAATGGGAGGAGGAGCTCCGCCTGCGGAAGGCAGGAGCGATGGTTTCCTATAAAAATAAATTAATTGATGATGTTAATTTTTATCAGTTTTTACAATATGAATTTAACTGTCAGTGGAAAAAACTAAAAAGCTATGCGAATGAAAAGGGAGTGCAGATTATCGGGGACATTCCGATTTACGTGGCGCTTGACAGCGCGGATACCTGGGCGCATCCGGAGCTGTTTCAGTTTGATGAAAAAGGGATGCCTGTAGGCGTGGCAGGGTGTCCGCCGGATGCCTTCTCCCCTACCGGACAGCTTTGGGGGAACCCTCTCTATAACTGGGAGGCCCATAAAAAAGACGGTTATTCATGGTGGACGGCGCGGATCAGGCATTGCTGCCAATGGTATGATATGGTCAGGATTGACCACTTTCGCGGCTTTGATGAATATTATGCGATTCCCTATGGAGATGCCACGGCAGAATTTGGAAAATGGGAGCCCGGTCCCGGGATGGATTTATTCCGGGTATTAAAAAAAGAGCTGGGAGAGCTGAATATTATAGCGGAGGATCTTGGCTTTTTGACGGATTCTGTCCGGGCGATGTTAAAAGAGTCCGGGTTTCCGGGGATGAAGGTATTGCAGTTTGCCTTTGACTCCCGCGAGGACAGCGATTATCTTCCCTACCGGTATGATAAAAATTCTGTGGTATATACGGGAACCCATGACAATGCCACCACATTCAGCTGGTGGCGGGAGTTAAAACCGCAGGATAAAGAAGTGGCGCTCCGTTATATGAACCGGGGAAGATTTACGGGCAGAAAAAAACTGACCTGGGAACTTATCTGTCTGGCAATGGCGAGCGTGTCGGATTTGTGCATTATTCCGATGCAGGATTATCTGTGCCTGCCAAATGCCGCCAGAATTAATACGCCCTCTACGATAGGAGCCAACTGGCAGTGGAGAATGAAAAAAGGGGCTTTTACAGAAAAGCTGCAGAAAAAGATCAGAAAGATGACGAAATTATATGGCAGGAAGACGGATGGATCAGAACGGGGATAGCTGCCTTGCCGTTATCCGGCATTACCTGTTTAGCGTATTACAATAGGGGAACGCTGGTATTCATTGGGCAGCTTTGTATTGTATTTTCGACAGTAGGTCTGGCGATACAGGTGGGAAGCAAAGAGATCCTGCTCCAGCAGATGTCTGGCAAACAGACCAAGAGAATGGATATCGTCAGAAAGTTTTGTCAGAAAAATACAGGAAGGAGAGAAGGAGCCGGATTTTTTTAACAGCGCGCCGGCTTCTTTTTTCATGCCCAGAAGCCTCAGGTATGGAATCACAGGGGGGGTATTTTCTACAGAGAGAAGGCACTGTAAAATACCCCGGCGGATCCGCCCGGCGGTGTATGCCCTGGTTTGGCACCGGTTGATAAAATCCCCGGCGGATTGGTACAAATCGATATATTTTGCCATGCGGCGGGCTAAATCCGGAGAAATATCCTTGTAGCGGGTTAAATCCTCACAGCGGAGCAGGGCATACCCAATCATATCCGAAAAATCCTCCAGAGTCATATGAGGGGTGGAGCTGTCACATATCTTTGCCCGCAGCGCGGCGCCGCTGGGATGCTCCGCTTTTACATCGGCGTCAGCCTCGTGATAGGCTTGCCCCTTTCGCAAAATGGTGATAGGATTCAGGGAAGAACCGGTCTTCAGGATAGACAGGCAGTATTCAATACCAAGAATATTATTAGGCTGGCTGAGGATCGCCTCATCTATGCTGCTGACCTGCGACAGGGCATGGACTCTGGCGGCAGGATAGGACAGGCCATGGCGCAGCGCCTCATCTAAGGATTGACGGAATTCCTTTCCCTCCTCTGACAGCAGCAGCGCGATCTCAGATAAAAGGCGGATATCTCCGCATTCGCTGCCAAAGCAGACATCGGAAACAAAACCGAGGCCGGACAGGGCAAGGATTCCTCCCAGGGCAAAATCCCCGGCGCTGGAGATGCCAAACCGGAGAGGGAGTTCAAAAACCAAATCCGCGCCTCCCTTTAATGCCTGCTCGGTCCGGGTATATTTATTAAAGATAGCGGGTTCGCCCCTCTGGACAAAATCGCCGTTCATAATAATGACGGCGAAATCGGCGCCGGTTATTTTCTTCGCCTGTTCGATCAGATAAGCATGGCCGCTGTGAAACGGGTTAAATTCACTGATGATCCCTACTGCTTTCATAAAGTCCTCCTTAAATAAACTCTGTGCCTGTACGGGCATCTGCGGTTTTTAAAATTTCATCGATGCCAGTTTGCGGTAAAACGCTTCTGCGAGCGCTCTATGTCCCTCCGGCGACAGATGAAGGCTGTCCTTATCCGAGGGGGCGGCGTAAAGAGAGGCGTCTAAAAAATCGACTCCCAGATCATAGGCTATCGTTTGGATTACTGCTCCAAGCTGTCGGGAGATTTCTATGGCAGAGGGAGAAAAAGAAGCCTGAAACGGAGAATGGCAGATATTTTCCCCCAGAAGAATCGGACTCACTAAAAGGACAGGGGCGCCGCTTACATCCAGAATGATTTGCGTCAGCAAATGCAGTCCGCCGGCAATTTTTTCTACTGTGGGGGAAAAACGCTCCTTCAGGTCGTTAGTGCCTAACATCAGGATAGTTAAATCTAAGGGTTTGTGAGTTTCCAGACAGGGAATAATGTAGTCCCTTGCATTTTTATAAGGCTCTAATGGGTCGTCAAAGGAAGAAGTCCGGCCATTGAGCCCCTCCTCGATTATATCAAAATCAGGGCCTAAGAGCTTTCCCAGAACCTTTGTCCAGCGGGTATTATCATCATAGCGCCCGCCATCGGGATTATAGCCGTGGGTGTTGGAATCCCCAAAACATAAAATATGTTTCATAGCGTTCTCCTTTCCCTGAATTACCCTGTAATTTTCACAAATTATAGCAAAATCCAATGAAAAATGCAAATGAATAAACTCAAGATTGAAAACTATTGCAAATTTTGTTAAAATATTTTAATAAGTGAAAATTTATTGTCGCAGGAGTATGCGCGATTGGAGGTCAAAATGACATTACAGGAATGCTATGAAAGTATGGGGGCGGATTATCAGGGAGTTATGGGACGGCTGATGAAAGAGGAACGGGTACTGAAATTTTTGAAAAAAGCGGTAGACAGCGATATGGTAACGTGGATTAGCAATTCGTTGGAAGAAAAAAATTATGAGGAGGCGTTTCGGGCTGCCCACAGCCTGAAAGGAGTATGCCAGAATCTGGGGCTGACGGTGCTGGAAAAATCCAGCAGTGAATTGACAGAGGCTTTGAGAAACGGAGAACCTGCTCAGGATGTGACGCCGCTGTTAGAACAGGTAAAAGCAGATTATATGGTGTTGGAGCAGGCAGCCGCCGGGATGTAGGAAGACAGACAGAACAAAAATGATACATGAGGAGCAGATGTATGAGAAAGGAAGAAAGCGTTTTTGATTCTGACCAGCAGGCAGAGATCGAAGCAGGACGTGAGTCGGGAGTAGATGTATCCGTGTATGCCAAAAAAGAATTTATGGCAATCCAGATGCGGCAGATACGCCAGGGACTGGAAGAAGACCTGGATGTATCTGTGTATGCCAGGACGGATTATGACTGGTTCCAGATGGAGGAAATACGGGAAGGCATGAAAACAGGCGTAGATATTGAACGATATGCCTCTCCGGATATATCCTACGACAGGATGCGTCAGATTCGGAAGGGACTGAAGCTGGGAATTGATTTGTCCCGTTTTGCCAAGCTGGATGCTAAAATACTCAAACAGCTGCGTAAGGCATATGTTACCCATGTCAATATTGTTGAATACGTCCAAAAGGGGTATAGCGCAGAGCAGTTAGAGCCGATTCGTCTGGCGCTGGAGCGGGGGATTGCCATTCCGGAATATCTGACGAAGGAATTCCGCGGCGTGGCGATCCATGAAATCTGTCTGGGACTGGAGCATGGGATTGATACAAAATTTTATGCCCAGATTGACTTTTCCTGGCAGCAGATGAGAGAGATCCGGCTGGGGCTGGAAAAGCGCGTCGATGTGACGGAGTATGCGAAGCATCTGTATTCCTGGCAGCAGATGAGGGAGATCCGTCTGGGACTGGAGATGGGACTGGATGTATCCCCGTACCGCAGTCTGATGTTTACGGCAACGGATATGAGGAGAATCCGGAAACGGCTTCTGAATGAACTTGTGCAGGGAACTGTCGAACAGCGGAAAAAGACAGTGAGGCACAGGGAATTTGAGATTGTTATCAGCAGTAATGAGTTAGAGGCGCATTTGATAATAAAGAATGCCGGCGATAAAGAGTATAGGTATGAAGAGATCCGTCAGGCGCTGAAAAAAGAAGGAATCGTATCGGGTATCCGGAAAGAGGATATTCAGCGCATGCTGAAGGATAAGCTGTATCAGAAACCGATTCTTGTGGCGAAGGGAGTGCCGGCAAAGAGGGGAAAGGATGGCTGGTACGAATTTTTCTTCCGAACAGATTTAAAGAAAACGCCATCCCTGTTAGAGGATGGCTCGGTGGATTATCAGAGTGTGGAATGGTTTGAACTGGTACAGGAGGGGCAAAAGATTGCTTACTACCATGAAGCCGAGAGAGGCGAGGAAGGGTTTACCGTAACCGGGAGAATGCTGTCAGCGGGGAAAGGCAAAGAGAAAAAGGTGTTATCCGGACGGGGATTTCTGCTTTTAGATGATAAAAAGACTTATGTGGCAGCCCATGATGGCAAGATTGAATTAGAGGGGACCAGACTGGAGGTATCCCGGGTTTGCGTCGTGCCGGAAATCACACAGGCGACGGGAAATATTGAGTTTGACGGCTGCCTGTATGTAAAGGGAGATGTAGGCAGGGGGACTGTTATCCATGCCACCGAAGACATCATAGTGGATGGCGCGGTGGAGGCATCCCATATCTTTTGCGGGGGAAGCCTTTTGCTGCGGCGGGGCGCTAACGGAATAGACGAAGGAGGCTTTGAGGGAAGTATAGAAGCCGGACAGAATGTTGAGGGAAAATTCTTCGAGGGCGTAAAGATAAAAGCAGGGAAAGAGATTCATTCCAACTATTGCCTGAACTGTAATTTAGACGCCGGCGACAGGATTATCATATCCGGTAAGAAAGGAAAGCTGGCGGGGGGAACTGCTCAGGCAGTAAAAGAAATTCAGGCGCATACCATAGGAAACCGCGCGCAGATAGTTACGAAGCTGTATCTTGGCACGACGGAAATGATGTACACGGAAAAGCATGAGCTTGATATGAAAATGGAAGAGGTGCGCAAGGAACTTACGATTTTAAATAACGCCTATATCAAATATAAGAAAAAATATAAACCTGAAGTAAGAAATAGTATGGATATTTACCTGAGAATCGAGGCCGCTATCTATACAAAGGAGAAGCAGAAGAAAAAACTGGAGATGAAACAGAAGCGGCAAAAGGCGGAGCTGGCGCAGATAGAAGGAGCAAAGGCAGTTATTCACGGGACGCTCTACGAGGGGACGGTAATAGAGATTGCGAAGCAGAGATGGAATGCAACAGAAATGAAAAACATAACAGTAAAGCGGTCGGGCAATCGGATAGCAGTATCCCGAAATTAATTCTAACCGAGGGATAGCACGGTAGTAAAAATAAGAATGCGGAGGTTATTAAAAATGAGGAATCGGATTTTAGTAGTGGATGACATGGAAATCAATCGTGATATTCTACAGGAAATGCTGGAGGAACAGTATGATGTTCTACAGGCGGAAAACGGCAGACAGGCGATTGATATATTAGAGAAGCACAACGATGAGATAGCGGCTGTTCTTCTGGATTTGATCATGCCGGAGATGGACGGTTTCGCCGTATTGGATATTATGAAAGAAAAAAACTGGCTGAAAAAAATACCGGTGCTTGTCATAAGCGGGGAAACTTCTTCGGAGGCGGAAAGCCGCTGCTTTGAATACGGAGTATCCGATTTTATTAAAAAGCCCTTTGCCGATTATATTGTAAAGAGGCGGGTGCAAAATATCCTGGACTTGTTTTCCTATCAGAACCAGTTGGAAGAAAGAGTGGAACGGCAGACGGATATGCTTCGCAAGCAGAACCGCATTTTGCAGCTCCAGGCAGAGAAACTGAAGGAAAATAATGACCGGATTATTGATATTCTTGGTACGGTAGTAGAATCCCGTAATCTGGAAAGCGGCGAGCATATCAAGAGAGTCAAGGGGTTTGCCCGGGTTCTGGGGTACCAGATGATGGAAGATTATCCGGAATATAAGCTGACCAAAGAGCGTGTCGAAATGATCGCAGTGGCAAGCGCCCTGCACGATATTGGAAAGATTGCGATTCCGGATCATATCCTGCTGAAACCGGGAAGGCTTACCGATGAAGAGTTTGAATTTATGAAATCCCATACAACGAGAGGCTGTGAAATTTTAAATAGTATCGAGGGAATATGGGAGGACGAATATCGGACTACCAGCTATGAGATCTGCCGGCACCACCATGAAAGATACGATGGGAGAGGCTATCCGGACGGGCTGAAAGGAGATGATATTCCGATATCGGCGCAGATTGTATCTGTGGCGGATGTGTATGATGCGCTGGTCAGCGAGCGCGTTTACAAAGATGCCTTCAGCATGGACGAAGCGTTTCATATGATTGTCCGGGGCGAATGCGGCGTATTTTCACCGAAGCTTTTAGAGAGCTTCCGAAACGCCCGAAAGAAATTTGAAGAGATGGTGGACAAGAAAAAATCGGATACTTTGGAATCCTGATTGAGATAGTTGGCGTGACTTGACAGTGGTAAAATCAAGGAGTAAGATAAAAACAGAAAAAGACAGTGTAAGTAATACAAGAAAGAAGGAATTTTGTATGGAAAAGAAGAATATCGACTGGTCAAATCTTGGATTTGCCTACCAGGCAACGACAGAACGGTATGTATCCAATTATAAGGACGGCGCATGGGATCATGGCGCCATGACGAAGGATGCTACGGTAACAATCAGTGAATGCGCCGGCGTATTGCAGTATTCCCAGTCCTGTTTTGAGGGACTGAAAGCCTACACGACAGAAAGCGGAAAAATTGTTACTTTTCGCCCGGATTTAAATGCAAAACGCATGGCGGACACGGCAAAGAGATTGGAAATGCCGGTTTTTCCGGAAGAGCGTTTTATTGAAGCAGTGGATAAGGTAGTAAAGGCGAATGCGGATTATGTCCCGCCCTATGGTTCCGGCGCTACTCTTTATATTCGTCCCTATATGTTTGCCAGCGGGCCGGTTATCGGCGTAAGTCCGGCAGATGAATATCAGTTCCGGGTATTCTGCACACCGGTAGGGCCGTATTTTAAAGGCGGAGCCAAACCGATTACGATCCGCGTCAGCGATTTTGACCGTGCAGCGCCTCATGGAACCGGACATATTAAGGCAGGCCTGAATTATGCTATGAGTCTTCATGCTATTGTCGATGCTCATAATAAAGGCTTTGATGAAAATATGTATCTGGATGCGGCAACCCGTACCAATGTCGAAGAAACCGGTGGAGCCAATTTCATTTTTGTGACGAAGGATAATAAAATCGTCACACCGAAATCAGGCAGCATCCTTCCTTCCATAACCAGGCGTTCTATTATGTATGTGGCGAAGGAATATCTGGGACTGGAAACAGAGGAAAGGGTAGTCCCATTCGAGGAAGTAAAAGAATTTGAAGAATGTGGCCTTTGCGGGACGGCAGCGGTCATTTCCCCGGTTGGGAAAATCGTAGACCACGGCAAAGAGATCTGCATGCCGAGCGGCATGGAGGGCATGGGCCCTGTTACGAAAAAACTGTATGATACTCTGACCGGGATCCAAATGGGGCATATCGAGGCTCCGAAGGACTGGATCCACGAAATTCAGTAATGCTGTAAGATATTGTACTTAAAGAAAAGAGGGATACCCCTCTTTTCTTTGATTCTTATGTGAAAGGAGAAAAAGAAATGAAAAAATATGCGAAAAAATATGCGGGGCTGCTGCTGATTTTCTCTCTTATTATGGGAACTTTGCCCGGTTTTCAGGGAGAAGCGGCAAAGAAGAAGCCATGTTTTAGCAAAAAGAAAATAACGATTACCGTTAAAAAGAAGAAAAAGATTAAAATTAAAAATGCAAAGAAAATAAAAACTACAGTATGGTCAGTTAAGAATAAAAAAATAGTAAAGCTGTCGAAAAAGAAAAAGACCAGCGTAATCCTAAAGGGAAGAAAAAAGGGTAAGACAGTTGTGACCGCCCGGGTTAAAAGAAAGGGGAAGAAAAAACCGTACAAGCTGAAACTGAAAGTTACGGTAAAAAATGCTGAGAAGATACAGACATCAGGAAAGCCTCCTGCGCCTGTCAAAACAGCCGGTACAATCCCGCCGACAGCAGTTCCCTCAGCAATCCCGCCGACAGCAGTTTCTTCAGCAAAACCGACGCCATCTGCCACGCCCAGGCTGGAAGATCGCTCCATGAAAGAACTGTATGGGGATTCCTTTATGATGGGAGCGGCGATTAATGGAAACTCAGCCCAGACGGCAGCCATCCGGCATGAAGGCATGGCAGGTATTCTGAAGAAACATTACAATAGCACCACCCTGAGCAATCTGATGAAACCGTGTTTTCTTCTGGACGAAGAGGCCTGCAAAAAGGCGGCGGCAGACAACGGCGATGATGTTACGGAGGTGGATGTTACCTTTGATTCCTGCAAAGAAAGTCTGGATTTTTGTAAAGAAAACGGCATCCGTATGAGAGGCCATGTGCTGGTATGGCACGACCAGACGCCGGAGTGGTTTTTCAAAAAGGGCTACGATGCGGAAAAAGAATATGTATCAAAAGAGGTTATGGAAAAGCGTCTGGAAAATTATATCAAAAAGGTATTAACATATTGCCAGACGAATTATCCGGGCGTTATTTACTGCTGGGATGTTGTGAATGAATGTGTTGATAATGTGAGCCCGGATACCACAGACGGGTGGAGCTGCCGGACGAAATTCAATGGAAGTACTACCCACTGGTATCAGATCATGGGGTTAGACTATGTATATAAGTCCTTTGAGTATGCGAGAAAATATGCGGATAAGGATGTGAAGCTGATTTACAATGAATATAACGTATTTCAGAAATGGAAACGGGAGAGTATTGTAAAATTGTTATCTATCTTAAAGGAAAAAGGATGGATAGACGGGGTAGGGCTTCAGCCTACCGTAGGACTGACATATCCGGCAGAATTAAAAGGAAGCGGCACAGAAAGTTTTGAAACCTGCCTGAGGGAATACGGAAAACTTGGTTTGGACATTCAGGTAACGGAGCTTAGCTTTGAGATACCGAAAGATAAGGAGCGGTCAGAAGCGAATCTCAAGCTTCAGGCAGACCGGTATGAGGAAATGTTTAAGCTTTTGCTGGAAATGGACGACGATAACGGCGGGCCGTGTCACATCACCAGCGTGTCGATTTTCGGGATCTGTGATGATTATCCGCTCTACGACGATCATAAGCAGTGTTTGTATTTGTGGAATAAGGATGGCACGCCGAAGGAGGCATACTACCGGGTTCATACGGTAGGGGAACATTATTTTGCACAAAAAAACGGGATATCCATAACCGGGGGACAATAAATGCGCTACTTTATATCCGATTTGCATTTTTACCATGAAAGTCTTTTGACGAAAATGGATAAACGGGGATTTTCCAGCTGCGAGGAGATGAATGAATATATAATAAAGCAGTGGAACGCTAAGGTCGGACAACAGGATGAAGTAGTCATTTTGGGAGATGTATCCATGGAGAGAGGCAAAAAGACCGGCGAAATACTGGCAAGATTGAATGGAAAACTCAGCCTGATACTCGGAAACCATGACACCTATTTGAAAGACCGGCATTTTGACTCCTCGATCTTTGAATGGATAAGGCCTTACGCAGAACTTCGCGACAATAAACGAAAGATTGTTTTAAGCCATTATCCGGTGTTTTGCTATCATGGACAGTATCGCAGAAACGAAAAAGGGGAGCCAAATACTTATATGCTCTATGGGCATGTCCACGATACCCAGGATGAACGGCTGGTCGATCGTTTTATTCAGGAAACGGAGAGAACCTATCACAAGCCGCCCTCCGGAGGGGAAGCATTGCCGATACCCTGCCAGATGATAAATTGTTTTTGCATGTTTTCCGACTACACTCCCCTGAGTTTAGAGGAATGGATTGAAACGGATAAAAAAAGACGGGAGAAAATGCGCCGGGAATAAGGGAAAATTTTTGTTAAGTGAAAAGAGGAGAAAGAATGAAAAGCAGTGAAGAATTAAGGAGCAGTCTGCGCCGGATCGACAGAAAAAGTTATCCGGCATATAAGCAGTTAAAGGGCGAATACCGGTTTGCCCGCTATCGGTTAGGCATCGACCATGTGCAGGGAGATCCTTTTGCCGCGCCATCTAAGGTCAGGATAGAGGTGGAAGGCGGGCAGGCCGGATTTGCGCCGGAGCTGTATGATACGAAGGAGAAAAAAACAGCGCTGGAGGATTTTTTGCTTTGCGGGTTTTCTGCCCGGCTGCGGGAGTTTTCTTTTCAGACGAAGGGTTCCGGAAAATCCGGTCTGATGGCTGTCAGCCATCCGGGGGCAGAAGTGCTGGAGAGAACCGGATGCCGGATCGACGGACAAAGCGGGGGCGTGACTATCCGGATGGAAATCGGGTTCCCGGCAAACGGGCGCACGGTAAACAGCCGGGAACTGGAAAAAATAGTATTTGATTTTCTGCCGCGCTGCGTAGAAAAGACATTGTTTTATCCGGCGCTGGATGGTAAAAAGGTAAAGCAGGCGGTGGAACTGGCAGAGGATCAGACGGCTATCCGGCGTCAATTAGGAGAAAAGGGACTGGTGGCGTTCGTGGCGAACGGTTCGATTTTGCCAAGAGAAACCGGCGTCAGTAAAAAGCCGATGAAGGATGCGGTTCCTTTTCAGTCGCCAAAGGAAATGGAAGTGGAGCTGAAACTTCCCAACTATGGAAACATTCGGGGAATGGGAATCCGGGAGGGGATTACTCTCATTGTAGGAGGAGGATACCACGGTAAATCCACTTTATTAAAGGCGTTGGAACTGGGGGTATATAACCATAGGAGCGGAGATGGAAGGGAATATGTCATTTCTCTGGAATCGGGAATGAAAATCCGCGCGGAGGACGGCAGGAGCGTGAAAAATGTGGATATTTCCATGTTTATTAATAATCTGCCAAACGGAAAGGATACCGTGCATTTTCAGACGGAAGACGCCAGCGGAAGCACCTCCCAGGCAGCAAACGTAGTGGAGGCGATGGAATCGGGAAGCCGGTTGTTTTTTATTGATGAAGACACCAGCGCCACTAATTTTATGGTTCGGGACGAGCTGATGCAGCGGGTGGTGCACAGGGAGTCAGAGCCCATTACTCCTTTTGTGGAGAGAGTGGGCGAGTTTTTTGAAAAATACGGGATTTCTACAATTTTGGTGGCAGGGAGCTCCGGCAGCTATTTTCACAAGGCGGATTGCATTATACAGATGAACCGGTATGAGCCGGTGGAAATTACTGCCCTGGCAAAGGAAGAAGCAAAGGCGTTCCCACTGCCGGCAGGGGCGGCAGAGCCCATTGCCCGTCCTGATTTTAACAGGGTAATCGCACCGGATAGAAAATTCGGGGCAGACGGACGTATTAAGATGAAAACAATGGGGATGGATGGTATCAGCATAAACCGGGATACGATTGATTTGCGGTACTTAGAGCAGCTGGTAGATACCGAACAGCTTTGTACGCTGGCGCAGATGATGAAATATATCCGGCTGCAGATGGCAGACGGAAAACGCAGTTTGCGGGAAACAATAGATTCTGTTTTGGAAACGCTGGCAGAAGATGGAATTGAGAAAATCTGCGGCGGAAGCTATCTGCCGGGAAATCTGGCGATGGTAAGACGGCAGGAATTATTTGCCTGCGTGAACCGCTGGAGAGAGCTGAAGTTATAGGGAATAGCGTATTAGAGGGAATAGGGCATGGCTTTAAGCCATGCCTTTAAGCCATGCTAAAACTCGGAAGCCTGCGGCTTCCTCGTTTTACGGCTGGCGCCGTATAGTAAAAAAGAAAGAAAAGCAAATTTGTGAGCAAGCTCCCATTTGCTTTTTTTCTTTTTTACTGCATGGCTTGTAGCAAAAAAACATTGTGTTAATGGTGTATTAATGTTATATTGTATGATAGGAGTATTTTTTGGCTGTATATTTTTTACAAACTTTACATAAGTGAGGAATAGGCATGACAATATGGAATGTGATTAGCTTAATGGGTGGGTTGGCATTATTTATTTTTGGAATGAATCTGATGAGCGACGGCTTGAAGTTAGTGGCAGGCTCATATTTGAAGAAGATTCTGGAAAAATTGACGCAGAACCGTGTTGTGGCAATGATGGTTGGCGCAGGGTTGACAGCATTGATTCAGAGTTCAAATGCGATGTGCGTTATGGTGGTGGGCTTTGTCAATGCTGGAATGATGGGGCTGGAGCGTTCCGTAGGAATTTTGATGGGAGCTAAAATCGGTACCACCATTACCGGCCAGTTAATTGCCTTTAATATTTCCGAGGTGGCGCCGGTTATTGCTTTTATCGGTGTTGCCGTTATTATGTTTGGAAAAAAACCGAAGGTAAAAAATGTGGGGCAGATTATCGCCAGCCTTGGCGTGCTCTTTATCGGTCTGGGGATGATGAGCGAAGCGATGACGCCGCTGCGGGATGCGGTGTGGTTTAAGGAAATCCTCCAGAGATTGTCGAATCCGATCTTAGGGGTTCTTATTGGCGTGATTTTTACTGTGATTATCCAAAGCGCTTCCGCTTCTGTCGGAGTGCTTCAGGTTATGGCATTAAGCGGAGTGGTAGGTTTTGAGCAGGCATTCTTTGTTATGCTGGGGATGAATATCGGCGCCAGTGTTGCTCCGGCGTTGGCTTCTATTGGCGCCAGAAAGGATGCGAAGCGGGTGGCAATGATCGTTATCCTGTTTGAGAGCATCGGAATGCTGCTGTTCCTGATTGTATCCCGTTTCTGCCCGATTCTCGACTGGATGGCGGCAACCTCTGCCAATCCGAGCCGGCAGATTGCCAATGCCAATACTATTTTTAACTGTGTTACGGTACTGGCGCTTCTTCCCTGCGCAAAGTATCTGGTCCGCATGGCGGAATGGCTTATCCGCGGCAAGGATGAAACCGAAGAACGTTCCCTGCACTTTATTGATGAGTCCGGTTACCAATCCGGCACGGTGCTGATTGGACAGATTGATTCCGAATTGGGCAGGATGCACGGAATGGTGCGGGAAAATCTGGAGGCATCTACGAAAATATATTTTGGCGAGAAAGTGATTAGTAAAGAGATTTTTGAGGAGAATGAGGCGACCATTGATTTCCTCAATAAAGAAATCACGGCAGCTTTGATTCGCACCGGCGGATTGGGGATATCGGAAAAAGAAGCGACCCATGTCGGAAATCTGTATCACATTGTGATGGATTTGGAGCGGATTGGCGACCATGCGGAAAACGTGCTGGGATATGCGGTTCAGATGAAGGAAAACAAACAGAGCTTTTCTAATAAAGCGCTGAAAGAACTCAAAGAACTTACGGAAGCGGTTTACCGGATCTTCGACCTTGCCTGCGAGCACTTTGGCGCGCCAAGAGAGGATCTTTACCGGGTAATTTATGAACTGGAAGCCGATATTGATGAAATGGTGGACAAGATGCGAAATTCCAATATTAAGCGTCTGGGGAAAATGAAGTGCGAGGCAACACAGGGACTTTATTTCAGTGAGATACTAGTGGATCTGGAACGTATAGCAGACCACTCGCTGAATATTGCCCAGGCGGCGAAAAAATTCCCCATCCGATAATGTCGGGATAAATATTCTGTCAAAGCTCTAATACATCGGCTTTTTGAGAAATTTTATTTTTTCCAGGGCGCCGACCAGCGGCGCTTCGATCAATTTCTGGCGGAGCAGATCCAAAATGACACAGGAAACATAAACGATGGCGACTACGCAAATTGCCCGCAGCGCCGCCGTTTTCAATGGGACATTGTAATAGGAAGTATTTTGAAATAAGTCGACCCATATAAAGTGACGCATCGTGTTGCTGTTCGCATGTATCATCAGAACGCCGAAGGTTGCAGATGACACGGTGTTGATCAGGCGGCTGTACTTTATTTTCATATTTAAAAAGAGCCAGAAAAGGGAAACAGCCGATGTGATCGCCAATATTTTGTTGCCGCCATAAACCAGATGCGTAGAGCCAATAAATCCCGGTTCTTTTAACCGGATGTAATTAATCCCTATAATGCTTGCGCAAACGAGGACGGCGGAAAGGATCGTCATGGCAAGTCCCGTCCGGAAACCGGAAATTTTATTTTCCGGTAAATGGAGCCGTATATATCCCCCGATCAGATAGACGGTGCTATACCATCCAAGTCCCTCCCAGTTATTTGAGAGAACCCAGCTCCCATTTTCAGACTTTATCAGATAAAAACTGCTGATCACAGTGAAGAAAAACAACAAGATCGCAAGCAGAATCCGGTACTCCCTCCGATCCATGGAATGGATCAGTTTATTGAGAAAAGGAATAAGCAGGAAAAGGACTAAATATAACGAAATAAAGGAATCTTTTCCTATCCCATATCCGTCAAACAACGGGAAGAAACCCGAAAGAAGCTCCTTATATCCAAACGGAGCATATCCGAAAGCCATAAAGATAAGGTTGATCACGATATTATAGAATATATATTCAAAAAATAATTTCAGCCATTTAAAAAGTGTTGCATTGGACGTGCACATAAAATAACCGGATATTAAAAGAAAGACGTCGATGGCGATTTTTCCGCCGCAGCCGAATATCTCATAAAACAGCATATTTCCCGAGTTTCCGGAAGGAGTGAAGGTATATAATTCGGGTATTCCGGAATTTACTACATAATGATGGCAGACAACAACAATCATCATAATGATCCGTAGGCATTCAATATTGGATTTTCTTTCTTTTACCATGTCAGTCCTCCCTGTGAAAGCTTTTGAGTAAAAAATGTTGGCGCTTTTTTACGATAATTATAGAATATTGTTTATGAATTTTCAACGGTAAATCTACGGATTGCTCAAATGAATGCTGATTCATAAACCCGATTCATAATCCCCCTGTTTGGTGCATAGATTATACAAACACCAAATCAGGGGGATTTTTGTGAAAGAGTATCATATGAACCGATCGCCGATTGAGGACCGGGCAATCACAATCGCTTCCTATATCGTAGAAAATAATGCTACTGTGAGGCAGGCAGCCAGACAATTTGGAGTGAGTAAAAGCACGGTACATAAGGATGTGACCGAACGTCTTCTCAAGATTAATCCGTCATTGGCAGCAAAGACCAGAAAGATATTGGATATTAATAAATCCGAACGCCATATCAGAGGAGGTATGGCAACGAAGGATAAATATCTGCATGAAAGACAGCAGCAAAAATATGATTATTAAGAAAACCGGTACCACAATGTGGGTACCGGCTGTTTTTTTGTTGGAAAGCCGTATTGACAGGAATAGGGAGAATCCATATAATAGTAGGAAAACGCTGCCATGGGAGGCAGTGGGGGAAAAAAGGGAAAGAGAATGAAAAAATTAATTGGAACAAAAGAATTTTATGGCAGCCTGCTTATGCTGGCGGTTCCCATTATGATACAGAATGCGATTACAAATTTTGTCGGTTTTTTGGATAATATTATGGTGGGGCAGCTGGGTACGGAACCGATGTCCGGAGTGGCGATTGTAAATCAGATAATTTTTGTGTTTAACCTTCTGGTGTTCGGGGGATTTTCCGGCGCCGGTATTTTTAGCGCCCAGTTTTACGGAAAGGGAGATGATAAGGGGGTACGGGACACCTTCCGATTTAAAATTATCATAGGGCTTGTAATAATAGCCGTTACCTTCTTTCTTCTTATTTGCTTTGGAGAAAATTTAATTTCTTATTATTTGACTTCCGGGGAAACGGGAAATCATCATCTGACGTTTTTATATGGAAAAGAATACCTGAGGATGATTTTCTTTGAAATCATTCCCTTTGTACTGGTACAGGTATATGCCAGCACCCTGAGGGAAACCGGCGAAACCGTAGTGCCCATGGCGGCTGGCATTGTGGCTGTTTTTGTCAACCTTATATTGAATTATTTCCTCATTTTCGGGAAATTCGGAGCGCCGAAGCTGGGAGTTACCGGAGCGGCGGCAGCTACGGTAATTGCCAGAATAACAGAATGCCTGATTGTGATTGTGTGGAGCCACACCCACCGGGAGAAAAACCGTTTTCTTAATAAGGCATACAGAAGCCTGCGGGTACCGGTGGCTCTGGCAGCCAGTATTGTGAAAAAGGGCTTTCCCCTGTTGATGAATGAGGTGCTGTGGGCAGGAGGCGTGGCATTAATAAATCAATGTCTTTCCGTGAGGAGCCTTACGGTTGTTGCCAGCACCAATATTGCTTCTACGATCGCCAATCTTTTCAATGTTGTGTTTATTGCGATGGGGAATGCTGTGGCGATCTTAGTCGGACAGCGATTGGGAACCGGCGATTTTGAGGGGGCAAAAGATACCGCTGGAAAGGTCATAGCCTTTTCTGTATTTTGTACGCTGTTTACCAGCTTTTTGATGGTCGTCCTGTCCGGTGTTTTCCCGCTGCTGTATAAAACGTCCGGCGACGTGAGGGCTATGGCGGGCTCTATGATTCGGATCACAGCGTGCCTTATGCCCATGCAGGCATTTTTGCATGCCGCTTACTTTACCATCCGCGCCGGAGGGAAAACGGTGATTACCTTTCTGTTTGACAGCGGATTTTCATGGCTTGTGGCAATCCCCATCATATACTGCCTGGTTCATTTTACCGGACTGGGGGTTTTGGTAATTTATACGATATATCAGCTTTTAGATGCGATCAAAGCCTCCGTGGGATTTTTCCTCTTAAAAAAAGGTATCTGGCTCCAGAACATTGTAGAGCCGTCAGCGCTTGAGTAAAAGCCGTTTTCGGAAATGATCGAAATCTACACTGTCATCTTTGATACCCGAAAGCCGCCCGTCATCTGCAAACTGCCAGCCGGCATAAGATTTCCATTGTCCGATAGCGGGCGTGTTTACGCCGTAGGCCGCCACCCAGAGGGGGTATTTTCGGAGTTTTGGATTCGTAAACGTATTGACAGCATTGTTGCTATCGGAATAGATAACAACCTGCCTGCCGGTACGTTTTTTTAATTCCCGCAAATACGCTAAGGCAATCCGGTTGATCTGGCGTTTGTTGAGTTTCCCGAAGGTTTCAAAATCCATAACCGGCTTTAAGTCATAGCGGTATGGTTTAATGGTTCGGGCAAAAAAGCGCGCCTGCCGTTTTGCCTGACTGACGCTGCGCGCCGTGATATAATGGTAAAATCCGGTTTTTATTCCGTATCGTTTTGCTCTTATATGATTGCGCCGGAACTGGGAATCAACGTAATAACTGCCTACGCAGGCGCGGATATAGGCGTATTTAATATTAGTTTTGGAAACTTTTTTCCAGTTGATTTTCCCCTGCCATTCGCTTACGTCAATGCCGTTACGGGAGGGCGCGCCATAACTGGTAACCGAGGGGAAAAGGATTCCCGCAAACAGGAAAACGGAAAGAAAAAGTGCAAAAAATCGTTTTATCATAATAACTCCTTTCATAAGATATTATTGTATCATAGGCATATTGTATCTTATGTATCCAAAAATAGGAATGTGAAAAAAAAACAAAATAATTGTCGAAAACTTGTTATTTTTGTTTATTGTGCTATAATAAGAACGAATACTGTATTTTATTATATATAGTAGTTTCAAATACTCTATAGAAGGAGGAAAATTCATTGGGACAGTCAACCTTTAGAGGGGGTACGCATCCATATGAGGGAAAAGAACTCAGTATGGATGATCCAATACAGGTAATGCTGCCAAAAGAGGAATTGGTTTTCTCCATGAGCCAGCATATTGGAGCCCCGGCAACACCCGTTGTATCGGTAGGGGATACCGTGAAGATGGGACAGATCATTGGCGAAGCAAGCGGTTTTATTTCTGCTAATATTGTCAGTTCTGTTTCCGGAGAGGTTAAGGCGATAGAGCCAAGGCTTTTATCCTCTGGAGCCAAAGCAACCTGTGTGGTAATTGCAAATGATGGAAAATATGAGCCGATAGAAGGGCTCGGAACAGACAGGGATTACACACAGTTAAGTAAAGAGGAAATTCGGCAGATTATCAAGGACGCCGGAATTGTCGGCATGGGCGGCGCCGGTTTTCCTACAAATGTTAAAGTGACTCCGAAAAACGAGGAGGACATAGACTATGTCATTGTAAACGGCGCTGAGTGTGAGCCCTATCTGACTTCGGATTATCGTCTGATGTTGGAAAAGCCGGAAGAAATCGTGCAGGGATTAAAGGTAGTTGTTTCTTTATTCCCAAAGGCAAAGGGGGTTATCGCCATTGAGGATAATAAACCCGAGGCGATTGCCAAGCTGCAGTATCTGACGGAGGATGATCCTCAGCTGGAAGTAAAGGTATTAAAAACAAAATATCCGCAAGGAGCGGAGCGCCAGATTATTTATGTGGTGACGGGCAGGAAGATTAATTCTAAAATGCTCCCTGCCGATGCGGGCTGTATTGTGGATAATGTACAGACGATATGCGCAATTTACCAGGCAGTATGCAAATGTACTCCTTCTATGAGCCGTGTCGTAACGCTGACCGGAGATGCGATGGCGCATCCGCAGAATTATGAAGTGAAATTCGGCATGAGCCATGCTGAGCTGTTAGAGGAAGGCGGCGGCCTTTCCGGCGAGGCAGTAAAGCTTATTTCCGGCGGCCCCATGATGGGGATGGCGATGTACGATCTGAATACGCCGATTACAAAAACCAGTTCTTCTATTTTGGCTATGAGCCGGGATGAAGTCGAACTGTTTGAACCTACCAACTGCATCCGCTGCGGAAGATGCGGTACGGTTTGTCCGAGCCATCTTGTTCCGCAGATGATGGCAGAGGCGGCGGAGGCAGACAATCTGGAACGTTTTGAGAAGCTGAATGGCATGGAATGCTATGAATGCGGTACCTGTACCTATGTCTGCCCGGCAAAAAGACGTCTGACACAAATATTTAAGCAGGCGAGACGTGCTGTTATGGACAGTAGAAAGAAAGCCTGACAAGGAGGAATAAGAAAATGGAAGAAAAGTTATTAAATGTTTCTTCATCTCCTCATGTACGGGACAAATCATCTACAAAGTCCATTATGAGGGATGTTGTAATCGCCCTTATGCCGACCACTTTAGTGGGGCTCTACAATTTTGGCGTGAGAGCATTATTAGTGATTTTGACGACCTGTGTTACCTGCGTGCTGGCGGAATATATCTGGCAGAAGCTGATGAAACAGCCGGTCACTACCAGTGATTTCAGCGCGCTTTTGACAGGGCTTTTGCTGGCGTTGAATCTGCCGGCGACACTGCCGTTATGGATGTGCGTCATCGGCGGTGTGTTTGCTATTATTATTGCGAAACAGCTCTTTGGCGGTCTGGGACAGAACTTTATGAACCCGGCGCTGGCGGGGAGATGCTTTTTGATGCTTTCCTTCAGCGGCGCCATGACTTCTTTTGTGATTGATAAGGGAAGCGCCATCTGGGGCGGTCTGCAGGCAGTTGACGGTATCAGCAGCGCCACCCCGCTTATGCAGGTAAAGGAAGGCGGCAGCCCGGATTTACTCAGTATGTTTTTAGGGAATACGGCGGGAACGATTGGTGAAACCTCTGCGTTAGCAATTTTAATAGGCGCTGCCTATCTGTTGATTCGCCGGATTATTGACTGGAAAATTCCAGCCGCTTATCTTTTGACCTTCTGCGTTTTTGATTATATTTACCAGATGGCGACAGATACCAGCGCTCCTATCCTTTTTGAGCTTTGCGGCGGCGGTCTTTTATTAGGCGCTTTCTTTATGGCTACGGATTATGTGACAAGTCCGATTACGCCAAAGGGAAAGATAATTTTCGGAATTCTTCTGGGCCTTTTGACCGGGCTGTTCCGATTCTTTGGCGAGTCGGCGGAGGGCGTATCTTTTGCCATTATTATCGGCAACCTTTTTGTACCGCTGATAGAACGCTATACCATTCCAAAAGCATTTGGAAAGGAGGGCAGGGCAAATGAGTGAGAAGAAAAACACAATGATTAAGGATGCGGTTATTCTTTGCCTGATTACTCTGATATTAGGAGCGATCCTTGCCGGCGTCTATGCGCTGACAAAGGACACGATTGACGCCAAACAAAAAGAGGCAAATAATGAAGCCTGCGCCGCGGTTACCGTAAGCGGCGACGAGGTGCAGGATGTGGATGCAGAGGCTTTGAAAAAAGCGGAGGATTACCTGAAGGCACATGGCCTCTCCAATGAAGAAGTGGGCGAGGAAGGAAGTTCCCTGATCAAATATGTGGAAATCAGTGAAGTGCATCCGACCAAACAGGGCGGTTATGTGTTCCTGGCGACAGCCAAAAAAGGATACGGCGGGGATATTGGTTTTGCCCTTGGAGTAGGAGCGGACGGCGCTATTACCGGAATCTCTATTACTTCCCAGGAGGAAACTGCCGGTCTTGGAGCAAACTGTATGGATGAGTCCTGGCAGAAGAGTTTCCAGGGAAAAGTGCTGCCGGAAAGTCCTTCGGAAAATATGTATAACAAAAATGCAGAGTCCGATACGCAGATTCAGGCGTTGTCCGGAGCTACCGTGACGACGAAAGCGATCACAAATGCAGTAAAGGGAATTTTATTCTTTGCTGATTCGGTAAGGGGGGCTGAATAATGAACAAATATACGGAACGTCTTCAAAACGGTATCATTAAGGAAAACCCGACCTTTGTTATGATGCTTGGTATGTGTCCGACCCTGGCAGTTACCTCATCAGCGATCAATGGTCTTGGCATGGGGCTTTCCACCACGGTGGTATTGATATTATCCAATATGTTAATTTCGGCGCTGCGGAAAATAATTCCGGATAAGGTTCGTATTCCGGCATTTATCGTTGTCGTCGCCTCTTTTGTAACCATTGTGCAGTTATTGTTACAGGCATATATTCCATTTTTGTATGACGCCTTAGGAGTATATATCCCGCTTATCGTAGTAAACTGTATTATTCTTGGCCGTGCGGAAGCCTATGCTTCCAAAAACCCGGTTGGCGCCTCCGCCTTTGATGGAATCGGAATGGGCCTTGGGTTTACGGTAGGTCTGACTTTGATTGGAATCTTCCGTGAGATTTTAGGAAGCGGCGCGATTTTCGGCTTTGAATTTATACCGGATGCCTATCATATTGCTATATTTGTTATGGCGCCGGGCGCATTCTTTGTATTGGCAGGACTGACGGCAATCCAGAATAAATTGAAAATGCCGTCTGCTACCAATACGCCGGAGGCGGAAGAGGCTTCCTGCACCGGTAATTGCGCGGCATGTGCCAGCAATGTGGAAACCTGCGGTCAGACGCCGACAGAAGGAAAGGAGGAGGATGAAGCATGACTTTGTTTACCATTCTCTTTACGGCTGCCTTAGTAAATAACTTTGTACTCAGCCAGTTTTTAGGTATCTGCCCGTTTCTCGGCGTATCGAAAAAGGTAGAAACGGCAGCCGGCATGGGAGGAGCTGTAATTTTCGTTATTACGATAGCTTCCGTTTGCACAAGTACGCTATACAACCTTTTATTAAAACCAAATGATCTGGAATACCTGAATACGATTGTATTTATTCTCGTTATTGCAGCGCTGGTACAGTTTGTGGAGATGGTGCTGAAAAAAATGATGCCGGCGCTTTATAAGTCGTTGGGAGTGTATCTCCCCCTGATAACAACAAACTGTGCGGTGCTTGGTGTGGCATTGTTAAGCGTGCAAAATGATTACGGCATATTAGAAAGCACCATTAATGGCATTGGCGCTTCGGTAGGATTTTTCCTGGCGATTGTCCTGATGGCAGGTATTCGTGAGAAACTGGAAAACTGTAACATTCCGGAAGTCTTTAAAGGAACCCCGATTGTGCTTATCACAGCAGGATTGATGGCGATTGCTTTCTGTGGCTTCGGCGGAGTGAGCTTTTAGATAAAAGGAGGAAATCGAAATGATGACAACATTTATATTCTCGGTGGTACTCCTTGCAGTACTGGGTATTTTAATTGGTATTTTATTAGGAGTGGCAGGAAAATTTTTTGCGGTAGAAACGGACGAGAGAGTTACTCAGGTTCGTGAGTGCCTGCCGGGCAATAACTGCGGCGGCTGCGGATATCCGGGCTGCGACGGTCTTGCCGAGGCGATCGTGGCAGGAGATGCAAAAGTAAACGGTTGTCCGGTGGGAGGCGCTGCCGTGGCGTCCCGTATCGGTGAAATTCTCGGCGTAGAGGCGGGGGAAACAGTCCGCAAGGTGGCATATGTAAAATGCGCCGGTACCTGCGAGGCCGCTTCCAATAAATATAATTATTTTGGCGAAAAGGATTGCCGCCGCGCGGTCATGGTGCCGGGGCGCGGAGATAAAGCGTGTTCCTACGGCTGTCTGGGACTGGGCTCCTGTGTTGAGGCATGCCAGTTTGGAGCGCTTTCCATCCGTGACGGCATTGCCGTAGTAGATAAAGAGCTTTGCGTGGCATGCGGCAAATGCGTGGATACCTGTCCGAACAATGTGATCAGCCTGATTCCTTATACCTCATCCTATGCTGTTCAGTGTAATTCAAAGGATAAGGGTAAGGAGGTAATGAGTGTCTGCCAGGCAGGATGTATCGGATGCAGCCTGTGTGTAAAGCAATGTGAATTTGATGCTGTCAAGGTGGAAAATAATATTGCCGTCATTGATGCAGAAAAATGTCAGGGCTGCGGCAAGTGTGCCGAGAAGTGCCCGAAGAAGATTATTAAGGCAGTGGGATAAGAAAACCGTTGCGCGACGTGTTCTTGCGTAAAGCATAAAGAAAATCCACTAATCGGCTTGAGAATCAAATCTCTCGCTGATTAGTGGATTTTTTGTTATTGCAGTATCATTCTAAAAGGACGGTACTGTATTTTTTGTACTTTTTGCTCTTTGGCGCCTTTTGCTCGAAGGAAACCTTATCCATCACTGTCACGGTACAGATAGCTTTCTGGTTTGACGATAATAATGTGGCAGTAATGGTAGTGGTGCCGGTTCCTACCGCAGTTATGATGCCGCGGGAATTGATAATGGCAACTTCGGGATTGCTGCTTTCATATATAGGCTGTTCCGTTGAAGTGTTCGGTTTAATAACTGTTTTTACACGGAATTTTCCGTCTTCCTGCATCAGGATCTTTCGTTTTAAAAATTTAATACTGACGCCGACAGGTGAAACTTTGACCCGGCATTTCAGCCTCCGTTTTATCTTTTTGCCTTTTTTGATCACAACGTTAATGGTAGCAGAACCAATACCGTATGCCTTTATGGTAGCATGCTTTCCACGGGCAACCCTGTTTTCAATATGGACAACAGATTCGTCGGAAACGGAATATACTGCCTTAAATTTTTTTTTCAGATTATAAACACGCAGCCGAAAACTATTCCCTACTGTCATATTGAGTTTCTTTATATTCAATTTTGGCTTTTTGGAGGCCGCCTGCAGTGCAGGGGCAGCAGGGACAAAGGCAAGACAAAGCAAAAGCACAAGAGCAGTACACAATGCTTTTTTTCTTTTCAAAACAAGCCTCCTTTCCTATGTTTCCTTTTTGTTCTGCATATTTTTTGGTAATATAAAAGGTATCATTTTGCTGTGGCATAAAAATGTCACTTTGTCCCAAAGGGTTGAAATCTGAAAAATTGTAGAATATAATTGTGTTATAAAAGAAACGGGAAAACGGAGGTCGAATATGGAGCGTATTTTAATTGTGGATGACAATCAGGATATTTGCGAGGTTCTGGGAACCTATGTGGCAAAGGAAGGTTTTGAGCCTGTTGTGGCAAAAGACGGTTTTGAGGCTCTGGAAATGTTTCGGAAAACAAATCCGGCTGTTATTTTACTGGATGTGATGATGCCGGGGATGGACGGCTATAAGGTTTGTGAAAAAATCCGGCAGGAATCCGATGTGCCGATTATTCTTGTGACGGCAAAGGGGGAAGATTATGAGCGCGTCATGGGGCTGGATATCGGGGCGGATGATTATATTGTGAAACCTTTTAATGCCAATGAGGTAATGGCGAGGGTGCGCGCTGTCCTGCGCCGCATGGGCCGTAACGAGGTAACCGAGGAAAAAAAGGTCTTAAATATCAGCGATCTGACAATTAATATCGAGGCGTATACTGTTTATGTCGGAGCGGAGAAACTGCCAATGACAAAAAAAGAAGTGGAAACCATGTGGATATTGGCGGGAAATCCCAGCAAGGTTTTTACCAGAGATAATTTATTGGATTCCCTCTGGGGACAGGATTATTTTGGCGACAGCCGGACAGTAGATTCCCATATAAAAAGACTTCGCGCAAAATTGGATAAGGTGCCCCATCCGGATTGGGAAATCAAGACGATCTGGGGGCTTGGCTATAAATTTGAACTCAATGTATAAGAGCAGGGAAGCATGAGGGAACTATGAAAAAAATTTTTTGGCGGGTACTCATATATTTTGGTGTGGTATTGGTTGTTTTTACTGTGTTCATAGGACTGATCTTTACAAAATTTAACCGTTCTAATATTGTGGGCGCTTATAAGGAGCAGTTAGGGAATCTGGCGGCAAGCGTAGCTCAGAGAACCGGCGAAGCAGTGAAAGATAAAGAAGTAGATACCTATCAGAATTATCTGGATGCTGTAGAAAATTTCTGCGATATGCAGGACGTGGATATCTGGGTCGTGACAAATCCTTCCAGTAAATCGGCTATGGAAGAGGACTATGTGAATGTAGATATAGAAACGGTTACCGTACCGGAGGAAACGAATCGGATTCTCCGGTCAGCATATAGCGGGAAAAAGAAAAATTATAGTAAATATGATGATATTTACCAGAGGACAATGCTGCATCTTGCCGTGCCAATCCGAAACAGCCAGGGAGATGTGATGGGGGCCGTTTTAGTAACAGGCCCTATGGAAATGCAGGAAAACACAATTGTGCAATATGAAAAATATATGCTTATCTGCATTGTGGTCGGATTTTTGATGGCTATTATACTGGCTCTTTATTTTTCCCGGCAGATGGTTCGCCCTATTATCAAAATTAAAGAATCCGCCTTAATCCTGGCTGCCGGCAAATATGAGCATAAGACCGGCATTAAGCGGAAGGATGAACTTGGATCACTGGCGGAGAGTATGGACATTCTTTCTGACAAGCTGGTGGCGGCGGAAAGGTTTCGGGAGGGACAGGAGCAGAACCGGAGAGATTTTTTCTCCAATGTATCCCATGAACTGCGCACGCCGATTGCCGTTATGAAGGGATATGCAGATACGCTGGCAGACGGTTATGTAAACGATCCGGAAAAACAGGAGGAATATATCAGGCGAATCCGGAAGGAATGTAACGGGATGGAGCGTCTGGTATCGGATCTATTGATTTTATCGCGGATGCAGAATCCGGAGTATAAGATCGATATGGAGGTGCTGAACTTGATAGCGGTGGCGCAGGACGCCATGCGCAGCATCCGTATTTTAATGCCGGAAAAAAATCTGACCGGCAGTGTAACGTATGAGGATGCCCGTTCCCTTATAAAGGGGGATTATGACAGAATCCGCCAGCTTTTTACCATTCTTTTGCAGAATGCCGTAAAATATTCCGAACCGGGAACGCAGATAACGGTTCATATTGAGCGCAGAGATGGGAAAATCATCGCTTCCATAACGGATTTTGGCAGTATTATCCCGGAGGAGGAGTGGGATAATGTTTTTGAAAAATTTTATCGCGCCAGTAATCATGGCCAAAATGATGGCTCGGGTCTGGGCTTAGTAGTGGCGAAAAATATTGTGGAGCGCCATGGAGGAAATATCTTTGTGAAAAGCAGCGATAAGAATGGTACTTGTTTTTTGATAGAATTTCCCGAAACTTCTGAAAATATATCTTGATAAATTTGTTTTTTTTCGGTATACTATTAGTAAATAAATAATATATCCTGAAGTGTTCGATACCTTCTGAATTTTTGAACCTACAATACTTTAAACGGGATTCTTATATCTGTAGTTGGATGTCGGGCCGTCACTGCCTGTTCTGGTACTATGGAAACATAGCAACGGAAGACAGAAAACTACATGCGGTTGCCCACCTAGCTGTGGCTAGGAGTCAAAAATCAGGAGCCGGCATTTTGGGGATATTACAAAAGATTATGGGGCAGCGATAGAATCGCTGCCTTCTTTGCGCGAAAGCCATAAGTCCAAGCATAGGGCGAAGCCCGCGACCTCGCGGATAAATCCGCGAGGTGCGCACGGCGGAGGGAATCCGCAAGGCAAGAACATTAAAAATGGAGGAAAGCATGAAAGACGGATTTATCAAAGTAGCAGTATGCACACCGGATTTAAAGGTGGCGGATTGTTTTTACAACGCAGAGCAGATGATACAGAAGGCAGAAAAAATGGAAAAAGAGGGGGTCAGGCTGCTGGCATTTCCCGAGTTAGCCATAACAGGCTACACCTGTAATGACATATTTTTACAGGATACGCTATTAGAAGGCGCCCTGAACGCCCTCCAAAAATACAAAGAGGCTACTGCCCATCTGAACCTTGTTTCCGTGATTGGGATACCGTTAGAATATAAAGGCCGTCTTTACAATACTGCCATGGTACTGAACAAAGGCAGGATTCTGGGGGCGGTGCCCAAAAGCCATATTCCTAATTATAGTGAGTTTTACGAAGCCAGACAGTTTTCTTCCGGAAAGGATATGTCTGCGGAGCTTACTCTCCCTACAGGCGATACCATTATTGTCAGCCCTCGTCTGCTATTTGCCCAGGAGCATATGCCGGAGTTTTGCTTTGGGATTGAAATTTGTGAGGATCTCTGGATGCCGGATCCGCCGTCCGGAGGGATTGCCCAAAAGGGGGCGCTGATTATTGTCAACCCCTCTGCCAGCGACGAGCTGACGGGAAAAGCGGCATACCGCAGAGAGCTGGTCAAAAACCAGTCGGCGAGGACGATTTCGGCATATTTATACGCAGATGCCGGAGAAGGCGAATCCACCACAGACATGGTATTTGCCGGACATAATATGATAGTAGAAAATGGAGTTGTATTAAAGGAGAGCCTTCCCTTTGAGGGAAGGGACTTAATTACGGAAATTGATTTACGGCGGTTGAAAAACGAACGCCGCCGCATGACAACATTTTCCATGGATGACGGGGAAAAAGAGAATCCGCAATTTACTACTATATTATTCGATACGGGGGAGCGGGCAGAAACCCCGCTGACCAGAAAATTTCCTAAAACGCCCTTCGTTCCGTCCGATAAAAAGCATCGGGACGAGCGGTGCAATGAGATCTTAAATATCCAGACGGCAGGTCTGGTAAAACGGCTGCGGCATACCGGCTGTAAACAGGCAGTTATCGGTCTGTCCGGCGGATTGGACTCCACGCTGGCGCTGTTAGTTACGGTGCGCGCCTTCCAAAAATTAGAATGGGATATAAAAGGAATTATAGGTATTACAATGCCCTGCTTCGGGACAACAGGCAGAACCTATGACAATGCCGTCAGACTGTCAGAAGAACTGGGGATAACCCTGCGGAAAATTCCAATTCGGGATGCCGTTTTACAACATTTCCGGGATATCGGACAAGCTGCAGATGTTCAGGACGTTACCTATGAAAACGGACAGGCAAGGGAGCGCACCCAGATATTAATGGACGTTGCCAACCAATGCGGCGGCATGGTAATTGGAACGGGAGATATGTCAGAGCTTGCTCTTGGCTGGGCTACCTATAACGGCGACCATATGTCCATGTATGGAGTAAATTGTTCCGTGCCAAAAACCCTTGTCCGCTATCTTGTGCAATACTATGCCGATACCGTAAAGAATGAAACGCTGAAAAAAGTTTTGCGCGATGTACTCGATACTCCGGTCAGCCCGGAACTTTTACCGCCAAAGGACGGAGAAATCGCCCAGAAAACAGAGGATATTGTAGGTCCGTATGAACTGCACGATTTCTATTTGTACTATATGCTGCGCTGCGGGTTTACCCCATCCAAAATTTTCAGGCTGGCTGTTTATACCTTTGAGGGCGTTTATGATCCCCGGACCATTTATCAGTGGCTGGACACCTTCTGCCACCGCTTTTTCCGGCAGCAGTTTAAACGCTCCTGTCTGCCGGATGGACCAAAGGTAGGAACCGTATCGCTTTCGCCAAGGGGAGATTTGCGTATGCCGAGTGATGCCAGCGATGCCCTGTGGAAGGAAGAGTTAGACCGTATTTACCATAGCCTTGCTTAGCGCGGTTTTTACTCCCTCGATTAGCAGGGATTCTGTGTATTTGCTTTTTTCCGAAAGGGGTACGTCATCAATCGCGGTACCCTGAATCAGTTCTTTTTCGATGGATTCCAGGGACGGTTTTACCAAGGGGTACATCGTATTGACAGAATCTTCCAGATTCACAAAGGATACCGATTTAACCTGGTCGGCATCTACCACTACTTCTAAATTAAGAGTAGTGTCCCCCAGTTTGATCTGGGAATTATAGACACCGGGAATATATGCTGCGGTGCCGGAGGCATCGCTTGTTTTGCCAGAGTCCTTTTTGGATGGGAAAAACATAAAGACAAGAAGCAGAATAAGCAGGATACCAAGTCCTACGAAAATCGCAGTATATATCAGTTCTTTCATTTGAATGACGACAATTTTAGTTTTTGCCATGAGGTGGGCCTCCTTCAGATATGGAGTATATTATCATGCTTACTATATTGTATGCGGGAGGGTGGTCGGATATGAATGCCGTATATGTGAAAAAGTGCGCGCAGTTGGAGGGGAAATATGTCATTGCAATTTATTTTGGGGGGAGCCGGCAGCGGAAAAAGTACCTACTTGTATCATATGATAAGCAGGGAAGCCGCAGACCGGAAAAATAAAAAATTTATTGTTCTTGTACCGGATCAGTTTACGTTGGAAACACAAAAAACGTTAGTGGAACAAAGCGGAAAAAAAGGAATTTTAAATATAGACGTATTGAGCTTTCACCGTCTTGCCTATCGTGTTTTTGAAGAAATCCCCGCGCTCCGGAAAACAGTGCTGGAGGACATGGGTAAGATGATGCTTTTGCGAAAGATATTTGCCGAGCAGAAGGGAAAACTAAAATACTTTAAAAAGGGCTGCGATAAGCCGGGATTTTTGGACGAGTGCAAATCATTTCTCTGTGAGCTGATGCAGTATGCGGTAGATGAAGAGAAATTAGGGGAAATGGCAGAAAGTCTTGGCGGGGACAGCCTCATGGCTTTAAAGCTGCAGGATCTGGAGCTGCTCTACCATGCCTTCAGGGAAAAAATGGGCGATACATATATGACGGCAGAGGAACTGGTTCCTCAGCTTACCGGGGTGGTAAATACGATTTCCTGGCTCAAAGACAGTACGATCTGCCTGGACGGTTTTACCGGCTTTACTCCGACCCAGTATGATTTACTGAAAGAGCTGATGCGCTGCTGTGAAAAAATAATAGTGACAGTAACTACGGACCGGACGGAAAAGAGGAAACCGGTTTTTTCCCTTAGTAATGAAACGATAACAAAACTTTCTTCTCTTGCCCGGCATATACCGATACCGATTGAAAAACCGATTATTACCGGCAAAGGAAAAGAAAAGGTGCCCTACCGTGTGGCGGGCAGTAAACAGCTTAGTTTTCTGGAGGAAAATATTTTTTCGTATACAAAGAAAAAATGGGAAGAAGAGGTTACGGATATTTCCCTGTGCGTCTGCAAAAAGGAGTCGGACGAGGCGGCGCTGGTGGCAAGAAAGATATGGTGGCTGGTAGAAAAGGAAGGCTATTCCTATGAGGATATCGCAGTGGTAACAGGAGATATTGCCGCCTATGAGCAGCCGCTGGCAAAAGAGCTGAGCCGGATGGGGATCCGGTATTTCATGGACTATAAAAAAAGCATCGGAGCCAATGCTTTAGCAGAATACATACTGGCATTTATGGAGATGTTCCGGCGGGGGATGGATTATGACAGTACCTTTCGTTTTTTGCGGAACGGCTTGTCCCCTCTGACGTCAGAAGAAACGGACTACCTTGAAAATTATGTTATTGCCAGAGGGCGCCGGGGGCTTTCTTCCTATCGGAGGGAATGGGAGTATTCGGTGGAATCCATAGATCTTGTGAGGATTAACGAGTATCGGGAAAAGCTGGTATCGGCAGTGGGGCCTGCCATGTCGGCGCTGGCAGGGGGAAAAAAGACGGTAGAGGAATTTACCCGGATTTTGTATCAGTTGATCTTAGATAACCGGCTTTACGAAAAGCTGGTGGAAAAGAGCAGCCGTTTTGAAGAAGAGGGAAATTTACTGTTGGCAAGGGAATATAAAAGCATTTACCGGCTGATGATAGAGCTTTTTGAGGAAACCGTAGAAATCCTTGGAAATGAAACGGTAACCTTCCGGGAATATGAGGAGCTGTTATCAGCGGGGATTTCGGAGGGGCTGGTGGGATTCGTCCCCCCTGCTTCCCATCAGGTTATGGTAGCGGATGTAGAGAGAAGCCGGTTGAAAAATATAAAAGTTTTATTTTTCGTGGGGGTAAATGACGATAAAATACCGAAAAGCCAGGGAACCCCCGGAATTTTAACGGAAAATGAAAGAAGGAAGATCGGCGAACAGGGCATTGAACTTGCTCCCTCTGGCGAAAAACAGTCATTTGCGGAGCAGTTTTACCTCTATCTGACTTTGACCAAGGCTTCGGACCGTCTGATACTGACCTATTCCAAAATGGGGGAGGACGGCAGCAGCAGGCGGCCGGCGTATTTAATACAGAAATTACTATCCCTTTATCCCCGGTTAAAACCGGAGGAAATAGAAAAAGAACGCTCTGTGGAAAAAATTCTGGGAACGGACTGTGGGAAGACCTATTTGGTATCCTGCCTGTCGGATGGCAGTTTTATGCGGGACAGCGCTTTCTGGGAGATTGCCGCCCACTACCGGGAACAGGAACCGGAGTGGTTTTTTAGCCTGCTCCGGGAAAGAGAAAAAAGCGGGAAAAAGACAAATCTGTCGAAGGAGATGGCGGAGCTTCTCTATGGAAACCGGCTCTATGGCAGCGTGACCCGTCTGGAGCAGTTTGCCCGATGTCCGTATGCCTACTATCTGTTGTTTGGACTGGGGCTCAGGGAGAGGGAGCAGTATTCGGTGGAGGCATTTGACTATGGCAATGTGTTTCACCGCGCGATGGAGCATTTTTCCCATAAATTAGAGGAACAGGGCAGAAAGTGGCAGGATTTAAAAGAAGAAGAAGTAAGGGCGATGGCGGGAGAGTGCGTCGATTATGCGGTTGAGGGATATAAGGGCAGGATGTTCCATCAGTCCAAACGGGTGGAATTTATGATTATCCGCATGAAACGGGTAATGGAAAATACGGTGTGGGGTATCTGGAAGCAGATGAAAGAAGGAGATTTTTACCAGATTTATTCCGAAAAGAAATTTTTAGCGCAGGATGGTCTGGAGGCCTTGAAAATATCCCTTGGCGGGGGAAAAGATTTGGTATTGGGCGGGCAGATAGACCGGGTGGATACCTGTGAGCGGGAAGACGAGCGGCTGGTAAAAATCATTGATTATAAAAGCGGCAGCAGAGATTTGTCCCTGGACAAAATATACTATGGCATTAAACTTCAGTTGATTACTTATATGTCGGCGGCGATGGAGCTTTTGGAAAAGGACGGGGCAGAGAAAAAGACCGTGCCGGCGGCGATGTTATACTATCCGATGAAGGAACCGGAATTACCCTGGCAGGAGGAATCGGAGGAAGAGAGGAAAGACAGGGCGTTTGAGGCAATGAAATGTACCGGATATGTTAATGGGGCGGCGGATATTTTAGAAAAAATGGATGCCGCTGTAGCCGAAAACGGTGAAAAAATACCGGGGAGCAAATCGCAGGTAATACCGGTGGCGGTAAAAAAGGACGGAGATTTTTCCAGTACTTCCCGCGTCATGACGACGGAGCAGTTTCAGGCGCTGATGGCCCATACCAGAAAAAAAATGCAGGAATTTGGAGAGCGGATTTTCTCCGGAGAAATCGCGGCGGAGCCCTATTATCTCCGTTCGGAGTGCGGCTGCGACACCTGTCATCTGAACGCTGTCTGCGGTGTGGAGAAAAAAGAAATTTCCGCCCGCCGGAGGGAGTACCCGGATATGAGCGAGGAAGAAATATGGGAGGCGCTGCATGAAAAAGATTGAATGGACAAGGGAACAGAAAAAAGCGATTGACCTGCGGGACTGCAATCTTTTGGTGTCGGCGGCGGCTGGATCGGGAAAGACTGCCGTTTTAGTCGAACGCATTTTCCGGAGAATTACTGACAAAGAAGATCCCGTGGATATCGACCGGTTTGTCGTTGTGACCTTTACCAGAGCGGCGGCAGACCAGATGAAAGACCGGTTACGGGAGAGATTGGAGCGCGCCATTGAGAAGGACCCGGATAATATTCATTTACAGCGGCAGGCAGGGCTGATCGCCTCAGCGCATATTTCTACGGTACATAGCTTTTGCGGTTTTGTCATACAAAATTATTTTCACCGCATCGGACTGGACCCGGCTTATCGTCAGGGTACCAAAAGCGAGCTTTCCATGCTTCGGACAGAAACGCTGGAGCAGATTCTGGAGGAAGAGTACGCAGACCGGTCGCCGGATTTTTTAGATCTGGCCCAGATGAATATGTTTAACCGTTCCGACGCCCGCATGCTGGAATTGATACAGGAAATCTATGACAAGGCGGTCAGCGAGCCGTTTCCGGAGCAATGGCTGGCGAAGATGGAGGGCTTTTTAGAAATAAAGAAAGCGGATGAGTGGGAAAATTCGGATTTTTGCGCCGCCCTGCTCTCCGATGTCAGGCGGCTGGCAGAGGGGATTGCGGAGGAAAAGGAAACTCTTCTGGGTTTTTGCCGTCAGCCGGGCGGGCCGTATTATTATGAGAAGCAGTTAGAAGAACTGGGGGAACTCTGCGAAAAAATAAAACAAGCTGCTTCATATGAGGATACCCGCCGGATTTTTGAGGAAATGACTTTTTCCCGCATGACGTCAAAGAAAGATGAGGGAGTGGAGGATTCCTTAAAACAGGCAGTAATAGAAGGAAGAAAACGCAGTAAAGAAGAACTGGAAAAAATACGGAAAGGATATTTTTTCCAGAGCGTGGAAGAACATATAAAAGACTTACAGGCAATGGGAGGAAAGCTGAAAACCCTGCTCCGGCTGACCAGGCGTTTTCTTGTGGAATTCACAGAAAAAAAGAGGGAGCGCGGGATTGTTGACTTCCATGATTTAGAGCAGTTAGCCTTATCGATTCTTTTAGTCTGGGATGAAGAAAAAAAAGAATATGTCCGCTCTGAGGCGGCGAAGGAACTGGCAGAGCAGTTTGTCGAGATTATGATCGATGAATATCAGGACAGCAACCGGGTGCAGGATACGCTGTTAAAAAGCGTATCCCGTGACGGCTTATCCGGGTACGCCCCTAATATTTTTATGGTGGGGGATGTGAAGCAGAGCATTTACCGGTTTCGCAATGCCTGTCCCGAGCTTTTTGGGGAAAAACTGGATTCCTATGCTCCGGAGGGAAGCCGGTACCGCCGGATAGATTTGCATGAAAATTTTCGCAGCCGGGCGATGATACTGGAGGGGACAAACCGGGTATTTGAAAAAATTATGCACAGGGATCTGGGCGGGGTGGAATATAATCAGGAAGCGGCGCTTTTCCCGGCCCGGGAATTTGAGCCGACAACGAAAAGGACGGCAGGAAAAATAGATGCCTATATCATCCCGGAAAAAGAGGACGCACAGTTGGAGGGGAAATTGATTGCCGCAAAAATACGGGAGATGACCGGAAAAAATCCTCTTTACGTTTGGGAGGATGGGAAATACCGTCCGGCAGCTTACCGGGATATTGTTATTTTGACCAGAAGCGTGAAGCTTATGGGACAGGGGTATTATGACGCCCTGACGGAAGCGGGGATCCCAACGGTGATGGAGCACAGTCAGGGCTTCTTTGACACAAGGGAAATCCAGTTGATGACTGCCATGCTGCAAATTCTGGATAATCCGAGGCAGGATATACCGCTTGCCTCGGTGTTATGCGGGCCGATGTTTGACCTCAGTGAAGAGGAATTAACGGGAATCCGCGCCCAAAACAGGCAGGGGCTGTTATACGAAGCGCTTCTTGCCTATGACAAAGAGGACGGGATTCGTGAAAAAATAGAATGCTTTTTACAGACATTAAATGGGTTAAGAAAAAAGATCTCTTATGGCACTGTGGCGGAATTAATTCAGGATATTTATGATCAAACCGGGATTTACGAAAAAATAAGGATGGGGAAGGAGGGCGCCCAGCGGACGGCGAATATGGACAGCTTAATGGAACTGGCGAGGGAATTTGACCAGACAACCTATCATGGCCTGTACCAGTTTGTCCGTTATATTAACCGGATCCGGGAGCAGAAGGAGGAAATGGGGGAGGTTAATCTTGCCGGGGAAGAGGAGAATGTTGTCCGCATTATGACGATACATAAGAGTAAGGGGCTGGAATTTCCCGTTGTCTTTGTGGCGGGCATGGGGAAACAGCTTGCCAGAGCCAATCATTCATTTTTGACAATTTTACCGAAAATGGGAATTTCTTCAAAAATTGTCGATAACGAAACCAGGACAGTAAAGGATACCGTGTACCGGAAAGTATTGCAGCGGCAGAATGATCTGGATGACCTTGGCGAGGATATGCGCGTGCTGTATGTGGCGATGACCAGGGCAAAAGAAAAACTGATTTTAATTGGCTGCACAAAGAAAATATTGGCATCTGAGATGAATTATCTGGCAAGAAGCCATATATCCAGTATGTTAGATATGGTACTTCCGGCAATATGGCGGGAAGATGCGTACTTTACCGTCACCTCTGTTTCCCGGGAGGAACTGGAATCGGAAGTTATTAACGAGCTGTCAGAGGAAAAAGAGGAACTTTCTCTTCTTTATAATTTTGACACATCTGTGATTTATGATAAAATGGTAAAAGAAGCAATGGACTTTTTCCGGAAATCAAAGGAGGAAACGGCAGAGCCGCTTCCGGTAAAGGTTTCGGTATCGGACTTAAAGATGAAGTCCATGGAGGAAATGGAAAGCGAAGATTTTATAATTTTGTCCCACGAAGAAGAGGAAAATGAGAGGCCGGTTCCTGCCTTTATGAAAGAAGAGGGGAAAATCGATTCGGCGAAGCAGGGGGCCGCCTACGGTACTATCTGGCATCAGGTTATGGCTTCTCTTGACGTTTTGCAGACAGAAACGAAAGAAGAAATTTCAAAGGAGCTGGAAGAACTGATCGCCGCCGGGAGGTTAAAGCTGGAAGAGAGAGCGGTTATCCGGGAAGAAAAGCTGCTGGATTTCTTTCATTCCTCTCTGGGAGAAAAAATGAAGCAGGCTGCCAGGGAGGGGAGCCTCCACAGGGAGCAGCCCTTTGTGATCGGGAAGCCCGCCTGCGAGGTATTTCCGGACAGAGCAGAAACAGAAACGATACTGGTGCAGGGAATTATTGACAGCTATTTTGAAGCGGAGGGGGGCATCGTTTTAGTGGATTATAAAACGGATGCGCTTCGCCCGGGGGAAGAGGGAAAGCTCGTCGAACGTTACCGCACACAGATGAAATTGTATAAAGAAGCGCTGGAAACCATGACCGGATGCCGGGTAAAGGAATGTATCCTGTATTCTTTTTCCCTGCAAAAGGAAGTTTTGTGTCCGTGTTGAAAGGGAGGATAAGGATATGTACGAAGGATTCGCCAATGTCTATGACCATATGATGAACCATATTCCCTATGAGGAGTGGTTTGAACATCTGAAAAAATATTTAACCAGGCATGATGTAACGGAGGGTACCATCTGTGAACTTGGCTGCGGAACCGGTACGATGACAGAATTATTTGCCGAGGCAGGCTATCATATGATAGGGATTGACAGCTCGGTGGAGATGCTGGCGCTTGCCCAGCATAAAAAAGAGGAAACCGGCGCGGATATTTTATATCTGCAGCAGAACATGGAGGAGCTGACCCTGGCAGAACCGGTGGATGCCGTCATCAGCGTATGTGATTCCATGAATTATCTGTTACAGGAGGAGGCGGTGTTAAAAACCTTTTCCAGAGTAAAACAATATTTAAAGCCCGGCGGATGTTTTATTTTTGATCTGAAAACAGCCTATTGCTACCAGAATATCATCGGGAACCAGACCTGGGTAGAGCAGGATGAGGAAGTGAGCTATATCTGGGAGAATTATTTTTACGAAGAGCAGGACATCAATGAATATATGCTGACGATATTTAAACGGCAGCCGGATAGTGATTTATATGAACGGGTGGATGAGGCGCATTACCAAAAAGCATATTCGATAGAAAGATTGCAGGAGCTATTAGAAAAAAGCGGAATGGAAATGACAGAGTGTTTCGGAGAGGATATGAAATCCGAGCCAACACCGACCAGCGAACGGATTTATATAGTGGCTAAAGTTAAGGAGGATGAGCATGAGAGTTAAAGCGACAGTAACGATGCTTGTATGTATGTTGCTTATAGGGGCGGTAGGTTTTCTGGGAAACCGGGATGTGTCCCAGGCGGCGAATCAGACGGGAGTTGTTATAGCAAATAGTCTTTTAAATGTAAGAACCGGGCCGGGTACTGATAATGCGAAGCTGCAAAGCGATGGCGTCGACGTGCAGCTGCCCAATGGCACAAAGGTAACCATTATAGAAAGTACAAACGGATGGTATAAAGTATCCTTTGTTTATAACAGCAAGACCCTGACCGGATATGTCAGTGCCCAATATATTGCCTTAGATAGCAGCGCGACGGCTGCCCCCACTGCCACGCCGGTAAAGCAGACGATATACAGGCAGGAAACTTCTTATAAAAAAATCAGTGTTCCGGCTAAGATCTCCAAAAAGGCGGCTATTTATAAAACCGCCGGCAAAAAGAAGCTGAAGGTATCGAAAAAAGCGGTAACGCTGGCAAAAAAGAAAAAGGTCACAATCGTGGGTGAAAAGACGGTAAAGAATAAAAAATGGTTTAAAATATCCTTTACCTATAAAAAGAAAAAAAGGACAGGCTATGTCCGCAATACCTATGTGAAAATGACATTAAAAACAAAAGCGGAGGCCGCCATCACCAAAAGCAAAAAAACGGTAAAAGTCCGTAAAAAGGCAAGCACTAAGGCGGCTTATAAAAAGAGTGGCAAAAAGGTAATAAAACTGGCGAAAAAAACAACAGTCCAGATAGCGAAGGAGAAGACGGTAAAGGGAGTTAAGTGGTATAAGATCACGTTCTCTTATAATGGCAAAAACTATAGCGGTTATCTGAAAGCCTCCTATGTGAATCTGGCGAAAAAGAAGGTCGTGAAAAAAGTAGCGGTAACGATTCTTTCCAGCGCGGCATTTGAGAAAGCAATGGCCCAGGAGGGATTTCCGGAGTCCTATAAACAGAGCCTTCGGATTTTGCACCAATACTATCCGTATTGGCAGTTTAAGGCATTTAAAACCGGATTGGACTGGAATACGGTTCTCAATAACGAGTCCAAGCTGGGCGTAAATCTGATTTCCAATTCTAAGGCAAAGGCATGGAAGTCGACAGAGGCGGGCGCCTACGATGCCAAAACCGGAAAGTGGAAAGTGTTTGACGGCAGCACCTGGGTGGCAGCTTCCCGTCAGGCGATCGCCTACTACCTGGATCCGCGGAACTTTCTGACAGACAGATCCGTGTTCCAGTTTGAACTGTTAGAGTACCAGTCACAGTATCAGATTCGCGCCGGAGTAGATACGATATTATCTAACACACCGTTTTATAATAAAAAATTTACCTACAAGGATCTGAGTACCGGAAAAGAAAAAAGCATATACTATGTAGACGCCTTTATGGCTGCGGCAAAAGAATCCGGCGTCAGTCCGTATCATCTTGCTTCCCGTGTTAAACAGGAGGTAGTAACCAGCGCGACTACCACAAGCATTGCCGTTACCGGTACCAATGCAAGCTATCCGGGAATTTATAATTTTTATAATATCGGAGCGACAAGCGGAAGTAACCCGGCGTTGAACGGTTTAAAATGGGCAAGCAAGGGAACCACCTATCTCCGTCCGTGGACGGATCGGTATCGCTCCATTGTCGGCGGCGGCATGTTCATCGGCAGCAGTTATATCAGCAAGGGGCAAAACACCGGATATTTGCAGAAATTTAATGTGACCTCCTACCAGCGCTATGACCACCAGTATATGACAAATGTAGAGGCCGCTTATTCAGAGGCGATAAAAACAAAAAATGCTTATGCCGGGACTATGGACAGGACTCCTCTTGTATTTTCCATTCCGGTATACAATAATATGCCGGCGGCAAACTGCGCTATGCCAAAATAATGCCTGGCAGGGAAACAGACAGGAGGCTGTATGAAAAAGATAAAACAAGTTGGGTTATGGTTGTTATTATCCGTAATCGCGGTGCTTGTTTCCGCCGGAAGGGCGGAGGCGGGCAGCAGTTCGATACGGTTTACTACTGCGTCTTCTCAGGTAAAAAAAGGGGAATCCTTTACCGTAGTTTGTCAGGTAACTTCTTCTGCGGCATTTTTAGATACGGAATTTAATATTGAATACGACCCGGAGATATTGCAGTTTGTACGGGGCGGAAAGAAGGTCATCGGCACCGGCGGCACGCTGAAGGTATCTTCTGTCGGGAATACGACGGCGACGAAAAAAAAGACGTTTGCCTTAGAATTTGTTGCCCTGAAGAAAGGCGGAAGCGGAATTGCCGTAAGCTCCGGAGCCAGAGTTGCGGATGAAAACGGAACGGCATTTTCCGTATCGAGTAACCGGCTTTCTATCACGGTATCAAAAAAAGGAGAGAAGGCGGCGCCCAGCGCGAATGCGGCGGCGCTGCCGAAGGTAACGCCGGCACCGGTGTTAAACGGCGATAACAAATTAAAAAGCCTGAAAACGACTGCGCTCAGCATGAGCCCTGACTTTACTCCGGATATAACCGAGTACAGTATGTCAGTGGATTGTGATACCGATATGCTGTATTTTTCCTTTGAAACGGAAAGTGAAAAATCCCGCGTACAGGTTAAGGGGAATGAAGAACTGCAGACCGGGGATAATATAGTAGAGCTTCTGGTAACAGCAGAAAATGGAAGCCGGCGCAGCTATAAGCTTAATGTAAACCGGGAAACACAGACGGAAACACAGGAGCGCAGGAACAGGGAGAAGGCGGGGGAAAAAGATATTGCCTTTGATATTACGAAGGTCAACGACCGGATTATATTAAAAAATTCCTATGAGCTTGAGGTTCAGGATCTGTCGGAATTGTCAGAGATTCCCGCCGGATATATCCAGTCCACCATAGAGCTAAACGGAATTACCGTTCCGGCATTTACGATGGAAAATGATCTCGATAATAATTATCTGCTTTTATACCTGAAAGGCCCCAGCGGCGAAAACAGCCTGTACCAATATGATCGGGCGGAGCAGACCTTACAGCGCTATACCGGCAGCATGATAGAAAAGGTAAATAAAAGCGTCGGGAAAAAAACAGAAACCTCAGCCCTCCCGGTGTCAAACTATGTTTTACTGGGGATTATAGTGGGACTGGTTATCCTCATTCTCTGCATGCTTATTGCCATGCTGAAAATGGCAATGAAAAAAAAGGAAGAAAAGAAAACGTCCGCAGGCAAAGGGAAAAACATTCTGGATGACCTTGATTTTTAAAAAAAGTTTTGTTATACTCCCTATATAACAGATAGCATTTTACGAGAGAAATGAGGGGAAAAATGTATATTTCCATTGACTTTAACAGTGATGAGGCGTTATATTTACAGTTGCGCAACCAGATTATATTGGCGATAGTGAAATCCGAGCTGCATGAGGGAGAAAATCTGCCTTCCGTACGGGAACTGGCAGAAACTATTGGCATAAATATGCACACGGTAAATAAGGCATATTCGGTTTTGCGGCAGGAGGGATACCTCAGGCTGGATCGGAGAAAGGGCGCCGTGGTGGCGGTGGATATTGACCAGATGAAAGCCACGATGGAGTTAGCAGATACGCTGGATCTGATACTGGCGCAGGCAATTTGCAAGCATGTGGCGAGAGAGGACGTCCATGAGCTGGTGGACCGGATATATGAGCGCTATGACAGCTATCGTGATTAATTATGGAGGAAATCGATGAAAAGACAATTTACCGCAGAGGCGGAAAAGGCAATTAATAAGGCGGCAAAATACGCTGTAAAAACAGGAAATCCGGCACTTGGCACAGAACACCTCTTATATGGACTGTGCGCGGCGCCGGGAGTTGCCTCACGGGTATTGAGAGAAAATAAATTGGATAAGGAAACCATAAATTTTACTATTGAGAACTATTGCGGAAGATCCGATACCATGCTCTCGGAAAAAATAGAATGCGAAATGTCTCCGAAAATGGAGGAGATCATGCTGCGGAGTGATGAAGAAGCAGTTAAGATGGACTCGGATAAGATCGGGACGGAGCATATGCTGATGGCGATATTAAAGGATTCGACCTGTGTTGGTTATCGCATTTTATTGGCGGCTGACGCCAATATTCAGAAAATTTATATGGATATTGTGACAACGGTGGGAGGAGATGTGGCAGTTGCCAAAAATGACCTTCTTGCCAGCCGGGCGAAAAACCGGAAAAACAATTCAGCTACGCCGGTTTTAGACCAATATGCCAGAGATTTGAACCAGTATGCCAGAGAGGGAAAGTTAGACCCGGTTATAAGCCGCGAGGATGAGATTGGCAGCGTTATTGAAATCCTCAGCAGAAGAACGAAAAACAACCCCTGCCTGATTGGAGAGCCGGGCGTGGGAAAAACCGCTATTGCAGAAGGGCTTGCCACCCGGATTGAAGAGGGGGAGGTGCCGGATTCGGTAGCAGGGAAACGGGTTCTGACCTTAGATCTGTCCGGTATGGTAGCGGGTTCAAAATACCGGGGAGAGTTTGAGGAGAGGATTAAGCGCGCAATCCGGGAAACGAAACAGGCGGGGAATATTTTACTTTTTATCGATGAACTGCATACGGTAATTGGAGCCGGCGGCGCGGAAGGGGCGATTGACGCCTCCAATATTTTAAAACCGGCGCTGGCGAGGGGAGAGATTCAGGTTATCGGCGCCACTACCCGGGAAGAATACCGTAAGCATATTGAAAAGGATGCGGCATTAGAACGCCGTTTCCAACCTGTCGTAATCGAGGAGCCGACCCAGGCGCAGACAGTCAGCATGCTAAAGGGACTGAAAGACAGATATGAGAAATTCCATCAGGTTACAATCAGCAACGAGGCGATTGATGCCGCCGTGCGTCTTTCCGTGCGCTATATTAACGACCGTTTCCTGCCGGATAAAGCCATTGATCTGATTGATGAGGCAGCGGCGAAGTTCCGCCTTCAGAAGGTAATGAAAAAGGGCGAGATGGTAAAGCGGTTAGAGAAGAAAGAAAAAGAGTTGTATGATGCCAGAGAAAAGGCGCTGATCGCGGGCGATATGGAGCAGGTTCTTGCCATCCGTGAAGAGGAGCTGGAAAACGGGGAGAAATTGGAAAAGGAGAGAAGGAAGGCATACAAAAAAGAGAAAAAGAACGACAACACGATAAGGGAGAATCATATTGCGGAAGTAGTTGCCAGATGGACCCATATCCCGGTGCAGAAGCTGGCAGAGGAAGAAATGAAGCGTCTGCAAAAGCTGGATTCCATCCTCCATGAGCGTGTCGTAGGACAGGAGGAAGCTGTCCGGGCAGTATCCCGCGCCATTCGCCGGGGAAGGGTAGGGCTGAAGGATCCGAAACGCCCGATCGGCTCTTTTCTTTTTCTCGGGCCGACCGGCGTAGGAAAGACCGAGTTGAGCAAGGCGCTGGCAGAGGCTGTTTTTGGCTCGGAAAAGGATATGATCCGGATTGATATGTCCGAGTATATGGAAAAGCAGAGCGTGTCTAAGATGATTGGTTCCCCGCCGGGCTATGTCGGTTATGAGGAGGGAGGACAGCTCAGCGAAAAGGTAAGGCAGAAGCCGTACTCGGTTCTCCTTTTTGATGAGATTGAAAAAGCGCATCCCGATGTGTTCAATATGCTGCTTCAGGTACTGGAGGACGGCCATATTACGGATGCTCAGGGAAGAAAAGTAGATTTTAAGAATACGATTATCATTATGACCTCGAACGCCGGGGCAAACCGTATTATTTCGCCAAAGACACTGGGCTTTGGCCAGACCCTCGGGGAAGAAGAGGCGCATAAAAAAATGAAAGAGGGCGTCATGGAAGAGGTCAAACACATCTTCAAGCCGGAATTTATTAACCGCGTGGACGAGATGATTGTTTTCCACGCCCTGAATCAGGATAATATCCGGGATATTACCGGTATTATGATTAAGAACTTTATCCAAAGGGTAAAGGAGCAGATGGATATTGAACTTAATATCAGTGACGAGGTAGCCGGGTATGTGGCAAAGAAAGGCTTCGACAAGGATTACGGCGCAAGACCGATTCGCCGTACTCTGCAGAATGAGGTGGAGGACGTGCTGGCAGAGGCTGTATTGGCATCGGAGATTTCCATGGGAGATGCGGTAAATGTCGGCATAAAAAAGGACGAAGGAAAGGAAATTGTTTTTGTACAAAAATTCACAAAAAAAGAATAGAAAAACCAGCCATATTATTGTATACTTAAAATATAAGGATGCGAGGAGTTCCGGGCGCATAGCGTGAAACAATATAACTAAGGAGGACTCATAATATGAGTGTTGTAGAAGAATTGATTCGTAAGGATGAAAAGGGAACATTAAGTTTTGGAAACTATTTACTGGATACAAAGACAAAGAAAGCGGATTTTCAATATGAGGGGGCTACATATAAAATTAAAACCTTTAAGGAAATTACCAAGCTGGAAAAGAATGGTGCCCTTGTATATGAATCGGTTCCCGGTTCCGCCGTCTTGAATTTTAAGGGAAATTCGGAAGCGGCGGAGTTTGATGTGGAAGCGGCGGGAGATATCAGTTTTACTTTGGAGTTGGAGCCCTCCACGGAATATAAGATGGTGGTGGACGGTGTTACCGCAGGTCGGATCCAGACGAATGTGGGCGGCAAATTAAATGCCAGTCTGGAGTTGAATGAGGGAAGCAAGTCCAGTGTAAAAATTGTCAAATGCTAATCAAAAACAGCGGGCGGTGTCAAGGGCAGTTTCTTGTCGCCGCCCGATTAACGCATTGAGGGAAAGAGGAAAATATGGCGAAGGAAAAGACCTTATTTTTTTGTAAGGAATGCGGATATGAATTGTCAAAATGGCAGGGGCAGTGTCCGGGATGCCATGAATGGAATACGCTGGTGGAGGCGCCGTCCGCCGGACGGGGAAAGGGAACCCGCGGCGTAATGCGGAATGCCGGAGGCGGTACCAGACCTGCCAGAATCAATGAAATAGAAACGGCAGAGGAGTGTCGGACGAAAACCGGGATGCCGGAGCTCGACCGGGTACTGGGAGGCGGCATTGTGTCCGGCTCTTTAATTTTAGTGGGAGGCGACCCGGGAATCGGGAAATCGACCCTGTTATTGCAGATGTGCAGGCTTTTAGCAGAAAAGAAAATGCGGGTACTGTATGTTTCCGGCGAGGAATCCCCCCGACAGATTAAAATCAGGGCGGAGAGGATTGGAACCTTTTCAGACGATTTGTATTTGTATTCGGAAACCTGTATGGGCACGATCGTACAGGCAGTGGAGGATATTAAACCAAAGGTGGTTATTATCGATTCGATCCAGACCATGCTGGAAGAAACGGTAGACGCGGCGCCGGGCAGCGTCAGCCAGGTGCGGGAAATTACGGGAAGCCTGTTGAGATTGGCGAAAAGCAAAAACATTACGGTTTTTATTGTGGGACATGTCACAAAGGAAGGGAATGTGGCGGGGCCAAGAATGCTGGAACACATGGTAGATACGGTTCTTTATTTTGAGGGTGATAAAACAGCCATGTACCGGATGCTCCGGGGAGTAAAAAACCGCTTTGGCTCTACCAACGAGGTCGGAGTATTTGAGATGCGGGGAAAGGGACTGGTTGAGGTGCCAAATCCGTCGGAGTACATGATGCAGGGAAGGCTCTTAGATGAAGCGGGCTCTGTCGTTGTCTGTACGATGGAAGGCACCAGACCGTTTTTAATTGAAGTACAGGCGCTGGTCTGCCAGACCAGTTTCCCGATGCCAAGGCGGACGGCGGTGGGAACGGATTATAACCGGGTAAATCTTTTGATGGCGGTGTTGGAAAAGCGGCTGGGGATCCGGCTGGCAGACTGTGACGCCTATGTAAATGTAGCAGGGGGCATGAAAGTTGTTGAACCGGCGCTTGACCTGGCGCTGGCGGCGGCCCTGCTGTCCAGCCATCATGGCAGGAGTCTGGATGGCAGCACGGTATTATTTGGCGAAGTGGGACTGGTGGGAGAGGTAAGAGCAGTTTCCCAGGCGGAGCGCCGGGTGGCGGAGGCTGTGAAGGCGGGATACCGTACCTGCATTTTACCGGAAAGCAACCGTTTGTCGATTATCAAGGCGGGAAATCTGGATGTCAGTAAGGTAACGCTTTTGGGAATCCGTCATATTCGGGAATTATTGGATCATATATAGGAGGCTAGAGATGGAGCAGGGAAAGAAAATGTACAGCCGGATACTTGAGCAAATCGGCGGAAAAGAAAAAATATACATCGGCGTTATTTTTATTCTGGCAGGGATTATCGGGCAGATGTTTTCAGAAAAGACACTGGGGCATGTCCCCTTTCTTTTGATGGCAGTGGGGCTGCTCTGTTTTGTCAATGCCTTGTTTTCTAAAATAGCGGATACTAATATTGATCTTCTGCTATACCAGCTCATTTGCGTGGCGGCGCTGGAAATAGGGCTTGCCCTTACCTCCTTTGACTTTATTGGGAATGCGGGAATTACGGACCATGTAACTTTTATAGGGATGTGGCTGCTCTGTATCGCTGCGGTATGGATATTGCAGTCTTTTCTCATAAAAATTGATAATTTTTCCAAACGGCTGGTATTGGCCCTTGCCGAAACATTGGTGAGCGGACTGGCCGTATTGGTCGCGCTCTTTCTTCCGATTCTTGTAAGCGTATTATGGGGAAAGGGTTGATGAAAAAGGAGAAAACATGAATTCAAAAAGAGAAGAAGGAATGGCTAATTTCCGTCAGGGATATAATTGTACCCAGGCGGTAGTGCTGGCATACTGCGACCGAATCGGAATGGATCGGGAGCAGGTACTTAAAATTGCCCAGCCCTTTGGGGGCGGCATGGGGCGTATGCGTCAGGTCTGCGGCGCGGTATCCGGCATGTTTATTGTGGCGGGGGCGCTGGAGGGCTGTGCCGACCCGAAGAATGTACAGGGAAAAAAAGGAATGTATGATATAGTGCAGAAACTGGCGGCAGCTTTTGAAAAAAGAAACGGAAGTATTATCTGCGGCCAGCTTCTGGGACTTTCAGACCGGCAGTCCTCTGTCAGTAAAGAGTACCGAACCGGGACAACTCCGGAACCCCGCACAGAGATGTATTATAAAAAACGTCCCTGTGAGAATCTGATAGGAGATGCCTGTGAAATATTGGAAGAATTGTTATAGTATTGTTACATATCGGAAAAGAATACGGGAAGTTTTTCCTTAAATACTTCCAGGGCGATATTTGCCAGCTCCCGCATCTGCGGATGGGCGTGGGAATCACAGCGCAGGCGGAAGAAATTTCTCCAGGAGCGCAGGTTCATTGTTACGACAATTTCCGTTTTCAGGCTGTTAGGCAGGACAGATCTTGCTTCCTGAGGGGTGGCTCCCAATTCCAGCATACGGAAATAGGACTGCTCGGCCTGTTCCATCGCCTGTGTCCATACCTCATATTTGGCGCGGTCATTTTCCCTGGACAGATCATATTCAAAGCCGCCGGCAAGGTCGATTACCGTAATCTGGTTGCCGAATTTATCGCCGGAATAGTTACAGTAGCGGGTGCTTTCCTGACTGTAGCTGGCAATACGGTGGCGTACGATCTCATGGGTAATGCCGCGGTCGCATACCATCCGAACGGTAACTGCCTCATGCTCAATGACGGATTCATGTCCCCGTTTTAAAATATTCCGGATAAACTGCTCGGCAGACGCATCGGTAATATTTCCCTCGCTTTTATAACAGACCCGTCCGATTTTCTCTATTTTCCGAATCATTTTATCATAGTCTTTCATATCGATAATCTCAATACTTGGTTTTGTTATTTTCATCTTTTACCATATCCTCCGTTTTCGGTATAAAAAATAAAATTTTACCATTGCTGGAAACTAGTTGTAGTATATCGCAAATACAGATTTTTTGCAATGAAGAGTATTATTTTCCCATTGACTTTTTATTTTAATAATAATATAATAACGATAACGTGAAGATGAGAAGAGTAGGACGTGGAATATGTCAGAGAGAAGTACATTATGCTGGGAGTACTTTCATGGGAAACGTTTGAACACCACCTCAGAGCGGCCCTAATCCGGTCCGGTGACTCCGTTATCGTCAGAATGAAGCCGGGAAAAATCTTTTTGCAGATTACATGATTTTTCCAAAAAGGGTGGAACCGCGAGATTATAATGACCTCGTCCCTTTAATCAGATAAGAGAAAGGGACGGGGGTTTTTTTGTCCTATGGGAAAGTCCGCCGGGGGACAGCCAAATTTGAAAGAAAGGAATGATAGAAGCATGAAAGTAACATTAAAGGATGGTTCAAGTAAAGAATACTCACAGCCGATGCCGATTATTGATATTGCAAAAGACATTAGCGAGGGCCTTGCCAGAGTTGCCTGTGCGGCAGAGTTAGATGGCAGAGTAGTGGATCTGAGGACAGTAGTCGAGGGAGAGCATACTTTAAACATTCTTACTTTTGACAGCGATGAGGGGAAGGCGGCGTACCGCCATACTGCTTCCCATGTACTGGCGCAGGCGGTAAAACGATTATATCCGCAGGCAAAGTGTGCCATTGGGCCTGCGATTGAAGATGGCTTCTACTATGACTTTGATATGGAGCCGTTAGACCGTGAGGCATTGGATAATATCGAGAAGGAAATGAAGAAGATTATCAAGGAAGGAGCATCTTTAGAGCGTTTTTCCCTGCCCCGTGCCGAAGCCATTGAACGGATGAAAAAGAGGGAAGAGCCCTATAAGGTAGAACTGATTGAGGATTTGCCGGAAGATGCGGAAATATCTTTTTATGAACAGGGAGAATTTCTTGATTTGTGCGCCGGCCCTCATCTGATGAGTACAAAGCCGCTGAAAGCAATCAAATTAATTTCCTCCTCCGGCGCTTATTGGAGGGGCAGTGAAAAAAATAAAATGCTGACCCGCATATATGGCACGGCATATACGAAAAAAGCAGATTTGGATGCTTATCTGGAGCATTTGGCGGATATTAAAAAACGGGATCACAACAAGTTGGGGCGCGAGCTGGAATTATTCACTACCGTGGATGTGATCGGACAGGGACTGCCTCTTATCATGCCAAAGGGAGTACAAATCATCCAGACATTGCAGCGCTGGATTGAGGACGAGGAAGAAAAAAGAGGGTATATGCGCACGAAGACGCCGCTGATGGCAAAATCCGATTTATATAAAATATCCGGCCATTGGGATCACTACAAGGAAGGAATGTTTGTGCTGGGGGATGAGGAAAAGGATAAAGAGGTGTTTGCCCTGCGTCCCATGACCTGTCCTTTCCAATATTATGTATATAAAGCCAGCCAGAAATCTTATCGCGACCTGCCGTGCCGCTATGGAGAAACTTCTACCCTTTTCCGAAACGAGGAGTCGGGAGAGATGCACGGCCTTACCAGAGTCCGTCAGTTTACCATTTCGGAGGGACACCTCATTGTACGTCCTGACCAGATGGTAAAGGAATTTAAGGATTGTATTGCGCTGGCTCAGTACTGCCTGCAGACGCTGGGGGTAGAGGAGGACGTAACCTACCATCTTTCAAAATGGGATCCGGATAATGCGGAAAAATATATCGGCGAGCCGGAAGTATGGGAAAAGACAGAAAACGACATCCGCAATATTTTAACAGAGCTGGCGATTCCTTTTACCGAGGAGGTAGGAGAGGCGGCTTTTTACGGCCCCAAAGTAGATATTAACGCCAAAAATGTGTATGGCAAAGAGGACACCATGATTACCATTCAGTGGGATGCCCTTTTGGCGGAGCAATTTGATATGTACTATATTGACGAGAATGGAGAAAAGGTCCGCCCGTATATTATCCACAGAACTTCGATGGGCTGCTATGAGAGGACGCTTGCCTGGCTCATTGAGAAATATGCCGGCGCATTCCCTACCTGGCTCTGTCCGGAGCAGGCGCGCATCCTTCCGATTTCCGAAAAATATTTGGATTATGCCGTTAAGGTAGAAACGGAATTGAAGGCAAACGGCATCCGCTGCTCGGTAGACAGGCGTTCGGAAAAAATCGGTTATAAAATCAGAGAGGCGAGGTTACAAAAAATTCCTTATATGCTTGTAGTAGGGCAAAAAGAGGAAGAGGATGGGGTAATATCTGTCCGCAGCCGCTTTTTGGGAGATGAGGGACAAAAGAAGCTGTCAGATTTTATCGACAATATCTGTCGGGAAATCCGTACCAAAGAAATCCGTAAGGTAGAAGTAGAAAATTAAGTAGAAGTTTTCAGTAAAGAAGGAGGAAAAAATGGAGGATAAGTTAAAAACAAATATCAAGGCGATTCTTTCCAGTGTGATTGCCTGTCTTTCCATCGTGTGCTGTTGTTTCTGGTCCATTTCCATGATACTGGGCGTCGCAGCCATTGTACTGGGGATTCTGGCGCTCCGTGATGACAATCCGAACCAGCAGGATGCGGCGATAGCCGGTATTGTCGTGGGAGCAGTGGGCTTTGCCCTGTCTGTTGCCGTGGCGGTTATGACACTGATGCTGTATATGGGCGTAGTGAGCGGCGACATCGTTGCGGATGTGATAACCGGAATATTATGTTAAGGAGGTTGCTATGGAAAATATGGAAAATGAAAATATGGACAAAGAATATAAGGAAAATGAAAATGTAGAGATAAAGGCAAATACAGACCAGAGCGCTTTAAATCAGACGCCGAAGCACCAGGGGCTGGCAATCGCTTCTCTGATTTTGGGAGGCGTTTCCCTCATCTGCTGCTTTTTCCCCGGGATAACAATAATTCCGGCGCTGATTGGCATTATATTTGGCTTGATTGCCGTCGTCGGAGGCGAGGGGAAAAGCCGGGTCATGGGGGGCATCGGTCTGGCAGTTTCCGCTATTGGGCTGTTGCTGGGGATTTTTATGCTCGTAACCCTGATTTCCATGATCAACTGGGATAATTTCACACTGGAAAATCTTATGGAAATCCAAAAGATTGATCCGGACAATTCCTATGAAGTGAACCGGTGGCTCCAGCAGTTTTTCAAATACGATATTTCATAACAGGATTAATTTGGCAACCCATTGAATTAAGATAATGGCAATGCCGAAATAGAGATAGGCAGTGCGAAAGTGCATAACAGAGAATGTTCGTCTGCCTGTCTGCCTGTTTTGGAAAAACGCCGGCGTGTTTCTTATAACGAATACAAAAAAACAGACGGCTGCGTACGGGACAAAGGGATGTTCCAGAAAACTTTCCTTCCAATTTCCGGCAGCCAGCGCGCAGACAGCGCGGGTTCCCCCACAGCCGGGGCAGCAGCAGCCGGTCACCCGGCGAAAGGCGCAGGGAAATCCCAGATTGGTCAGCATAAGAACGCCGGTGTGCTGTAAAACGGTAATTAGCCCCAGTGAAAAAAGGAGAATAAGTCCGAGGATGTAAAACAGCTTATCGGTCTGATTCAATGGAAGTTCCCCCTTTCAATAGCCTGATACCGTTATTTTACAATAGAATGCGCAAAAAAACAATCCAAAAAGGACTTGACAGCAGAAACGTCCTGTGATATTCTGTCATAGGTAAATAAAAGCAGAGTTATCCACTCTCACCTTGTCGCATAACCGATGAGTTATCACGCGGCAATGGTCTTATCCATTTTTCTTTCAGGGACAGGACGCCCCGGGAAAAGGAAATTTTCATATTTGGAAATTGTTTTGTGGATAGCTGGCTTTTAGAAGCAGTTATCTGCTTTTTTTATATAACGTTCCTGCCATGGCGGCAGATGTCGTTATAAAACTTTCATTTATTAGGAGGGAAAAACAATAGGCGATTTAATGATTAACGAGCAGATTCGCGACAAAGAAGTGAGGGTTATCGGCTCGGATGGAGAGCAGTTGGGAATTATGTCCGCAAAGGAAGCGTACTTTAAGGCAAAGGATGCCGGACTGGATTTAGTTAAGATTGCGCCGACAGCCAAACCCCCGGTTTGTAAAATTATTGATTATGGAAAATATCGTTATGAACTGGCTCGTAAAGCAAAAGAGGCAAAAAAGAAACAGAGAACAGTGGAAACAAAGGAAATTCGTCTGTCGCCCAACATTGATACGAATGACCTGAATACAAAGGTCAACCAGGCCAGAAAGTTTTTACAGAAAGGCGCCAAGGTTAAGGTTACGCTCCGTTTCCGGGGACGTGAGATGGCGCATAAGGATGTGGGTAAGGATATTCTGGATTCGTTCTATGAAAAGCTGGAAGATGTTGCGGCTATTGACAAGCCTGCTAAAATGGAAGGAAGAAGCATGGTAATGTTTTTATCAGCCACAAAATAATAACGGAGGAATGAAATCATGGCAAATCAGAAAATGAAAACAAAAAGAGCGGCTGCTAAGCGCTTTAAAGTAACCGGAACCGGTAAGCTGAAGAGAAATAAGGCAAATAAAAGCCATATTTTGACCAAAAAGACGACAAAGAGAAAAAGAAACCTCAGAAAACCAACTCTGGTTGACGATACAAACGTGAAGACAATGAAGAAAATTATGCCATACAGCTAATGGTGCAAAGGAGGGAAAAGACAAATGGCTAGGATTAAAGGCGGATTAAACGCAAAGAAAAAACATAAAAGAGTATTAAAGCTGGCAAAGGGCTACCGCGGAGCAAGAAGTAAGCAGTACCGTGTAGCCAAGCAGTCAGTTATGCGTGCTTTGGAGGAATCCTATAAAGGAAGAAAACAGAGAAAAAGACAGTTCAGACAGTTATGGATTGCCCGTATCAATGCTGCGGCAAGAATGAATGGTCTTTCCTACAGCAAATTTATGTATGGCTTGAAGCTGGCAGAGGTTGATGTAAACCGTAAAATGCTGTCAGAGATGGCTATCAGTGATCCGGAGGGCTTCACTGCTTTAGTTGAGGTTGCCAAGAGCAAATTGGCATAAAAGCATGAACGGTAAAATAAACTGAAAGAGAAGAAAAGGGTATCTCATTTATGGGGTACCCTTCCTTAGCCTGAATCTGGGATATTCAGGCTTATAAAAGCTAAATAGAGGGGGATGTGTGATTTATGTCACGACACATAAGAGGTCTGCTTGTACTGGGACTGCTGGCAGCGATCCTGATGGGGGAGATTACCTTTAACCGGGATATGTCGGCAAAAATCAGCGGGATGAGCAGCCAGCAAAAAAGAGAAGCAGAAGCAGAAGAACCAACAGAAAAGCCGGCGGAGGAACCAACGCCGGCGCCCACGGCGAAGCCGCAGGCATCACCGTTGCCGGGCGCTACGCCTCAGCCCTGGGAGAAACCGGACAGCACGCCGGCGCCTACGCCGACGCCGAAGGAATATGTTTTACGGAACAAGGAGGCAACGTATAAAAAAGGGGGACAGACCGGCATTCACTACCATAAGATAAAGAATAAAAAAATTTATCATATGGTATCGTACACGACGGATACCGTACGGTTATCCATGTCCCATAAATCTTCTTATCAGATATACGGCGCCGGAAGCAAAAAAGAAAAAAAGAGAAAAGATGTCACGGTATCCGCCGCCGGCGTCGTTAAATGCCGTCGGAAGGGACGGGGGGAGAAACGCTACGTCATTGTACGGGCGGAATCCCTGCAGACCGGACAGGAGCAGTATATCTACATTTATTTTAGGAAGAGATTGTCCGTAAAAGGAAGCAAACGCATCACGTTATACGAAAAACACAGCGAACAGTTAAAATTTGACTATCCCTGTAAAGAAATCACTTTTACCGTGACGAATAAAAAGAAAGCAAAGGTAAATAAAAAAGGAAAGGTATCCGCCCTTTCCCACGGTACCGTTTATGTCACGGCAAAGGTAAAGGATTCCCGGAAAAATAAGGTCAGGATTAAGGTTGTTGTAAAAACGGAGCCGTGGATAGTGAGCAAAAAGGATTCCGTATACAGCTATCAGGATATGACGAATGATTTGTATCAGCTTCGCCGGAAATATCCGGGTAAGACCGGACTGCTCAGTCTGGGAAAATCCTGGGACGACCGCAATATCTGGTGTTTTCGGATCGGGAATCCGGGAGCTTCCAGACGGTTAGTGATTGACGGCGCCATTCATGCAAGAGAGTGGAAAAACAGCCAGCTTCTTATGCGGCAGGCAGAGGATTTGCTGCGGGATTATTCCCAATACCGCACCCGGTTTCGGAATGTATGCGTTTACCTGATACCGATGGCAAACCCGGACGGTGTAACTCTGGCGCAATACGGATTCGAGAGCATCCGGAATAAAAAATTGCAAAAACGGTGCAAAAAGATTGGTCACGCCAGAGTATGGAAAAATAATGCCAGAGGCGTGAATATAAACTATAATTTCCCTTCCGGGTTCAGCAAGAAGAAAAAGGCAAAAAAACCGGATTATTATTCCTATCCCGGAAAGAAGAGCGGCAGCGAAAAGGAAACGCAGGCTTTGATGAGATTTATAAACCGTATCCGCCCCAGCGCCGTTTTAAATATTCACTCAACAGGAAGTGTGATTTACTGGAACTTTAACGTCAGCGGCAGCCTGTATCAGCGGCTTTATAATCTGGCGTATAAAGTGCGTTCCTTTAACAAATACCGTATGATGCCAAAGAGCGGCAGTACAAACGCCTCCGGCGGATTCGCAGACTGGCTGGTATACGGGAAAAAGATTACCAGCATTACGATTGAAACAGGAAGCGTCCGTTGTCCGCTGCCTCATTCGCAGTTTGCTTCCATTTACAAAAAAAACCGGAAGATGTTTTTATGGTTTATGACAAAATATTAAGGCGGGATAATAATTTCGTCTGCTGTGATATGCCGTTACCGGAAGAAAAAACATTTGACATTGCCCGGTATTTTTGGTAATATATTATTCGCTGACAGGTTATAAACCAGTCGCAAAAGGTATGTGCGGAGTTGCTGGAATTGGCAGACAGGCATGACTAAGGATCATGTGCTCGTAGGGCGTGTGGGTTCAAGTCCCATACTCCGCATAAAAAAAGGTTGCTGACATTGTCAGTAGCCTTTTTTGCTTTAAAGACAGATTCACGATTCCGTATAAAAAGGAGGATACTATGAAACGATTACTCTCTATGCTTTTATTAGCGGCTATGGCGGTTTCCCTGTGCGGGACAGGCAGCGCGAAACAGGTTCAGGCAGCGGAAAAAAAGGTAATTGTCATTGACGCCGGACACCAGAAGCATGCCAACAGCAGCAAAGAGCCGATAGGGCCGGGGGCGAAGCAAAAAAAAGCAAAGGTGACGGGGGGAGCCTCCGGCTGCGTGACGCATATGCCGGAATACAAGCTGAATCTCCAGGTGGCAAACCGGTTGAAAAAGGAGCTTAAAAAACGCGGCTACAAGGTAATCATGGTGCGCACAAAGCACACGGTAAATATTTCCAATGCCAAAAGGGCGCAGATCGCCAATAAAAATAAAGCCGACGCCTTTATTCGCATTCACGCAAATTCGGCCGGAAGCTCCGGAGTAAAGGGAGCGCTTACGATTGCTCCCGCCTCTTCCAATAAATTCATGTCCAAAAAGAACCGGAAAAAGAGCCAGAGCCTATCCAAGAAGGTGTTAAAGGCAATGTGCCGGGCAACCGGCGCCAAAAACCGCGGCGTTATGTATACCAATACCATGTCCGGCATCAACTGGTGCAAAGTCCCGGTAACGATTGTGGAAATGGGATTTATGAGTAACCCGTCGGAGGACAGGAAAATGGCTTCCTCCTCTTACCAGAAAAAGATAGCGAAGGGGATTGCCAACGGGATTGACAGCTTTTTAAAGTGAAGGGGAGAAGAACCGTTATAAGCTGAGTTTTTTCTTGCGAATATGAGAAAACATGATAAAATAAAAATAGAGAAAAGCTTTGTAAGAAAGGCGGGATAAGTATGGAAAAAATAATTACGATTACCAGACAATACGGAAGCGGGGGACGAGAGATAGGACGGAAGCTGGCAGAGGCATACGGGATTCCTTTTTATGACAATGAAATTATTTCCAGGGCGGCAAAAGAATCCGGCTTTGCGGAGGCGGCATTCCAGAATGTAGAGGATAAGGCTACAAACAGTCTTTTATATTCTATCGCCATGGGGATGAATGTCTTTTCCAATCAGGAGATGGGCTTTACCGGCCTGTCGCTGGATGACCGCGTCTTTCTGGCGCAATCGAATGTAATTCGGAAAGTAGCGGAGGAGGGTCCCTGTGTCATTGTGGGAAAATGTGCCGATTATATTTTGAAAGACCGGGACGATATTATTAATTTGTTTATCAGCGCTTCCGTGGATTTTCGGATAAAACGCTCCATACAGATCGATTCCCTGCCAACGAAAAAGGCGGCCGAAATAGTCCTGAAGAAGGATAAGAGCAGAGCTAACTATTACAAGTATCATTCCGGGGAACGGTGGGACAATATATTAAATTATGATATGGCGCTCCGCAGTGATCTGGGTGGAATCGACGCTACGGTGGCGTGTATCAAAATGTATTTGGACAATTTGTAAGAAATGAGGATAAAAAGAGCATGAGTAAGAAAATACGCACAAGATTTGCGCCAAGTCCAACAGGGAAAATGCATGTCGGCAATTTAAGGACGGCATTGTATGAGTATTTGATTGCTAAGCATGAGAAGGGGGATTTTCTTCTCCGCATTGAAGATACGGATCAGGAGCGTTTTGTGGACGGCGCGCTGGAGCTGATTTATAAAACGCTGGATAAAGCCGGACTCCACCATGATGAGGGACCGGATAAGGACGGCGGCTTTGGCCCTTACGTTCAGAGCGAGCGGATGAAAACCGGCATATATTTAAAGTATGCCAAACAACTGGTGGAAAAGGGCGAGGCATATTACTGCTTCTGTACAAAGGAGCGTCTGGAAAAGCTCCATGAACAGGCGAAGGAAAGAGGCGAGGATGCGGCGAAATATGACAAACACTGCCTGAGCCTTACCAAAGAAGAGGTAGAGGAAAAGCTGGCTGCCGGTGTCCCGTACGTGATTCGACAGAACAACCCGACCGAGGGAACCACAAGTTTTCACGATATTATCTATGGCGATATTACGGTGCCAAACGAAGATCTGGACGATATGGTGCTGATAAAATCAGACGGGTATCCCACCTACAATTTTGCCAATGTTGTTGACGATCATCTTATGGAGATTACCCATGTAGTGCGCGGCAATGAATATTTATCCTCCGCGCCGAAATATAACCGGCTTTATGAGGCGTTTGGCTGGGAGATACCGTCTTATATCCATTGCCCGACCATTACCGATGAAAATCATAAAAAGCTTGCCAAGCGGAATGGGGCGTCTTCCTTTGAAGATCTGACAGAAGCGGGCTTTTTGCCTGAGGCGGTGGTAAACTATGTGGCGCTGCTTGGCTGGAGTCCATCGGAGGACAGGGAAATATACAGTCTGCCGGAATTGATAAAGGTATTTGATTACACCCGTATCAATAAATCGCCGGCGGTATTTGATTTGGTAAAATTAAGATGGATGAACAGCGAGTACATTAAGGCGATGGAGGACGAGGCATACTATCGCTATGCCTTGCCGGAAATCAAGAAAACGATAAAAAAAGATCTGGATCTGAAAAAGATTGCCGATTTGGTTAAGACCCGTATTGAAGTATTTCCGGATATCGGAGAAAAAATAGATTTCTTTGAAGAACTGCCGGAGTATGATATTGCGATGTATACCCATAAAAAGATGAAGACGAATTCGGAAAATTCTCTGGAGGTTTTGCAGGAGATGCTTCCTCTTTTTGAAAAACTGGAGGATTATTCCGTTCCGGAGATTGAAAAAACAGCGATGGATTACGTTGCCGGTAAAGGATGTAAAAACGGTCAGGCGTTATGGCCATTGCGCACGGCGGTATCCGGTAAGCAGATGACTCCGGGCGGCGCCTATGAAATTATGGAAATCCTTGGGAAAGAGGAATCGCTAAAGCGTATCAGGAAGGGAATCGAGTTACTGAATGAAGCAAAATGAACAGCAGCAGGAGGCTATCCGCCACAGGGATGGGCCGATGATGGTGTTGGCGGGGCCCGGCGCCGGAAAAACCTATGTCATAACAAACAGGGTAAAATATCTGATAGAGGCCTGTCAAATAGAGCCGGAAAAAATATTGGTGGTAACCTTTTCCAAAGCGGCGGCAGCAGAGATGAAGGAGCGATTTTGCCGGATAATGGGAAAGGGGCATTACCCTGTGCGTTTCGGCACCTTTCACTCCCTGTTTTTCCAAATTTTAAGGACGGCGTACCACTATGAGGCAAAGGATATTGTAACACCTGCGCTAAAATACCGCTTTTTGGAGGAGGCGCTCCGGGAAGCGGACTTTGAGGTAGAGGACAGAAAAGAATTTTTAGAGGATATTGAAAAAGAAATCAGCCGGGTTAAGGGAGAAGGGATAGATGTGTCCTGCTATTACTCGGCAAATTGCCCGGAACAGGTATTCCGGGATATTTTTTGGGGATATCAGGGATGCCTGAAAAGACACAGGGCGCTGGATTTTGACGATATGGTGGGATACGCCTGGCAGCTATTGAAAGACAGACCGGATATACTCTCCCATTATCAGAAGCAGTTCTCTTATATACTGATTGATGAATTTCAGGACATTAACCGGCTTCAGTATGAAACCATCCGGTTGTTGGCAAAGCCGGAGGATAATATTTTTATTGTCGGAGATGACGACCAGTCTATTTATGGCTTCCGGGGAGCCAGACCGGACATCATGCTTTCCTTTCCTGTAGAGTTTCCCCGGGCAAAGCGGGTGGAGCTGGGGATGAATTACCGGTGTTCCGCTCAGATTCTCACGGCGGCAGACAGGTTGATCCGCCACAACCGAAAGCGGTTTGACAAACATTTGACAGCAATTTCCGGTAGAATCGCTTCTGTGCATATATCCCGATACAGGGATTTGACGGCAGAAGCAGAAAAAATTATGAACCGGTTACAGAAATATGAGAGAGAAGGGACAGCCGCGGAGAAAATGGCGGTTCTGTTCCGCACTAATAGGCAGATGCGGCTTCTGGCGGGAAAATTAATGGAGTATAACATTCCTTTTTCCATGAAAGAGAATCTGCCCAATATATTTGACACCTGGATGGCTAAAGATTTACTCTGTTATGTAGAGCTGGCGATGGGAGATAAAAAAAGAGAGAAGTTTTTGAAGATCTGTAACCGCCCGGTGCGTTATATCAGTCGGGCCGCTTTTGAAAGGCAGGAGGTTTCCTTTGAAGAGCTGAGGGAATATTATCGTAAAAAAAATCAGGCATGGATGCAGGAACGCATTCGGGATTTTGAAAATGAACTGAGGACGATAAGAACCCTGCCGCCCTATTCCGCCCTGCATTATATCCGCCGTGGGATCGGCTATGATGAATATGTGAAACAGTATGCCAAGGAGAAAAATGTGGCGGTCGGGGATTTGATGGATACGTTAGCCGAAATCCACGAAACCGCAAGAGAATGCGCCAGCCTGTCCCAATGGCTTGCCTATGCGGACAGTTATGGAGAGAAGCTGGCAGAGATACAAAAGGAGAATGCCCGGAGCAGGGAAGGGGTCAGCCTGATGACCATGCACGGAGCTAAGGGGTTGGAGTTTGACGCCGTATTTATTCCGACAATGAATGAGGGGATATGTCCTTACCGGAAAGCAATACAGGCAGGGGATTTGGAAGAGGAAAGACGGATGCTCTATGTGGCGATGACCCGCGCCAGAAAATATCTGCACCTGTCATTTGTGAAAGAGCGTTTTCATAAACCTGCGGAACCTTCCCGGTTTTTATCGGAGATTAGCCCGGAGCTAAAAAAGAAAACAGGGAAATAAACCGGATAGAAAAAAGGAGAGATTGGCAAAATGAGGGATGAAGTGAAAAGAATTGCGGCAGGTGTTTTAGTGGCGGCTTTGTCGATGTCCGCGGCGATGGCAGCCGGGACGGAAAAGCCGGGGCAGGCGGCGATAAAAGGTACCCTGAATAAAAACAAGGTAACGATAGCGATCGGAAAATCCGCCACCTTGAAGGTAAAAAACAAGGGCTCGGCAAAGGTAACCTACCGCTCCTCCAAAAAGAAGGTGGCAAAGGTTTCCCGGAAGGGAAAAATAACCGGGCGGAAGAAGGGCAAGGCTACCATTACAGTAAGGCTGAAAAAAGGGAAAAAGACAAAGAAGCTGAAGTGTAAGGTAACGGTAGTAAAAGGCGCGAAAAGCCTGAAAATTTTAGACAGCAAAAAGAAAAAGGTATCTAAAATTTCTGTGGATAAATTCAATACCGTGAAACTGAAAGCAAAAATTTCTCCGAAAAAGTCCAATGATATTGTAAAGTGGAGCTCTGCCGATACCGACATTGCTACTGTAAAAAACGGTGAGATTACCGGACAGTATCTCGGAAAGACGACGGTTTGTGCCAAAACCTACAGTGGAAAAAAGGTAAAAATTAAAGTCACGGTAAAGGCTCCGACGATTGATAAGACCTTAAAGGAAGCCTACCGGAATGACTTTAAGATTGGCGCCGCAGTAAACAGCTGGCAGCTGGAAGGCAAGGGGAATTATGCCAGGGCAAAGAAACTGATCACAAGCCAATTCGACAGCATTACGATGGAAAATCAAATGAAGCCGGAGGCTCTTCTCAGCGAATCGACGAAAACCCGGGGAGCCGAGAACAGCGTTGTTATTAATACCGGAAATTTAAATACTATACTGAAGCTGGCAAAGGAAAATAACCTGAAGCTGAGGGGACACTGCCTGGTATGGCACAGTCAGACGCCGGAGTGGTTCTTCCATCAGAAATATGATGTGGAAAAAGACTATGTATCCAAAGAGGTCTTAAGACAGCGTATGCATAGTTATATTTCCCAGGTACTTAATTTCTGCCAACAGAACTACCCGGGGATTGTCTATGCGTGGGATGTTGTCAACGAGGCGATTGAGGATGACGGTACGCCCCGTAAAAATTCCAACTGGTACAAAATATACGGGAATACTGATTACATAACCGACGCTTTTACCTTCGCCAGAGAATATGCAGAAAAAGGGGTCAGCCTTCTGTATAATGATTATAATGAATATGTGCCGGTAAAGCGGGATGCTATCCAGAAGCTGGTAAGGCAGTTATATAACGCCGGGATATGCGACGGTATCGGAATGCAGTCGCACTACACAATGACATACCCCACCACGGCTCTGGTAAAGGTGGCGCTTCAGCGCTATAACAGTATCGCTCCGGGTAAGATAGAGTTTCAGTTGACGGAATTAGACATCCACAACACAAATAAAACGGCAAAAAGCCATAAGCAGGTGGCAGATAAATACGAGTCCCTGTTTGGGATGCTATTGCAATTATCAAGAAATTCCCATATCAATATAACCAATGTGACATTCTGGGGTCTGACGGATGCGGATACATGGCTTACCGGTTTTCATGGGGAAACCAGTTATCCGATGCTGTTTGGCGGGGATTATGCGGCAAAAACAGCGTATTTTTCCGTAATAAAGGCGGCGGCGTGACATAAATAAAACCTTCAAACCGATATAAAAAGGATATTGGTTTGAAGGTTTTTATAAACTCAGGAATATGATGATCTTTTAATCCTCCAGCTTTTTGTCAATAAATTCGTCCCACTCGCCGTCATCGTCCTCGTCCATTAACTCATCAAAGACATCAGACAGTTCTTCCAGTAAATCATCATCTTCAATATTGCTTAATGTAAATTCTGTTTCCTCTCCGAGATCTTCCATTTCCAGACCGAAGAAATAAATTTCCTCAATGCTTTCATCTGTTGGCGTTAAAGCGGCATAATTGTCATCCCCGTATTCAAAAATGCAGATAACCTGACATTCGATCTCGCTGCCGTCTTCCAACTCAAGATTCACGATAATTTCTTCTGCATCATCCGGATTCATGTTATTTGCCATTATATCCTCCTATTCCGAAGCATTCTGAGCCTCTTTATTCTGTCCGGAACACCCTTCCGGAAAATAAATACAGGTCAACCATACCATGTTTTAGGAGGAATTGCAACTAAAGTTTTTTCCAGGTATGCATATCATAGGCTGTGATGGAGTGGTATACGTCAACCACATAGAAGATTTCCCCTATCCGGACGCCCCTGACATTGTCAATGTCAGAATGAACGGTATGTGTCAGTACCTTTTCAAACCGTCCGTTGGAGTACCGGTATATGACATAAATATCCTTATGTGTGAGGGAAATGCCTAAGGCGAACAGGCCGCGCTTCTCATCTACCAGTACCGCCCTGTGGTTTTCATCCGCAATACAGTAGGACTCTTCGCCCCATATTTTTTTGGCGGTTTCTGTTATTTTTTGATTTTTCCCAAAAGTAAATAAGGAAAATTTTACTTTGTCCTCTAATTCTCCGATCCCGAGGAGATTTCCCTCTCCAAAAGAGTGGAGATAAGAGGAAAAGCCCGGCAGCTTTAACTTAGATTTTAAAACAGGTTTCTTCGGGTTGCTGATATCTACGGCAAAAACAGGGTCAGTTTCGCGGTAGGTAACAAAGTATGCCATATTGTCCCGATAATAAGAAGAATATATTTGCTCTCCTACTCCCAAATCAGAAAGTTCGCCTAACAGGTTCAATTCCTTATCCATAATGCAAAGCCCATTGGTGGAGTTGCCGTTCTTTAGATAGAGGGTATAGACAAAGCAGAAATTCCCCTCATATTCGTGCATATAATAAGAATTTGCAATCCTTCCGCGGATCTGTGTGTGCGCCTGATAGTTAAACTTTCCACCCGAATAAGAATATCTGGAAATCCCGGTTTTCTGTCCGCTGCTTACGAGCTGATCATAATTTAGCTGTGTAACATAAATATTGGCATCATTCATATAATATACATCTCCGCCCCCCAATGTAGTCAGGGTGTCGGTAAAATCGCCCGGGGAATCCAGCGAAAGGGAGGTCATTACTAAAAACTCGTCGGAGCCGCTGTCATTTATCAGATCAATATCCTTTTCTTTTATCGTCCGGTTATTTACCTGCGGAATAAATTCTTTGGGATTTTCAGATTTATATTGTCTGGACTCGATAAGGTGGTTGCTGAAGGTATATAAATAGCCGTTGCTGATACGGGATGTATTAAAATCCCCACTCTGGGTCTGCTTTGCTATCTTTTTTGGTTTTTCCGGATTATTCAGGTCATACACAAAAATATTTGTCAGCGTATCATCGGAAGGATTCCAGCTCTCTCCAATAAGGATGAGGCGGTTTTTATCCAGATACAGTTCCCGGCAATCAATCTCGGATAGGGTAATGTGGGAAATCTGCGCTGTGCTCCCTCCGTTAGCCCGGTAAATGGATATCCGGCTGCCGGTGGTAGTATATTTAACCGTATAAATATAACTTCCGTCTGTTTTGACAATATCTCCCTCCGCTATGCTGTCCACCTGCCTGTCGGTTTCTGAATAATCGGAGGCGTCGGCGCTGGATTTTCCCGTCATGCCGTTGGAATCATTTTCCGCCATAGCGACGGATTTTTCAGTCATTTCATTGGAGTGGGACTCCGTATATTCATTAATTAATGTACATACTTGCGCATATGTGACAGAGGACGGTTTGTTTTCCACTGCCGCATCCTCAGAGCGGTTTTTAATCATACCGGGATATATGGCAATTCCGGCTGCTATAATAACAAACAGGCAGGCGGCGGCAGCAAAAACAGACTTTGGATTTCGATACAGGCGGAAGTTTTTCTGACGTGCGCCCCTCAGCTTTTCTTCTACCTGTTCCGGCAAAAGGGAGGGGGGGACAGAAAGATTTTCCGTATCTTTCTTTATCTTATTTATAATTTCCTTTTCATTCATGAAAATATCTCCTTTCGGGTAGTTCCTTCCTCATATGATTACGGAGTTTGGAGAGGGAACGGCTTTTTACAGAGCGTATGCTCCCCTCCTTTCTGTGCAGAAGTTCGGCAATTTCACGACTGTTATAACCGGCAAAGACAGAAAGGGTTATGATAAGCCGTTCATCATCGGACAGCAGAGCGAGCAGCTCCCGGATTTCCGGGTTCAGGTATCCTTCCTCAGTTTCATAGGGCTCCGGATAAGAAGAATCCTCTAAATATACCATAGAGTTTTTCATACAATTTCTGCATTCATTTGCCGTTATCTGAAACAGCCAGCTTTTAAAAGAACTATTTTTCCGCAGACGGTTTAAATTTTCATATGCCTTTAAAACTGCCGAGCTTACAGCGTCCTCCGCAGACTGGCTGCCCCTCATCAGACATACGGCAAACCGATATAAATCCGTATAATATTTTTGATAGAGCAGGGCAAAAGCATGGGCATCTCCCCCTTTTGCCATTTCCACCAATTTCCATTCGCTATTACTCATATGTTACCTCATTTCTACACCGTATGTAATTGCATGCAATCTATATATTAGATAACAGAACCTGTCAAAGTGTTGCAAGAAAAATTTTTCTGCATTATACTAATGAGTATGAGTGAAGAAAAACAAATCGTCAAGATATCTGTGAGGAATCTTGTAGAATTCATATTCAGGAGCGGGGATATTAGCTCCACCGGCTCCGGCGCTAAAAATACCGAGGCGATGCAGTTAGGCAGTAAAATCCATAGAGAGATTCAAAAGAGTATGGGGATTGGCTATGAGGCCGAAGTCGCCCTTTTTACGGTGCAAAAATTTAAAAGCCGCGAGTTCGGGGAGGAATTTCTGCTGCAGATAGAGGGAAGGGCGGACGGTATATGGAGAGAAAACGACAGGGTATTGATCGATGAGATAAAGGGCGTTTATCTGGATGTCAGAGAAATGGAAAAGCCGGTTTTTGTCCATCAGGCACAGGCGATGTGCTATGCCTATATGGTAGCGGAGGCGGAGAATCTGCCCGAGATAGAGGTTCAGCTCACTTACTGCAATATGGAAACAGAGATGATTTCCCGGTTTCAGGAAACCTTTACCAAAAAGGAAATTACGGAATGGTTTATGGAGCTGATGGAGAGCTATGAAAAATGGGCGGTATATGAATATGACTGGAAAAAAAAGAGAGATATGTCCATACAAAAGCTGTCATTTCCCTTTTCCTACCGTCCGGGACAGAAAGAACTGGCCGCTATGGTTTACCACACCATAGAGGATAAAAAAAAGCTGTTCATCCAGGCGCCGACCGGGGTTGGCAAGACGATTACTACCGTTTTCCCCGCGGTGAGGGCGATGGGGGAGGGACTGGCAGACCGTATCTTTTATCTAACGGCAAAAACGATGACCAGAACCGTGGCGGAGGAATGCTTCGCCCTTTTATGCGCCGGTGATCTGAATTTTAAACCTATCACCATAACCGCAAAGGAAAAGCTGTGTGTGCGGGACAGCCTGTCCTGTAACCCGTCGGATTGCGAACGCGCCGGAGGGCACTATGACCGGGTCAACGAGGCAGTTTATGATATGCTGACCCACGAGAAAAAGCTGACGCGGGAAATTATATTGGCCTATGCGGAGAAATACCGGGTCTGTCCCTTTGAGATGAGCCTGGACGCCGCTTTATTTGCCGATGCCGTAATTTGTGACTACAATTATGTTTTTGACCCGGATGTGTATTTAAGACGATTTTTCCCTGCGGAAAAAAAGGGAAATATGGTATTTCTCATTGACGAGGCACACAATCTGGTAGAGCGGGGCAGGGAGATGTTCAGCGCAAGATTGGTAAAAGAAGATTTTCTTGCCGTCAAGCGTATTGTGAGGGCGGCGGCGCGTCACGAAAAACGCCCGGAGGTGCAATATAACCTGCGCAAATTTGAAAAATCACTGGAGGCGGCAAACCGGTGCATGCTGGAGTGGAAGCATGAGTGCGATGAATTTGAAGTATGGGAAGAGGTCGGGACGTTTCAGTTTCAGCTTCTGCGGATTTTGGCAGATTATGAGCTTTTTGCAAAGGATTACCCAATCCTGCCGGAACGGGACACTATGCTGAATTTTTTCTTTGCTGTGAGAAAATTCAGCGCCATATTAGAAAGGCTCGATGAAAGCTATCGCATTTATACGGATTATGACAAGGAAAAAAACTTCCGTATTAAGCTGCAGTGTATGGATCCGTCGGAACGACTGCAGGAAGTTTTGGAGCGGGGAAGGAGCGCGGTATTATTTTCCGCCACCCTGTTGCCCATCCGGTATTACAAGGAGCAGCTGGCGGGGGAGCAGAAGGATCAGGCGGTCTATGCCAAATCTTCTTTTTTGGCGGAAAGAAGGAAGGTATTAATCGCCAGAGATGTTACAAGCAAATATACCAGGCGCGGTCCCGGGGAATATAAAAAGATTGCGGAATATATTGAAAAATTCGTATCGGCAAAAAAGGGGAATTATTTGATTTTCTTTCCCTCCTACTCTTTTATGGAGCAGGTAACAGACCGGCTGGAGCTGTCCGGGAAAAAACGGCTTCTCATCCAAAAGCCGGATATGCCGGAAAAAGAGCGAGAAGAATTTTTGAATGCCTTCGATGGCGAGTCCGAAGAAAGCATTGTCGGCTGCTGCGTTATGGGCGGTATTTTCAGTGAAGGGATCGACTTGAAAGAAGACCGGCTGATCGGTGCGGCAATCGTAGGTACCGGGCTCCCGATGGTCTGCCATGAGAGGGAGCTCTTTAAGGACTACTATGATGAAAAAAAGGGGAAGGGGTTTGACTATGCCTATCGGTATCCCGGCGCAAACAAGGTGTTTCAGGCAGGCGGGCGGGTCATTCGCACGGCAGAGGATAAGGGAGTAATTCTTCTCTTAGACGAACGTTTTTTACAGAGGCAGTATCAGGAATTATTTCCAAGAGAATGGTTCCCCTATGAGGTAGTGGATGCCAGCGGCATGGAGCGTATCCTGAAAAAATTCTGGGAAAAGAGCCCGCCATAATTATTTGTAACGCTTCGGAAGGGAGATTAATACGCATTTTTATTAACGAATCCCTTAAATATGGTAAGGAATAAAATTTTAATATCCAGTCCCAAAGACCAATTTTCAATATAGTATAAATCACAGTCAATTCTCATGCGGATGGAAGTATCCCCGCGGTAGCCGTTTACCTGTGCCCAGCCGGTAATACCCGGACGAACCTGATGCTTGATCATATATCTTGGGATCTCTTCTTTAAACTTTTCAACAAAGAAAGGGCGTTCCGGGCGGGGGCCTACCAGGCTCATATCGCCCTTTAATACATTAAAAAACTGGGGAAGCTCGTCCAGGCTTGTCTTTCGGATGAACTTGCCGATAGGGGTAATCCGGGGGTCGTTCTGGATCGTCCATGCCAGCTTTTCCCTCGCCTCTTCCTGCACCTCCATAGAGCGGAATTTAAACATCATAAACGGTTTGTTGTGAAGCCCTACCCGCTCCTGATGGAAAATCAATGGCCCGGGCGAGGTAATCTTAATAATAGCGGCAATGATCAGCATTGGGATAGAGAACAAAAGGATCAATATCAGAGAGCCTATAATGTCAATGGTGCGTTTCAGGAATCGGTTGAAGGAATTACTGAGGGGTACCTTTCTCACATGGATAACCGGAAGCCCGTCCAAATCCTCTGTATAGGGGCGGGTCGGGATAATATTATTGTAATCCGGTATAAACTTGGTATGGACGCCGGATTTTTCTGTCACGGTTACAATTTTTTCTAAGACATCGTAATGGTTAATGCCGAGGGTAATGACGATTTCATCGTAATCATTTTCCCCTAACATTTTTTCCAGCTCTTCGATGCGGCCAATGATATGAATATCCCGATAGGAATGTCCCAGCGGCTTGTGGTTGTCCAGTATGCCGTGAATGGCGTATCCCCATTCCGGATGCGCCAGCAGACGGTCCACATAACTCTCCGCCGCGCGGCTATAGCCGATAAGAAGGATATGCTTCTGGTTCAGGCCCTTTCTGCGGAGCTTACGGAGCAGCGTTGTAGTAAGGAAACGGAACAATACTTCCAGTAAAAAATTAATCGTGACAAAAATTATAATGAACAATCGTGCATAATTTCCATTTTTAATGAAGAACATAAAACCGATACAATATAGAATACCGACCAGATTGGACTGCAGTACGCTAAAAATTTCGGACTTGCGGCTTTTTACCCGTTTGGGGTCATAGAGATGAAAAAAGTAGTAGGACGCCAGATAACAGGGGATCAGCATAAATAAAATTATCAAATAGTCCTGCAGGCTGCCGTACAGCCCGAACGGCTCGCTGATGATGTGATAGCGTATCAAAAAGCTGTTTGCATCGTCAAAACGAAGATAATAGGCGAGAATAAACGAAAATATTATAATAACGGTATCGATTAAGATACGGAAAAAATTCAGTAATTTTTGGTTCCCTTTAATCAAAACGGCGCCGTCCTTTCTGTTTAGTGTTTTAACCCATTTGTAATATTTAATATTACAAGTATATACCATTTTGTGACATTTCACAATAAAATTTTTATTCACAAACTAAACACATTTAATGATTATAATAGGCATAACTCAAGAAGAAAGGGTGTAATTTATTATGGATGAAAATAATGACTTAAATACAGAAAATGGATTTGTGCTTCCGGATAATCCGTCCGAGGAAACCCGGACAGAAGAAAATCCGGAACAAACACAGCAGGATGCAGCTCCGCAGCCGCAGCCAATGCCTTCGGGCGATAATATATACCGTTTTCAGAATACGGCGCCAAGGGAGCCGAAACCGAAAACAGAAAAGAAGACAGCGTCTTCTCTGCCCAAAGTGGTATTGAGCGCCGTTGTATTTGGCGTGGTGGCAGCGGCATGTTTCTTTTTGGTAACTACGGTATTTAACCGCTTTACCGGTAACGGCGGAGAAATACAGGAGGTAAATCCCTCCCAGAACGGCATGTCGGTAACGGCGGCAACCGGCTCTGCGGTATCTACGGCAGATGTGTCCGGGATTGTAGATAAGGTAATGCCTTCGATCGTTGCCATTACCGAGCGGAGCACCCAGACCTCCTATTTCGGGAGAACTTATTCTGCGGAGGGAGCAGGCTCCGGATTTATTGTAAAACAGGATAATAACCAGCTATTGATCGTGACGAATAATCATGTGGTAGCCAATGCAGAAAAAATTTCGGTGCAGTTTAATGACGGCGAATCCGTGGATGCCGTTGTAAAAGGAACCAGTGAATCTAATGATCTGGCAGTCCTCACGGTACCTTTAAGCTCCCTGAAGGATTCCACGAAAAAGAGTATCCGCGTGGCATCGCTGGGAAGCTCTGATGATGCAAAGGTAGGCCAGATGGTAATTGCCATCGGAAATGCGCTGGGCTACGGACAGTCCGTTACCGTAGGCTATGTAAGCGCGAAAAACCGCGAAGTGTCCAGCGCAGACAGCAGCACCGGAAAAAGCACCACGCAGGTTCTCATGCAGACTGATGCGGCGATTAATCCGGGAAACAGCGGCGGCGCCCTGATAGATACCAGAGGAAATGTAATCGGGATCAATTCCTCGAAGTATTTTTCTTATAATTCCACGAATATAGAGGGAATGGGATATGCGATTCCGATGAGCGATGCCGTTTCTGTCATCAACGCGTTGATGAACCGGGAAGTACTAAAGGACAACGAAAAAGGATACCTTGGCATTACGGGACGGCCGATCAGCGAGAGCGTCAGCAAATCCTATGGGATTCCGGTTGGCGTATATGTTGCGGCGGTATCGGATACCGGCGCGGCTTACAAGGCAGGAATCAAGCAGGGAGATGTCATTACCAAGATTAACGGACAGTCAGTAAAGACAGTAGAGCAGGTTCAGGAGATTGTAAATAATACAAAGGTGGGGACGGCGATTAAAGTTATCGTTCAGAGAAGTGATAACGGCAGTTACAAGGAAAGGGAGATTGATGTGACCCTGAAGGGAAAGGATACCTTAGACGGATTGGGAGCCGATTCTGAGGAGGACGAAAGTAAGCCGGAGGATGACTCTCAGGTAGTTCCCTGGGGCGGCAGTATTTACTAATGAAATAAAATCGTGTATAATAAATCCCATCGCAGTAATATGTGGTGGGATTTATTGTAGAAACACCTAAAGGGAGGAAGTTATGAGCGAGGATAGAAAGACCACAGAGGACGAGCAGAAAAATCAGGAGAACCGGGACGGATACGAAAAAATATGTTATTTGTGCCATCGTCCGGAGAGCAAGGTCGAAAAGATGATAACGATACCCAATAATATCACGATTTGTTCGGACTGTATGCAGAAGACCTTTGACCAGATTGGGATGCAGGGGATGCCGCAGTTTCCCGGAATGGATGTAATAAACCTAAGCAGCATGGGGTTAGAGCCACCCAGTGAGTTTCAAAAACGCCATGCCGTGAAGGCAAAGAAAAAAGAAAAAAAACAGCGGCCGGTTTTAGATATTAACCGTCTGCCGGCGCCCCATGTCATTAAGGGAAATCTGGATGAATATGTTATGGGGCAGGAACGGGCAAAAAAGATATTATCGGTGGGAGTATACAATCACTATAAACGGGTATTGGCAGAAAAGGAAGAGGATGATATTGATATTGAAAAATCCAATATGCTGATGCTGGGGCCTACGGGGAGCGGAAAAACCTATATGGTAAAAACTATGGCAAGGCTGTTACAGGTTCCTCTGGCAATCACAGATGCCACTGCTTTGACAGAGGCAGGCTATATCGGAGATGACGTGGAGAGTGTGATTTCCAAGCTGTTAGCCAACGCGGATAATGATGTGGAGCTTGCCGAGCGGGGGATTGTGTATATTGATGAAATAGATAAAATTGCCAAGAAGCAAAATACAAATAACCGTGATGTCAGCGGCGAATCCGTACAGCAGGCATTGTTGAAGCTGCTGGAGGGAGCAGATATTGAGGTTCCGGTGGGAGCAACCAATAAAAATGCCATGGTGCCGATGACAACGGTAAATACCAGCCATATTTTGTTTATCTGCGGCGGCGCCTTTCCGGGTCTGGAGGATATTATTAAAAAACGCCTTACCAGTCAGGGAACCATGGGATTTGGCTCGGAATTGCGGGATAAATACGACCATGACAAGGATATTTTCGCCAGAGTGGAAACGGAAGACATCAGAGAATATGGCCTGATACCGGAATTTATCGGGCGCCTTCCGATTGTCTTTTCCCTTCAGGCAATGGATGAGGAATTGCTTGTCCGGGTACTGAAAGAGCCGAAAAATGCTATTATCAAACAATATCGAAAACTTCTCCATATGGATGAGGTCGATCTGGAGTTTGAAGAAGAAGCATTGGCAGCGGTGGCTAAAAAAGCCGCTGCGAAAAAGACGGGGGCGAGAGCCCTGCGCTCTATTATCGAAGAATTTATGATGGATATTATGTATGAAATTCCCAAGGATGATATGATAGGGAAGGTTATCATAACAAAAGACTATATTGAAGGGACGGGGGCTCCTACGATCCTTATGCGTGGGAGCCGATGAATGATATTATAATTTGCTGCCCTCTGCATCTATTAAAAAAGTGCAGAGGGTATTTTTTTATGACTCAATGACGGTATAAGGGAATTGAAAAAGACGGCAAAAATGATAAAAAAATAAAATCAAAGAATAAAACATAAAAACAAAAGCTACATTGTAAAATGAAATGCGACAAGAGTTATTAAACTCTATCGCATTTCATTTTTTTATACGCTTTTATTAGGGAATGTGTTAAGGGTTTACGGACTTTTGACACATTTTTTTTAGTTTGGGCGATAGGAGGTGTAGAAAGCGTGAGAAAAGGTAATAGACGATTGAACTATGAGGACAGAAAGAAGATTGAAAAGATGAAAGAGCAGGGGGCGAGAGTGATTGTAATTGCTGACACTATCGGGGTACACCGTGCGACTATTGAACCATAGTCAAGTAAGTAGACACATTTTTGCATAAATTTTTTATCAGGAGACAGAAAAATTACTTCCGTCCC
>CANQYY010000006.1 GCA_947628225.1 uncultured Lachnospiraceae bacterium
CAGACAGAACAACCAAAACTGCTACTGCAAATATTAATGTTACCGTTTTTACTATTCTTTTCATACGCCATTCCTCCATTCCTTATTAATTTGTTGCCACTCCCTGTAGCTAAAGCAAGTTTTACCACCATATGAATTTACACTATCTTTCTGAAAAAGTGCTTGAAAAAGCATGGTATATATGATACATTAGACATAAGAAAGGAAGCAACCACCCACAAAGTGGTTAGCCTCAATAGTTAAGCAAAAGCCTACCTGTATCGGCTAAGTAACAAGGTAGGCTTTTTTATTTTCGCTTGTTATTCCTATCTGTATAGGCAAGCAGCGCAATGAGAAACGATCCGCCTAAAAACAAAAGGCTCAATATTTCGTATGTATCCACAAGCACCACCTCCCCTCTTTTTTAGTCCGGGAGGCTTTCCACCTTGCAACACGGTTACTTCCTTATTAACTAACATATCATATTTTCTTTATGCGGGCAACGTAAATTTATAGCTGTATTTCATTTTCTATGTAAGATTACAATACATATGTTACAACTGAATATTTATATATTTATAGCAAAATGTTGATTATAATCAAAAAATGTAGTATAACTTAATACATACAGATTTTTCCAATAGAGAAAAATTTAAGATTTAGCAGTAACTGTTAATTAGCACTTTGAAAATTAAAATGGAGGCATATTATGAAGAGAAAAACAATAGCACTTTTATCAGCTGTATTAATGGTACTATCGTCATGCTTAGTTGTATCTCCAAATACAATTAAGGCAGAGATAAACAAAAAAGAAAATTCCGGCACATTTATTATCGATGGTTCAGAAGTTCAGGCAAAGGAATATCATACTATCACTGTCAATGGTACTGAACGGACTTTGATTTTATGTGAGGATGGCGAAACTTATTTAAAAGTAGGTCAAGATGAGCCTATATACATTAGTAATAATATTATAGATATTAGGTTTGATATGTATGGAACTTTATGGCTCTTAGATATGCATCATACTATAGTTTGGTATAATTATGATTTTCAAAAAGATGAAACTTATATTTTTCTTCATACCGTCATTGACTATACTTCTGAAGACGATATTACTTATGTAAAAAATGTTGAATCTTTAATACTTGATGAAAATAACGAATTTGTAATAGGATATAAGACTTTTTCTGGTGAAACTTATCCTATACTAACAATGGATGAAATGAAAGAGTATTTGGGTATTTCAGATACTTCAGATCCATCAGTACCTACACCAGCTCCTACAGTAACATCAACTCCTACACCAACAGTTTCACCAGCTCCTGTTCCTACCGCTCATCCAACGGCAGTACCTACAAGTAGTCCAAAGTCTACTGTAGCACCTATATCTACCAAAGTTTCTGTTAAAAAGCAGGGATCTTATACTTGTATTTATTCAGGAAACAAGGTGGTAAGCAAATTTAAGCTCAGTAAAAAGGGCGTACTTAAGTTTAAGGGTAAGAAAAACCGTAAGTACAAAGCTGTTAAAAAAGCCGGCTTCATAAAGAAAAGTAAAAATCTTATCTTTTTGACTAAGAAAGGAGCAGTTTATACTGTTTCTCCTAAAGGTAAGAAAAAGACTATTCTTAAAAAAGGAGCTAAAAAACTTATCTTTAAAGGTAAGTTCGTAACCAAAGTAAAAAAGAAAAAAGGTTACATTAATGTTGCCAAAAAGTAATTTTGCTGTTTACTCGTTTGTTAACTGTCAAAGATGGGATTTTATCAAATAAATTAATGGAATGCAAAAAATCAAAAATTTTTGGTAAATGTTATAAATTTACACTATCTTTCTGAAAAAGTGCTTGAAAAAGCATCTGCGCTCTTTTACCGGCAGATGCTTTTTTTACATTATCTATCTCAGATACTTTTCCCTGTTTTCTTTCGTGTTTTTATAAAATCGAATTGGCTTTGCCTTGCTGTTTTGCTCCTTCCGGATGTTCTCCACCGTTTGAGCATCCGCCTCCTCCGGCTCTGACCTCTTGTTTCCGGTAACGGAATATTGGGTGGAAGCCCCCATTTCTGTCGTATAAACATTCCCGATAAGCAAATTTCCTTTCACGGTATATATCCCTACACCGCCGTACAGGGGTACCCACAGCTTTCCATCTCCGGCTAAAAAAGCGGCGGCATTACTGAAGCTGTCCATATTACTGCCCTCTACGTCCACTACCCTGCCCCCGGAGTAGTTTTTCAGGGAAAGATGACTGACAGTAATATAGCCGTTTTCCTCTTCCACCGCATTTTTCCCGTAGGCAAGAGCTAATGCCCTGCCTCCCTCCTCCGATATTTCAGGACAGGCAAAATAGAGGTCTTTATTCTGCTCTTTTTCCTCCAGATAGCTTTGGTAGGCGGCCATTTTTGCCCCCTCCTTGGCATTCTCTTTCGCGGCGCGGTTTTCCTGCTCTTTGGCGCCGCAGCCCGTCAGGATGGCGGCCAGCAGAAAAATCATGCACAATCTCCCTGTTTTCCTCATTCTCCGTCCTTCCCTCCGTCTTTGGTAAATAGTTTGGCAAACCGGATATAGCACCAAAGCATGAACGGAATCAGCATGGAGGCGCCAATGCACGCCTTAAACAGCGCCGGCGCTGCCGGGGATGTGGTAAATGCCGAAATCAGTGTAATGATATACAGCGCCAGAAGCAGGATGACGCCAAGGATGGCAAAAATTCTCTGCCCCTTTGTATAGGATGATTTTTTCTTTTTCTCCATTTATAACCTCATTCCTGTGCGTTCGTCTTATCCGCACCTATTTTTTTAAAATATTGCTGTATCTGCGCCTCGTAACCATTATCCGACGGAATATAAAAACGCTCCGTTTTCGCCTCATCCGGTAAATACTGCTGCCTGACATAATGATTTTCATAATCGTGGGCATATTGATAGCCGATTCCATGCCCCAATTTGGCGGCTCCCTTATAATGGGCGTCCATCAGATAGGGAGGAATCCGGTAATTCGGATGGGTTTTCACAAATTCAGTTGCCCTGTCAATCGCCATAATCGCAGAATTGCTTTTCGGCGCACACGCCACATAGGACGCCGCCTGCGCCAGCACAATCCTTGCCTCCGGCATTCCCAGCCGCTCCGCCGCCTGCGCTGCGCTGACCGCCACTACCAGCGCCTGGGGGTCGGCATTGGAAACATCCTCGGCGGCGCATATCATAATCCTCCTGGCGATAAATGTGATGTCTTCCCCGGCATACAGCATTCTGGCAAGATAATAGACCGCTGCGTCCGGGTCGGAGCCGCGCATGCTTTTAATAAAGGCAGATATGGTATCATAATGGTTATCCCCGGTTTTATCATAGCGAAGGGTTCTTTTTTGTATGCATTCCTGCGCCACCTCTATCGTAATATGAATCTTTCCGTCCGGGCTGCGCTCGGTAGTCAACATTCCCAATTCAATGGCGTTTAAAGCAGTTCTGGCATCCCCGCCGCTGATGTCCGCCAGAAATTCCAGAGCCTCCTCGTCAATTTCTCCCTGATAGCTCCCAAAGCCCTTTTCTTTATCCGTCACTGCCCTGAGAATCAGGGTTTTTATGTTTTCTTTGCTCAGGGGTTTCAACTCAAAAATAACCGAGCGGGAAATCAGAGCCCCATTTACTTCAAAATACGGATTTTCCGTAGTCGCGCCGATAAGCACGATAGTCCCGTCCTCCACAAAGGGGAGAAGATAATCCTGCTGCCCTTTGTTAAAACGGTGTATCTCATCAATAAATAAAATCGTTTTTTTCCCGTAACCCGCCAGATTTTCCTTTGCCTTTGCCACTACCTCCTCCATGTCCTTTTTCCCGGCGGAAGTGGCATTTATCTGAAGAAATGCGGCGCTGGTAGTATTCGCAATTACTTTGGCAAGGGTTGTTTTTCCGGTTCCCGGCGGCCCGTACAAAAGGATGGAGCTGAGCTTGTCTGCTTTAATGGCGCGGTATAACAGTTTTCCCTCGCCGATTATATGTTCCTGTCCCACTACTTCATCCAGAGAGGTCGGACGGAGCCGCGAGGCAAGAGGAGCCTCTTTTTCTTTCCTTTGCTGACCCATATAATCCAGTAAATCCACACGCTCATCTCCTTTATAATAAAATCGCTTTTCCCCCGGCAATGCCGTAATGCACCTTATCTAACCGGGTAATCACAGCCTTTCCCGCTGTTTTTTCCGCCGCTTCCCGCTCAACGGCATCCTGCAGCTCCTCCGGCACAAGCAAAACCATCTCCACCATATCGGCGTATTGGACATCTAATTCCGGCAGTTCCCTTGTCTTGGCAAGATACTGTATTTTTCCCATATCATTATAATCGGCCCGGATACTAATCTTATATCCGGTCATCTGCTCTAACAATACACAGTCCGCCAGCGCTTCTTTCATCGCCGCCGTATATGCTCTTACCAAACCTCCGGTTCCTAACAGAGTCCCGCCAAAATACCGGGTCACGACCGCCGCCGCATTATGAATCCCCCGCCCGGTCAGCGCCTCTAACATCGGGCGTCCCGCCGTGCCGGAAGGCTCTCCGTCATCACTGCACCGCTCCGTTTCATTTTTTTCCCCGAGGACATAGGCAAAGCAGTTATGTCTGGCATCGTAGTGCTTCTTTTTTATCGCCGCTATTTTCTCCAGCGCTTCTTCCTCCTTCGACACGGGAAATATATTGGCAATGAATCTGGATTTTTTCTCTACGACTTCTCCCTGTCCGCCCCGGTATAGTATAATATGGGAATTTTCCATATTTCCAATCCTTTCCTGACAACCATATATCTATTGTTATTTTACTAATTCTTCTTTTCCTTTTCAAGGGTTTTTGTTATAATAAAAAAGCGGAGGAGAAACGCGCCGCAGGAAATAAACTTTTGGTTTTGATGGAGGTTTCTATGAATTTCAGTCGCAGGGAAGTAGAAAAACGTGTCGGCCGGTTAAAATCGCCAACCGTCCACCGGCTTCATAAACTACAGCTTATGGGAATCCGTCTTTTTTGGATTCTATTCTTTTTCGGCATCTTTCTTAGTGTCAGCGCCTTTTTGGGCGCTCTGGAAAGCATTATTTCTTCTGCCCCCGACATTAACTCCATCCAGGTTGTCCCTCAGGGATATACCTCTACCATTAAAGATACACAGGGAAAAACGATCCAGACGCTGGTGGGAAAGGATGCGAATCGGGAATACGTCACACTGGATAAAATTCCGCTGCATCTGCAGGACGCTTTTGTCGCCATTGAGGATGAGCGCTTCTGGTCCCACAAGGGAATTGATGTACCCGGCATTTTCCGCGCCTTTGTGAACGGTATCGGAAACGGCGGCGAATTTCATCAGGGCGCCAGCACACTGACCCAGCAGCTGCTGAAAAATCAGGTTTTTGGCGGAGGGGAGGAAACTACTCTCTACAGCCGTTTCCGCAGAAAGATTCAGGAGCAGTATCTTGCCATACAGTTGGAAACGAAATATTCCAAAAACCAGATTTTGGAATATTATCTCAACACCATTAACTTAGGGCAGAATACCCTGGGGGTACAGGCCGCCTCAAAGCGGTATTTTGGAAAGGATGTATCGACTCTTACTCTCTCGGAATGCGCTGTTTTAGCGGGCATTACCCAGAATCCTTCTGCCTATAATCCCATTTCCCACCCGAATAAGAACAAAAACAAGCGGAACATGATACTGACTTATATGAGAGAACAGGGCTTTATCACTTCAGAAGAGTATACGGCTGCCATTGAAGATGATGTATACCGCCGCATCCAGAAGGTGAATGAGAAAACTGCGGCTGCCTCTCAAACCACTTCGTATTTTACGGACGCCCTGATTGACCAGGTAATCGAGGATCTGAAGCAGAAATTGGGCTACACGGAAACTCAGGCATACAACGCCCTCTACAGCCGGGGACTTACGATCTACAGCACGCAGGATAGCGCCATGCAGAAAACCTGCGATACCATTGTCAATGATAAAAAGTACTATCCGCCGGATTCCAAATATCAGCTTTCCTACCAGCTTACTGTAAAGAAACCGGACAAAAAGGAAGTTACTTATAATTTTGACACCATGGAAAAATGGTTCCGGAAAACCAAATCACAGCGTATCAGCCGCTATTATACGAAAAAATCAACCGCCAAAAAACGGATTGCCCGTTATAAAAAGGCGGTCATAAAAAAGAATGATAAGATTGTTGCCGAAACGGTTGATTTTGTCATACAGCCCCAGCTCTCTTTTGTCCTGATGGAGCAAAATACCGGTAATGTCAGAGCATTGTGCGGCGGCAGGGGAGGAAAAACCGGCAGCCGTACTTTAAACCGCGCGACCTCGTCCGCCAGACAGCCCGGCTCTACCTTTAAGGTATTGTCCACCTATCTGCCCGCTTTTGATACCTCAGGCATGACGCTTGCCACCGTACAGGACGATGCCCCGTACTACTATCCGGGCACAAAACGTCTGGTAAAAAACTGGTACGGCTCCTCTTACCGGGGACTTACCTCCCTTCGGACAGCCATTGCCGATTCGATGAATGTTGTTGCGGTAAAGACTCTGGAGCAGGTAACGCCAAAAACCGGCTATGACTATTTGTTAAATCTGGGTTTTACTACTCTCGTTGACAACTACACCGATAATTCCGGCAAAACTTACACGGATATTGCTCTGCCGATGGCGTTAGGCGGACTGACAAGGGGTGTGACAAATCTGGAGCTGACCGCCGGCTTTGCTTCTATTGCCAGCGGCGGCGTTTACCACCGGGCTTCTTTTTACAGTAAAATAGTAGACCACGACGGTAATGTCCTGCTGGAAAACAACCCTGCCGACGGCCGCCGCGTTATGAAAGATTCCACCTCATGGCTTCTTACCAGCGCGATGAGGGATGTCATTCAGAAGGGAACAGGCACCAGCCTGAAATTCCGCAGCCTTGATATGCCGGAGGCAGGAAAAACCGGAACCTCCACCGGCAACCGGGATTTGTGGTTTGTGGGCTATACGCCTTATCTTACCGCGGGAGTCTGGGGCGGCTATGACGCCAGTGAAAAACAGACCTCCACTTCCTATCATAAGATTATCTGGCGGACGATAATGGAAAAGATCTCGAAAAAGTTCAAAAAGAAAAGTTTTACCAAACCGGCTTCCGTCACCTCTGCCCTCATCTGTACAAAGTGCGGCAATCTGGCTATTAAGGGCGTATGCGAAAATGCGGTAGGCGGCTCCTGCGCCAGACGGGAGTTTTTTGCCGGGGATTCTGTACCGACCAAGACCTGCGATTGCCATATCCGCTGTAAAATATGCAAATCCTCCGGCCATCTCGCCGGGGACAACTGCCCCGCTTCTCTTATCTATACCAGGGTATATCTGCAAAAAAAGACGCTTTCCGAAAAGAAAAGCACCCCCGGTTCTGACAAAACAGCAGATTCTCCCCTGTGCATCCCAAGCTATCTGGCTCATTCCGTGTGCCGGATTCACAATAGAAGTTCTTCCAGATAGCGGCGCAGGGCATCCTGCCATGCCGGTAATCTGTTAAAGCCGTTTTTTATTAACTTATCTTTATTGAGGCGGCTGTTTTTCGGCCGTTTTGCCCTGGTCTGAAACTGCCCGCTGTCTACCGGCGTCACGGATACCTTTAGTCCCGCCAACCGGAAAATTTCCTTTGCAAATTCATACCAGCTGCAAAAGCCTTCATTGGAAGCATGATAAATCCCGTATTTTTCCCCTTCTATCATATCTGCCAGCAGCGCCGACAGATCGCGGGTATAGGTGGGGGAGCCAATCTGGTCTGACACCACCGTTACCGCGCCTTTTTCTTTTCCCAGACGAAGCATGGTCTTCACAAAGTTCCCGCCATTTATTCCAAACACCCAGGAAATGCGCACAATGAAAAACTTGTCCAGATAGCGCCGGATCGCCTGTTCTCCCTCGTATTTTGTCTGCCCGTACACATTTAAAGGAGCTGCCGGATCCTCCGGCTCCCACGGACGCTCTCCCTCTCCCGGAAAGACATAATCCGTGCTCAGATACAACAGCTTACAGTCCTTCTCCCGGCATATGCCGGCAATATGCTCCGTTCCCTCCGCATTCACAAGACGGCAGGTTTCTTCTTCCTCCTCCGCCCTGTCCACCGCCGTATAAGCGGCGCAGTGAATGACAGCCTCCGGGCATATTTCAGAAAAAACCTCCCGAACCTTTTCCTCGTCGGTAATATCCATTTCCGCCACATCCACGCCGACAGCCTCATGTCCCCGCTTTTTCAATTCCTCCATCACATCATGCCCAAGCTGTCCGTGGATTCCTGTCACTAATACTTTCATAGGCGTTCTCCGTACATTTTTTCAAAATAGTTTGCATATTCACCGTTTATTATGTTTTCCCACCACTCTTTATTATCCAGATACCACTGAATCGTCTGGCGAATGCCGGTATCAAAAGTATAGGTCGGCTTCCAGCCTAATTCCGTTTCAATCTTAGTCGGATCGATGGCATAGCGCAGGTCGTGACCCGGACGGTCGGTTACATATTCGATCAAACTTTCCGGTTTTTTAAGCTCCCGCAGAATTGTTTTGACAACTTCCAGATTCGTCCTTTCATTGTGTCCTCCGACATTGTACACCTCGCCAACTCTTCCCTTATGGATAATCAGGTCGATCGCTTCACAGTGGTCTGCCACATGCAGCCAATCCCTGACATTCTCTCCCTTTCCATAAACCGGGAGAGCCTCGTCATCCAATGCCCGGGATACCATAAGCGGAATCAGCTTCTCCGGAAACTGATAGGGGCCGTAGTTATTGGAGCAGCGGGAAATGGTAACCGGCAGTCCGAAAGTACGGTAGTATGCCATAACAAATAAATCCGCGCTCGCCTTACTGGAGGAGTAAGGACTGGAAGTATGGAGCGGAGTATCCTCATGGAAAAACAGATCCGGGCGGTCTAACGGGAGATCGCCATATACCTCATCCGTGGATACCTGGTGGAAGCGCTCTACTCCGTACTCCTTACAGGCATCTAACAACACCTGGGTTCCCAGCACATTAGTCTGGACAAAAATACCCGGGTCGCTGATGGAGCGATCCACATGGCTTTCTGCCGCAAAATTTACTACCACATCAAATTTTTCCTTTGCAAACAAATCCATGATAAATCCGCGGTCGGCAATATCTCCTCTGACAAACCGGTAATTAGGCTCCTTTTCCACCGGTTTCAGGGTTTCCAGATTCCCTGCATAAGTTAATAAATCTAAATTTAATATTTCGTAATCAGGGTATTTCCTTACCATATGGTGGACAAAATTACCTCCGATAAACCCGGCGCCGCCGGTCACACAAATTTTCATTTTACCTTCCTCCTTTTGTTATCTTTTAGGCGTCCGCGCTAAAAAAGCGCCCGCCTGCTTTGTAATCCGTATAAAACCGCCGCTGCTTATCTTTTTTTCCAAAAACGCCTTGAAGCGGTCATATTTCGGCGCAAGCCTCTCCCTCTGGTTCCCGTGGCAGGATAATATATAATCTAACAGCGGCTCCGCCTCCGATACCTCCAGATAATCCGGATATTCATACAGGGAAATCTCCGTAAAATACTCTTCCAGCAGCTCTCTGCCGTTTTCAAGGCCAAAATTTTCATAGAGGCGGATTCGGGAAAGCGTGATTTCCTCATCGAATTCCCTCACGAATTCTTCTACTTCCCTCATATGGTTCCTGCCATAGGTGGCGCAGCACAGCGCCCCGCCCGGCTTCAGCACCCGGCAGATTTCAGACAGCGCCGCCTGTAAATCCTTCGGATAAAACAAAACATGATGCGCCAGTACCAAGTCAAAGGAATTGTCCTTACAGGGTATGCTCTGGCAGTCTGCCACTAGATATTTCCTCTTCCCCGGTATCTTTTTCAGGTTTTTTTCCGCATCCTCCAACATGCCTCTGGACACATCCGACAGGGTAATATCCCAGTAAGGGGGGATCCGGTCCCGGCACGATTTCCAGAAAGCGCCATCTCCGCACCCCAGCTCCAATACTGTCCGGACCGGCTCGTTTTCCACCTGCTCAAACAGCCACGGAAACCAGCCTTTCGGATTATGGGAGTACTTTTCATGCAGATTAATTCTGGATTTAATATTCTTTTCATTCTTATATTGTTCCACTAAATCCCTTTCCATATCCACAATTTGAATCAACTGCGTCATTTCTTCCCAATCCACCTCGCCGGCAGCATCAAATTTCTCTTTTGTCTTCCTGATCGACTTTTCCACAAACTGTAAATGCTCAATGCGCTTGCGCACCAACTCCAGCTGAAGGGCAAAGGAATGGCTCAAAAAGTCCGTATCGTCTTCCCGGAGCGATATAGTCCGTATTTCCTCCAGAGAAAATCCCAGATGCTTCAGCGTGAGGATTTTCTGCAGCCGGGCAAAATCTCTGTCGCTGTAATACCGGTATCCGGCTTCACTGATAAAACTCGGTTTGATCAGCCCTTTTTCATTGTAATAATGAATCGTGCGAATCGAAACATTTGCCTTCTTTGCAAATTCTCCTGTCGAGTACCGCCGCCCTGCCATCCGTTCACCCCGCCTTCTGTCCTATACTATAAACCATGACGTTACGTTACAGTCAATACCTTTTTTTACTTTTTTTCTTTTTTCCATGAGAAGGGGAAACTTTCCCCTTCTTGTGGGAAAGTTTTCTCGGCGGGATCAGGCAGTGCGGCTCAAAGCCAATGAGATCCGTTCTCCCCGCCTTATAAAGAGCCTCCTTCACCAGCTCGTAATTTTCCGGTTTCCGGTACTGGATCAGCGCCCTCTGCATCGCCTTTTCATGTGGATTTTTCGGCACATAAACAGGCTTCATCGTCCAGGGGTCCAGCCCCGTATAATACATACAGGTGGAAATCGTCGCCGGCGTCGGATAAAAATCCTGCGCCTGCTCCGGCATATAGCCCAGATCGCGGATATATTCTGCCAATTCTACCGCGTCGGCTAATGTTGAGCCGGGATGGGAGGACATAAGATACGGCACGACATACTGGCTTTTCCCTGTGAGCTTATTTACCCTCTCATACCGTCTTAAAAAACTTTCATAGACTGCGTTTTTTGGTTTTCCCATCGCCCGGAGCACCCTGTCCGACACATGCTCCGGCGCTACTCTAAGCTGCCCGCTGATATGGTGTTCACAGAGCTCCCGCAAAAAGGTATCATCTCCATCTGCCATTACATAATCAAAACGGATCCCGGAGCGCACAAACACTTTCTTCACTTTCGGCAGGCTCCGCAGCCTGCGAAGCAGGGTGACATAATCCTTATGATCCGCCTTCAGATTTTCACAGGGTTCGGGAAACAGACACTGCTTTCTTTTACATACCCCTTTTTTCATCTGCTTTTCACAGGCAGGCCGCCGAAAATTTGCCGTAGGGCCGCCCACATCATGGATATAACCCTTAAAGCCCTTTTTTTCTGTTATTTTCTTTGCTTCCTCCAAAATGGATTCCTGGCTCCTTGCCTGCACAATTCTTCCCTGATGGAAGGTAAGGGCGCAGAAATTACAGCCGCCGAAACATCCCCGGCAGCTGGTAAGGCTGAACCGGATTTCCTCTATCGCCGGTACGCCGCCCTTTTCCTTATAGGAGGGATGAAAAGTTCCCATATAAGGATAAGCATAAACATCATCCATCTCCTGTCGGCTCAGCGGCTTTGCCGGAGGGTTCTGTACCACCAGTACTTTATTGGGATAGCGTTCCACCAGAGTTCCGGCGGTAAAGGGATCCGTATTTTCATACTGAATGAGAAAACTTTCGGCATATTTTTTCTTATCCGCCGTAATTTCCTCATAGCCGGGAAGGTATATCGGCTCGTAGGCGCTGACCTCCCCTTCCTTTGTCCGGTAAACGGTCCCCGGCACAAAAGTAATATCCCGCACTGCTATTCCACTGTCCAGAGCCTCTGCAATTTCCAATATACTGTGCTCTCCCATCCCGTAGGAAACCAAATCGGCGCCGGCATCCAATAAAATAGACCGTTTTACCTTATCCGACCAGTAATCATAATGCGCCATACGCCTCAGGCTCGCTTCAATCCCCCCAAGAATGATGGGCGTTTTTTTATAGGTTCTCCGAATCAGGTTAGAATACACGATAGTGGCGTAATCCGGCCGCTTTCCCGTCGCTCCGCCGGGAGTGTAGGCATCGCTTTTTCTTCGCTTTTTCGCCACGGTATAATGATTTACCATAGAATCCATATTACCGCCGCAGACTAAAAATGCCAGCCTTGGCTCTCCCAATGCCGATATGCTTTCCTCCCGTTTCCAATCCGGCTGGGAAATTATCCCCACGCGGTAACCATGCGCCTCCAGATGGCGGCTGATAATCGCCGGCCCAAAAGAAGAATGATCCACATAAGCATCCCCTATGACAAATACAAAATCGCATTGTTCCCACCCCCGCTGTTCCATATCCTGCCGGGATACCGGCAAAAATCCGATATTGCTATCCTGCTCCATGGATTCCCTCTCCTTTCCGGCGCCGTGTAAATGCCCCGTTTTTTCCTAGCTCTGTTTTTTCTTATCGCTCCCGACGCTTCCGAGAGCCTTTAGCACTTCCCTCGCCGAGCGCTCATTCATCCCCGGCACCGCCCTGAGTTCCTCCAGAGAAGCATTTTTTATATGCTCCAATGACTCAAAGCGCCGCATAAGCGCTTTCCGTCTGGCCGCGCCGATGGTAGGTATATCGTCTAAAAGAGAATGCACCTGATTTTTACTGCGGATCAGTTTATGATACTCAATGGCAAAACGGTGAGTTTCATCCTGGATTCTGGTAATCAGCCGAAATCCCTGTCCATGGGTATCGATGGGAATTTCCTGATTTTGAAAATACAGGCCTCTGGTACGGTGGCGGTCATCCTTTACCATGCCGCATACCGGTATTGTTATATTTAGATTTAATAATACTTTTTCGGCTACATTGACCTGCCCTTTTCCGCCATCCATAAAAATAATGTCCGGCAATTTGCGAAAGGAATCCAACTCGGATAATCCTTCCCGTCTGCTGTGTTCAAACCGGCGTGTCAGCATCTCCTCCATGGCGCCGTAATCGTCAGGTCCGCTGACAGAATGAATCCGAAACTTCCGATAATCATTTTTCTTCGCTTTTCCCTGTTCAAACACCACCATAGAGCCCACGGTATCAAAACCGTTGATATTAGAAATATCATAAGACTCCACGCGGGACAAACCCTGCAATCCCAAAAGCCTTCCGATTTCTTCCATGGCGCCGATAGTTCTTTCCCTGTCGGCTTTCAGCTTTTCGGCGTCTTTCGTCAGCACCATATACGCATTTCTCTTTGCCAGCTCCAAAAGCCGCTCTTTGCTCCCTCTCTTTGGCACCCGGAAATACACCTTTTTCCCCCGCTTGGCAGACAGCCATGCCAGAATCGCCTCGCGGTCAGACACTTCCTCCTCCGTCCAGATCTCGCGCGGAATGTACGGCGTGCCGGAATACATCTGCTTAATAAAAGCCGCTAATACATTAGCATTTTCCTCCTCCTCCACACCGAGGAGATAATAATGCTCCCTTCCGATCAGCTTGCCGCTGCGGATAAAGAATACCTGTACTACCGCTTCATCGCCGCCCCTTGCCAGGGCTACAATATCTCTGTCCTCATTATCCTCTGCCGTAATTTTTTGTTTCTCCGTTACCTGGCGGACGCTGTGGATCAAATCCCGATACCCCGCCGCCTCCTCAAACTGCATGGAGGCAGACGCCTCCTCCATTTTTTCGGATAATTCCCGGATAATTTCCTTGGTATCCCCCTGCAGAAACTTCAGCGCCTTTTCAAAGTTCTTCCGGTACTCCTCCTCCGGCACGCCCCCCTGACAGGGCGCCGGGCACTGCCCAATCTGGTGATACAGGCAGGGACGCTCTTTTCCTATGTCCCTCGGCAATGTCCTGCGGCAGCTTCTCAGATGAAATAACTTGTTTACCAGCTCAATCGTATCCCGTATCGCCTTTCCGCTGGTAAAAGGCCCAAAATAGCGGCTGCCATCCCGCTTCATCTGACGCGCAAAAAGAAGCCTTGGATAGGCTTCCTGAACCGTAGCTTTTAAAAACGGATACGTCTTTCCGTCTTTCAGCATCGTATTATACCGCGGACTGTACTCTTTTATCAGGTTGCACTCCAACACAAGAGCTTCTAACTCGCTATCGGTCACAATATACTCAAACCATGCAATACGGTCGATCATCCGTTGTATTTTCGGCGTCACATTCCGGCTTTTTTGAAAATACTGCCGAACCCGGTTTTTCAGACTGATTGCTTTTCCCACATAAATAATTTCATCGGACGCATCATGCATCAGATACACCCCCGGCTTAGCCGGCAGCTTTTTTAATTCTTCTTCCAGATTAAACACACTCACCAGTCCTTCACAAATCGGTTAATCACTTCCACCAGACCATCCTCGTCACAGGACGGGGCAATATAATCCGCCCTCTTTTTTAATTCCTCCGGCGCATTTGCCATCGCCACTCCTACCCCTGCGTACTCTATCATAGGCAAATCATTAAAACCGTCCCCGCAGCAGATCATCTGCCCTCTTCTATATCCGAGCCTCTGTAAAAGCTTCGATACCCCATATGCCTTATCCACCCCCAGAGGCATCATTTCCAGATAAAATTCCTCGGAACGATAGACCGATAACCGCCCTTCAAAATCCTTCGCCGCCTTTTTTTCCAACACGGCGAGATGCTCCGGCTCGCCGGTAAGAATGCACTTATTTACCGGGAAATCCACCTCTTTATGAAAATCCTGCGGCACCCGGATTGGAATATCGCAGCCTTTGGCATCCAGAACAATATAAGGATCCGTATCGCTGTGGGAAATAATTTCCCCCTTGTAGTAAGTCAAAATCCCGGTATGCTCCTTTTGGGAGTAATCGTACAGCTCATGGATCATGCCCTCCGGGAGCGGAATATTATATACGATCTCGCCGGTGCGAAAATTCGTGATACGGCCACCATTATAAGAAATGAGATAACCCCCGAATTCATCCAGCTTTATTTCCTTTGCCTGATGACGGATTCCCTCCGTGCACCGCCCCGAAGCGATCGCCACCTTAATCCCCTTTTGCTGGCACTCAATAATGGCAGCTCTCGTCTTTTCCGTAATCTTCTTTTCCGTATTTACCAAAGTGCCGTCCACATCCAGCACCAGTAATTCATACGCCATTATTCCTCTTCTCCTGCAGCATCCCCATACTCCGGTTTGGTATCTTCCTTTTGCTTTTGTTTTTCTTCTTCTGTTTCTTTTCTCTTTAACTTAATTCCCGTTTCCGCTTCAAAAATTTCCACAAATTCTTTTCCGGTAATGGTTTCTTTTTGTATGAGGTGTTTGGCTAACAGCTCGAGCACCTTTTTGTTTTCCTTAATAATCTGAACCGCCTTCTCATGGCAGCTATCGAGGATCTTCATCACCTCATCGTCTACTTCACTCTCCGTAGCCTCGCCGCAGTTCATCACCGGCCTGCCGTCAAGATAACGGCTCTGAACCGTTTCCAGACCCATCATCCCAAATTTCTCGCTCATGCCATACTGGGTAACCATGGCGCGGGCAATCGAAGTCGCCTTTTCAATATCATTGGAAGCGCCTGTCGTCACATCATCAAAAATCACCTCTTCGGCGGCGCGTCCGCCTAACAGCGTCGTAATCTCTGACAGAAGTTCCTCCTTCTTCATTAAATATTTTTCTTCCTCCGGCACCTGCATTACATATCCCAGCGCCCCCATCGTACGGGGTACTATTGTAATTTTTTGTACCGGTTCCGTATTTTTGAGCATCGTCGTTACCAGCGCATGTCCGATTTCATGGTGGGCGACAATTTCCTTTTCCTCTTTTCCGAGGATCCGGTCTTTCTTTTCTTTTCCGGCAAGCACGACCTCCACCGCCTCAAAAAGGTCTTTCTGGCTCACGACATTTCTTCCGTCCTTTACCGCCATGATCGCCGCCTCATTTACCATATTGGCAAGGTCGGCTCCGACAGCGCCGGAAGTCGCTAACGCAATTTCCTCTAAATCCACAGAACTATCCATCAGCACATCATGGGAATGAACCTTCAGAACGTCCACACGCCCTTTCAGATCCGGCTTTTCCACGATGATGCGGCGGTCAAAACGTCCCGGACGGAGCAGTGCCTTGTCCAATACCTCCGGACGGTTTGTGGCGCCCAGAATAATGATTCCCTTAGAGGAATCAAATCCATCCATTTCAGAAAGCAGCTGATTCAACGTCTGTTCCCTTTCATCATTTCCGCCGCCGTACTGGCTGTCCCGGCTTTTTCCGATCGCATCTATTTCATCGATAAAAATAATACACGGCGCCATAGAAGTAGCCTGCTTAAACAGATCCCGGACGCGGGAAGCTCCCACACCGACGAACATTTCCACAAAATCAGAGCCGGACAGGGAGAAAAACGGCACGCCTGCCTCTCCGGCAAGAGCCTTCGCCAACAACGTCTTACCGGTTCCCGGCGGCCCTACAAGCAGCGCTCCCTTCGGGAGCCTTGCTCCAATTTTCCGGTATTTTTCCGGATTTTTCAAGAAATCCACCAGCTCTGTCAGAGATTCCTTGGCTTCCTCCTCACCTGCCACATCCGCAAAGGTAACGCCGGTTTTTTTCTCCACATACATTTTGGCATTCGATTTTCCCACGCCGCCCATAAGGCCGCCTCCCTTGGTCGCCGAGCGCATAAAAAACCACAAAAGCAGCCACAGGCCCGCTATCGGCAGCAGGTAGGTCAGGAGAAAATTCAAAATCCCGGAGCCGGTATCCGAAATCTCCGCAGAAAATTCCACTCCGTATTTATTCAGCATGTCCTGAACCAGACTGGTATCATTCACATACCCGGTATAATAGGTAACGGCAAACATCGCCACCTTTTTTTCCACCTTTGGCTCTATATAGATCAGATTTGTCTTAAAAATTACCTTTTTTACCTCGTCCTTTTTCAGCATTTCCACAAATTTCGTATAGGTAATTTCCTTTTCCGTATTTCTCTGTATTTCAGAATTCAAAAACAGAATCAGACACATGGCAAATAAAGCCGCAGCCACACAAATGATTATATTCATCCGATTTTTCTTTTTTCTGTTGTTATCCTGCTTATTATTATTCAAATCCATATATTCTTTCCTTTCGTTATTTCCAATCAAAACAGTATTCCAAAGAATCTCCGCACTCTATATAGTATAAAAGATTTTCCTGCATAAATCAATGGCAAGGTGTGAAAGATTGATGAATTTATACTTGAAACCCTCCTGTAAAAAGGGTATACTAAAACCATATTTTTTATTTTGCGACAGGAGATCTGCTGATATTATATTGAGGAGGAAAATATGTCTGTAAAGTACGTATTTGTAACCGGGGGCGTTGTTTCCGGGCTGGGCAAAGGAATCACAGCCGCTTCCCTGGGAAGATTATTAAAGATGCGAGGCTACAAAGTAACCATGCAAAAATTTGACCCGTATATTAATATTGACCCCGGCACGATGAACCCGATTCAGCACGGAGAGGTGTTTGTAACCGACGACGGCGCGGAAACGGATTTGGATTTAGGGCATTACGAAAGATTTATTGATGAAAGCCTGACAAAACAAAGCAATGTGACAACCGGAAAAGTATACTGGTCCGTCCTTTCCAAGGAGCGCCGCGGCGATTACGGCGGCGGTACGGTACAGGTTATTCCGCATATCACAAATGAATTGAAAAGCCGGTTTTACCGGAACGATGGCTGCAAGGAAACCCAGATTGCCATTATTGAAGTCGGCGGCACGGTGGGCGATATTGAGAGCCAGCCGTTCTTAGAGGCTATCCGCCAGTTCCAGCTGGATGTAGGACACGAAAACGCCATCCTCATCCATGTGACGCTGGTGCCTTATTTAAAGGCATCCCAGGAGTTGAAATCCAAACCGACCCAATCCAGCGTGAAGGAGCTTCAGGGAATGGGAATCCAGCCCAATATTATCGTATGCCGCACAGAGATTCCACTGGATAAGGCTATCCGCGATAAAATTTCATTATTCTGTAATGTGCCAAGCAGTCAGGTAATACAAAATCTGGATGTGGAAACCCTCTACGAGGTGCCGCTTGCCATGGAAAAGGAAAATCTTGCCCAGACCGTCTGCAAATGCCTGAATCTGGATTGCCCGGAGCCGGATATTGAAGTCTGGGAAAATATGGTAGATTCCATTAAGCACCTGAACAAAGAAGTTACGGTCGCCCTGGTCGGAAAATATACCGCCCTGCACGATGCCTATATCAGCGTAGTAGAGGCGTTGAAACACGGCGGCTTTGCCCATAATGCGCAGGTCAATATCAAATGGATTTATTCCGGCGATATTAACCAGGACAATGTAGAGGAGCTGTTAGGCGACGTCAGCGGCGTTTTGGTACCGGGCGGTTTTGGCAGCCGCGGAATTGACGGAAAAATTTATGCCATTGAATATGCCAGAAAACATGGCATTCCATTTCTCGGCCTCTGCCTTGGCATGCAGCTAAGCCTTGTGGAATTTGCCAGAAATGTCATTGGCTGGAATGACGCCCACAGCGCCGAGTTAGACCCTTCTACGACGCATCCGGTCATCCACCTGATGCCCGATCAGGACGGGATAGAGGATATCGGCGGCACTCTGCGCCTCGGTTCCTATCCCTGTGAACTGGAGGAAAACAGCAAGGCATATCAACTGTACGGTAAAAAGACCATTCACGAAAGGCACCGCCACCGCTATGAGGTCAATAACCTCTACCGGGAGGATTTTGAAAAACACGGCATGACGCTTTCCGGTCTTTCCCCGGACGGAAGAATTGTGGAAATGATAGAAATTCCTTCCCATCCCTGGTTTATTGCCACTCAGGCACACCCGGAATTTAAGTCAAGGCCGAATCATCCGCATCCGCTGTTTAAGGGATTTGTAGGAGCTGCCATAGAGCATGGGAAAAAATAAAACGCAAAAAAGCCTATCCCCATGGATAGGCTTTTTTTATATCTCACTGTCATGCCAAAAGATCATTGAACCAGCTGTGCCAGTCTTTCCTGTACCTGCGCCAGCATGCCCTTATATTTCTCCTGCTTCTCCTTTTCCTCCGCAATTTTCTTTTCCGGCGCTTTTTTAATAAAATTCGGATTTCCTAACATGCCTTCGGAGCGTTTTAATTCGCCCTGAAGCCTTTTCTCCTCCTTCTTTAAACGCGCTATCTCCTTTTCAATATCCACCAGCTCAGCAAAAGGAATATAAATCGTCCCGTCGGCAATCACAACGGAAACCGCATCATCCGCTATCCCGCTCTTATCCTTTTTGAAACTTACCTCGCTGGCAAATCCGAGAGTGGCAAAGAATACCCTGTTGTCCTCAAAAATCTTCCGCACTTCTTCCTTTTCCGAAACAACAATAACCGCTGTCTTTCTGCTTGGCGGCACATTCATCTCTCCGCGCAGATTCCGGATGCCCTTTACCGCCTCCTTGATGCGCTCCACCTTCGCCTCATCTTCCGCAAAATCCCGCTCCTCCGTAAATACCGGCCAGGAAGATATCATAATGGATTCTTCTTCACTGTCCATCAGCGTACAATAAATTTCCTCTGTGATAAACGGCATATACGGATGCAGCAATTTCAGGGCGTCTGTCAGTACCGTCTTCAGCGTATAGAGCGCGGCTGCTTTCGTACAATCGGTTTCACTGTACAGACGCGGTTTTACCATCTCAATATACCAGTCGCAAAATTCTTCCCAGATAAAATCATAAATTTTTTGAACCGCAATCCCCAAATCAAATGTTTCCATCAGGGCAGTTACTTCCTGCGCCAGATGATTTACCTTGGAAAGAATCCATTTATCTGCCTGAGTAAGCTGCTCCGGCTTCACTGTTTCATAGTCAAGCCCCTCGTTCTGCTCAAAATTCATCATAATAAAGCGGGACGCATTCCATACTTTATTTGCAAAATTCCGGCTTGCCTCTACGCGTTCCCAATAAAAACGCATATCATTTCCCGGCGCATTTCCGGTTACCAGCGTCAGCCGCAGCGCATCCGCCCCATATTTATCAATGACTTCCAGCGGATCAATGCCATTTCCCAGAGATTTACTCATTTTCCTACCCTGAGAATCTCTTACCAGACCGTGAATCAGCACGGTGTCAAAAGGCGCCTTTTTGGTATGCTCCAGTCCGCTGAACATCATCCTCATAACCCAGAATGGGATAATATCATATCCCGTTACCAGAGTGCTGGTAGGATAAAAATATTTCATTTCCTCCGTATTTTCCGGCCATCCTAAGGTGGAAAACGGCCACAGCGCGGAGCTGAACCAGGTATCTAACGTATCCGGATCCTGACGCATCGGCTTCCCACATTTGGGACAGAGCGCATTATTTTCCCTGGTTACGATAAGCTCGCCGCAGTCGTCGCAGTAAAAAGCAGGAATCTGGTGTCCCCACCAGAGCTGGCGGGAAATACACCAGTCGCGGATGTTTTCCAGCCAATGGAAATAGGTCTTATTAAAATGCTCCGGCACAAACTTTGTTCTGCCATCCTTTACCGCGTCAATTGCCGGCCCGGCAAGCGGTTTCATTTTCACAAACCATTGCTTGGAAACTCTTGGCTCCACTGTCGTGCCGCACCGGTAACAGGTGCCGACATTGTGGTCATGGTCTTCCACCTTTACCAGAGCCCCCTCCTTTTCCAGATCTGCAACAATCGCCTCTCTCGCCTCATACCGGTCCATTCCCGCATATTTTTCATAATCCTCTACAATCTTCGCATCATCGGTCAGCACATTGATAACCGGCAGATCATGGCGCAGTCCCACTTCAAAGTCATTCGGGTCATGCGCCGGCGTAATTTTTACAACGCCGGTTCCAAATTCCATATCAACATAGTCATCTGCAATCAGCGGAATCTCCCGATGAACAAGGGGAAGAATCAATGTCTTGCCCACCAGATCCCGGTAACGCTCATCTTTCGGGTTTACCGCCACCGCCGTATCGCCCAGTAAGGTTTCCGGACGGGTTGTCGCCAGATTGATATAGCCGCTGCCATCCTTAAAGGCATAACGAAGATGCCAGAAATGTCCTTTTTGATCCTCGTATTCCACTTCCGCATCCGAAATAGAAGTGCCGCATTCCGGACACCAGTTGATAATACGCCTGCCGCGGTAAATAAGCCCCTTATTATACAAATTGACAAATACTTCCTTTACCGCCTTATTGCACCCCTCGTCCATCGTAAAGCGTTCTCTGTCCCAATCACAGGAGGAGCCCATTTTCTTTAATTGGGAAACGATGCGTCCGCCAAATTTTTCTTTCCAGTCCCACGCGCGTTCCAGAAATTTTTCCCGTCCGATGTCTTCCTTTGTCAGCCCTTCCTCCTTCATCGCCTCCACGATTTTTGCCTCTGTGGCAATCGAAGCATGGTCTGTCCCCGGCAGCCAGAGCGCTTCATACCCCTGCATCCTCTTAAACCGGATGAGAATATCCTGCAGCGTATTATCCAACGCATGCCCCATATGGAGCTGCCCGGTTATGTTTGGCGGTGGAATCACAATAGTATACGGCTTCTTATCCGCATTTACCTCCGCATGAAAATATTTCTTTTTTACCCATTTAGCATATAACCGCTCTTCAATATCTTTCGGATCATATGTCTTTCCCAGCTCTTTCTTCATTTTTTCCCTCCATTATTAAAACTTAGCTTTTCTGCCGCTTTTTTCCCACAAAAAAACCTGCCGCTCTGGCAGGTTTATGTTTCTTTTCTGCCACGGCATAACTCAAAGGACGACATCTCTGCCGTGGTACCACCTTTATTCCAATGGGTATCTGACCTGTCAGTCAGATACGAACATCTCTCATTTAAGTCGATAACGGAAACCACCCGTCGTTTCCTACTGGGGATGACCGGTTCAGAAACGCTGTTTGGGAGCTACCTTCCACAATTCCTTTCCGAAAGAACCTTGCAGCCGATGGGTTCTTCTCTCTGCCGGAGTAAAATGCGTACTCCTCTCCCGCGCTACATTTTTATTTTGACAGGATATATCATAACGGAAACAGCAAAAAAAGTCAAGGCGTTATTTCATCTGCTCCACAGCGGCGCGCTCAATCGGCAGCCCTTCTTTATAGATTTGGATAAATTCATCAAATCCCTTTACGCCCTCCGGATCCGGAGCAAGTTCGCTTCCCTTTTGTCCGGCAAAGACTTTATTCCGCAGGTATGCCCCCAGCGACTCGCCCTGTTCTTTTTTCCTCATATAAGCCGCCAATACGGCAATTCCCCATGCTCCTCCCTCTCCCGCCGTTTCCATAACGGAAATCGGAGTATTCATGGCATCCGCCAATATCTGCTGCCCGACGCCCTTCGTCTTAAATAAGCCGCCGTGTCCCAGCAGTTTATCAACCTTTACGCCCTCTTCCTTTAAGAGAATGTCCATACCGATCTTGAGCGCCCCCAGCGCCGTATAAAGATTGACGCGCATAAAGTTCGCCAGCGTAAATCTGCTGTTCGGCGTCCGCACAAACAAGGGCCGCCCTTCCTCCATGCCGGTAATATTTTCTCCCGAAATATAATTGTAGGAAAGAAGCTTCCCGCCGTTTGCCTCTCCTTCCATTGCCTTATTGTACAAGGTTTCAAAAAGCCGGTTCCTATCCGCTTGCGCGCCGATTGCCTCGGTAAACTCCTGAAAGATATTGACCCAGGCATTCAGATCGGAAGTACAGTTATTGCAGTGCACCATTGCCACTAAGTCGCCCGACGGCGTTGTCACCAGATCGAGCTCCGGATGCACCCTGTCCAGCTCTTTTTCCAATACGACCATGGAAAATACCGAAGTCCCCGCCGATACGTTTCCCGTCCTTCTCTCTACGCTGTTTGTGGCGACCATACCGGTTCCGGCGCCCCCCTCCGGCGGACAAAGCGGTATTCCCGGCTGCAAAGAGCCGGATGGGTCTAACAGCTTCGCGCCCTCCTCTGTCAGGCTCCCGGCATCTTCTCCTGCCGGAAGCACCTCCGGAAAAATATCCGTCAGCTTCCACGGGTAGTTTTTGTCTGCAATCAACGCATCAAATTTATCCACCATGGCCGGATTAAATTTCCCGGTCGCTATATCAATCGGAAACATACCGGATGCCTCTCCCACTCCCAATACCTTTTTCCCCGTCAGTTTCCAATGGATATAACCGGCCAGCGTAGTCTGGAAACAAATATCCTTTACATGCTCCTCGCCATTTAATATTGCCTGATACAGATGGGCAATACTCCATCTCTGAGGAATATTATAGTCAAACAACCCGGTCAATGCCTCCGCAGCCTGCCCGGTAATGGAATTTCTCCATGTGCGGAACGGCACAAGAATCTCATCATCCGCCCCGAATACCATATAGCCGTGCATCATCGCGCTAAAGCCGATCGCTGCAAGAGTGGTAATTTCCGTATTATATTTTTCCTTTACCTCTTCCTTCAATTTCCGGTAGCTGTCCTGCAACCCTGTCCAAATATCCTCAATAGAATAGGTCCATATATTGTCCACCAGTTGATTTTCCCATTCGTGGCTGCCGGAGGCAATCGGCTCATGGTCCTCCCCGATTAAAACCGCTTTGATCCTGGTAGAGCCAAACTCAATTCCCAGAATTGCTTTTCCTGCTTCGATCACTTCTTTTTTCCCTGTCTGCGGCATCATTCTATTCTCCTTTTCCTTTTTTCACTGCTCGTTATTCATTCTGGCAAAACGCCAGGAATCCAGACACATTCTGTTTAAATCATACTGCGCCTCCCAACCCAGTTCCTCCTTTGCCTTTGCCGGATTGGCATAGCATTCCGCAATATCCCCGGCGCGGCGCGGCTTAATGGAGTATGGGATTTTCACCCCGCTTGCCTCCTCAAATGCCCTTACAATATCCAGTACGCTATATCCCTTTCCGGTTCCCAGATTATATATATTGACCCCCGCGGTTTTGGTCACCTTCTGAACAGCATTTACATGTCCTTTCGCCAGATCCACCACATGAATGTAATCTCTGACGCCGGTTCCGTCCGGCGTGTCGTAGTCATTTCCAAATACGCCTAATTCCGGTAATTTCCCGACAGCCACCTGCATAATATAGGGCATCAGATTGTTGGGGATCCCGTTGGGACTCTCGCCCAAAAGACCGCTTTCATGGGCGCCGATCGGGTTAAAATAGCGTAAAAGGACAACGCTCCACTCCTCATCCGGCACGCAAAGGTCGGAGAGTATTCCCTCCAGCATAAGTTTCGTGCTGCCGTAAGGATTGGTGGTGCTGAGCGGGAAGTCCTCTGTAATTGGTACGGTTTTTGGCGAACCGTATACCGTTGCGGAGGAACTGAAAATAATTTTTTTGCAGTTGTACTCATTCATCAGCTCACATAAATTCAGCGTCCCGGTAATGTTATTCTGATAATAAAGCAGCGGCTTTGCTACGGATTCCCCTACCGCCTTCAGACCGGCAAAATGGATCACGGCATCAAAGGTGTGCTCCTCAAAAATCGGGCGCATGCTTTCCTTGTCTAACATATCCGCTTTATAAAAGGTAAGTTTCTTTCCCGTAATTTTTTCTATCTTGTCCACTGCATCAATTTTGGAGTTATAGAGATTGTCAAATACAACAACCTCGTATCCCTGATTTAATAGCTCTACGCATGTATGGGAACCAATGTAGCCGGTTCCGCCTGATACTAATATTTTCATCTTTTTCTCCTTTCTCTCACCCGCCGCCCGGTTTTCCTTCCAATTTGCCTGCCGGCATAATACAAGGAGGGCCTCCGATTTCAACCGGATAAAAATCCGCTTCATATCCGATCTTTTCCTCATATGCCGTTCCGACGTTTTTAATAAATGCTTCTACGCAATCTTCCCTTACAATGCTGATACTGCATCCGCCAAAACCGCCTCCGGTTATCCGGGAGCCGAGAACGCCCTCCTGCTTCCAGGCTTCTGAAACTAACGTGTCCATTTCCACCCCCGTCACCTCGTAATCCTGTGCCAGCGATAGATGGGATTCGTTCATTAATCTGCCAAAGGTACGGATATCCTGTCGTTTCAGGGCATCCATCGCATAAATTGTACGTCGGTTTTCATATACGGCATGCTTCGCCCGCCGCCTTCGCGCTTCCTCTTTAATCGCCGCCTTGCAGGTTTCAAATACGTCCTCTGTCAATTCCCCTAAGCTGTTAATGGGAATTACCTGCTGCAGCTCCCGCAGAGCCGCTTCACATTCCTTCCGCCTTTCGTTGTATTTAGAATCCGCAAGCCCTCTTTTTTTGTTACTGCAGGCAATAATGAGCTTCTCATTTTCCAGCGAAACAGGAACATACTCATAGGATAAATCGGAGGTATCCAGAAAAATAGCATGTCCTTCCTTTCCCATAGCAACCGCAAACTGATCCATAATGCCGCAGTTTACCCCGTTATAATGATTTTCGGAATACTGCCCTATCAGCGCCAGCTCCTGATTGCTTACCGGAAAGCCAAATAAATCCCGCAGAATAAACCCGGTCAGCACCTCCACCGACGCCGAGGAGGACAGACCGGCGCCATTGGGGATCGTGCCATACAAAAGTAAATCCATTCCACAGTCCGGCTTCATCCCTCTTTTGGCAAAGCTCCAGATAACTCCTTTGGGATAGTTTGTCCATCCCGCCTCCTTTTTTGGCGTTAAATCCTCTAAGGAGGACTCCACTTTTCCCACCTCTTTAAAATTCAGGGAATAAAAAACAAGTTTTTTGTCCTTCCTTTTTCTCGCTGCGGCATAAGTGCCAAGCGTCAGCGCACAGGGGAATACATGTCCGCCGTTGTAATCGGTGTGCTCCCCTATCAGGTTTACCCGTCCCGGCGCAAAATATATCGCAGCTCCTTCACTGCCGCCAAAAACTTTTGCAAACTCTGTCAGTAATCTCTCCTTCATATCTAAAAGTTTGCCCCGTTATAACCCCAATCTGCAATCCCCTGATAGGTAATATAAATATTCCCCGACGGGATTCCCAGCTCTTCTTCGTAAATTTTACAAATCTCTGCCGTCATCCGATTATAAGCCTGGCTGTCGGCGCCGCCATAGACCTTCACTTCCACAAAAGCTGCCTTTTCGCATTTTTCACCTTTGAAATACAGCTTATACTCATCCTCAAATCCCACCATCAGCCAGCTCTCGCTTTTTCCGGGGATCGCTGTAATCGCCTGCCCCAGTTTTTTCTTAATGGCTTCTTCTTTTTCCTGTGAAATTTTCACGGTTACTTTTGAATTAATAAATGGCATATCCTATTCCTCCGCTTTCTCTACTTCTACGATTGCTTCCTTCTTCATCGGGATCCGGCAGTTTTTATTGCTGCCAAATTCCACGATCACAACCTCGTCCGTCATATCAATGACAACACCGTAAAATCCGCTGGTGGTCAAAATGCTGTCGCCTACCCCGACAGAAGATACTAACTCCTGATGTTCCCTCTCCTGCTTTTTCTGAGGCCGGATCGCAATAAAATAAAAGCCTCCGATAATAACGGCATAAATAGCAATAATTCCAATCGTGCTCATAAGTTACCTCCTAAAATTAAATGTTTTCGCCGGATTCCATACGTTCCAGCTTTTCTTTTTTATATTCAGAAAAATTCCCACTGTCAATGGCTTCCCGAATTTCTTCCATCATTGTATTATAAAAATATAGATTATGCAAGACTAATAAGCGGAGTCCCAGCATTTCCTTTGCCTTTAATAAATGGCGGATATAGGCCCGGCTGTAATGGCGGCATACCGGACATTCGCATCCCTCTTCTATCGGTTTGTCATCCAGCTCGTATTTTGCATTCATCAGATTCATCTTGCCATAATTCGTATAGGCGTGACCGTGCCGCCCGTTTCTCGCCGGATACACACAGTCAAAAAAATCCACGCCGCGCTCTACCGCTTCCAGAATATTGGCAGGCGTTCCCACGCCCATTAAATAAACCGGCTTTTCCAACGGAAGATGCGGTACGGTTACCTCTAAAATATGGTACATCTGCTCATGGCTTTCGCCTACAGCCAGACCGCCCAGCGCATAGCCGTCCAAATCCAGTTCCCGGATCCTTTTGGCATGGTCAATGCGGATATCCTCGAACGTACCTCCCTGGTTGATGCCAAACAGCATCTGCTCCTTATTTATCGTGTCCGGCAGACGGTTGAGGCGTTCCATTTCCTCCTTGCAACGCTCCAGCCACCGGGTTGTTCTCGCCACGGAGCATTCCATATATTCTCTGGTCGCCGGATGGGGCGGACATTCATCAAACGCCATGGCGATCGTAGACGCCAGATTGGACTGTATCTGCATGCTTTCCTCCGGCCCCATAAAAATTTTCCTGCCGTCAATATGGGAGTTGAAATATACCCCCTCCTCCTTAATCCGGCGGAGTCCCGCCAGTGAAAAAACCTGAAAGCCGCCGGAATCAGTAAGGATCGGCCTGTCCCAGTCCATAAATTTATGAAGGCCTCCTAATTGGCGGATAACCGTATCTCCCGGCCGCACATGGAGATGATACGTGTTCGACAGCTCCACCTGCGTGCCGATTTCTTTTAAGTCCAAAGTAGAAACGGCCCCCTTAATCGCCGCCACCGTCCCCACATTCATAAAAACCGGTGTTTCTATAACGCCATGAGGGGTAAAAAGCCGTCCTCTTTTTGCCCGCCCATCCCGGGCAATGAGCTCATACATTTTCTTTTCTCCCCTTCTGCCTTACTTTGTCACGCCAAATCCAAGAATCGTAAACTTCTTTCCCTCATCTCCGGATTTCATTGTGAATACTACCTCATGCGCCGCGCTTTCCTTTTCATCGATCAATATCTGGGCGTTGCAGTGCGCCCATCCATTATCCAACGGATTAATGCTCTTAACTACCGCTCCGTCCACATAAATATCTGCCGTGCCAAATTCCGAAGAACCGGAGTCCTTAATCACAGCCACCAGATTTTTGCAGGTAATTTTCATGGAGAATCTGGCATCCTTTTTCGTCCCGTCATTCATCCAGTTATCCGGAAACTCTGGAGAAGCAGTCAAATCCATATCTCTCTCCACATATTGGAGCTCTTTGTCCGCCGCCTCAAACCCATACGGGGTAATCTCGGCAAACTTGTCTGCATCCTTCCGGTCAAAACGGACAATATCCTTAAATTGGATGCCGTACACCGGCTCCTTATCAAGGGAAATATCCTCCGGCGCTATTTCCTCCTTATCCACCGCCGCAAACAAATAGGCGATACAATCCCCCATAATCCGGTGCCCGTCATTGGTGGGGTGGTAAATATCATAGAAAAACTGACGCTTTGTTATAACATTGTTCACCTCAAACTGCGGTGTGACAGCATTCTTTACACTGACCATCGGCAGTTCATATCTCTCCCCGATCGGCTGCAGACGCGGCTGCAGATTATAGTCGCTCATAAATACGGCGAAGTTTAACAGAACGGCTGGCTTATTTTCCGTCTGCAGCACTTTCAGCACAAGGCTCTCGAAGCTGACGCCCTCTGTTTCATCCCCCTCGTCGTTTACGGCATATTCAATAATTACCAAATCCGGTTGGATCTCTCCGTCCTTCGTCACATCCCTGTCATAGCGGATCATGCCCAGCTCGGAGGAAGTGCCTCCTACCCCCGCCTTTACATAGGAAACATTATCTCCCCCGCACGGAGAAAACATATCGCAGAAAGCCTTGTAAGAACGGTACGCATAGCACATCGTATTAATGGGCTTGCCCCCGGCTCCCTGAGTAATCGAGCCCCCTATGTAAGCAATCGTTACCGGTTTTCCCTGTTTTGCCCGTTCTATTACCCTTTTTAAGCGGTAATTATTTCCCGTGGAAACCAGCGAGTCTGCTATCATTTTTTTATAATCGGCAGAATCAAATTGTACGGGCGGGTCTACCTGGATTTCCGGAACCTCATAGCCGTCGTTTAAGTAGAATTTAACCGTCAGCGAAACATTCTTATTTTCTTCCGGAAAAATAAAATTAAAGGAGCCGAAATTGTCGTCATCCTCATTGATTGGATAGGCATCCACCGGGAGAACCATCTCCTCTCCCGTGCAGGGACAGGTCATTTCCATAATCGTTCCCGTAGTATACTTATCTGTCTTTCCATAGCACTGGAACTGAAACTCCAATGTTTTCTCACGGTCCTCCGGCAGTTCTGCCTTTACGCTGACCCCAATACTATGTACCAGTTTCCGGAATGTTTCCATACGGGGAAGAAGATTTAAAATTTCCTCGTCCACATCTCCCGAGGTAAACCTGACCTGATCAATCAATCTTCCTTCCAAAAATACATAGTCGCGGTTTACGCCGTCTTTTTCCTTTGTCCCTGAAATAGTTTTGTCTAATACAACATACAGACACGGTCTTTTATCCACCGGGTCCTTAGGTGCTACTGGCCCTCTCATCTATTCACACTCCTTACTTTCTTTCACGCAAAAAAGGGAGCCCCCTTCGGATGCTTCTATAGTATATAATAATACATATTATAATACAAAACCATCGGCAAGGGTACCCCCTAATTTATTTTGTTTTTTCCTTTATAAATACCGTCAGCTCACCTTACTCAGCTTAAATGCCGTCACCCTGTCCACCGGAGCCTTGCACTCGGAAAAGGCAGGAGATTCGTAAACTACATAGAGGTAGGAACCGCTGATGGCGATTCCCTCATTCATCGGCGGCATTTTTACTGTCTTTTTCTTTTTGTTCTTTTTAATCACGGCAGAAGAAAAATTCCAGGAAGGCTTGTAAGTAACAAGCTGGGAAATAAAGCCGGATTTTCCTGACTTGGTCTGACAGGAGCGGGAAATAATCAGCTTTCCGTCTTTGGTGACCGCCGCTCCCTGCGTGCGGTTTGGCATAAGAATCTGATGCGTTTTTTGTAAGGAAGGCGCACCGGATTTATTTAGGATGGAATAGCCGTACATATACTTCTGAACCTTTTCATTATAAGCTCCTGCCCAGATTTTTCCCTTATAATAGGTAATATAGGACACCGTATCCATAGCGGCGCAGACCGAGGCAAAACGATAAATCTCCGTAAACTGCTTTTTCTTATTTGCGGCGGAGAGAATAACGGAATATTTAATACTCTGCATTTTTTTCCCATAAGCAAGCCACAGATTCGTTCCGTCATATGCCATCCCTCCCACATGTCCTTTATGGGGAAGGACGATGCAAGATATATATTGACGGGTTTTTTTATTCATAATGTAAATAACCGACTCCTGTGCCTTGGAGTAATCATAGGCGGATATCAGAAGATAATTCCCGGCAAAGGCAAGGCTCTGCGGCACCATCCGTTTTGCATTAAATCCTCCCACATTCGTATTTTTCATCCCCGGGAGGATAAAACTTTTGGAATAGGAAATTTTCTTCCGGAAGGCTTTATATTTCTTATAAGCGGCAGACTTTTTAAACTTCTTTTTTGATTTATAGTATTTTGCCGCCGTACTTGTCTTACTTGCCTTTTTCGTTTTGGCTGACTTTACGTCAGAGGCGGAAGTCAGCTCCATGCCGGACACCGTCCGCACGGATACCACCTTGACATAATATTTCTTTTTCTGCGTCAGCCCATCTTTGGCAAAAATACGGGCGTCCAGAATGGACACGGTTCCCGCCAGCTTAAATCCCGAGGAGGCTTTGGTGGAAACATAAATGTAATACTTCTGCGCCCCTGTTGCCTTATTCCAGTATACCTTGACGCGCTTGTCCCCGCCCTTTAACTGGGAAATAACCGGAATCGCCGGCGCTGTCCCGTACAGTACGGCAGGGGAGGGATCGCCCTGATTGGAAATATCCGCGCCGTAGGCATATACGGTAAAATAATAATCTTTTCCGGTCTTGAGCCCGGTTACCTTATAGGACAAATCCGTGGTACTTCCCGCATAGGTATAGTCGCTTTTTGTTGACAGGCGGTAGTAAATGACATACCCGGTAGCTCCCTTTACCTCCTGCCACGCCAGTGTAATCTTCGTCTTTACTGCAGCGGTCGCCCATACCCTGCTCACTTTGCCCGGCTTTGGCGCCACCGGCGCAATATCCGAGTACTCGCCTACCACATCTTCTGCGACTGCCCGGACCTTTATGTAAAGAATTTCACCGACCTCCAGATCTTTAAACGTATACTCTGTCTTCTCCGTGTCGGTTAAAAGAATAAATTCTCCTTCTTTTTTAGTGGAAACATAAATTTCATACCGCTCTGCCTCCTCCAGCTCATTCCAGCCTACTTTCATGGAGTTTGCGGTACCGCCCTGCATACGGACGCCGGTTACCTGTCTTGGCACAACCGTGACCGTATATTGCGTTGACACATCCTGATACTGCACCGATATGGTCTGGCTTCCTAAAACAGAAGTATCGACTTTTACCGGCTTGTCCGGATGTACCGTTTTTGTCGTATTATCGCTGTAATATACCAGCAGGAAAATATCGGATTCATCGAATTTACTTCCGTACGGGATTTCCATAGCGGTATCCGTCACTTCGATCCGGGTAATTGTTTTCTCTGCCGGAGCAGGCGTCTGTTCTGCCTCAGCCGCTCTCGCTTTTGTTCCTAAAACCAGTCCTAAGCCCATAAGAAAAAAAATCATCCGGCTGATTACTCTCTTGTTCATCTATGCCTCTTACCTCCGTTTCCTTATTTCTCCTGTTACTTTAATGGAATATTTTGTCACAAGAATGTCAGGGAAATTTGATGTTTGAGAAAAAAGCCATATAATAAAGTTCCCCCATTCCTGAGCAGGAAAGGGGGAACTTTCTCTTTCTAATTCGTTTTTATCGAATACCGTAACAGGGGCACTAGGAATCGAACCCAGCTCTGGAGTTTTGGAGACTCTTATTCTACCGATGAACTATGCCCCTATTTTTAAGCGTCAACGCTCACTTGAACATCATACATTTTTTCTTCCGGTTTGTCAAGAAAATTTTGGGGCATTATAATTAGTAAATATAAAAATGCAACATTCTAATAACAAGTGTTGCGCTATCACAAGACAGGGAGGTCTTATTTATGCTCAGGCTTTCACTCAGTACAGAAGAATATCTTATGCTTGGCGACAAAATTAAAATTGTTTTCTTAGGAGGCAGCAACAATCATCTGAGAATTATGATCGACGCCCCTAAAGAGGTCAATATTGTGCGGAGTACCGTTTTGGAAAAACGGCATCCGGAATTAAAAGAAACCGAACCGAAATACTATGCCGAGCCAAATCTTCCGGAGCGCTTTCGGAAAAAGAAAGGAACAAAACCGGGTAATAACTAAAGAGGGCAGCCTTTGCTGCCGGGCCCGCAGTACGGCTGTCCCTTTTTAGATATTATACAAGGCAGAAATGCCGCAAGAACAAAAAAACAAGCAACGCTGCAAACGGATTTGCAGCGGTAAAACAAGGAGGTATCATTATGATTGTACAACACAACATCACATCTATGAACGCAAACAGACAGTTAGGCATTGTAGGCAACAGCCTTGCTAAGTCTACCGAGAAACTGGCAAGCGGTTACAAAATCAACCGCGCCGCAGACGATGCAGCAGGTCTTGCTATTTCCGAGAAGATGAGAGCTCAGGTTCGCGGCTTGAATCGCGCATCCGCTAACGCAGAGGATGGAATTTCTCTTATCCAGACGGCTGAAGGCGCTATGGACCAGCAGCACGCTATCTTACAGAGAACCCGCGAGCTGCTTGTTCAGGCTTCCAACACCGGTGTATTGGATGGCGAGCAGGAAAACGATTTCCAGAAGATTCAGGACGAAATTGATACTCTGAAACAGGAGTACACCCGTATCAGCACAGATACCGAGTTCAACAAGAAAAAACTGTTAGACGGTACTTATCAGAAGCAGACTCTTCAGGTTGGCGCTAACACCGGTCAGCAGATCACAGTATCCATCAATCTGGTTAAATGGAGCCTGAAAAATTTCAGCAAAGATGACGAGTTACAAACGGGCTACAAAGATCCTGAGACCTATGACAGCGTTCAGGGCTCTACCATAAAAGATTTTGATAAGGATGGTACTGTTCTTGATGCAAAAAAGAAGGTTACCAGTGGAAATGGCGCTGCGATTTCCGGACTGATTACTGCTGTAGATACTATGATTAAGAAAGTAACAACCGAGCGTTCTAAGCTGGGCGCTATCCAGAACCGTCTTGAGTACACAGTTAAAGTAGATGACAACACTGCTGAGAACATGCAGGCAGCCGAATCCCGTATCCGCGATACTGATATGGCTGATGAAATGACAAGATTCTCCAAGGAGAGCATCCTGCAACAGGCAGCTACTTCTATGCTGGCTCAGGCGAATCAGGCAAATCAGGGAGTACTTTCCCTTTTGCAGTAATCCATGTGCTCCGGCATAAGTTTTGTGAAATAAAAACAATCATAAAAAAAACCTCCCGATATCGACGCCTTTGCCGGTATCGGGAGGTTTTGCCACTTTTGTGGCATAAGGGGAGGATAAGTATTCAACCTTTTCTCAGGTAGAATACAGCAGCTACAGAGCAGAGGGGGTATCGGCTCTGCACTGCTGGTATTTATATTGTTACCGTTTTTTTCTGGTTTATACAAAGTTTTTGCATTTTTTTTCAATCTATGATATATTCATAACTGGTAAAAGGAGGAAAAAACAATGGCATTATTACAGGAATGGCGCGATTACGCTTATAGTGAGGAAATGCAGAATTCCAAGGAAGGGGAAAAACTCTGGCAGAATTATTTTAATCTGGAAAAAGGTATTTACGAACAGCTCTTAGAAGCCCCGGAAGAAACGGTAGAGGGCACCGTACAGGAGCTGGCAGAAAAATATGAGGTTCCCCTCTCTATGATGGTGGGATTTCTGGACGGCATCAATGACAGCCTGAAGGAGAAAAACCCGATTGAAACAATGGAAAAAGACACCGTAGTAAAAATAAATATTGATATAGAAAAGTTATATTATAATATGGTAGAGTGCAACGCCCAATGGCTGTATGAACTTCCCCAATGGGAAAATATCCTGACGAAGGAACGCAGGAAGGAACTGTATCTGGAGCAAAAAAATTCCGGCACCATCCATAATGAAAACCGCAAGGTCGGGCGAAACGACCCGTGTCCCTGCGGCAGCGGCAAAAAATATAAGCACTGCTGCGGCCGATAGCCCGCGGCAGCGCCTGATTCCTTACATATCTTATTCATAGATTGCCCTGGCGACCTCTACTTTATTCATGGAATACAGATGGATGCCATCCACCCCATGCTCCAACAGATCTTCCATCTGGCGTTTGGAATAATCCAGCCCCGCCTTTTTTAAATCTTCCGGCTTGTCTTTATAACGCTCCAGGGTTTTGGCAAATTCATCCGGAATCTTCGTGCCGGACATCCCAACTATATTTTTTATCTGCCCGTAACTGGTTATCGGCATCAGCCCCGGCAATACCGGCGCTTCGATACCGGCTTTACGAACCTTATCCAGAAAATGGAAGAATACTTCATTGTCATAAAAAAGCTGAGTAATGAGGAAATCCACTCCCCGGTCCACCTTCAGCTTCAGATGGGCAATATCCTCTTCCAGACTGGCCGCCTCCTGATGCACTTCCGGATAACAGGCTCCGGCAATACTAAAGTCATAGCTCTCCTTAATATCTGCTATCAAATCGGAGGCATGTTCATAATAACGCGCCTCAAACTGTTTTTCATCCATCCACACCGGCTTATCTCCCCGCAGGGCAAGCAAGTTATGTATGCCGTTGCGATATAAATTTGTCAGAAAATTTGTCAGAAACAATTTATTCGGAATGGCGGCGCACGTCAAATGGGTCAATGCCTCGATTCCGCACTGGTTTTGAATATAAGCAGCGATGGCAAAAGTGTTTTCCGCCGTATTCCCGCCCGCTCCGTAGGTAACACTGATAAAGGTGGGATGTAATGTCTTAAACTCATCCAGCGCATCATAGATAACGGACACATCCGTATCCTTTTTGGGCGGAAAAACCTCTAAAGAATAAATCGGCCGCTTTTTATGGAAATAATCTTTTATCATAGTTTTCTCCTGATCTTATTGTTTTTTTAAACGGAACATATGATAGGAATGGGGCTCTAAAACAATTACCCCCTCCGCGATGCCGGCGCCTTCCCTCGGCGTGACAGTATCCGGCTTCTCCGGGGAATTTACCGCCTTCATATCCTCATGTTCCAGTACCTTATGCTCTATCATCCGGTAATCCTCAAAGCCCTCCAGCAAAACTGCCGTCGTTACTTCCTCCTCCAGATTCCGGTTGACTGCAAAAATCGTGACTTCCTCTTCCTCTTCATTCCATACCACAGAGCAGTCCAGATAAGGAATGGCGTCCTTGCCGCCTGCGGAATAGGTGTCACAGAGCACCTCGGCTCTCATTGCCTTTCCCCTGCCATAGAGGCAGGCATACAGATACGGATAAAAAATCGTCTGGAGCCACATCTTGCCCCCGTCCACTGTCATAATCGGGGCAATCACATTGACTAACTGCGCCAGACAGGCAATCTTTACACGGTCCGCATGGTTGATCAGCGTATTTAAAAGGCAGCCTACTACCAGAGCATCCTCCATATTATAAATATCCTCCAAAAGCGGAGGCGCTGTCTGCCATTTCGGTATCTTTTTATCCTGCTCTTGGGAATGAAACCAGACATTCCATTCATCAAAAGAAAGATAAATGTTTTTGTCGCTTCCCTTTTCTTCTTTTATCTTATCGCAAATGGCCGCCACTTTTGTAATAAAAGCGTCCATATCCAGAGAACATCCTAAATACCCCGGAGTATCATTGTCCGGATTCCCATAGTATTCATGCATGGACAAATAATCGATATGTTCATATGCCTCCCGCAGGACCGTTTCCTCCCATTCTCCAAAGGTTTCCATGTTCTGATGGGAGCTGCCACAGGCAACCAGCTCAATCGTATCGTCTGTCCATTTCATGATCTTCGCCGCCTCACACGCTGTTCTGGCATACTCCAGCGGCGTCTTATGGCCTATCTGCCAGGGACCATCCATCTCATTTCCCAAACACCAGGTATGAATGCCAAAGGGCTGTTCAAAGCCGTTTTCCCTCCTCTTATTGGCAAAACAGGTATCGGTGGCAGCATTGCAGTATTCTACGAGATTCCCTGCCTCTTCCGGACCTCTGGTGCCGAGATTGACTGCCATCATAATTTCCGTTCCCGCGCGTTTTGCCCATTCCTGAAACTCATCAATTCCCACCTCATTGGTTTCCACGGAGCTCCAGGCTAACTCCATCCGTTTCGGTCTTTTTTTCTTATCTCCGGTTCCGTCCTCCCAATGATAACCGGATACAAAATTCCCGCCCGGATAGCGGACAAGGGGTACCTTCATCCTGCGGATTGTATCTAATACATCCTGACGGAACCCCATATCATCCGCCGTTTCATGTCCCGGCTCATAAATGCCATGATAGACCGCGCGGCCCAGATGTTCAATAAAAGAGCCATACAGGCGATTGTCAATATCACTGATGATATTTTTCTTATTTACTTTTATTTTCGCTTCCATGCTAACCTCCCTTTGATGAATCGCCCCGCTCTGCGGGCGGCAAGTTTTCCTATAGGATAAAAAAACACTTGCTATAATAATCCTATTATAGCAAGTGTTTTTGGATTTGACTATATTTTTATTTCAAATTGCTGCATCCGGCAAAGACATCCGTCTGCTTTACTTTCGATGAAATCGGCGACGCATAGGTCAGACCGGTACAGTTTTTATAAGTATATTCCATGATTTCCACCGTGGAAGGCACTTCCGGCGCTAACACAAGAGAGGTACAGCCGTAATATGTCATTGTCATTCTTGTTACACCTGCCGGAATCACCGCAGGAACTTCCTGCAACGCCGTACAATCGCTAAACGTATTGGTCAGCCCCGTTAAAGCATCCGGCAGAACCGGCGGCATCAAAAGACCCTTGCAGCCGCTGAACGTCCAGTCCATATTGGTAACTCCTGCCGGAATTTCCGGCGCCGCCTGCAGCGCGGATGCATTTTTAAAGGCGGCATACAGGCTTGTCACGGAAGCCGGTATCTCCGGCGCCATCTGCAGGGAAGTACAATTTTCAAAAGTGTTCCGCAGTTCGGTAATGCCGGAAGGCAGACCGCCGCTGATAGAAACCAGTTTCTCACAGCCTTTGAAGGCCGCGCACATATCTGTGACCGTATCCGGTATATCGGAAACCTCCTCTAAGGATTTGCAGCCATAGAATAAATAAGCGATTTTATCAATCTTCATGCCGCTCCCAAAACGTACGCCTTTGATGTCGCATTTTTTTCCGTTGGAAGTAAATACCCCGGTAGTTTCCCGTCCCTCACATTCCTTGAACGCCACCGTATAGCTCGTTTTGACCCCGTCTGCCGCAACATCCATCACAGCCGGTATCGTAATATATTCTTTCTGCCCCTGATAATAACGGAGGGTAATTATCTTATTTACGCCATCCAGCGTATAGCTCCAATCAGAGGGTATTGTTTCCTTATATTCAGCCTGTTCGCCGCATTTGCTGCAGGTTCCGGAGGCATCCCGGGTGTGTCCGGCAGCGGGAACAGCTGACTGCTCCTCCGTCTGGCAGACGCCGCAGGTCCGCTTCTTTTTTCCTCCCTCCGTGCAGGCAGCTTCCGCCACATCACTCCAGCCGCCCCACTGATGTCCCTTAGCCGGAATTACCTGAATATCAGACAAATATCCGCAGGTCTGGCAGTGCTTCGACTTACTTCCCGGCAGGGTACAGGTCGGTTCCTCATCTGTCACATACTCTTCCGTATAGGAATGTCCGGTGGCGGGAATCGGCTCCTCCTTCCAATGTTCACAGTTTTCCCGCTGGCAATCGTAATGCATCAGGCCTTCTTCCGTACAGGATGCCGGCTTCTTGATTTCCGCTACGCTATAATCATGTCCCAGCGGTTTTATGGAACCACTATTTTTAACGGTTTCGCATCGGGAGCAGTGAATGGACTGCATTCCGTTATCCGTACAGGTAGGCTGCTTGTCAACCGTAAAATCTTTCTCCCAGTCATGTCCCTTTGCCTTTATGATGCCTTTCTTTTCAAACTGGCAGGTACGACAGGTATATACAATTTTACCGGTCCCCGCGCAGGTCGCTTCTCTTACGACTTTGCCCTCGTCAAAATCATGCCCGGTTTCTGCGATCCCTACGGAAGTTCCCTGTTTCCCGCAACGCTTACAGTACTTGGATTTTTTCCCCTTCGTCGTACAGCCTGCCGGCTTATCAATAACAAAATCTCCCCAGTCGTGCTTCAGGGCATGGAGCACCTCGGTTTCCTCCAGCCCGCAGCGCTGGCAGGTATAGGTCTTTTTCCCGGAGCCAGTACAGGTGGCTTCCTTTGTAATCTTTCCGGCATCCATATCATGTCCCAGCGGCTCCAGCTTCACATACATCTTTTTCCCGCAGATCAGACACTCGCTGGTGCGGGTGCCGCCTGCCGTACAGGTGGACGGCGTCGTTATCTCGCCATAATTATAAGTATGCCCGGCGGCTTCTGTCGCTTCCGTTTTTGTCCCTTTACAGCCATCTACCGTACAGTGATAGGTTATCCGCCCTTTCGTTGTACAGCCCGGCTCTGTTGTCACCTCTCCAGCATCCCAGCTATGTCCGTTTGCCGCAACCGTTTCCGTTTTCTGTGCCTCGCACACACTACAGGTATATTGCTTTTTCCCTTTGGAAGTGCAGGTTGGCTCCTGAATCAGGGTGCCGTTTTCCCAGACATGCCCCGCCGCCGGGGTGTCCTCCTCCCGGGTTGCCATACATGCCCGGCAGGTATAAAGCATCTTTCCCTGCGCTTCACAGGTCGGCTTCCTGGTTTCTCTTCCTGCATCCCAACTGTGTCCTGTCGGCGGAACCTCCTCGGTCTTAGTCTTACCGCATTTTGTACAAGTATAGGTTTTAACGCCGTCGGTCACACAGCCCGGCAGCGTCGTAATACTGCCGGCATTCCAGGTATGGTCGCAGGCGCCGTACTTTACCGTCAGGCGGCAGACGGCATAAATCGATCCACAACTCGCCTTAATATCCGCCGTCGTCCCGGGAGGCGTATCTTCCGTTACATAAACGCTCCCGTTAGAATATACATTAATACCGCCCTGAAAATCACAGGAATATGTAATCGTTCCTGTGGCAGTTGCCGGCATAAGGGAGGCGGTCATCTGATACCTCTCCCCCGGCTCCAGTTCCAGTGTCTTCTGCATGATAATCGCCGTAGGCGCCTCCACGGTCTGAATCGCCGAAGGCGCTGTGACTGCCGCTATCGGACTGAAGGCAATCAACGCCCCCTTAGAAAATAGCGGCGCGGTTTCCTTTTCCTTTACGGTAATTCTTACCTTCGCCTTTACTGCTTTTTTCGCCTTAGAGCGGAGAGTAAGGACGGCGCTCCCCTTGTTTTTTGCCGTGACTACTCCTTTTTTGGTAACGGATACCACGCTCTTTTTCGACGAGGAAAAAGATACTTTTTTATTTTTTGCCTTTTTTGGTTTTACGGTATAAGTTATTTTATAGGAATCTCCTACGGTCAGGGTTTTCTTTTTGGCTGCTACCGTTATTTTTTTCGGCTTTACTTTTTTTGCCTGACTGACAGTGCCCGTCAGACAAAGCCCTGCTGCCGCCGTCAAAAACCCAATCCCTAAGAGTATCCGAATGCTTCTCCCTCTCATATATCCTCCATTCCGTACCTTACGTACCTATATGGTATATATCGGCAAAAACATGAAAATAACAAACAGCTTCCGAATATTTTATGCCAGCGCCGCCGTCACTATCGCCATGGAATAGACCTCTTCGGCATTACATCCGCGGGACAGATCATTGATCGGCGCATTCAGCCCCAGCATGATCGGCCCGTATGCCTCAAAATTACCAAGGCGCTGTGCAATCTTGTAACCAATGTTTCCTGCGCTGATATCCGGGAAAATAAAGGTATTGACTGTACCTGCCACTTCATTGCCCGGGCATTTCGTACGCGCCACGCGGGGCGACACCGCTGCATCGAACTGGACTTCCCCGATAATGGGAAGCTCCGGCGCGATTTTTTTCGTTTTTTCTGCCGCATTTCTCATTTTATCTACGTCCTCGCCGCTGCCGGAGCCAAAAGTAGAGTAGCTTAAAAAGCCGACTCTCGGGTCGATGCCGAAGGTTTTGGCACATTCCGCGCAGTCAATGGCAATTTCCACAAGTTCATCTTCATTCGGTTTAATGTTAATGGCGCAGTCCCCCATCGCCAATACCGAGTTCCCGCCGGTGGCAGACTCACGGACAAGGATAAAGCAGGACGCCACCATTTTCTTTCCCGGCTTTGTCTTTATGATCTGCAGGGCCGGGCGCACCGTATCGGCTGTGGAATATGTCGCGCCGCCTAACAGGGCGTCCGCTTTTCCCATTTTTACCAGCATCGTTCCAAAATAGTTGGCATGCTGGCAGGTTTCCTTCGCCTGCGAAAGGGTCATCCCCTTTGCCTTACGGATTTCATACAGGCACTCCGCCATCTCATCTATTCCTTCATATTCCATCGGATCTATGATCTCGGCGCCGCGGATATTAAAACCGGACTCCTCTGCCGCCTTGGCAATTTCCTCTTTATTCCCAATAAGAATCGGCGCTAAAAAGGTGCTGGCAAGCAGACGGGAAGATGCTTCCAGAATACGGGGGTCGCTTCCCTCCGTAAATACTATTTTCTTGGGGCTTTTCTTTAAAATGTCAATTAACTTTCCAAACATAGTTCTTTCCCTCCTGGAATTAGATTTTTCTTACTTTCTATGATACCAATTTTCTGCCAAAAAACAAGAGGCACTTACGATTTTTTCTATTCAAATTGGAGTTCGTAAAGCTTTTTGTATATCCCGTCTTCCTCCATCAGCTTATCATGGCTTCCGCTTTCTTCAATCCCGTTTTCCGTGAGCACTAATATCGTTTCCGCATTCCGTATTGTGGAGAGGCGGTGGGCGATCACAAAGGTGGTCCTGTTTTTCGCCAGTACCTCTAAAGATTCCTGCACCACCTTTTCGCTCTCATTATCCAACGCCGAAGTAGCCTCATCAAAAATTAAGATTTCCGGATTTTTCAAAAAAACTCTGGCAATCGATATTCGCTGCTTCTGTCCGCCGGAAAGTTTTACTCCCCTCTGTCCGATATCGGTTTCATAGCCATCGGGCAGCGACATAATAAACTCGTGGGCATTGGCGCTTTTTGCCGCTTCGATTACTTCCTCCCTGGTTGCCTCCGGCCTGCCGTAGCGGATATTGTCATAGATCGTGCCCACAAAAAGATAGACTTCCTGCTGTACAATTCCGATATGGCTTCTCAGGCTCTTCAACCGGATATTCCGGATGTCGATGCCGTCGATGCGGATGCAGCCTCCGGTCACATCATAAAATCGGGGAATCAGGCTGCACAGCGTACTCTTTCCCGCGCCGGAGCTTCCCACCAGCGCCATATAAGAACCCGCTTTGACAGAGAGATTGACATGATTCAGCACCTTCTGGGCATTTTCCTCATACCGGAAACTGACATTTTCAAAATCAATGTCCCCCTTTACCTTATCGATCTTACATGCCCCGGGGGAATCCTTAATATCCGGCTGTATATTCAAAATTTCCATAAAACGTTCAAAACCGGTGTAGCCGTTCTGAAACTGCTCCGTAAAATCAATGAGGGTTTTTACCGGCTCCGTAAAAATATTGATATATAACAAAAACGTGATTAAATCCGTTACCGATACGATACCTCTGGTAATAAAGATCGCTCCCGATATTAATACGACAATCTGGATCAGGGTGGTAAAGGCGCCCAGTCCTGCCTGGTATCCGCCCATATAGAGATAGCTGTCCTTTTTGGCGCTGAGAAAACCATCGTTTCCCTGTTTAAATTTCCTTTTTTCGATTTCCTCATTGGCAAAGGATTTTACCACCCGGATGCCGGAAAGGTTATCCTCTATCTGCGCGTTGATCTCAGCGATCTGTACCCGGTTTTTCTTAAATGCCCGTTTCATCTTCCGGTTAAAATAATAAGCATAGGCAAACATAAACGGAATAAGGGCAAAGGCAGCCAGCGCCAGATACGGGCTGATGACAAACAATATCACAAAGGCGCCGATTATTTTTATCAGGGAGATCACAAGGTTTTCGGGCCCATGGTGCAAAAGCTCCGTAATATCAAATAAATCCGAGGTAATCCTTGACATAAGCTGTCCTACCTTCTGTTCGTCATAAAAAGAAAATGACAGCTTCTGGTAGTGGGCAAAAATTTCCGCCCTCATGTCATATTCCATTTTGGCTCCCATAACGTGCCCGTAATTTGAAATAAAAAACTTGCAGTAGCATTCCACCGCTACCAAGCCAATCATCAGCGCCCCCAGAATAAGAATGCTGTGTAACGCCTCCTCCGGCGGCCGTTTGATAACATTGGCGGTAATATACCGGACGAGAATCGGAATGACTAACGTAGTCCCGGATGCCAGCAGGGCAAAAAACATGTCCGCTATAAACACGTTCAGATAGGGTTTATAATAGCTTACCATCTTTTTTAAATTCTTCACGACAATACCTCCCCTGAAAAAGCATTTTATTTTCTCCTCTTTTCCGGTTCCTCCCTTTTCCCGCCTGCCGGTTATGTAAAAAAGGGTTATGCCTGCCGGTAGCTCTCCGCCAGCGCCTTAAAGGCGGGCAGGGCGCGTTCAATCTGCCCGGTGGATACGCAATAGGAAATCCGCACAAAGCCCGGCGTCCCAAAGCTGTCTGCCGGAACGATCAGAAGTTCAAACTCCTTTGCCTTTTCCGCAAAAGCATTGGCGTCCTTTTCCAACGCCTCTACAAAGAGATAAAAAGCGCCGTCCGGCTTGATGCAGCGATAGCCATATTCTGTCAGGGCATTGTAAAGAAGGTCGCGGTTTTTCTTATAAATGGATATGTCTGACGTTTTTCCCATGCACCGCGCCACCACCTGCTGAAACATGCTGGGAGCGCACACATAGCCCAGCGCCCTTCCGGCGCCGCATATGGCGGCATAAATCATTTCCCAGTTCTCTGCTTTATCCGAAACAGCGATATAACCGATCCGCTCTCCCGGCAGGGACAGGGATTTGCTGTAGGAATAGCATACAATGGTATTGTCGTAATAATTCATCAGATACGGAACCGTTACCTCCCCGTAAACCAGTTCGCGGTACGGCTCATCGGAAATAAGAAAAATGGCATGCCCATATTCCTTTTGTTTTCTCTCAAGGATTTCACAGAGCTTTTTAATGCACTCTTCCCGGATCACAACACCGGACGGGTTATTCGGCGAGTTTAATATCACGCCCTTTGTGTGCGGCGTAACGGCATTCTCAAATGCCTCGCAATCAATTTGAAAGTCCTCAGGGTTACTGTCTGCCACCACGAAAGCCGCTCCTGCATTTTCTACAAACACACGGTATTCCGGAAAGAACGGGGCAAAGGTAATAAATTCATCCCCTTCCTCTGTCAGAGCCTTCAGAGAAATCGTCAGGGAAGCCGCCGCCCCCACCGTAAGATAAAGGCTGTCCGCCGTAAGAGTGGTGCCATGCTGCCGGTTAATATAATCTGCGATAATTTTTCTCACGCCGGCATCTCCCTGCGCCGAAGTATAACTGTGCAGTAAAAGTTCATCTCCATTCTGCAAAAGGTCTAACGCCGCCTCCCTGACACAGGAGGGCGCCGGAACGCTGGGATTTCCAAGGCTGAAGTCAAACACCCTGTCTGCCCCGATTTCTGCTTTTCTTTTATTCCCATACTCAAACAAATCACGAATAACGGAACGATTCGTCCCCAGTTTTACCATATCCTGCGATACCATATCCATGTACTCCTTTCCTTTTCTCGCACATATTTTTGGTATTAATTATATACGGACTATCCACATTTTGCAACAGAAAAAACGCTGATATAAGCCGCCCGGACGGGGTTATGCCAGCGTTTTACTGCCTTGTATCTTTTAGGGGACGGGCTTAAAAAAACCAAAAGCCCCGTTGTCGGCTGACGCCGCACTGCATTCTCTGTAAAAGCTCCTGCATCTGCCGGATTCCCCGCTTCTGAGATGTCAATATGGCGTCCAGAATCGGCTCCAATTCCGGACAGATCGGCTCTGCCAGCGCCGTTTCGCTCATTTCCACGGCGCCCTTATGATGGGGAATCATTTCCCACATGAAATTACAGTTAATTTCGTTTGAAGCCCTGGCGTTTTCCATGGCGGAAAACATATGCTGTATAATGTGGTTCATACGGCATTGATAGTTTTCTAACTCCCGCGGGGAATTTTCCGTCCCGAAACAGCAGCAGAGAATATCCTCCATATCCTGAATGCTCTTTTCCTGCTCCTTTATGATGCCGGTAGCAATATCCTGTATGGCAAGATTTGTTGTAAAGCGAAGTATATTTTTACTCATTTTGATAGCTGCCTGATGATGGGGGATCATCTGTACAATAAAATTATGGGAAATACTCTCCGTCAAATCTGCCGTAGTCATCCCTTCTATCATTTCCTCCAGAATGCAGTGGAATTCCTGTATATAATCCTTAGTGACATCGCTTATTCTGCTTGGTCTGTTCATAGAAATAATCCTTATGTCTTTTCATTCATTTCTATTTTATGCAGCAGGCTCTGTCATTCTACAGAATTTTTCCGCTGAGAAGCCCTCCCCCTTCTATGGAAAATCTCGCTTCCTTGCCAAAAAGGCGCAGGACGCAGTTTTTCTTTTCCCCGCCCCGGTTTAAAAGGACAAAGACAAGTTCCCCGGTGGGATTTTCCCATGCCGTCATATCCAGCTCCCCGGTATAGCAGGTATGGGCGATCCGTCTGGCTCCCGGTTTAATAAAACAGGAAAAATGCCAATAACATTGCGCCGTTTTCCTCATCATTAAATTTTTCTTTTTTTCGTCATAGAGAAAGGGAGCATCGCAGAAGTTCCCCCCGTGATTCGGTCCCCCCTGCTGGTTGAGAAGAATATTCCCGCCATAAAAGGCGCAGATCCCATGATTGAGATCGCCTATCATATCGTGGGCGAGCTTCATGGCATTGCGATTTTCCCTTTCCTTATCAATTTTACTATAGGGCAGACAACTCTCCGACAATATCAGTTTCATATCCGGATACTGCGTTTGAACCAAATCCAGCGCCTCAAAGTGGTCGCCGCTCTGCCAGTGGACGGCGGCGCCCGCTATCATCTTTTCCGTCTGCCCGTCCGCTACAGCGCTGACCCGCTCAAATACCCTCTCCTTATTATCGTCCCATATAAAAACCTCTACCCCGGACAGCTTTTCTTTTTCCATCTGGGAATAAAGGAAATCTCTCAAAAATATTTTTTCCTCCTCGTCAGTAAAGGTGCAGGAATCCCACGGATGTCCTTCCCCCGGCTCGTTCTGTATGGAAATTCTTTCCACCTCGTAACCCCGGCTCTGATATTCTTTAATATAACGGCAGATATATTCCGCCCACAGCGGATAATATTCTTTTTTCAGGCTGCCGCCCCCCTTTCTGCTCTTATTGGTTTTCATCCAGGACGGCGGCGACCAGGGGGAAAGCATCAGCTTTAGCCCGTCTTTGGCGCAGGCTCTTGCCATTTCCAAAAAAGGCAGTATATAGCGTTTTGCCTCTCTCATGGAGAAACTGGACAGCGATTCATCCATGGGTTTTACCGCTTCATGCATGTGGGGGGAAAAGTCACAGCTGTCAATGGGGATCCGAATCCGGTTGCAGCTCATCTGCCCCGGATCAAAGCAAAAAGATAAAAACTTTTTTTTCTGCGATTTATACATTTTGGAAAATACCATGCCGGAGGCATCGGTAACCGAGCAGCCAAATCCATCAAACTGCTGTCCCTTAACCTGAGGGTAAAGATTTAACACCTGATTTTCTTCCCCGGTATCCTGCTGGAATAAAACTCTTTTTTCTTTTTTCAGCCAGTCGCTTCCCCCGTGCGTCTGTGTCAGTATCAGCTCCAAAAGACCGCTCCTTTCTCTTATTTTTCTACTAAAATCCTGACATCCCAATCCAATAGGGAAATACTGTCGTTATATTGATAGACCTCCCCGGAAATAATATCCCGCGCCTCACGGTAGGGACAGGGTATTTCCTCCTTCTCATCACTGTAATGCAGGATATAATGCAGATTTTCCCCCCGTTCATTTATCCCATTGCGGATAATAATTGGAAATGTAAATTTCGGCAAAAAAAGTCCGGCTCTTTTCGCCGCCTCCTGATATATCTCTTTTAATACAGCCTTTGTCGTATAACAGCCTATATAAAAGGCGCTGCCCTTTTTATAAGCATGCGTCAGAATACCGGCGTATCTTCCCCAGTATTTATGCTCATAAAAAACGCCTCCGCAATCCTTATCGGGAACGAGAAGCTCTGCCATATACCTGACCGGCTGATTTTTTAAGGTCGCAGTCCCCGGCTCCGTAAATTGTGTATAACTGCCGCCAAAGCACTCCGTCAGCACATGGGGCAGCCTGTCATGGTACACGGTGAGCTTTTCATCCGCCACAAAGGATTTAAAAGAACTTACTAACACACCGCCCTCTGCCACAAATTCTTTCAGGTCGTAAATGGTCTGCTCCGAGGCGCAGTAAAGGGCAGGAACTACTATCATGGAATATTTTTTGGCGTCCAGCCCCTGTACATCTACCACATCGCATTCCAGATTCATCTCATAAAGGCTGTCATACATCCAGCGCACGACATCATTGTAACTTAATTCCTCATCGATGGGAAACCATTGCAGGGCGGTCAGGCTCCGGCTGTCAACAACAAGGGCAATCTTATTTTTCTTTTTTAAATGCCGGACGCTGCTGCCGAGCTTATCCCATTCCTTCCCTATCCGGGCAATCTCCTCATATATGGGATTGGATTCCAGATCATGGCTGAGGATTCCTTTAAAATAGGTTTCAAAGCCGTTATGATGAGAATGCCATCCCCGGTAAATCAATCCGTCGGCGCCGTTAGCCAGATGGCTGTAGGCATGCAGCTTTAGCTGTCCCGGAAAGGGCGTCCAGTTTTTAATCGCCTGGGACTGGCATTCCAGCACGAGATAATTATCCTGTTTCAAACTGCGGATTGAGTCGCCCCCGAAAGCAATTTCCGCTCCCGTCAGCTCCTGCTGCGTCGGGTGGTAAATATCCGCCCCGGCTACCGTCAATGCCTTTGCCGCCTCCCAGTGGTTAATATCCGGCGGCAGCCCATAGCAGCCCCCGCCCCGGCTGATCTCCGTCCTGCCTTTGTTCCGGCAAAAATCAAAATTATGGGTAATAAACTGTTCCCGGCGTTTGTATTCCTTCACAAGACCGGATTGCCAGCTAAGGTACCCGGCTGCCAGTGAGCGCCGGAAACGTTGGAATTCACTCGCCAGACCGCCATGGGTACAGCCTGCCATATCGGGAAAATCTTCCCACTCTGAAAGCGAATGGCTCCCGTGGGCAAGGCCAAATGCCTGATTCAGCCTTTCTGTCGTCCGGAATGTTTCTTTTAGCTTTTCGACAAATAATCTCTGCGCCTCAGAAAAGGAGGTTTCATACTGCTTCAGTCCATCGTCTATTTGAAAGCCGATAACGGACGGGTGCCCCGCCGTATGCTCTAAAAGTTTACGGATTATATTTTCCGCCTGTTGGCGAAAAACGGGACTCATCCTATCCGGGTGAGCTTTTGCCAGCCATGCCGGGACGGCGCAGGTCGGCATACTGATGATCACATACATTTCCGCCTCCTTTGCCGCAGACAAGACCCGGTCGATATAAGAAAAGTTATATTCTCCCTTCTTTGGCTCCAGAGTGCTCCATGTGGATTCCGCAATGCGGAGCACATTCATTCCGGCTTTTTTCATCATGCCAATATCCTCGTTTAACCGTTCTCTTAGCATGTATTCGGGATAATAGGCTGCCCCGAACAATAAATTTTCACTTTTGGTTTCTCTGCTCTGTTTCATAACATTTTCACTTTATCCTTTTTATTTTCATCTATTTCTTAGCATTGACATCCCTTTCCAAAAAAATACACACCGAACTTCAAACAAAAAAATTCGGTGTGTTTAAAATTTATCATAATTTTTAATGAAGATTGTCCAGTAAAAAGGAATGATTCAGAGGCCCGCTCCCCTTCCCCAGATTTAGTCCGGCTTTTAACGCCCCGGAAATATATTCCTTCGCTTTTTTTATCGCCTCTCTTAAACAGTCCCCTTTTGCCAGATTAGCGGCAATGGCGCTGGACAGGGTGCAGCCGGTTCCATGGGTGTTGGGATTATCAATCCTCTGTCCCCGCAGCCACAGAGCGCCCTCTTTCGTATATAATAGATCATTGGCATTCCGTAAGCTATGTCCTCCCTTACAGAGGACGCTGCAGTGATATTCCCGGTAAATCATTTCTGCCGCTTCCACCATATCGGTATCGGATCGGATCTTTATCCCGGATAGCGCCTCTGTTTCGGGAATGTTCGGCGTAATAACCTCCGCCAGGCAAAAGAGCTCATTTTTCAGCAGTTCCACCGCCTCTTTATGAATCAAGCCGGCGCCGCTGGTGGCCGCCATGACCGGATCCACAACAATATGGCAGGCGTTATACTCCTTCAGCTTTTTCGCAATTTCCAAAATCAACCCTCCGGAGGATACCATGCCTATCTTTACCGCATCCGGCTTTATATCGGAAAAAACGGCGTCCAGCTGCCGTCCGAGAAATTCCGGCGTTACTTCCATAATGCCGGACACTCCTGTGGTATTCTGCGCCGTCAGCGCCGTAATGGCGCTCATCCCGTAGACGCCATTCATTGTCATTGTCTTTAGATCCGCCTGAATGCCGGCTCCCCCGCTGGAATCACTGCCGGCTATTGTCAAAGCTGTTTTCATTTCCCCCTCCGTTTCAAGCATCGCAGATTTTCCCCGCCCGCCTCTGTCAGAAAGTAAGAATCCCCAAATGTTCCAGAAGGATTTTTACCCCCAGTAAAACTAATACAACACCGCCAAAAAGCTCCGCTTTTTTTTCATATCGGGAGCCAAAAACATTTCCGATTTTTAAACCGGCCGCCGAAAGAAAAAAAGTCGTGGCGCCAATGAGGAAGACGGCGGGAAGAATGTCCACCTGCAAAAAGGCGAAAGTCACCCCTGCCGCCAACGCATCAATGCTGGTGGCAACAGCCAGCGGAAGCATGATGCGAAAGGAAAAAGACGCCTGACACTCTTCCTCCGTTTCCTTATAAGCTTCCCGGATCATATTGGCGCCTATTAGGCATAACAGCCCAAAGGCAATCCAGTGGTCAACAGATTCAATCAATTCCCGGAACTGTTTTCCCAGAAGGTATCCGGCAAGGGGCATCAAGGCCTGGAATCCCCCAAAATAGATTCCCACAAGCAGCAAATGGCTTTTCTTTATTTCCACCTGCGCCAAACCTTTACAGAGCGATACGGCAAAGGCATCCATCGATAACCCCACCGCCAGCAGCAGCAGTTCAAAGACTTCCATATATCCTTCACTCCAAAGCATTTTTCTTCTAAAAGTATCACATTTCCCCGGTTATGTCAATTTAAAACTCTTTCATATATCTGCGGAAGCGGAGGGGCAGCATCTGGCGCTGTAAATCTTTATTTGTCCTCTCCTGAATGGCTATGGTATCCACAAATAATTTCCACAATTTCTGCATATCCTCCTCCTCTGCCGAATACCGCAGCTTCAGCTTATCCAATTCCGCCTCCTCCAAAACCGCATAGTTACAGCCCTGATTTTTTTTATGGATAACGACGCTGCTGTGGATTGTATCCGCAATGAGCCAGTCCTCGCCGGAGAAGCGGTCGGCAAAATGTTCCGCCACATAGGGAAGAACCTCGCCCTTAGGATTTATTCTGCCAAATAACACACCGTTTTCCAGTTCTTCAAATCGGAGAAATTCGATAAAGTGATGGATTTCATTTCCGATATTTCTCTCCAATTCAAAAAGAGTCTGCATAAAAGGCGCCGTCAAATGTTCCATTACCCGTCTTCCCACCTGCAGTCCCTCTACGATAAACCGGTATATGGCATCCGCCTTTTCCTGACGGCTGGAAGCCGCCGCCCGCCGGACAAACTCATAGGCTTCGCAGGAAATATCGCGCCGGATTGTGCGCGCTACCTTTACCGCCCTCTCATAATCCGTTTTTACGGAGCGATATTCGCAAAACAACTCCTGATTGTATCCCTGTCTGCGAATCCGGAGCTGATTCTGTCCATGGCTGTGCTTTTCCTCATATGCCTGATATACTGCTGAAAAAATCCCCTCCAGAGAATCCTCGCACAGATAAATATAACGCATCACAGCATACCGCCTCCCATCCGGCGTTCTCCGTTTCCCATTTCCTCTGTCTGTTCCATATCAAGCAGCGATAGCTGGCGGTATCCGCCGCCGGTTATACGGACGGGAAGTTTTTCGTCCAGCCCAAGTAAATTTGCCAAAATAAATTTTTTGTCCAAACGGATGGGTATCATCATTTTCCCCCGGCAGGTAATAAAATACATGGCTCGTTTCAAAACGACGCCAAATTTTTTCAGCGAGGGATAATCCAAACTCCCCATTTTTCTCGCAGCCACTATCCGTCCGGCGGATTTGACCCCTACGCCGGGAATGCGCAATAAGGTGCGGTAATCCGCAGTTTGAACCTCCACCGGAAACTGCTCCAGATGATTCAGCGCCCAGTTGCACTTCGGGTCAATTTGTATATTTAGATTGGGATTGTCCCCGGTAATGATCTCCTCCGCCCTGAAGTGGTAATACCGCATCAGAAAGTCCGCCTGATATAAGCGGTGTTCCCGTAATAGCTGCGGGCCTTTTTCACTCGTGTCCGGAAGGGTTTCATCCTTTGTCGTATTGATGAAGGCAGAATAAAATACCCTCTTTAAATCAAATTGCCGGTACAATGCCTCCGCCACATGGATAATTTCATAATCGCTTTCCCCGGAAGCGCCCACTATCATCTGAGTACTTTGTCCTGCCGGCACAAAGCGGGAGCCGGGATGAGCTTCCTGCAGGGCATAGCCTGTATCCTCCCGCACCGACGGCGGCTGGAGGGAAGAAGACCCCGCCAGTAACAGGCTTTCCCTTCTCCCCATCTGTATCTGTTTCATCGGGGTTAATATTTTGCGGCGGTTCTTTTGGGGCGCCAGCTTTTTTAACCCGTCTGCCGTCGCCAGCTCCAGATTCACGCTCATCCTGTCCACAAGCCAGCCGGTTTTTTCAATAAGCAGCGAATCGGCGCCCGGTATTGCCTTAACATGGATATAACCGTTAAATTTATATTTTTTCCGGAGGAGAACTACTGTCTGATAAATCTGCTCCATTGTATAATTCGGATTGTTTTGGATACCCGAACTTAAAAACAGTCCTTCGATATAGTTTCTCCGATAAAAGGATATGGTAAGCTCCGCAATTTCCTCCGGGGTAAAGGTTGCCCTGGGGGTGTCCCGGGACGAGCGGTTGCTGCAATATTTACAATCAAAAACGCATTCGTTACTCTGCAATATTTTCAGCAGGGAGATACATCTTCCGTCTGCAGAAAAGCAATGGCAAATGCCGGAGGCTACTGTATTGCCCATGGTCCCTGCGGTCCCCCGGCGGCTGCTGCCGCTGGAGGTACACGCCACATCATATTTTGCCGCATCGGTCAAAATTTTTAATTTTTTAAATATTTCCTGTGATAACGCCATATCCCTGCCTCCTGCACAAAAAAATAAAACCAGAACATCTGTTCTGGTTTTATTTTAGCATACATATGTTCGGGATGCAAGATATTTCTACTACTTATTATAAATATCTTGCGAAAATAATGCCGGTGCATACAAGTAATACTAATACGGTAATCGGAATCACGGATTTACAATATTTACCCCAGCCTACATGATACCCTTCCTTTTCCGCTACGGCAATGCCTACTACGTTTGCAGAAGCTCCAATCGGCGTTGCGCTTCCGCCAATATCGGTTCCCATGGAAAGAGCCCATGCCAGAGCAGACAAATCCGCTCCCTGCGATGCCGCCAGCGTTTTAATGACCGGAATCATAGTCGCCGCAAATGGAATATTATCCACTACAGCGCTGGATATTGCTGAAATCCATATAATGATTGCCAGCATCAGATACATATTTCCTCCGCTGATACGCCCGATGAAAGCGGCAATCACTTCGAGGATGCCCGTCGACTCCAGCCCTCCTACTACTATAAACAGGCCGATGAAAAAGAGTAACGTCTTGTAATCTACCTTTTTAGCAATTTCTACCGCCGCCTTACCGGAAGTAAGGAAAGTAATAACGGCAATAAACAGTCCGATAAACGCTACGGTAAGCCCTGTCTGCGCATGGGTCACTAACAGCACAATGGCGCAAAGGAAAATAATAATACTGATGATAAAGCCCCGTTTATCCTTAATCGCTTTCTTAGGATCCAAATCCGACAGATCTTCTAACGCTGCTTCCCCGGACTGTTTCAATTCCCTGCGGAAGCACAAATAAAAATAAGCAACAACCAAGATCAATGACACGCCCGCCATAACACCGGTATTGGTCAAAAAATCCATAAAGGTGTAATGCAGGGAAGTTCCGATAATAATATTAGGCGGATCTCCGCACATGGTAGCCGAACCTCCCAGGTTAGCGCAAAAAATCTCTGCCATGATCATCGGTATCGGACTAAATTTAAGCAATACCGCCAATTCTACCGTGACGGCAGCCAAGAACAAAATAACGGTAATGCTGTCGATAAACATTGCCAGTACCGATGACATTATCATAAAGGTAATAAAAATCGGCACGGTCTTATAATGAACCAGTTGGGCAATCCGCATGCAAAGCCAACGGAAAAATCCAACTCTTGCCATTCCCTCTACCATAACCATCATGCCCGCTATAAAAATAATAGTTGCCCAGTTAATGCCGGAGGAGGACTCGGCAGACTTTCCTGCCTGATACCAGAAATCCAGGGTGAAAATACTGCGGATGTTTAAAGTTTCCCATATCGCCGCGGCGCTGTGCATGCATACCCCAAATACCAATACTAATGTCAACAGCCCGCATCCCAATGTAACATAATGCCTCTCTATTTTGTCTGCCACAATCATGGCAAACATAAAAATGAATATTGTTACTGCCAATATCTGTGCTATCATCTTTCGCAGCCTCCTAGTATGTACTTTTTTTTACCATGTACAATTTTAATTCTTTCCTATATTATTGTCAAATGGAAATTTCAAAAAAAATACTATCAGGTTTCTTCTGCTGCGACAGCTTCTTCTGCCGGCACTGCTTCACTGGCGGCAGCCGTTTCACTTCGAGAGGCATCCTCTCTCTTTAATGCCCTGAGCTTTTCATCATACTCTGTCTTTTCCTCTTCAAACAGCGCATCCTGCTTCTTATGCTTCTCATTGGCATGGAGCATCGCCGCTGCTTTCGCCGTCTGATATAGATCAGAATCAAATTCCATCAGCTTTTTTTCATCCGAAGCAGGAACCTTGTCCCCATTGGAGATCCTTCTGGCGATCTCCAATATTTTAGCCATGTCGCGCATTCCCTCTCCCGCCTTTTTGGCTGCTTCCTTTGCCGACTCCAACTGCTCCTGATACATCTTTTTCAAATCTTCGGAAATCTCAAGAGTAACTCCCCGCTTTTCCTCCCCGGATTCTTTTGCAGCCTGCTGCTTTCCCTCCAAAGCCGCCGCCTTTTGCGGTACAGCCTTTGCTGCAGCTGCAGAATACAATTCCGGCTTATTTTCCCATTCTTCCGCTTTTATTGTCCACATAGATACCGCCTCCCTGCTTATTTCTCTCCTTTTTGCGTCCCTGCAAAAATCATTCCTGTCCCGGCACTTTGGGAAGTTTCGCAATGCTTTCAGCAATTTCCTCATCCGTCAGGGTGTAGTTTTCCATCTCCCCGTCGTTAAACTTCTCATACGCATACATATCAAAGTATCCGGTTCCGGTAAGTCCGAATAAAATCGTTTTTTCCTCTCCGGTTTCCCTGCAGCGGATCGCCTCGTCCATGGCCACGCGGATGGCATGGCTGCTTTCCGGCGCCGGCAGAATCCCCTCTACTCTGGCAAACTGCTCCGCCGCCTCAAAAACTTCTGTCTGTGTTACGCTGACAGCCTCCATATAGTTGTCGTCATATAGCTGGGACAACACGGAACTCATACCATGATAGCGAAGTCCTCCCGCATGATTCGGCGCAGGCATAAAACTGCTGCCCAGAGTATACATTTTAGCCAGCGGGCAGATAGCGCCTGTGTCACAGAAATCATAGGCGTAGGTTCCTCTCGTAAAGCTCGGGCAGGAAGCCGGCTCTACGGCAATCACTCTGTAATCTGCTTCGCCCCGCAGCTTTTCTCCCATAAAGGGCGCAATCAGACCGCCCAGATTGGAGCCGCCTCCGGCACAGCCGATAATAATGTCCGGTTTCTCTCCATATTTATCCAGAGCAATTTTGGTTTCCAGACCGATGACCGACTGATGGATTAATACCTGGGTCAAAACGGAACCGAGCACATAACGGTATCCCTCCTGCGTTACGGCAGCCTCTACCGCTTCCGAGATCGCACAGCCTAAACTTCCATTTGTGTCCGGAAACTGAGCGCGGATTTTTCTTCCCACTTCTGTTTTATCGGAGGGGGATGGCGTTACATCAGCGCCATAGGTACGCATGACTTCACGGCGGAACGGTTTCTGCTCATAGGAAACCTTTACCATATACACCTGACAGTCCAGTCCCAGAAAAGCGCACGCCATGGAAAGGGCGGTCCCCCACTGTCCGGCTCCCGTTTCCGTAGTAACTCCTTTCAGTCCCTGTTTCTTCGCATAATAAGCCTGAGCAATAGCGGAATTCAGCTTATGGCTCCCGGATGTATTATTTCCCTCAAATTTGTAATAAATCTTCGCCGGGGTGTTTAAATATTTCTCCAGATGATACGCCCGGACTAAAGGCGCCGGACGGTACATTTTATAAAATTGCAATATTTCATCCGGAATATCGATATAAGGAGTCTGATCGTCCAACTCCTGTTTCGCCAGCTCCTCACAGAAAATGCCGCTCATCTCTTCCAGTGTAACCGGTTTCCCTGTCCCCGGATTCAAAAGCGGCGCCGGTTTATTCTTCATATCCGCCCTCAGATTGTACCACTGCTTTGGCATTTCATGTTCTTCCAGATAAATTTTGTAGGGAATTTCTTTGTTATCCATCATTTTTTCTTCCTTTCTCATAATGCCTGTCCGCCTTGCCAGACATACCGAGCGGCTTTCAGGTATACTTTAAAGTATATATCGGCAGCATGCAGAGTTTCCACAAGACTACCTTTTCTCATCATATTTATTTTTCTATAAAACTCTATCACTTCCAAAAAACTTTTCTTCTATCACTCATTATTCCTCTTTTCGATAAAAGAATCTGCTTCAGCAGCAAGCGAAAAGCAGATTCTGTATGCAAAATGAGGTATTTCCCAGCAATTTTACGTCAGCGTTTCAATCTGCCATATGTTGCAATTGCTACGATTGCCAACAGATACACTGGCACAATAAATTTTAGCATAACCTGGTATACCATAATAAAAAAATCCATGTTAATAATCCCACCCTTATTCCAAGTGGCAGAGATATAAAACGGAATTTTCAACAGGAGCAATACAACCGCTGCAGCCAAAAGCAACAGAACTTCCAACCCTATAATCATAAAAATATATTTTTTATATCCTAATTTTTCTATATTGTGTTTTGTTCCTACTATGAAAAGCACAGGTATTATGCATCCAGACAAAATAATTCCATAAATTGCTATTGTAATAATTCCTGCAAATATATTCTCCATCACTATTTCCTTCCTCCTTACAACAATTTCAGTTAAATAACTTAGCAAACCTATTTCGACGAATGGTAAATATCTATTGTTGAAGTTTCACTTGAGCGAAGTATATCCCGCGGTGTAATTCCCGGTTCATTTAAAACACCTGTTGTTTCTAAATCCTTTCCCTGATTCTTATATGCTGCCCAAACTAATTCTGAACAATACCAATCCGGCTCGTTTTTTCCATAATCCTTACGTAAATCCAAGTTATATTTTTTATCTAATTGTGAGATGCAAAAAGTCACGCTTGCTTTTTTCGCCTCATTATTTGCAATTGGCCTCAACAACGTAACTCCTCCTTCATCAGCTCGCGTATCATCCAGCACCCCTCTCTTGACCCCATATGCGGGAGTGGCTTCGATAATCCTTATATAATAACCGCTGTCCTCATAAAACTTACCTTCTACAATTCCAACATGTCCACTAATACCTTTACCACCATTTTTCTCGTAAAAAATATCTCCCCTTTTAGCCTTTGATAATAAATAATATTTTGAATACTTACACTTTGAAGGTCTTCTTGTTCCAGTGTTATAATAATAACCAGATCTGCCATCTCCACCACTACTCATAATTCCATCGGAATTCTGTGGTATAGAGAAATCGGCTCCAGAAGACATCTGTGGTTTTTCTAAATAGGATTTTATATCCACATCCCTACCCTGTAATATAGTTTCCTCGTATTCATCCCATGAAAGATTGACTGCATATCCTTTTTTTTCATATGTTGTGACCAGTTTCCTATAGTCTTGTTCCATAGTGACATATTGGAGAAGTTCCTCAGAGTTTCCATTTGTAACATCAGATGGGGTTAGCGCACTATAATCAATCTGTGTAAATCCTTCATTTCCAATATGACTTTCCCTTTTTACAGCAGCTGATACTTCCTGAGTATAATACATGCCTACAATTTCATAACTCAAAAAATATATTATTGTTACAAACCCAATCATCTTTTTAATGCTTAAACAATTTCTTCCCTTCATTTACTAAATCCTCCTGTCATTCATTATATTATCAAAACGCCTCGTTAATTTTCCATCTGTACTACTATGAGAGTTTTTACAAATAACCATAATACATCAGTTGATAACCCCCACGAGATAACAAAACTTTTATTATCAAGTTTCTTTCCGGTACTCAACAACATACCACCTGATATATCCATCAAACCCTTCGACATGCTTATTACATAATGCTTTAATCACTTTATCCGGTTCAATCCACATCTCTGTATTATGGTTATATTGTGTTATCCGAAACAGGTTTTTCAGTTTGTCAATATCTGTTACACAAAACTCTGCCTTATCCTGGCATCCGCATCCAGCCTCCTTTTCATCCCAATGTCCCCATATGTACTTACCTTGTTCAAGGCTTTTTTTCCATTGCAGATATATATATTCCTTCTTCTCAAAGTAGTAATATTTCACAAAAGTCCATACAATATGTTCATCAAAAAATAGAGTCTGAAGCATCTCCGGAAATTTTCCCTGTTTCTCTGCCATATCCAATTCCATTATTAATTCCGGTCTATGTTTCAGTAATAAATCAATTTTCACTGCTTTTTCCAAGCCATAATTGCTACATACCTTTTTTAGTATATTCATAACAATCCCCTCCATAGAGTTTAAGAAAAAATGATTTTCGAAAGAATATTTTGCTCTTTCTCCAATAGCTGAAGCGCTTTGTCATACATTCGAACTGCCGTTTTAGAGGATGGTTGCATAGCATACCTTATCCAATTATTTAAAATTGAATGAAAGCCATTTCCTATTTCAATATATTCATCTATATCAACAGGCGTAAATTCAATTTCCCCTTTTTCTCCCAGATATTTTAACCGAGCCAGCATTAGTTTCTTATGCTCATAAGCAAGATATACCGATTGACGGGGAATATATTCCCTTTTCTTCCCCCACCGTTTTATATCCTCAAAAAAATCTTCCAAAGCGTGAATACCCTCCAAAGAGTCTGCCGCAAGATAAGCGACAATGCCGTTTCTGCTTGCCTTTGTTGATTCGGAATATACAAAATCCCTATTACGCTGATATGAATTAAGTCCCACATGCCCATCTTCATCCCTGTTTTTATCGGATACCACAGCATTTAGATATTGTTCAAATGTCACATAAAAATATTTCCATTCGTAATTTTTTGTATAACCCAGGCATCCAAACATTCCTAATTCTTCATCCACTGAGGTCAAAAAATACTCATGCATATAATCTGTCCTTTGGTATGCTCTGGATTCCGGTATATAAAATTCATTCCACATACCATATATATACCAACCGTCACATATACGTTCTATTATAAAATCCAGCATTCTCTTTTTACTGGAAAGGGAATCAAAAGGAATGCTGTGGAATGCCTTTACAAAAATACCATCGCTCGTAAAAAAATCATAATAATCATAGTTTAAAAATTTATCCTTCGGATTATTCTGACAATAATAAATCTGACAAAACTTCTGTTGAATCCAATTTTTAAATTCTCTTGTACTTTCCAGCATTGACAACGGATAGGCGTGGTGTACATATGTTTTAACATAAGGTTCATACATCTTCAATTGCTTTTTTCTCATTAATTTTCTCCTTCACATATTGAATCAAATCTAAAATAGTAGTATATTTTTCACATAAGATGTACGCATCATCAAATTCAATTTTATACTTTTCCTCAATTTCCATAATGATACTTATAAAAATAATAGATGTAATGCCAATTTCTTCTAACATTGATTCACGATTTACTTTTCTATTCTCCACATCCACATTTCTTCTGACAATTTTCAATACTTCTCTTTCCACCTTGTCTTTATATATAAATTTTTTCAATTTTTCGAACAACATCCAAAATCCTCTTCTCTGAAAATATGCATCCAATGTTTCTTTTCGATTTATCTTTCCATTATCCGATAACTTAAACTGCTTCCATCTAATAAATTGATTGGGTATCATGTACCACGGCAAAGCCTTTTTCAAATATATGATTATATCTCTTGGGGCTATCTTTTTCCTTCTATTATATATTACCTTGATTACATCGTGATGAACAAATGCAATTGCACACTTTATCCCTGGATATGTAAGCATCTGCGTTTCAATTTCTTCCAATTCTATTCTGTATCCATTCCATTTAACCTGATTATCTTGTCGCCCTAAGAAAAAAAGTCTTCCGCATCCATCAAAACGCGCCAAATCTCCTGTATGATACAGTATGATTTCCGTATTATTTTGAAATATCTTTTCAAATGCCTTTTTTGTCTTTTCCTTATCATCCAAATAGCCGGCAGAAACCCCGGCTCCAAACAAACAAATCTCCCCTATTTCACCAATTTTCGCTTTTTTTCCTGTTTCATCCAACAGAATCAGATTCGTGTTTTCTAATGTGTCTTCTATTGAAACACATTTCTTCTTTGTTAAGTCAGTAATCGTTGACCAAATTGTAGCTTCAGAGGGACCATAGGCATTAAAAATCTGTGCCTTACATTTACTTTTAACACGAGCCAACAAATCATCCGGGAATTTTTCTCCACCAACCAGTAAAGTACGAATATTTTTTGCAAACGCAAACTGTGCATCACATTTCTCCAACAATAAAAGTTGGGAAGGCGTAATTTGTAAAATATCCACTCGGTTTTCTCTTAACATTCTGCATAGTGCATATGGGTTTTTCCTTTCATCTTTACTACTAAGTAAAATTGTCATTCCCTCAAAAAGTGGAACAAGCGTTTCCAGCAAAAAAATGTCAAAGGCTTCATATGTTATACAAGCAATAATTCCCTCCATGCATAACCGCTTACTTATCGCCCTCATAAAGCTTATTAAATTATCACGGCTTATGGGAATTATCTTAGGTTTACCCGTACTACCTGACGTAGAGATACAATAAGCCACATTGCAAAAATCCATGGGAGGATTTGATAAAATCCAGTTATTCAATAAACATAATCCTGAACCGGCATCTGTTTTTATAATGTAGTGAATTGACAGACGCTGACAAAGATTTTCTCTCCTGCCATCTGGCATTTCTAATGGAATAACCATAAAAGGAATTCCTTTCTCAAATAATACCCCTAACAATATTGGCAATATTTCTGTACGTTCCGCCATAACACCTAACAAACCAATATCTTCAACGTCATCTAAGAGTTTTTCCACCTTCTTTTCAATTTTTCTAATATATGTATAATCGAAGACCTGTCCAAGAAATAATATCTTCGCTCTTTCGGAAATATGCATTTACTTATCCACCTTTAAACATTTCATCAGTACCTTTTGTTCTTCCATATGCAATTTTTGCATACAAATTATAATCTCCAAGATTTTCTCCCTTTTATTCTGCACTGAGTATTTAACTGCCCGCAGCCAAAGTTCATTCCATTTTTTTATTACCGCATAATATAGTTCTCTCACATCAACTGGGAAATATATATGATTCTGTAATATATAAAACAGCATTTCTCTGCTTTTCAAAAAACCCATAATTTTTATTGAATAAAACGTTTCCTGTATCAGGGCAGAAAAATATTGATTTTGTTCAATTTGGTGCTGCAATTCTTTTAAAAAGCAAGTTACCGCCTTATAACCCCGACAAGAATTTCCTGTCAAATATTCCATTAGCATTTTCTTTAATAAATCCAATTTCATTTCTTCTTCCATAACCAGTTTCGTTTCCTTTGCTCCCTCTGGTTTCTTAATAAGAAAATATTCATAACCCATTTTTTTCCACGCTTTAAGCAAATTACTTTTTGAGAAAGAACACTGATATACTTTCCGGGTTCCAAATGTTATATAACCATCACTAATATAATACTCTGTTGAATCTAAACCAAGAATATTGATATAGTGCGGAGCGCCCACTGATTTAACAAATACTGGATTATAAGTTAGCAGCTGTGACCACGCACATATACTTACCAATGCTTCTTCTTTAATAAAACATTCCAGACTTCTCTTTGCTTTTCTACTTTTTCCTAATCGCTCTCTTACATAGGATATATTCATTTTATCAAGATACGCAAATCCACTATGTATTAAACCAGTTGATATGTTATAAGATGCCGGATGATACTCATGGGCAAAACCATTCCCATACAAAAAGATTTCTTCTGTCAAATCTTTCCCATAAATATGATGTAGTGAGTTATTAATACAAGACAAGATACACTCATTCCCCGAAATTGTATGGTAATCCTGATTAATCAGCATAGAAACTTCTCCTCCATCATTGTAGCAACATACTATTATAATAAAATATATACATATAATCCCATCTTATCCTTGGCCGCATACCTGTTTGTGCTATCCTTATTGTATACCTTAGGCTCCAGCATAAAACATGTTGCAGTCATTTCAGATGTAACTATATCCGTAAAACTTTCTGGCAAAACAACTCTTTTATCGATTATTAGATCTTTCACTTCTTTCCCCTCAAGCACTTGTTATATTCCTCTTTCGCCACTTAAAAAATATCTCTTGTCCTCCTCAAAAATAGAACAAGTATTTTTTTACATTACATTTTTCCATATTTCTCACGTAATCGTTATCCTGAACAGTGAAATTTCACTCTCGTTCTGCACGACACAATAATATGTGTCTTCATCATACTGCACTGTGTAGATTACATCTTCATACTCATCAAAAATTGATACCAAACCGCTTTCTCCCACAATTTGTTTTACAGAATCCCCTTCTACCCGAAAAATGCCTTTTGATGATATCATGTAGGCTGAACCATCCACGGTTTTTCCAATATTCCATAAATACAGGCTCTCTTTCTCTGCAAACTCATAATCAAACGTCACCATTTTCTGCGGTATATTTTCCATGAAATTTCTGAATTGTATCGCACATGTTGTATCATTGAATTTGTAAGGGTATACAAACTGATTCTCCAAAACACAGAGGCTGTATAGTGATATACTGGTATCTATGCTAGCTGGTACCTTTGTCTTCAGTGTTTCTCCATTCCGGAAATCAATGCACCGGATCTCTGTTTTCGTGTCCTCTTCCACTGCAATTAAAAATTTCCCATTGTCCATGAGGAGAAAGGACGTTACCTCTTCCTGTGCGGAAATCCATTTGTTCTCACTATCCAGCTTTGTCAACTGACCGTCTACACTAATCTGGTATATGGTTCGTTTGGCATTTTCCTTATATTCCTCTCCGAGAAAATATATATTTCCTCCGGCATCCTGCTGATAATTGCCAATAAAATTTACATTTGCTTTTTTTAACTGGCTATTTCCGGCAAATTCCTCCTGCGTCCATGTTTCATCCGTCATGTCGTAAGTATACACGATATACTGATAAATCTCCCTGGACTTCCGCCCCAGAAAGACGGAATAATATCCCTCCTGAAAGTAGTCAAAGCTGTTCATGTCCGCCGAACCTATTTTCCATTTTCCAAATGTAAAATCAATCTGCTCGACTGCACACTCCGGATTTTGTTTTAGTGTTTCCTCAGTTTTTTGTTCCTCCTGCCCACAAGCATTCAACAGAAACATACTTAATAACAGCATTGCAAAAAAAATTCTCTTTTTTTTCATTGATTTCGTCTCCCATACAACTAATATTAAAGAATAAAGCAAATAACTACTAAAATTATAATTTATGTATCGTATTACTTACAAAAATACTGCCCTTCAGCATCTAAATCAGATGCTTTTAAACCTGCTTTTAAAATATCATAATCCGCTGTACAAAGTTCTTTCTCTGAATAACCTCTTCTGCTATTAGTTTCTAATATCCTCTGATCTGACTTTCCTTTGTGTTTCCACAAAGTAACATACAAACTTGTATGCCAAAATGATGTCCGTGTCACACCCCAATATAAATTGTTTTTATGATTTACCCAAGCGTAACAAGACTGGTATGCCGCTCTTACCTCTTGATGTGACGATATCGTTCCAGAAAGAATCAGAATCAATGCTATCGCATAAATTTTTCTCTTCAGCTTCAACCATCTCCTTTTTTATTAATAATAGTTATTTGCTTTATTTACATTGCGACATCTATTCTCCGCTTAACTGACCAGCAAGACATTAATTACACCTCACGCTTCTCTTTTACCTCACTCACAAAATACTTTAGTTTTCCATTTTCTTCATTTGGAAAAAATTCCTGATAAAAATTAAATTGGAAATAACTTTTAATTATTTCTTCCTGTTCTATATTATCCATAAATAATTTCTTTATCTGTTCCTGCACATTTTCATTAATAACAAGATTGACAGCAAAATATTCATAATCTTTTTGTACTATTTGAAATTGACAAACAGGATAGTCAAGCTGTTGGTTGATATTTTCTATTGCTCTCACAAAAATATAAGGAGTAATTTTAACCCCGGCTTTTGTATATATCCAATCATTATCACGCCCGGAAGTAAGGGTTATGCATATTCCTTCGACCCCACACTGGCATTTTCTTTTATATCGAATTCCAACATCCCCGATTTTATAACGAATTAGCGGCATAGCTTTATTTTGAAGTGAAGTAACACAGATTGTTCCCTCTCTACCATCTGGCAGTACGTTATTTCCCGAGTCAAGAATCTCTACATGTACATTACTCTCCATGCAATGAAGCGTTCCATATGGACATTCATATGCTATAGAGTTAACCTCATTTGCACCATATTGATTTGCTATTTTTGTATTGGGAAAAGCTTTCTGTATTTTCATTCTGGTAGAAGGCCATAACATCTCGCCACTCAATTCTATATATTGTAATGACGAAATTTTCTTTACGTTTTCCTCTTCTACTATTTCTGACAGTAACACAGCCAAGCTTGGCTGTAATAACATCCATTTAGGGGAAAAATCTACAATTTCATTATAAATATCCAGTAATTTCCCCCAATTCAAATTATTCTTACAAAAACCAATTCGCCTCTCAAATACTTCTTTTTCCTTATTGTTTTTGCCATTCCCGCGTGAAGTATAAAAATAGGCATATCTGTCATCTGGCTCAATATTATAAAATTTTTTACGAAGATACCATAACTGCAATAGAGAATATATACATTCCGCCCTATCCCAAAATATTTCCATGCATTCCCCTGTAGAGCCTGATGTATAATATTCCAAAAGTTGTCCCCGCATTTGTTTAATAATATATGCCGGAGCCAACAATTGACCAATATTGCGAATTGCAGCCTGTTTTGTCAAAATTGGTACTTGTTTAAAATCTATTTGTTCCAAATCCATAGTACAATTTTGCGCTAGTTCCATATAATATGGAACATTTTTATACGCATATTGTACCATCTCCAGAACTTCCTTTTTCATTTACAGTCACCTTCTCCAAATATATAGCCAGTTTTCCAAATGAATTTAAATTAGTAACAAATTCTGTTATATCTGGTATTTCAAATCCCAAACGCTCTTCCAGCATACTGATTATATTAATAATAGCAACAGAGTCTAAACCGAACTCATCAATCATATCTGTTTCATCCGTTATATCGTCTGTACATTCACCCAGAGTTTCCAGACATTCCTTGATTATTTCCCGCATTTATATCTCCTTCGCAATACTTTAGCATTGTAGTATAACAAATTTTTCCATTTTTCTTTCGAAACAAATCTAAATTTGTCTGTATCCATATAAAATCCGTTTTCAATACCCCTATTTCTTTAATCATATTGTGCAATACTCCCTTATTCAGTTCTTCTTCATATACACAATATATTTTTTTATTATCTGAAACGCAATAAACTTCTCTTTCGCTAAACTCCGATATGGTTTTCTGTACATACTCCAAATCTATACGCAATCCATATATCTTCGCATATCTTCCTTTTCTTCCCAGCAAGTAAAAAATATCGTCCTCATCAAAATACCCAACGTCTCCTGTATTCAATATCCCGTGATTCTCATCCGGTTTTTTTAAATCTTCTCCTGAGTTTGCATATCCTAATGAAACATTCTCTCCCATATATACAATCTCGCCTTTTGTATAGGGCATAAATATTTTTTGGCCATTATTATCATGCAAAGACAATTTCCCATGAGGAATAGCCTGACCGATACTTCCCTGCTTCAATTCAAAAAGATTTGGATCCAGATAAGCCATTCTTGCTGTCGCCTCTGTCTGTCCATACATAACATAAAATCTCATGTTGCGGTTTTTCACAATCCTTGAAAAGTATTGCCATGTTTCTTTCTGCATACCTCCCCCTGCCTGTGTCATAACCTCCCAATATGACAATTCATATTTTTCAAATGGATTTACCTTTCGTATCATATCATAAGTGTATGGAACGCCTGAAACGGAAGTGACTTTAAATTTCTCCATGTTTTCCCAAAAATCCGGCTGTATTACCATCTTATTATTTATCACAATGGAAGCTCCCGCAAACAAGTAAGTGTTAATAATTGATAATCCAAATGAATAATTCATAGGTAGCGTCGTTATTGTTCTATGACTACTTCGAATCTGAAGATACTTCACAATATCTCTAGTATTAGCCGCCAGATTTCGATAACTAATTCTAACGAATTTACACGATCCGGTAGTCCCCGATGTTGGTAACAATAACGCTAGCTCATCTGATAATTTCCATGTTCTGCGATTTATGCTGCGAAATAGTTTATATTCCTTGTTTTGCCACAAAATTTCGTAGTCATCCACTCGTCTATCCGCTGAACTCCACAAATATTCCGGCCTATATTTTTCTATCAAGTTAAATAAATCAATTTGCGGAATTTCATTAGGCAACATGGCAACCACTATATGATTTTTAATTGATGAAAGATATGCAACCAGACTTTCAATACTATTATCGGCAAGAACAAATAATAGTGAGCGATGAGAGCTTATCCTTTTGTAAAATCTTTTTTCTAACTCAGTAAGCCGTTGATATGTAACAGGTTCACCATCCTCTCTATATATCGCAACTGTTTGATTATCTGCAAATCTCATTGTTGTATAAATCCGTTACTGTTTCAATTATCTAATCTCATCCTATATGGTATATTATAAAATCTTTTTCTTTTTCCTACAGTAACTTTTTCCTTTCTTATTATTTTTTATTTTTCTGTAATAATTTTTTTAAAAATTAATGAATTTTTGATTTATAATACAAATTTTAACATAATATTCCAATTACTTCAATGCTTTATTTCTTGAATTTCCACAATTTTATTCACAGACCCTCATTTTTATGGTTCTCTTTATAAACAACTTCCAAAAAATGACCAAAATATAAGGAATCTCATTCCTTTTTGATGTAAAATTAAGCTACCAAACAAAAATCTCACTAAACAAAAAGAAAGGGGATTCCTTATATCTGATTTTACATCAAATACTTACACTTTGAAACGAAAAATTTTAACTTTTACTAATACCTTTCAAAACCTGAAAGGAAATTCACTGCTGACATTACCTACGGTATGTTAGCTTCCGGAAGCTGTCTGCTAACTGACGTTTGCGACCAGCTTCACGAAACTTCCCAAAAAATAAATGTTGTAAACCGCTTATCCCGGCATCTTGAAAAAGGTACTCCTGCCTCTGCAATTTCTGCTTATCTGCAGCAGATGAAAAAATGGATGCCTGCTGAACCTGTGATTTACATTGATGACAGTGATATTGTTAAGCCGGACGGCTATAAATTTAAAGCCCTCGGAATTGTCAGGGACAGCTCCGAAAGTACTTCCACGAAAAATGTTTACAAAAAAGACTACCATGTAACGGAATCCTGTGTCCTTACTTCCGGTAACCATCCCGTTAGCATTTTTTCTAAAATACACTCTTCTCAGGAAAAAGATTATAAGTCTGCAAATACCATTACCTTTCAAGCCATGGAGCAGGGAGCTGCTCTCTTTGGAAAAGCGACTTTTGCCATGAACAGAGGTTACGACGATAATAAGATGTTTCTGAAGCTGGATGACCTTAACCAGGATTACGTTATCCGTTTGAAATCCAACCGCAAGCTTTTGTACCACAACAAATGGATAACGGCTGCAGAACCTCGTAACCGCAGAAAAGGCAAAATTAAAACAAATGTTTTTTACAAAGGCAAAGACCATCAAGCTTACATTTCCCATGTCAAAGTGCAGATTACTGCATCCAGAAAAGATATTTATCTGGTGCTTGTTTATGGCATTACCGAACACCTGATGAGGCTTGCAACCAATAAAGAAATCAAATCCAAAGATGATGTAATCCGGGTGGCAAGGACTTACTTCTCACGTTGGCGCATTGAAGAATATTTCCGCTGCAAAAAGCAGATGTTCCAGTTTAAGAACTTTCGTGTGCGTAAGCTGAAATCAATGTCCTTAAGGTTTCCATCATAAAGGCGGCAGACCCTGTAAAGGAAAAAGTATCTTTCTTCTATTACCGGTTGGCAAAAGACATTTCGGGCATACTTTCTTATGCAAAAGAGGGCGTCAGGCTCTGGTTCTGGACAAAAGTCTGGCATACCGTCAACTATGCCTTAAGCTGGTCACTTAAACAGATAAATGAATAATTCTTCCAAAGTCCGGTTTCGGGGGGGACTTATTAAAGTGCCTCTATTCTCGGTACTGCTATTCTGAAGCTCTCAAAAAAGCGACAGATTGGTACTTTGAAAAGTTATATGCATTTTGGAATTGCATTTTGCGAAAACTCAAATTTATTTACTCGAGGATAAGGTAAATTTACCGCAGGAAAACATGGCACTGCTACTGTATATCACTTCTTCGCAACCCAATGCCTTTGGAAGTGCCCCCTTTTCATGCAGAAATGTTGTATACTGTTATTCATAAAAAGCACCTTCTTTGCGTAGATTTTTGTGTGCAACTTAATCATAACACAAAGTTGGTGCTCTCTTCCTCTGTCCTTTGTTTATTTTTCCTACAAAGACTTTACCCTAGCTAAATCTTCCCTGCCGTCTTGTTATATTTTCTTATATTCCTGCCGCACCCGGGTATAAAAAGTACGCACCGCCGGCGCCATGTTTTCCGGGTTTAAAGTGGCAATCCCGATGATCCGGTAAGCATCCGGCCTTACCGGATAACAGTCTACCTCATAAGGGATATCCTTCATCACCATTTCCGGCATCAGGCAGATGCCAAACCCGCTTGCCACCATGGCAATAGTAGACAAATCGTCCACCACATGATAATTTGACTGGACATTCAGGTTATTTTCTTTCAGGAAATTTTGTATATCGGCGTCCGTACTTTCCCTCTGGGTTACAAACTGGCAGCCTCTCATTTCCTCAATCCCTATCGGCTCCTTGTCTTTTCCCCGCCGCATCCCTTTTGGCACAACGCAAAGCAGCGGGTCCTTATAAAGCGGCTCAATGGGAATATCCTCTGCGCTGGATACCGACAAAAAACCCAAATCGACGACGCCGTTTTTTATCCAGTACACAACATCATCATAAGTCCCCTGAAAAATTTCAATCCGGATCCCCGGATATTCCTTTTGAAAAGAATGTATAAGATCCGGCAGCCAGTTCGTGCATACGCTGGAAAAACACCCTACCTTTACCTGTCCCTGCTGTAATCCGTTAAACTCGGCAATAGCCTGATGTAAACTCTCATCGCTGTTCAGAACCGCATTGACATAGGGAATCAGCTGCTCTCCGTAGTTGGTCAGGGTCACGCCGTTTTTCCCCCGGTTGAGTACGGAAAAGCCGAGTTCCTGCTCCAGAGAGGATATGGCATGGCTGATGGCAGAGGGCGTCAGCCCCAAAAGATCTGCCGCCTTGCGGAAGCTCCCCTGCTCGGCTACGGTTTTTAACGCCTGATAGGTTAGTAATGTCATCCTCATTCCTCCTGATCCTTATTATTCCGCATCCTGTATTTTTCTCCAAAATGGAAAAAGGCCCCGGAATATATCAGAGCCTTTTTCTTCTTTTTTATTTTTCATACGGATGTATTGTCTGAATCGTACCATCTTCATTATAATGAAGCTCTGTATATTTTACCGTGCGTCTGTGGTTAATCCCCTTAGAAAGCTCACAGTCATGGTAGAATAAATACCACTTGCCATTATACTCCACAATAGAATGGTGGGTTGTCCAGCCAATTACCGGTTCCAGAATCCGTCCGCGGTATGTAAAGGGACCCTGCGGGTTCTCACTGGTGGCATACACGACATAATGTGTAGTTCCGGTCGAATAGGACAGATAATACAGTCCCTTGTATTTATGCATCCATGCTCCCTCAAAGAACCGGCAGTCCTCGTTGCCCGCCGTGATCGGCTTGCCCTCTTCATCTAAAATAGTAAGATGCATCGGCTCGCCTTTAATGGATTTCATATCATCATTCAGCTCAGCGCACATAGGCCCGATCGCAGGCTCGTCGCCCTTTGGCTTGGGAGCATTTTCATCAAAGGAGCCGGATTGCCATTTTTCCAACTGGCCGCCCCAAAGTCCTCCATAATACATATAGGCTCTTCCGTCATCATCCACCAGAACAGCAGGGTCGATACTGTAGCTTCCCTGAATATAGTCCGGCTCCGGCGTAAAGGGGCCTATGGGGCTTGTGCTGGTAGCAACGCCGATACGGAAAATCCCATCCTTATCCCTTGCCGGGAAGTATAAATAATAGGTGCCGTTTTTATAGGCGGCATCCGGCGCCCACATCTGCTTGCTTACCCAAGGCACATCCTTCATGTGCAGCGCTTCGCCGTTGTCGATGCAGGGAGCTTCTAAATTATCCATGAACAGGATATGGTAATCCTCCATACGGTATTCATCCCCCTCGTCATTATCTTCTCCGTCATGGGCAATGTCATGGGAAGGATATATGTACAGTTTACCGTCAAATACATGTGCCGATGGATCTGCTGTAAAAATATTCGTTACCAGAGGCTCTCTTTCTTTACTCATTATATAACTCCTTTCTGATTTCTGCTTTTCTGATTTTTCCCTTTTTATTTGTTTTCCGTTTCTTTAGTAATTTTGGGCGCTCAGCTCAAAATAACTCTGCGGATGGCTGCATACCGGGCAAACCTCCGGGGCATTCGTCCCGACGATAATATGCCCACAGTTGCGGCATTCCCAAACCTTCACTTCGCTCTTTTCAAATACCTGCGCCGTTTCAATATTTTTGAGCAGGGCGCGGTAACGTTCTTCGTGGTGCTTCTCTATCGCCGCCACCATGCGGAATTTATGAGCCAGTTCCGTAAAACCTTCCTCCTCGGCAGTTTTGGCAAATCCCTCGTACATATCCGTCCACTCATAATTTTCGCCGTCTGCCGCAGCTCTGAGGTTTTCTGTCGTGCTGCCAATTCCACTCAGTTCTTTTAACCACATCTTGGCATGCTCTTTCTCATTATCCGCTGTTTTTAAAAACAGGGCGGACATCTGCTCATAGCCCTCTTTTTTTGCTACTGACGCAAAATAAGTATACTTATTTCTGGCCTGTGATTCTCCTGCAAACGCAGCTTCCAGATTTTTTTCTGTCTGCGTTCCGGCATACTTTGATCCTTTTCCTTCGTTTTCCTTCATAATTAAATTCTCCTTTACTCACAGCAAGCTTAAAACATAATTCTATTATGGTATGGGAAACCTCTTTTGTCAAGACAAGGCTTTTTTAATTCCCCGGCATCCGCTTCCCTTTTTTCCCTATCAGCCCCTCTTAAAAATTGCCCTGAGATAATTATACATATGCGAACGGACGCTATTTTCATCATGTCCCCCGTCAGACACCGTGTGCCATATATGCTCCACGCCGTTCCGGTTTAAAATATCGTGATACAGCGACGGATAATCCACTACCACATCATCCCTTTCCCCTGCCGTAAGCAGAAGAAAACAGGGCGTTGTTTCTTCTATTATCAGTTCGCTTTCCTTTAGCTGGCCCGGATGCGCCATATTAGAATCCGTCGTCGGGGTCAGACCGGGCGCCGGGCATGCCGCGCCGATGTAATAAAATAAATCTGCGCGGGTGATCCCGATAAACAAAGCTTCCCTTCCTCCCATGGAAAATCCTGTGATCGCCGTATTTTCCCGTCCCGTTTTCACAGAAAACGTACTTTCTATGTAGGGCATCAAATCCGTCGTCAGGTCGTTGATAAAATTATCGTAATTCCGGCAGTTCTCCGGATCGAGCCCGCTGCAGGTTTCCTGCGTCTTACTTGTATAAAGATAAGGAAATACTACTATCATTTTTTCCGCCTCGCCGGAATGGATAAGATTTCCCAGCATCTCCCTGACCTTCCCCATATCGGCAAGGGTATCCTCATCTCCCCAGTAACCATGAAGAGCATATAATACCGGATATTCCCCGCCTTCGGAATATCCGGGTGGGAGCAGGACGTTTACTTTAGTTTCACGCCCTCTGGTAGTTGAATAATATGTGTACTTATTCTGAGTCCCATAATCCACTCCCGCCGCTTCTTCTGTGATGCCATCTGCGGCATGCTCTTTCATCCAGTTTTTTTTGTCCATCGCACTGATACCTCCTTATAACGAAAAAGAACAGTCCCCTGCTGCGCAAGCACAGGAAAACTGTTCTCTTTGACACGGCGCGGTTTAGTCCTAACGCGCACAGTTATACAATAGGTTTTCCCAACGTCTGTCCACTTCCTTCTGGAATTGGACGATCAAATCTTCATTGCCTTTTTTAAACAGGTGTTTAAAACGCCCCTGCTCCCGCAGAAAATCTTCAATCGGGAGTTTTTTCTTCGGCTCATAGGAAAGGCTCCATTTCCCGTTTTCTACCTCAAACAGCGGCCAGTAGCAGGTTTCTACTGCCAGCTTGCATATTTTCATAATTTCCGGCGTGTCATACCGCCATCCTCTCGGGCACGGAGTCATAATATTGAGAAAGCAGGCGCCCTCCGTGTAAATTGCTTTCTCCGCTTTGCGGTGCAGATCTTTAAAATCCGTGGTAAAGGTAGTCTGCGCCACATAAGGAACGTCATGCTCCGCAATAATGGCGGCCAAATCTTTCCGGTTCTGCATTTTTCCATTGGATTTCTTTCCCACCGGAGTCGTAGTGGTATCCGCATACATCGGGGTGGCGGAGGAACGCTGGATACCGGTATTCATATAGGCTCCGTTATCGTAGCAGACATATACCATGTCATGTCCCCGCTCCATGGCGCCGGAAAGGGACTGGAAACCAATGTCATAGGTTCCGCCATCTCCTCCGAAGGTAATAAATTTAAAGGTTTCTTCTTCCGGTAATTTACCGCGTTTTTTCAAAACTCTATAGGCAGTTTCCACTCCGCTTAAAGTAGCTCCCGCATTTTCAAAAGCATTATGTATATAGCTGTCCTCCCACGCTGTATAGGGGTACATATAGGAAGATACCTCCAGACATCCTGTGGCATTGCCCACAACAGCATGGTCATTTTCATGGAGTGCGCGAAGCACGGCGCGGACAGCTATGGTAGCGCCGCAGCCGGCGCACATACGATGTCCCGGCGCCAGCCGCTCCGGCTTTTCCATCATGGTTTTTAAACTGTAATCACTCATAATTCAAGTTATCTCCTCTATTTGCGTAATCTGATATACCGATACGGTTCGACTTCTTTTCCATTCTCTATCATATTTTCCAGCTCGGCAAAAATTTCCGTTACATCGCTGATGGTAAAATCACGTCCGCCAAGGCCGTAAATGTAATTGACCGCCTCTATCATTACCTTGCTGTCAAACAGCGCCGCCCGCACTTCACTTCCCAGCGGACCGCCATTTCCGTTATAGCTCTCACAGCGGTCAAGAATTGCCACTGCCTTGCAGTTTTTCAGCGCCGCAGCAATTTCCTTTGCCGGAAACGGACGGAATACCCGGAGTTTCAGTACTCCCACTTTTTTACCCTGTTCCCGTAACTCATCTACCGCCTGCTTTGCCGTACCGGCGGCAGAACCCATAATCAGCATAATATAATCGGCATCCTCTGTCCGATATTCTTCAAACAAGCCGTATTCCCTGCCTGCTGCCCGGGCAAACTTCTTCGCCACCTCCAGAATAACTTCCTTGGAATTTTCCATGGCAATCTCCTGATTTTTTTTCGCCTCCATAGCATAACTGGTAACAGAATACGGACCTACCGCAATGGGCTTGCCCGGATTTAGCAGATATTCTTCCGGCTCGTAGCTGCCCACAAAATCCTTTACAAGATTATCTTCCAACAGTTCAATATTTTCCACGGCATGACTGGTAATAAAACCATCCTGACAAATCATTACCGGAAGATGCACCCTCGCATCCTCTGCAATAGGATATGCCTGAATGAAATTGTCATATGCCTCCTGATTATTTTCCGCATAGATCTGGATCCATCCGGTATCTCTGGCTCCCATGCCGTCGGAATGGTCGCAGTTAATATTAATGGGACCGGAAAGAGTACGGTTTACTAATGCCAATACCAAAGGCAGCCGGTTTGACGCCGCCAGTAAAAGCTCCTCCCACATTAACGCCAGCCCTGCTGAAGATGTGGCAGTCAGGCTTCTGGCGCCTGCCGCCTCGGCTCCAATGGTGGCGCTCATGGCGGAATGTTCGCTCTCTACCGGAATAAATTCCGTATCAATTTCCCCATTGGCAATATAGGTCGATACCATCTGGGGGATCTCCGTGGACGGGGTAATGGGAAATGCGGGCATGACATCCGGATTTATCTGCCGGATCGCATAAGACACCGCCTCATTTCCTGACATACGTTCTTTAATCGCCATTATTCATTCCCCTCCTTCATCTCAATGGCACCGAAAGGACATACGCTGGCGCAGATGCCGCAGCCTTTACAGTGGTCATAGTCAAAATCCAGACGCTTTCCCTTCTTTACCGGGATACTGCTATCCGGGCAGACGGGCGCGCACAACAGGCACTGCTTACATTTGTCTGCTAAAAATACCGGTGTGTTCGTCCTCCACTCGCCGGTATGGAAAAGGCGGGAGGTTCCGCCTGCAAACATCATCAGGCCTTCCGTCAGCTGATGGTGAGGGGTTGTTTCATTTATGTTGGTAATATCTGTTCTCATGTTCTCCATTCTCCTGTATTCTGTGACTTATTTGCAATAAAATTCAGGCGGAAAGCCGTTTTTCTTTATCTTCCTGCAATACCTTTTCCACCACGTCAAAGGTCATTTCCAATGCCTTCATATTGCCGTCAATAACCTCCGGCTTTTTAGCAAACTTGTGCTGATAGGACGCTTTCATCTCATGGATAAATTTTTTCCTTGGCATAATGCCGCTGACCGCAACGGTGGCAGCCAGCATCGGGGAATTCGGGAAATTTTTTCCCAGCGTATCCACCGAAATCTTTCTGGCGTCCACGCTATATACCCGTCCCTCATAACCGCCCAGACGCTTTGCGATCTCTTCTCTGGGCTTCGATGTATTTACAATAATAGCGCCGGTTTTTTTCAACCCTGCCGTAACATCCACAGAGTCCAACAGCGTTTCATCTACTACTACAACATAATCCGGATGATATATATTGGAATGAACCCGGATTTTATCAGGGCTGATACGATTGTACGCCGTAATCGGCGCTCCCATACGCTCCGGGCCATATTCCGGAAAGCCCTGTACATTCTGCCCTGTCTGAAAAGCAACATCTGCTAATAACAGCGCCGCCGTTTTCGCTCCCTGGCCTCCTCTGCCATGCCATCTGATCTCAATTCCGTTCTTCATGACGATCCTCCCTTATATTTCCACGTTTTTTTACTTTATCCAGTCTATTCTATTATAGCGGAGAAAAAGAAAAAGTAAAGCGAAAATGTATAATTTGTTTCATTTTTAAGATGAATTATTTTCACTTAATAAATTTTTCAGCTATTGCTTTTTTCCCTCAACATTGTATAATAGGGGTAAAAACGGCTGTATAAACGGCGGAACGGAGAACTTCATTGATAAGACGCTTTTATGTTCGTACCGGTTCCCTGAAAGAGGGAATGAGGATTGACCAGGCAATAAAAGACCGCCTTGACCGCACGTTGATCGCCCGGGGCACCCCGTTAGATAGTTATTTAATTGACGGTTTAAAAAAGAGGGGGATTCCCGGGGTCTATATCCGCGAGGGAGAGGAAGAAGTAACGCAGGACAAACAGGAAGAAGCAGTCCTGCCTCCTGTCGTGCGCCATAATATTGAAAAACTGCGAACCCAAGACCCGGCGAAGGTAACGCTTTCTGAGAGTGTAAAAAAGAGAGTTTCCGAGGGGATTCAGTACTTATATAATAATTCTGACACAAAAGAGTTTGCCGATACTACCAGCAAAATTACCAATGATCTAATGAAGGCGATTAACGACAATGAAGCCCTTGCCGTTGATATTAGCGTGCTGAAGACCAGTGATGAGTACACCTTTAAGCACAGCGTGGATGTCGCAACGATGTCTATGATTATTGCGAAAAAACAGGGGCTTTCCCAAAAGGATATATACAATATCGGCATTGCGGGACTTCTTCACGATATGGGAAAATCGAAAATTCCTCCGGAAATCTTAAATAAACCGGGGCGGTTAAATGAAGAGGAATTTGCCATTATGAAGCAGCATTCCTCCCTGGGATATGAGATATTAAAGGATAAGGAAGAATTTTCCGACGCCATTTCCCTTGCCGTTTTACAGCATCACGAGAAAATGAACGGAACGGGATATCCTCTGGGATGTTCCGCCGATAAGATTATCCACTATGCAAAAATAATTTCGGTAGCTGATGTCTATGATGCCCTTGTCACGGAACGTCCTTATAAAAAATCCTTTTCCCAGCGCACAGCGGTGGAAATGATCATGTCTATGACAGAGGAACTGGATATTACCGCTATGAGAAGTTTTCTCGGCAGCGTGATTTTGTATCCGGTAGACTCCACCGTAGAGCTCAGTAACGGCGAAAAAGCGCGGGTGGTAAAAAATGAGGCGAACTCTGTCCTCCGCCCTGTCGTCGTCGGCCTGACCTCCGGGAAAGTCTACGATTTAGCAAACGATTTATCCTGCGCCAATATTCTGATTCTGTAAAGACCGTATTTTTTCTGTTAATAAGAAATCTCCGTAACCCCGTCCTCTATCAGATATGGCATCTCCTCATGTATTTCAAGCCCGGCGGCAATTTGTCCGGTATCCATTTTTATGTACTTAATTTCCCCATTTGCCAAAAGCTCGCCACGGCTATTCATAAGACAGGCATCTGTCACGATAAATTTCGGGGTTTCTTTTATTATAATCCCTCTGCCGATTAATTCTTCTTCATAGGGAACCGGCTTGCGGTATTTCGTATTCAGCGACAGCGTCACTCCAAATTTTTCCTCTGTCAGCTCCTTTGCCCACAGGGAGCGAAGCCCCATCTCATCCAGCATTGCCGTGATAAGGCCGCCATGTACCCTTCCCGGATAACTTTGGTGCTGCTTTTTAAAATGGAACAGAGTCATTACGCTTCCATCCTCCATATTGTAAAAGGGCGCGTTTACGCCATATTCATTATCCAGACCGCATATCATACACATCCTGCTGTTTCTCTGCTTGCTGATTACCTTCATTTTCTCATCCTTTCGCTTTCCTTTTAATGAAATTAAGACCCTCCGTCTGCACGGAAGGTCCTTTTTCTTTTTCCCTACTCCAACGACATGGCGTAATCGTTTATAACATAATCCATAATGGAGGCTGCCCCGACAATCTCACAGCCGTATACATAGTAGTCGTCTGACTTCTGCTGCCGGATAATCCGGACAACGCAGTTGAGCGTGTCGTTCTCCCCCAATACCAGCCTTGCGTTAAAATAATAGCCAATCGGCAGGACGCTTTTGCTGCGGAAACCAATCCCCGCTTTCGACACATCAATGACCTCTATCGGCGCATTGATATTTTCCACTTTTACGTTATCCTGCTTAAACAAAGTGGAGATTTCCAGTTCCAGCCTCGCCGGCCAGCGTTTTTCCCTTCTCATTTCAATCATGCTTTCACTTCTCCTTTTTTTGCAGCTGCCCCCGTTTTATCCAAATCTGACTTTTACTGCAACAGCTCCTGTAATATTTTGTTTACCATTCCGGGGTCTGCCTTCCCCTGCATGGCTTTCATCGTCTGTCCTACTAAAAAGCCTATTGCCTTTTTCTTTCCCGCCTGATAATCTGCTACGGATTGAGGATTATCTGCCACTATTTTTTCAATCGTTTCACGCAGGGCTCCCTCATCATTTACGGTTCCAAGACTATTATCCTCTACAAACTTCTCCACGTCAATATTTTCTTTGAACATTTTTTCAAAAACTTCTTTTGCCACCGTAGAGTTAATCCTTCCCGTTTCTGTCATTTCAATCAGTTTGGCAAGCTGCTCCGGCGTAAAGATAATATCCTCCGGCTCCATTTCCTGCTCCTTTAGAAGGCGCATGGTTTCTCCCATCAGCCAGTTTGAAACCTTTTTCGGATTGGGGCAGAGGGCAACCGTTTCCTCAAAAAGATCTGCCATCTTTTTACTGGCGGTAATAATGGAAATATCATATTCCGGAATATCATACTCTTCTTTATAGCGTTTTGCCTTTTCCTCCTGAAATTCCGGCTGGCGGTCTTTTATCTGCCGGATCCACTCGTCGCTAATGACAATCGGCGTCAGATCCGGGTCCGGGAAATAGCGGTAATCCTGAGCATCCTCCTTAAAACGCATCGCATAGGAATATTCTTTATTATCATCCCATCTGCGGGTTTCCTGTATGACTTCGCCCCCATCTTCCAGCACTTCAATCTGACGTTCCCGTTCTCCCTCTATGGCTCTGGCGATTGCCTTAAAGGAATTTAAGTTTTTCATCTCCGTGCGGGTTCCGTATTTGGACGCCCCCGCCTCCCTGACGGACAGGTTCACATCGGCGCGCATGGAGCCCTCGTTTAATTTACAGTCTGACGCCCCCAGATATTGAATGGTTGTGCGGAGTTTTTCCAGATAAGCAATCACCTCATCAGCGCTTCTCATATCCGGCTCCGACACGATTTCAATAAGGGGTACGCCGGAGCGGTTATAATCTACCAGCGAACAGTCGGCCCACTCATCATGTACAAGTTTTCCGGCATCCTCCTCCATATGAATCTCATGGATGCCCACCTTCTTTTTGCCTCCCGCCGTTTCGATTTCCACACTGCCGTTAATACAGATTGGCAGATATAGCTGGGATATCTGGTAGTTTTGAGGGTTATCCGGATAAAAATAATTTTTTCTGTCAAATTTACAATATTGGTTTATCTTACAATTCAATGCCAGTCCCACTGCCATGGCATACTCCGCCACCTGTTTATTTAAAACGGGAAGAGAGCCCGGCATCCCGGTACAGACGGGACAGGTATGGGTATTAGGCGCCCCGCCAAAGGCTGTAGAGCAGCCGCAGAATATTTTTGTCTTTGTCGCCAGCTCCACATGAACTTCCAGTCCGATTACCGTTTCATATTGCTTTGCCATCTTATTCTCCTCCCTTCTCTCTGCTCTGTTCATAGGTATAGGCTGCCCGGATGATTTCCTTTTCCCGGAAGCAATCCCCTATCAACTGCATCCCGATCGGCAGACCTTTTTTGTCTTTTCCGCAGGGAACAGTGATTCCCGGCAGTCCCGCCAGATTTACCGATATGGTATAAATATCGCCCAGATACATTTTTATCGGGTCGCTGAGGCTGTCCCCGATTTTGGGCGCCGTGGTAGGAGCCGCCGGGGATATAATGACATCATACCGGGAGAATGCCTGATCAAATGCCTGTTTTATCAATGCTTTCGTCCGCAGCGCTTTCAAATAATAGGCGTCATAATAGCCGCTGCTGAGAACGAAAGAGCCTAACATGATCCTTCGTTTTACTTCCGCTCCGAAGCCCTCGGAACGGGTTTTTTTGTACATATTATGAAGACCCTCATACTCCCCGGTGCGATAGCCGTATTTTACCCCGTCAAAACGGGACAGATTCGAGCTCGCTTCTGCCGAGGCAATGACATAATATGCGGGAATAGCGTAATCCACCAGACTCAAATCAAATTCCTCTAAAACAGCGCCTTTGCTCTCCAGCGCCTTCGCCGCTTTCAGGATTGCCTCCCGAACCTCCGGATTTAACCCCTCTCCGAAATAATCTCTGGGGATTCCGATTTTCATTCCCTTTACCTCTTCTTTTAATGCGGAGGTAAAGTCCGTATCCTCCCTTGCTACTGATGTACTGTCCTTCTTATCGTGGGAGGAGATAACCTCTAAAATTGCAGCACAGTCTGTCACATCCTTTGCCACCGGTCCTATCTGATCCAGGGAGGAGCCATAGGCAATCAAGCCATAGCGGGATACCGTCCCGTAGGTTGGTTTCATTCCGGTCACGCCGCAGAAGGAGCTCGGCTGGCGAATGGAGCCGCCGGTATCGGAACCAAGGGCAAAGGAACATTCCCCCGCTGCCACTGCCGCACAGGAGCCGCCAGAGGAGCCGCCCGGCACATGCTCAGTATTGTGGGGATTTCTTGTTATCCCGTAAGCGGAGGTTTCCGTCGTGCTTCCCATGGCAAACTCATCCATGTTTGTCTTTCCTATCATAATGGCTCCCGCTTTTTCCAGATTCCTTACCGCTTCCGCCGTAAAAGTCGGTTTGAAGTTGCAAAGAATTTTGGAGCTGCAGGTAGTCAAAATCCCTTCGGTACACATATTGTCCTTTATTGCTACCGGCACCCCGGCAAGAGGGCCGTTCAGCGTTCCCGCTTCTATCTGCTTTTGTACCTCTTTCGCCCGCGTCATTACGGTATCTTCATCTAAGACCGTTACATAGCTGTTTATCGTTTTATCTACTTCTTTTATTTTATCCAGCGCCGCCTTTGCCGCCTCCATCGCCGTAACCTCTCCGGCTCTGATTTTTTTCCCAAGCTCCACGGCAGTTAAACTCATAATATCCATTTTCATCCTGCCCCCTTCTAATCAAATGTCTTTGGCACCATATAGGTACCCTCTTTTTTCTCCGGCGCATTGGCAAGCATATTCTCTCTGTCATCCCCGTTCGTTACTACATCCTCACGGAACACGTTTTTTACCGGAAATACATGGGACATCGGCTCTATCCCATCGGTATCCAGTTCATTTAATTTATCAATATAGTCCAACATGCTTCCCATATCTTTTTTTGCCTGCTCTTTTTCCTCATCCGAAAGCTCCAGCTTTGCCAGAATGCCCACATATTCTATGGTTTCATCGGAAATAATATTTGCCATATGCTGATTCCTCCTATTTTCTCTTATATTTAACCTTCCCGGAGCAGATTACGGCTCCAGGCGGCTTAAATCTCTTGGGAACAGGGTCGTTTCCCGGACATTTTCTTCTTGTAACAGCTTCATGGTCAGCCGCTCCAGACCAATGCCCAGCCCGCCATGCGGCGGCATGCCATGTTTGAAAATCATCAAATATTGTTCCATTCCCTCGTCGGTCATGCCGCGCTCTTCCATTTTTTTCAACAGGGCCGGATAATCGTGGATACGCTGCCCCCCTGTCGTAATTTCCAAACCATGGAACAACAGATCAAAACTTAAAGTAAAGGTAGTGTCTTTTGGATCGTCCATGGCGTAAAATGGTCTTTTTCTTGAGGGATAATGGGTAACAAATACAAAATCCGCTCCCATTTCCTCTTTAAAATACTGCCCAATCAGGCTTTCCTCTTCCGGCTCCAGATCATAGGGATTCCGAATTTTACGATTGTATTTTTCCGCCACAAGCTCCTTTGCTTTATCAAAACGAACCTGTGGAATTTTTTCCGTTTTTGGCAGTGTAATGCCGAGGATATTCAATTCCTTAGCATATTCTTTCTCAAGCAGCGCCATCGTATACTGCAAAAATCCCGTTTCCATTTCCATAATATCCTGAAAACTGTCTATATAGCCCATTTCAAAATCCAAGGAGGTGTATTCATTCAAATGGCGCTTTGTATTGTGCTTTTCAGCGCGAAATACCGGCGCCGCCTCAAATACACGGTCAAATACCCCTACCATCATCTGCTTATAAAACTGGGGGCTCTGAGCCAGTACCGCATGCTTGTGAAAGTATTCCAGCCGGAAAAGATTGGCGCCGCCCTCCGCTCCTCTGGCTCCGATTTTGGGCGAATGAATTTCCGTAAAGCCATTTGCCTGTAAAAAATCACGGAAGCCCCTGACAATCCCTTCCTGAATCCGGAACTTGGCGCGCTCCTTTATGTTCCGCAAGGAAAGCGGGCGTAAATCCAGTTTCGTTTCCAGCGATGTGTTCATCTTCCATTTGTTTATTGCGATCGGCATTGGCTCTATCGGTCTGGATAAAATTTTTACTTCCTTCAGCCGCAGTTCAAAACCGTGGGGGGCGCGTTCTTCTTTCGTAACCGTCCCCCTTACCTCCACCGCAGCTTCCTCGCTGAGCTCCTTCAGGCTGATATTGGTCGCGCCGGATTCGTATACCGTCTGCACCAGCCCCTCGCGCTTTCTCAATACGATAAATGCGACATCGCCCATGTCCCTGATTTTGTGGATGGCTCCGTTTATCCTTATTTCTTTCCCCTCATAATCTCCTGCCAGAATTTGAGAGATTTCAAGGGTTTCCTTTTCTGTTTTTCCTGTTAAAAAATCCATAATTACCTCCGTTTCTGTCCCCCCTAGGGGCCGCTCCCCCCACGCTATTTCGACAAGCCAATTCTTTGCGCCTTTGGCGCAAGGCTTTCTCGCCCGTCATCTCGACAAGCCATTCTTTGCGCCTTTGGCGCAAATCATCACGGCGGGCGCCGTGCTCCTGAGTGGAAGCGCCCCCTTTTGCGTGCAAGCACGCAATGGGGCGCTTCCACTCAGGAGTATGGCTTGTCGCTAACGTGAAAAAAACGTCCCAGAAAAGCATTCCTGCTTTTTCTGGGACGGGAAAATTTGTATGATTAATAAACCCGCGGTACCACCCGCGTTGAGATACCCCTTTGTATCTCCTCTCATTCTCGCATATAACGGTGTCAACCGGATAAGTTTACTGGATTTTCAACTTACCAGCTCCGGAATGTTCTCCTGCTTACCGCTTCCATAAGACGCTTTCAGTCGGCGACGTCTTTCCCTGTCGTTCAGTCGCTGCATAAACATTCGTTTCCTTCTTCGCTTTGCCTAACATTGTAGCACAGAGTGTTTCCGTCTGTCAATTCTTTTTTTGCCCAATTACCTTCACGCCCTTGTCCACATCTAAACTCTCCAGTTTTTTGTATTTCCGCACGTTTATCTTTTTTAACTTGTTTCCAAACAACTGTAATTGCTTCAGCGTCTTTGTGTTGATGTTTTTTACATTGAAACTTTTCAGCTTAGCCTCAGCATAACGGAAATAGGACAGTTTATTCTTTTTGTTCAGCCGGATCGTCTTTACCTTCATTCCCTGAATGGACAAACTTTTCAGCTTGGCGTTTGCGCTCAAATCCAGAGTTTTCAGCTTCTTGTCATTCCATACGCTTACTTCCTCCAGCTTTTTATTTTTGACCGGCGCTACCTTCGTGAGTTTGTTGCATTCATCCACGGTCAAAAGCCGCAGATTTTTGTTGTGGGACAAATCCAACTTCTTCAATTTTTTCATTTTTTGGATATATAGTTTTTTCAATCCCGCCAGCTTACTCAAGTTCAGGGAAGTCGGATTTTTCCCATTCAGTTTCAGGGCGCCTGAAACGCCGCCTATATCCAGAGTCTTTATGCTCTTGTTCTTTTTCCCATATTTAATCTTCCCGACATTTACATCAGCAAGGCACAGGGTGGTAAGGCTTTTCAACGGCGATACATCCAGAGTTTTCAAAGTCTGGCACCCCTCCAGTTGGATTTTCTTCAAATTCCCACAGCCCTTAAAGTTAATCTTTTTCAGGTTTTTAAAGCTGCTGACATATAAATTTTCCAGCTTCGGAAGCAGGGAGCAGTCAAGGGATGTCATATCCGTATTGGTAATTTTTAATATTTTCAAATTTTTGAGTTTATAAAGAGAATCCACATTGCTGAGCCGGACTACATATTTTGCATTATTCTTCGTCAGGCCGCCTGACATCCAGAGTTCAAGCTTGGATAAATTGGTAAATTTTTCTATACCCTTAAAATTAAAGGCATATTCATCCTCTGTGTAGTAATGAGGCTTTGTCTGCCCGGTTTCATCATTCTGGTCATCCATCTCCTGAAATCTCAAAATCTTGATTCCTGTTACCGCTTCTGCCTCTGCCCGCTGCAAAATCCCATCCTTATTCGTGTCAAATTTCTCTGCCACATATTCCCTAAAAAAATTATCCGGAAATCCGGCGGCGTCAATCTTCACGTCGCCCGTTTCTGCGGCGGATGCTGCGCCGGCCGTCAATGGAGCGCCAAAAAGCAAAACGCCAAATCCTAATACTAATAATACTTTAACTATTTTCTTCATAGGTAATCCCTCCCGTTAAAATTTATTTTCTAATAATAAAACGATTGAAAAGCAAAAAATGTTGCATATTTTGAATGGAAATATCTTGTCCGAATATTATCCCCTAATCGACAAAAAATAATATTGTAACAAAAAACTATACAAAGGAGATGATATAATGAGCGATACAAAGGATACCGGCTGCACCTGCCCTGAAACTCTTGCCATGGCGTCGATTCCCATGCAGGAGTGGTGCGAGCCCTATGACTTTGAAACAGCATTAAAAGAAGGTACTATTTTTCCATGTCTGAATCTGAAATTTTTTAAGGCGGAGGATATTAAAAGTTCTTTGAAGTCTAAATTTTCAGCTCTGGATAAAAAAGAATCCGACAGGGAGGCGCTGATGAGCAAAATTGCAACTGTCAGCTTTGCCATCAATGACCTGACCCTCTATCTGGATACGCATCCTGCCTGTCCGAACGGGCTGGAATTATTTAAGGAATTACTGACGCAAAGGCTGGATTTGCTGGCGGAGTATGCGAAAAATTATAACCCGCTTACCCAAATTTCCATGATTACCGGCAATCCTGATACAGATCAATATGGCTGGGCGGAAGGTCCTATGCCATGGGAAGGAGGACTTATATAATGTGGAGTTATGAAAAACGATTACAGTTCCCTGTAAAAATAGAAAAGACCTGTCCGAAAACGGCGCAGCTGATAATCAGCCAGTACGGCGGCCCGGATGGCGAGCTCTCTGCTTCCATGCGTTACCTTGCCCAGCGCTATTCCATGCCCGTAAAAAAAGTGGGCGGACTTTTGACGGATATTGGAACAGAAGAAATTAACCATATGGAAATTATCTGCGCCATGGTATACCAGTTGACCAGAGATTTGACGCCGGAGCAGGCGAAAACCGCCGGTTTTGACGCATACTATATTGACCACACTACCGCCTTATGGCCGCAGGCTGCCGCCGGCGTTCCCTTTACCTCTCTGGAATTTCAGTCAAAGGGAGATGCCTTTGCCGACCTGTATGAAGATCTGGCTGCCGAGCAGAAGGCAAGAACCGTGTATGAAAATCTTTTGCGGGTAATTGACGATCCGGATGTGCGCGCGCCGTTAAAATTTCTCCGCGCCAGGGAGATTGTCCACTTCCAGCGTTTTGGAGAGGCGCTGGAAATGACAAAGTCCAAACTCAATTCTGAGAATTTTTACTATTTCAATGCAGAATTTGATAAAAAGATGTTTGATCAGAAATTATGATTATTTTCAAAAAAGAAGCGACAAACTTTCCTATATGATAAAAAGTCCCTTTTTCCCATCCAGATATTGTATCAATATCCTGACAGGAAAAGGGACTTTACTGATTGCCGCATTGGTTTAAATGCAAAATGCGGCGTAGAGAGGAACGGTCTTTTTCCCGTCCTCAAAGCCAAAGTTTTTCGCAGAGAGCTTGATGGCGTAATCGGGCTTATAGGTGTCCATATAGACCTTTAAGCTCTTGGCTCTTGTGTTGTCGGCGGATTTGACCTCAATGGGAATGAGCCTGCCTTCCCTCTGAATGATAAAATCAATTTCCGCGCCACGCTCGGACTTCCAATAATAGGTCTGGTATCCGTTTATCGTGAGCTGCACATTCACATAGTTTTCCGCAAGTCCGCCCTTAAAGTCGTTCAGTTCCTCTACCATGTAGAGGACATCGTTTGCAGCTAAATCCTTTTTGGCGGCAAGCAGACCCAGATCGGAAACATAAATCTTGAAAGCGTCGATGTCACGGTAGTTTTCCAACGGTTTTCTTATCTGTTCCACCTTGAACACCTGCGACACGATGCCAGACAAACAGAGCCATTCGATGGCGTTCTTAAATTCGGAAGCCCGTCCTCCCTTCTTAATCAGCTTATATTGAAAACGGGTGTTTTTCTTTGAAAGCTGCACGGTAATGTTGTCATAGGCAAGCCGTGTCTTTTTAATCTCATTCAAGTTGTTGTACTTGCTCATGTCGTTGAGATAGCTTGCCAAAATGGTATCCTGCGTATGGCGCACAAGGATATAATCCTTTGTCTGGGCAAACTGCATGACGCACTCCGGCATACCGCCCACCACAAGATACCGGCGATAAAGCAGCATCGCCGCATCGTGTAAAGCAGAAGGCATGGGCGTGTCGGCCTGGAAGGACTTTTTTATCTGCTCTACCAGAGCGTCCTCCCCCAGCGCAAGCATAAATTCCTCCATATCCATCGGGTAAAGGGTTTTCATATCCACCTTGCCCACGGGAAAAGAGAACTTTGCACGGTTTACTGCAACGCCTAAAAGACTTCCTGCCACGATGATGTGATAATCGGGAGCGTCCTCGTAAAAATATTTCAAAGAAGTCAGCGCCCTTTCACAAAGCTGCACTTCGTCAAAGACAATCAGCGTTTTTTCCCTGACGATGGTTTGCCCTGCGATATGCGATAGAATAGGGATCAGATAATCAGGGCTGATATTTTCATCAAAGGTTTCCGAGAGCTTCGGATTTGTTTCAAAGTTGAAATACGCCACATTCTCATAGTGTGTACGCCCAAACTCCAAAATAGAATACGTCTTGCCGACCTGCCTTGCCCCCTGCAAGATTAGCGGCTTGCGGTATTTGTTTTCTTTCCATGCCTCTAAAAAAGTCATAATTTTTCGGTACATAAATAACCCTCCTTTTCAGAAGTTACCTATAGTATAACAGATATTCGTGTTAAAATCAATGGATTTTATATGAATATTTACATTAAACTACGTTAATATTTTTGCAAAACTAACATTATTCGACGCAAAACACCGCAGGCTGCCAGTTTTACACCTTGAAAGCACCGTTTGTTTTTCGTATAATAATTAAAACAAATCGATGTCCGGAGGGAAAATGAGTGGAAATAAAGACGTTTGAACTTTCATATTTGCACGGGGCAAAAGACGCATTAAAAAGTGCATTTTACCATGAAAACAGCAATGACATTTTCAATGAATGGGAATTTGCGGAAACCTTGCTAAAATCGGACGGCTATTTGCCGGAGTTATGCGTAATTGCGTTAGATGAAGAAAATGTAGTTGGTTACAATGTATTGACGAAAGCAAAAATAGGAAGTTCTCCGGGGCTGGCTTTAGGCCCGTTGGGGGTACGAAAAGAATATCAGAATACGGGAATCGGTTCTGCGCTTGTGAAAGAGTGCATTAAAAGGGCGGAAAAATCAGGATTTTCCTATATTGCCTTACTGGGCGGAAACTATTATTCGCGGTTTGGATTTGAAAGCGGAAAACAGTATGGAATTACCGTATCAGAGAATGAATTTGACAATCAACATTTGCAGATTTTATTTTTGGACAAATCTATAAAAGGCAGGGTTTCCGGGAAACTTGTGTACTGCGATGCGTTTTACGATACTGACGGAAATCTATTATGAATTATTTCTGCTCTTCGATCGGTCAATCGAGTTTTACAAGAGGAATATTGTGCCGGAAATAAAAGAACAATATACATTCCCGGCACAATATTCCTCTTTATCCTCTTATCCGGATACAGGCCATTCGGTTTTCTACTGGAACAGGCCGGCAAAAAATTCCGCTATCTTTTGAAATAATTCAGCAAAAAAGTTCCCGATTTTTTCTAAGAAGCCCTGTGCCTTACTCAAATCAATGTCTAAGTCTTTCAGCTTATTATATATTCCCTTAGCCTGCTCCTGAATGGAATCCAAATCCAAATCAAGGTCGCCAATCTTCTGCATAAGGGATAATATCTCCTGCTTCTGGCTGTCGGAAAGTGAAATCCCTAACTCCTGCTGCGCCTCATCGATAACCTTTTCAATTTCTTCCTCTTCCGTCAGCCCGGCGCTAATGACCTTATCCTTTACCAGAGCCATAAACTCGGAGGCTTTATCCTTTCCAACCGAATCTCCCAGCTCTCCGGTAAGTACCAATTCATTCATGGCGGCATCGGCATTATCGCTTTCAATCTCATCGCCGGTCATCGTGCCATAGGCTTTCATAGCGCCTACCAGGGCTGCCGTTCCGGAAATCTGGAAAGGCGCGCCCACGGTTACCACAGCATCGCTGATCCCCGCCGTGGCAAGCGCATTGGTATACATTTCCACCGTGCAAAAGGTAATATTGTGAGTTTCCACCTGTATGCCGCTCCCCGCATCTCCCTCTTCAATTTTTACGGAGGAGAGCGCATGGGTGCCGATCACATTGTCATCCAGATAGGAATCCAAATAGTCATGCTCATCCTCGTTGGTTATCGTAATGGTTTCATAATCAGCCAGCGTATCTTCTGTTACTCCAAATTGCTTCATTACTGTATTTTTCTGACTTTTCGTCAGGTCTGCGCCAAAAGCAATATACGGTTTTACCTCCACGGAATCCGCTCCGGACACCGTTCCCGGCGCCAGACATACTGCCAGGGCAGTCAATCCGACTAAGATACTCCTACCTGCTTTTCTCACATTTCTCACCATACCTTTCACTGACATTTCCTGTTATAAGCTCTGAATCCTCTCTAACGCTTTCTTCGTGTTTTCGGCAGAACCAAAGGCAGTAAGGCGGAAATAGCCTTCTCCGCTTGGTCCAAAGCCGGAGCCCGGGGTGCCTACTACATTCGCTCTTTCTAACAGCATATCAAAGAAATCCCATGATTTCATCCCCTCCGGCGTCTGCAGCCAGATATACGGCGCATTCACGCCGCCAAATACCGTATAGCCCATATCCGTCAATGACTCGCGGATCATCCCGGCGTTTTTCATATAATAAGCGATCTGCTCCTCCGTCTGCTTTTTCCCGGCGTCACTGTATACGGCTTCGCCCGCCTTCTGGATAATATACGGCGCCCCGTTAAATTTTGTGCCGTGGCGTCTTGCCCACAGGCTGTTCAGGGAAACATCACCGCTCTTTAACTCCTTTGAAATCACAGTAAAGCCAAGACGCGTCCCGGTAAAGCCGGCATTTTTGGAAAAGCTCCTCATCTCGATCGCGCAGGTCTTTGCCCCGTCGCATTCAAAAATACTATGGGGAACATCTTTCTCTGAAATATAAGCTTCATAAGCGGCATCATAAATAATAACCGCCTTATTCTGATTGGCGTAATCCACCCATTTCTGCAGCTGTTCCCGGTTTAACGTCGTCCCCGTCGGGTTATTGGGACAGCAGATATAAATAATATCCGGCGTCTTTTCCGGTATCTCCGGCACAAAATCATTCTCTGCCACACACGGCATATAGATCACATTGGACCAGCAGCCCTTGTCAACAAGGTATTCCCCTGTCTTTCCGGACATGGCGTTACTGTCCACATAGACCGGATATACCGGGTCGGTAACCGCAATAGTATTGTTCTGGGCAAAAATGTCCACAATATTACCGGAATCACTTTTTGCGCCATCACTGATGAAAACTTCATCCAGAGAAATATCCACTCCCCGTTTCTTATAATCATTATCGATAATCGCCCGGCGCAAAAACTCATAGCCAAGGTCCGGCGCATATCCATGGAATGTTTCTGCCTGCGCCATTTCATCCACGGCGCTGTGGAGCGCCTCGATAACAGCAGGAGCCAGCGGCAGGGTCACATCCCCGATGCCAAGGCTGATCACGTCCCGGTTGGGATTCGCCTCTTTATATGCCGCTACTTTTTTGGCAATATTAGAAAACAGATAACTGCCGGGCAATTTCAGGTAATTGTCATTGATTTTGTACATACTGTATTTCCTCCTTCTATTTTCATATAAAATGGCAAAATTTACTCATTGCCATTTTACATGAAAATAACTTTTTATGCAAGCCCTCATTTACAAACATATGTTCCTGTGGTATACTATAAAAAAGGAGTTGGTCTGCCGTGGAGCGTGTGGTTTTTCATATTGACGTCAATAACGCCTATCTTAGCTGGGAAGCTCTGTACCGGCTTAATGAACTGGGAGAAACGCTGGATCTCCGTACTATTCCTTCTGCTATTGGCGGAGATAAGGAAAGCCGGCACGGGATCATTCTCGCGAAATCCATGCCGGCGCGCAGAGCCGGTGTAAAAACAGCAGAAACCCTCGGCGATGCCAGAAAAAAATGTCCGAATCTGGTTATTGTGCCGCCCCACATGGCTATTTATAAGGAATATTCTAAGAAGCTCATGGCTTTGCTGCAGGAGTACTCCCCGGTTATTGAGCAGTATAGCATTGACGAGGCATTTGTGGATATGACCGGTCTGGGGAAAAAAATCCAAAACCAGCCGGTGGCTGTTGCGGAAGAAATCCGCCGGCATATTTATGAAAAGCTGGGCTTTACGGTAAATATCGGCGTTTCCTCAAATAAAATCCTCGCTAAAATGGCGTCAGGCTTTGAAAAGCCGAATAAAGTCCACAGCCTGTTTCCCGATGAGATCCAAAAGAAAATGTGGCCGCTTCCCGTTGGCAATCTTTTTTTTGTGGGACGCTCTACAAAGAACCGCCTATTTAATCTGGGCATCCGTACCATCGGCGAGCTCGCTCTTTTTGATCGCAATATCCTTCGCTCCCACCTCGGCAGGCATGGCGCTCTTATCCATGACTATGCCAATGGGATCGATCCTTCCCCTGTCACAGCGGAGGCTCCCGATAACAAGGGTTACGGTAATTCCACTACGATTTCCCACGACGTCACAGACTCCGCCGAAGCAAAAAAATATCTTCTCTCCCTCTGTGAATCTGTAGGCAGCCGCCTGCGTAAGGATCGTGTGCTGGCGAGCGTAGTTGCCGTAACCATAAAAAATTTTGAATTTTCCCGGGGAAGCCATCAATGTACGCTGGATTCCCCCACCAATGTGACCAGTGAGCTGTACGCCCATGCCTGTAAACTTTTTGATGAATACTGGGACGGCTCTCCTATCCGCCTGATCGGCGTTTCCACCTCTAAAATTACCAGAGAGTCCATGCGCCAGTTAAACCTCTTGGAACAGGATAAATATATCCGGCAGGGAAAATTGGAACATGCGATTGATTCCATTCGGAAAAAGTTTGGGGAAAATGCAATTATGCGCGCCAGCTTTTTAGAAAATGACGATGCCAAAAAGGACGGCTGAGAACCGCGGGCGACGGACTTTTTTATACGGTACAATAAAAGATAAGCCCGAGAGCGGTACTATTCCCGCTTCGGACTTATCCTGTTTTGTCATTTTATTGTTTTGCTGCTGCTTATAATAAATCAACAGCGCCAGTGGAGCAATTTTTCAATCCTTCATTAATTACATAATATGCCTTAAAATCTTCCGGCTTAATATACAGCTTTACTCTCTTAATGGCAGATGCTTTCTTGCCCTCTGCTTCCCATGCAGCCGTAACTTTTTCCATTACTTCGCTTTCTGAACTTTCCATTCCTTTATACTGAATGAATACCTCTGCCTTCGTTACCGTTGTTTCTTTCTTCGCTGCTGTTTTCCTCGTTGCCGTCTTTTTAGTTGTCTTACGGCTCGCTGCTGTCTTGCGCGTCGTTGTTTTCTTTGCCGGCGCCTTCTTTGCCGCCGTTTTCTTTGTTTCTGCTGCGGAAACCTTTTTCTCCTCTGCTGCCGGTTTTTTCACTGTGTCTGCCTTTGCCGTCGTCTGTGTTACATTTTGTGCCGGTTCATTTGCTGTCGTAGTTGTTTTTTTTGTTGCATTCACTACCATTACAAACCCTCCATTTAACTCTAACAATTATCATAATATACTTACTTATGACAAATTATACACCTTTTGCAATTATTTTACAATCATAAATATTACTAAAAAAATTGCGTTTCTAAAAATTTTCTCAACACATTTACCAAAAAAACTTTACTTTTTCTATGCAATCCCGTAAAATAAGAATAGAAAATACCGTATCGCTCATAATAATAATTATACGGAAAAGAAAGGACGGGCGTGATATGAAAAAATTTTTTAAATTTCTTCTTTGCTTATCTGCCATTGCCGCAGCAGCCGGAGGAGTTTTATATTTTCTGAAAAATGTGTTAATGAAGGATTATCTGGACGATTATGATGATGACGATTTCGATAATGACCTCTATGAAGAAGAGGACGAGGAAAGAGATTATGTGACGATCACACCGGACAGCACAGAGAGTTCTTCCCCGGAAGAACCGGATGAGTTAGTCCCGGAGGATGACGCTGACAAAGAATGATCCGTTTCTGAAATAAAAAAGTACCCCTGCCGTAAATTCGCATGCCACAAGGTTTACGATTTCTCTGCGGGGTACTTTTTTTGTCTTTTTCTCTATCGGGATAATCTCCTCGTCATACTGTACATATGCTCATCAATATCCTTTGTCATTGCCAGCGCCTCATCAATGTCAAAATCGCAAAAGCCGCCGTCCCGGTATGCTACCACACGGTTTGTCTTTCCTTCTATTAAAAGATCGACAGCAAGAGCTCCCATGGCAGAAGCATAGACGCGGTCGCGGCAGGTCGGATTTCCTCCCCGCTGGATATGGCCGATGACAGTAGCGCGGGTTTCAATCCCCGTCGCCTCCTCGATCCTCTTTGCCAGCCCGTGGGAATCTCCAATCCCCTCTGCATTAACGATAATATGGTGCTTCTTCCCGATTCTTCTCTTGGAAAGAATTTTCTCAATAATCTTCTGCTCGTCATTATCATAGCGCTCCGGAATCATAACATATTCCGAGCCGTTGGAAATACCGCACCATAAGGCGATGTGTCCCGCCGTGCGTCCCATTACTTCTATAATACTGCAGCGTTCATGGGAAGCGGAGGTGTCACGAACCTTATCAATAGCTTCCATTGCCGTATTGCAGGCAGTGTCAAAACCAATCGTATACTCGGTACAGGCAATATCCAAATCAATGGTTCCCGGTACGCCAATCGTATTAATGCCATTGGCGGACAGCTTCTGGGCGCCCCGGAAAGAACCGTCGCCGCCAATAACGACAACGCCGTCAATCCCATGCTTGCGGCAAATATCCGCCGCCTTTTTCTGTCCCTCAGGCGTGCGCATTTCTTCACAGCGGGAGGTAAACAAAATAGTGCCTCCCCTCTGTACAATATCCGTAACACTCATCGTATTCATATCCACAATATCTTCTTCCAGCAGACCGGCATAACCTCTCCGGATGCCCTTTACTTTCAAACCGCTGGAAATGGCGGCACGAACTACTGCGCGAATCGCCGCATTCATCCCCGGCGCATCTCCACCACTCGTCAGCACACCTATTGTCTTTACTTTTTCTGTCATATCAATCTCCATTCCGAAATGTTTACGCGGCGGGACGCTGAAATATTCACAAATCCCGTCTGATAATTTTCTTATTGCTTACCATCATTATTTTACTATGATTGGAATGTTTTTTCAATACTCTTTTCGACTACTTTCACGTTTTCATTCCCAAATTCATCATACAGCTTTTGCAATAATTCCGGACAAACTCTGGTAGTATGACTGTTTGGCAGTCTTTTTTTGGCGCGGACGGAAGAAAGAAAAATATTTACGGCATCCTTCCCGTCATACCCGGCAAGAATTTCCAGCAGCCATGCTTCCTTTTCCCGGTACTCCTCCTTTGTCCGGCACTGGATCCACAATTCTTTTTCGATCTCGTCAAAGGGAATAATCCCCGAACAGATCAATTTGGCAGGCTTGTCCTCCTCTACCGTAACACGTCCCTGTATGAGGACTTTTCTGTCCTCCTCCAGTATGGATTTGTTTTTTTCGTAGTCTTGCGGAAAAACAATTACCTCAACCGTCCCGTACAAATCCTCCAGCGTAATAAATGCCATCAGATTATTGGTTTTTGTCGTCTTTATCGTTTTTTCTATTATCATTCCGCCAATTACCGCCCGTTCCCGGTCTTTTACCTTCGGTACCTCTTCCCCCTCTGCCGGTATAAAATCCGCGGTAGTCCTTGTAATATTTTTTTGCAGGAGCCCCACATATTCCTCCAACGGGTGCCCGCTGATATAAACTCCCAGCACCTCTTTTTCAAAGGCGAGTATCATTTCCCTGTCAAATTCGCCTACCTGGGGCATCGGCACGTCCCATTCTTCCTGTTCCTCCGGCGCGGCAAAATCAAACAGGGACATCTGTCCGCTCACCGTATGTTTGCGCTCCTGATTGACGCTGTCAATGACACTGACGTATACGCTCATTTTCTGCTTTCTTGTCCCCGGAAGGCTGTCTAACGCTCCCGCTTTAATAAAACTTTCCATTGTCCTCTTATTAATGGACTTTGCCGACAGCCTTAAACAAAAATCCTTTAGGGATTTATATTTTCCCCCCGCCTTTCTCTCTTCTACAATCTCGTCGATAACCGGCCGGCCGACGCCCTTAATCGCGGCCAGTCCGTATCGGATATTTTTTCCGTCGGGAGTAAAACGGTATTCCCCCTCATTAATATCCGGAGGTACAATTTCAATTCCCAACTGACGGCAATTCATAATATATTCCGTAATTTTACTGGTATGCTCCATAAACGAAGTCATAAGAGCCGCCATAAATTCCACCGGGTAATGGCACTTCAGATAGGCAGTCTGATAGGAAACTACCGCATAGGCCGCCGCATGGGATTTATTAAAAGCATACTTGGCAAAATCCGTCATTTCGTCGTAAATCTTTGTTGCCACCTCTTCCGGGATTCCCCTCTTAATGCAGCCCTCTACCCCCTCCTGCTCATTTCCGAAGATAAAGTTATTTTTCTCCTTTTCCATGACGGAAGCTTTCTTTTTTGACATGGCGCGCCGCACCAAATCACTCCGACCGTAGCTGTAACCTGCCAGATCCCTTACAATCTGCATTACCTGTTCCTGATAGACAATGCAGCCATAGGTCGGCGCCAGTATCGGCTCCAGCTCCGGACAATCATATACAATATTATCTTTATCGTTCTTACCTTCGATATATTTCGGGATAAAGTCCATCGGCCCCGGGCGGTAAAGAGAAATTCCTGCGATAATATCCTCCATGCAGCGGGGTTTTAACTCCTTCATAAAACTTTTCATCCCGGCGCTTTCCAACTGAAATACCCCCTCTGTCCGTCCGGCGGAGATCATATCATAAACCTCCGGATCGTCATAGGGAATATCATGGATATCAAAGGCTCCATTCACGGCATCCTTAATTACCGTCAAAGTCCGGAGTCCCAGAAAATCCATTTTTAAAAGTCCCAGTTCTTCCAGCGTGACCATCGTATACTGGGTCGTGATATTGCCGTCAGAGGCACGGGACAACGGGACAAATTCGTCCACCTCCTCCGGGCTAATCACGATGCCTGCCGCATGGATAGAGGTATGCCTTGGCAGTCCCTCTAAACGCAATGACATGTCAATCAGCTTTTTCGTCTGTTCATCCTGCTCGTAGAGCTGCTTTAATTCCGGATTCATCGTTAATGCCCGGGAAATGGTAATGCCAAGTTCCATGGGGATTGCCTTTGCTATGGAATCCACATAGGAATACGGCATGTCCAATACCCTTCCCACATCCCGGATCACCATGCGGGCTGACATCGTTCCAAAGGTAACAATCTGTACCACATGCTTTTCCCCGTATTTTTTTGTCACATAGTCAATGACCTCCTGCCTGCGCTCATAACAAAAATCTACATCGATATCCGGCATGGTGACACGCTCCGGATTGAGAAAGCGCTCAAAAAGCAGATTATAGCGAATCGGATCGATAATATCCGTTATGTTCAGGGAATACGCCACTAAGCTGCCGGCGGCAGAGCCGCGCCCCGGGCCTACCGGGATGCCGTGATCCTTTGCATATTTAATAAAATCCCACACAATAAGGAAGTAATCGACAAAGCCCATCGTAACAATCGTGTCCAGCTCATAATCCAGCCTCTCCCTTAACTCCTCCGCCTTATCGCCATAACGGCTCACCAGCCCCTCTTCACAGAGCTTCCTCAAATAGGATTCCGAGGTATGCCCCTCCGGCACCTCAAAATGGGGCAGCTTATATTTCCCGAATTCTATTTCCACACAACAACGGGAAGATATTTTATGCGTATTTTCCAGCGCCTCTTTCGCATAGGGAAATAAGCGCTCCATTTCCTCTGCGGATTTCAGATAATACTGTCCCCCCTCATAACGCATACGGTTTTCATCGGAAACCTTTTTCCCGGTCTGGATGCACAGCAAAATATCGTGGGCTTCTGCATCAGAATCATAAATATAGTGAACGTCATTGGTCGCTACCAACGGGATATGAAGCTCCTGATTCATGCGGAGAAGACCCTGGTTTACCGTTTGCTGTTCCGCAATCCCATGATCCTGCAGCTCCAGAAAAAAATTATTTTCCCCAAATATGCCCTGTAACCGCAGAGCCTCCTCTTTTGCCTCCTCATACAAGCCCCTGCGCAAAAAGGTCGGAACGGAGCCCGCCAGACAGGCGCTGAGGGCAATAATCCCCTCATGATAGTCCTGCAAAATTTCATAATCCACTCTCGGCTTATAATAAAATCCCTCCGTAAAGCCGCGAGATACGATTTTCATCAGATTGGCGTAGCCGGTATTGTTTTCCGCCAACAGGACAAGATGATGGTACCGTTCTTCCTGTTCCCCGCCGCTCTCCCGGTCAAAACGGGAACCGGGAGCCACATAAACCTCACAGCCAATAACCGGATTGATGCCCGCCGATTTTGCCGCGCGGTAAAAATCAATGACGCCGTACATTACACCGTGATCCGTAATGGCAATGCTGTCCATTCCCAATTCCTTCGCCCGGTTTACCAATTCCCCGATTTTACTGGAGCCGTCTAATAAACTGTATTCCGTATGAACATGCAAATGTGTAAAATTCATTCCTGCCCTCTTTTCTGCTTTTATAAAGAAACTGCCGCACATGCCGGTTTTCCGTTTGTGCGGCAGTTTCTTTTTCTATTACTTTCCGGTTAAATATTTTTCTATACTGTCCATGGCAGTTTCCTCGTCCTCGCCGTCTATGGTAATTTCCAGTTCCTGCCCCGGTATCAGTCCTAATGTCATCACACCCATGATGCTTTTTGCATTTACGGTTTTGCTTCCCTGACAGATGCTCACGCTGCTTTTGTACTGGCTGGCCACCTGAACCAGCATCGCCATCGGTCTTGCACCCTCATTCTCAACACTAACGTCAATACTCTTTCTTATCATTTCTTCCTCCATCCTGTTACGCAGGCATCTTCACAAACCTGCATAGCAATTAGATTGTTACTCCTTCTTTTGTTTCTGCAAATTCGCTGCGATGTCACTCAATTTCCGCAATCGGTGGTTTACTCCTGATTTCCCGATAGGCGGTTCCAGCATTTCCCCTAATTCTTTCAGCGGAACATCCGGATTTTCCAACCGTAATCTTGCCATCTCCGAAAGACTCTCTGAAAGAATTCCAAATCCAACCGTGTCATGGATAAAACGGATATCCTCCACCTGTCTGGAGGCTGCGGAAACGGTTTTTTTAATATTGGCCGCTTCACAGTTGACCTGTCTGTTAATGGAATTCCTCATTTCCTTTAAAATGCGGACATTCTCAAATTCCATCAACGCTACATGGGCGCCGATAACATTCAAAAAGTCAACAATGCCCTCCCCGTCTTTCATATACACGATAGGATTCTTTTTGCGCTCTACTATTTTGGCTTCTAATCCAAAAACACCCATGATTTCCTGTATCCGAGTCGCATTTTCCCTGCTTCCGGCTGCCAGCTCCAGATGATATCCTCTCTGCGGATTCGTCACAGAACCGACGGCAAGAAACAGCCCCCTTAAAAATGCCCGTTTACAACACTGCCTTTCTATCAGGCTGTCCGGAACGAGCAAAACGCTGTCGAAAATCCGGACGGCTTTCATAAAATCCTGCGCGGCCTCATTCCCGATCAGATAAATATGATACTGGTGATGCCCGCGCAAAGAAATGTCCGGAATCATATGAAATGCTTTCTTAATTAAAATATAGCATTTTTTTGCAACTGTCAAGTTTTCCGTCGTAAACTTAATGAGATTGCTCCCATCCTCCTCCATTATTACCTGCCCGCAGACAGAAAACAGGGCGGCTATTTCTGCTATCTGGCAATGCTTTGCTTTTCCAAACTGTCCAAATAGCTCTTCCTTTACTTTTCCTGCGAATGACATATATTCCGTAACCTATCCTTCTCTATATCTCTATGTTCCTTTTTACAACCGTATTCCGTATTTTCAAATGCCGCGTGAATCGCATTGGTCAGCGTCACGGAGCGGTGCTTCCCTCCGGTGCAGCCAATGGCAATAACTAACTGGGTTTTCCCCTCAATCATATAATTCGGTATGAGAAAATCCAGCATGTCCTTCAATTTCTCAAGAAATTCTTTCGCCTTGTCCGATTTCATAACATAATCAAATACTTCCTTATCATTTCCGGTCAAAGGCTTTAACGCCTCCACATAAAAAGGATTCGGAAGAAAACGCACATCAAAAACCAAATCCGCATCCGACGGAATGCCATACTTAAACCCAAAAGAAACAAAGGTCAGATAAAAGTTGCAGAAATTTTCCTCCTCGACAAAAATCCGGTCAATTTCCTGCTTCAGTTCCCGAATCAGCAAAGTCGTAGTATCAATAATGTAATCCGCCTGCTTTTTTAAATCCAAAAGAAGCTCCCGCTCGTTTTCAATGGCAGTATCCATACGGCCGCCGTTCGACAGCGGATGCATTCTTCTGGTTTCCTTATACCGTTTTACTATAACCGGCGTGGACGCCTCTAAAAAAAGGATTTCCAGCGTATACCCCTTCCCCTTTAAATATTTCAGGATGTGGGATGCCTCTTTCAGGGAGCCTTGTCCTCCCCGGATATCCAGTCCCAGCGCCACACGCTCAATCTGTTCGCTGGAATCTTCTGTCAGCTGCATGAAGGTGGGAAGCAGGGATACCGGTAAATTATCAACGCAAAAATACCCGTCATCCTCTAATATCCTCATTACGGAGCTCCGTCCTGCCCCGCTCATCCCTGTCACAACTACAAATCTCATGTTATTTCCTCACTTTCATGCCGTTTCGGTCTTCTATTCGATGAGCCGTACTTCCGGCTCTAACTCTACCCCGGAGGTTTCCTTTACCTTTGCCTGGACATCGGCAATCAGCCGGCGGACCTCTGCCGCTGTCGCCTTATTCCGGTTTATCACAAAGCCGCAGTGCTTTTCCGATACCTGGGCGTCGCCCACGCGGTATCCCCGCAGCCCTGCGTCTTCAATAAGTTTCCCGGCAAAATAACCTTCCGGTCTTTTAAAGGTGCTGCCGGCGCTGGGATATTCCAACGGCTGTTTTTCCCTGCGCCTGCGATTCAACTCCTTCATAAGCGCCAGTATCTCTTCTTTTTTCCCTTTCGGAAAAGAAAATTTCCCCGACAGTACAATATAATTCTGCTTGGGAATTATACTGGTACGGTATCCTAGCGCAAGTTCCTCTTTCTCTACTGTCAGTATCCTGTCATCCGGTGTCAAAACAGTGGCAGACAAAAGACAATCCTTTATCTCCCCTCCATAAGCCCCGGCATTCATGGTAATAGCTCCTCCCAGAGTCCCCGGAATACCGCCGGCAAATTCAAAACCTGCCAGCTCTGCTTCTGCTAATTTTGCCGCCATGGCGCTGAGAGCAATGCCTGCCTGTGCCATAACGACGCCGTCCGGCAGAATTTCCATCTTCTCCAGTCCTTTTCCTATTTCAATCACAACACCCGGATAACCGTTATCGGAAAATAATACGTTACTTCCCTTCCCAAGAATATAAAAAGGCAGTTTTTTCTCTTTGGCAAAGGCAACTGCCTCCCGGATCTCCTCCTCCGCTTCCGGAATGAGATAATAATCTGCCGCCCCTCCGATACGAAATGTCGTATGGCGGCTTAACTGTTCTTTTTCCAACTGAATCATGGCCGACCTCTATTCCACTACCTGTTTTTACAAAAATCTCACATAAACATTACCATTCTGACCGCGCCGTATATCCCGGCGTCATTGCCTAACTCTGCCAGATGAAAATTTTTATTCTTCAAAGCGTACATAGAGTTCTCATTATAGTATTTCTCAATTACGTCCAAAATAATCCTGCCTGCCTTTGATACTCCTCCACCGATGACAAAGGCTTCGGGATCTACCACATGCGCCACGTTGCTCAGCGCTACTCCGAGATATTTTCCAAAACGCTCGACAGTCTGAAGGCAGTACTCATCCCCTTCTTTTGCCCCGTCAAAAATTTTTTTTGCCGTAATATCGCTCTCTCCGGTAAGGCAGGAGTTCTCCGGCATATATTTTTTTGCCAGACGGACAATGCCGGTAGCGGAGGCATACTGCTCCAAACATCCCTTGCTGCCGCAGCCGCAGTTTTCTTTTTCCTCCGGCTCCACTTTCATATGTCCAATCTCTCCCCCGGCTCCTCTGCTGCCGGTAAGGATTTTCCCCTTATGGATAATGCCTCCGCCGACGCCGGTTCCCAGCGTTACCATGACAATGCTGTCATATCCTCTGCCGCCGCCTTTCCACATTTCCCCTAAGGCTGCAATATTGGCGTCATTTCCCACCTTTACATTTCCGACGCCCGTCAAATCTGCAATCGTATTTTTCACGGAAAATACATCCCAGCCCAAATTGGCGCATTTGAGTACAATCCCATCGTCTGTTACCGGTCCCGGGATCCCGATACCGATTCCTTTAATATTTCCTCCGCGCTCCGCGCGTTTTTTCTCTATGCTCTCCACTACGTCCGGGAGAATGTATTCGCCGTTCTTCTCCGTGCGGGTCGGTATCTCCCATTTTTCCAGCAATTCTCCCGTGTCGGAGAAAAGTCCCATTTTTACCGTTGTCCCCCCTACATCGACACCTACATAATATACTGCCATAATCCGGTTCCTTTCCATTGTAATTTATGAATTTGATAGATTGCTTGTTACTCGGTTATATAATTCTAACGCAGCATTATATCCCATTTTTTTCTGACGGAAGTTTACGGCTGCGGACTCGCATATGATTGCCACATTTCTTCCCGGGCGAATCGGAATGGAATGGCATACTACCTTATTTCCCAGATACTCAATGTACTGCTCTTCCAGACCCATCCGGTCATACTCCTGATCCTTATTCCACTCCTCCAGCTTAATGACGAGATCAATAGACTGCGTATCCTTTACGCTCTCGACGCCAAAAAGGGTTTTGGCATCAATAATGCCGATTCCCCTTAATTCGATAAAATGTCTGGTAATATCCGGCGCCGAGCCAATCAGGGTAGCGTCGCTGACCTTTTTTATCTCCACCACATCATCAGAAACAAGACGGTGCCCTCTGTGGATCAGCTCTAATGCCACCTCACTTTTTCCGATTCCGCTCTCTCCGGTAATCAGAACCCCTTCCCCGTAAATGTCTACTAACACTCCGTGTATACTGATTCTGGGCGCCAGCTCCACCTTCAGCCAGCGGGTCAGCTCGGCGGAAAGAGAAGAGGTCGCTGCCGGCGAGCGCAAAATCGGCACCCCGTATTTTGAGGAAAGCTCCAAAAATTCATCCGGCACGGAGAGATTACGGCAGAACACAATCCCCGGAACCTTATACGACATAATTTTCCCCATCATCTCCGTACTTTTCTCGATTCCCTGCTTTTCGATGTAGGTGTGTTCCACCTGCCCGATCAACTGAATCCGGTGGTGGTCAAAATAATCAAAAAAACCGGCTAACTGTAATGCCGGGCGGTTTACATCTGCCTGGGAAATCTCAATGCTGTCAATATCTACCTCCTGCGTAAGGTTCTCCAACTGTGCTTTTTCAATGCATTTCTGCAACGATACTGTATACATGCTGTCCCTCCGTTTCTCTTCCTGATTACCGGCTAAAACCGGCTATTCTTATACGCATCCTGCTTAGTTTGATAATATCACAGGATAACCATTTTGGCAATGTTGTTCTAAAAGCATTTGACAAAGTCGGTAGTTTCGTACTAGAGTAGAGATATTAACAGATTTCAATAAATTAAGAAAAAAAGGAGAGAGAAACCATGAGCGATTCATGTACTCACGACTGCGGAAACTGTAGCAGCAACTGCGGAGAAAGAGATCCGAAAAGTTTTCTGGAGGCGCCCCATCCCAACAGTAAAATCGGAAAAGTAATCGGAGTAGTCAGCGGAAAGGGCGGCGTAGGGAAATCCATGGTAACGCAGCTTCTCGCCACGGCTTTTTCCCGCAGGGGCTATCAGTGCGGCATCCTGGATGCGGACATTACCGGCCCTTCCATTCCCAAGGCATTCGGCTTGACGGAAAAGGCAACGGGAAATGAAACTACCATATTCCCGGTGCGGACAAAAAAATACGGAATCGAGGTTATGTCTATCAATCTGCTCCTGCCGGATGAAACAGACCCGGTCGTATGGCGCGGTCCGGTTATCGGCGGAACGGTAAAACAGTTCTGGACAGACGTGCTGTGGGATAATGTGGATTATCTGTTTGTCGATATGCCGCCGGGAACCGGCGACGTCGCCCTGACTGTCTTCCAAAGCATCCCGGTAGACGGTATCGTGGTAGTTACCAGTCCTCAGGATTTGGTTTCCATGATTGTGGGAAAAGCAATAAAAATGGCTAATATGATGAATATCCCGGTACTCGGCCTGATCGAAAATATGAGTTATGCGCAGTGTCCGGACTGCGGGAAGAAAATTTCCGTGTTCGGAGAAAGCCATATTGAAGAAACGGCTAAAACATTTGGCGTTCCTGTTTTAGCAAAACTGCCTATTACTCCGGCTTTAGCCGCCGCCTGTGACGCCGGGACCATGGAGGAGTTTGAGGAAGACTATCTGTCCGCTGCCGTAGCAGTCATTGAATAAGAGGGGATAACAAAATGGAAACAGGAATTTGTTATATTTTCGGAGCAGGGAAAAAAACTCACTGTGATATTACTCTTTCCTCTCAGGATATAGTCATAGCCGCTGACGGCGGCTACGACTATCTGGAGGAGTCAGGGCTTCGGGCAGATTTTGTGGTGGGCGATTTTGACTCTGTGCTTTCCCGGAATCTTCCCTCTGACAGCCTGCGCTATCCCAGAGAGAAGGACGATACCGATTTGATGCTTGCCGTCAAGCTGGGACTTTCAAAAGGATATACGGAGTTTGCTATTTACGGCGGACTGGGCGGACGCCTTGACCATACCATCGCCAATCTCCAAATCTTAACCTACCTTTCCCGAAATAACGCCATTGGCACCCTTTATGAGGATACTTATGCCGTCCGGGTCATTACCGACGGTACGATTTCCTTTGGAAAAGAGCTTCCCGAAAATATCCCCGGCAATCTGTGTTCTGTATTCTCCCTCAGCGACATCAGCGTAAACGTCACCATACAGGGATTGAAATATGAACTTTCAGATGCGAACCTGACAAACTCCTTTCCGCTGGGCGTCAGCAATGAATTTACCGGAAAGAAAGCGCATATTCATGTAAAAAAAGGCACCATCGCCGTGCTATGGTACCTTTCCTGATTCTCTCTTTTTTTGTAAGCATAACAGTTGCCGGGGGCTTCTGTTACTGGCAGAGTCTGGTTACTACCTGGTTAATTACCTTTCCGTCCGCCTTTCCCTTCAGTTCTCCCATTACCTGTTTCATAATCTGACCTTTATTTTTGGTCGCCACAACATCCGCAAATTTTTCTGTGATCAGGGCTTCAATTTCTTCCTCAGACAACATGTTCGGGGCATACTCATTAATAATGTCGTAACGCGCCTGATACTCTGCTTTCAGCTCCGTCCTCTCCGGCGGGCAGCTGTCAATCTGCTCCTTTACCGTCTTTAACTCTTTTACGATTACCCGATTCACAATTTCTTCCGTAATATTGTCCCGGACGCCTTCGTCAATGGCAACCTTTTTCGCTGCCGACACAAGAGATGAGATGGCATCCTTTCTCACTTTATCCTTTGCTTTCATAGCGGCGATCATATCTGACTGCAATGTTTTAAATTCCATACTGTTCCCTCCAATTTATTTCTTTTAAAACCGGCGGATAGGGTCTGTCCCGTCATCCACCGTATTTTCTACTTTTTTAATTACTACATGATAGGAGCTCCCATTATCCAATGTTACCGGAACACGCTCTCCCTCCTTTTTCCCAAGAAGAGCCTTCCCCAGCGGCGATTCGATACTGATCAGTCCCTTTAAGGCGTCTGCCCGCACGGTTGTCACAATCTTATAGGTTTCCGTAAGATCATCCTCCTCAAAGTAAACCTCCACGGTATTGTTCATTCCCACTTCATCTTCATCGGACTCCTCGGAAATCACAACGGCTGTCTTTATCATTTTTTCCAGATAACGGATACGGCTTTCATTCTGGTTTTTGTCTTTTTTTGCCGCATGGTATTCAAAGTTCTCGCTCAAATCCCCGTGGGCCCTTGCCTCCTTTACCGCCTCCAACGCCTCTTTCCGCACCACCAGCTTGCGGTATTCAATTTCTTCCTGCATCTTTTCAATATCTTTTTTCGTCAATTCATTTCTCATTTTTCTTTTACCCACATTACCGGTCTTATACATACGCCGGTTTTTTCCACCGGAAAGCCGTCGTCCACAACCTCTCCTTTATAGGTAGTAAATGCGGTGCTTTTTGCCGCGCCGGAATCACGAAGCCGCAGATTGTTCGCTTTCTTTTTCAAAACTTCCCGATATTTCAACAATTCAGCCTTATCCAGAATAAACAGTTTATCCCGGCAGGAGGGGGCGGTGGTTTCCTGTATTAATTCCTGTTCCTTTCCGGTAAAGCTGTCCTGCATAAATTCCCCGTTCAGATATAGACGGAGATAGCAGTTTTTCCAATTTATTTTATCTGCCTTATCATGGAATGCCATATCTTCTATTACCGCATCCTTCGTCAGCAAGACCGCATCCTCTGTTTTCTCTAATACAAGCCACTTATATTTGCCAAAGGTAACGGTTTTTCCGGGTTCTGCCTTAGAAAGAAGCGCCTGCTCTGCCGCCGCCTGTCTTTGTTCACTGTCGGCAAATCCCCTTTTCGCCAGCTTTCCAAATTCCTCTGCGGCTTCCTTATAGTTCTCTTTTTTCTCCAGAGAAAGGGCATAGTCATATGACGCCTGTTCTCCCTTTTTTACACTGTCCCGGTAATCTCCCAGCTTATAATAGGATTCCTTTGACAGCCTGTCCATCCCCAGACTTTTTTCTGCTCCGGCTATGATATAACGGGTAGGCGGAGCCTTGTAACAGATAATGGCAAGAACAACCAGTACCGCTGCCGCCAGCAGTATCCATTTGCCCTTTCCCCCTTTTTTTTGTTTTTCTTTTTCCTTCGCTTCTCTTTCCTTTGCCGTAGTGGTAACAGTCTGGGACTCTTTTTCCGCCTGCAGCGGCAGCTCCTTCTCCAGCTTTTCGGCAATCGCCTTACACTCCTCGCTGAGAGCCATGCATTGTTCGGATCCCTCAAAGGGGCTTGCCTCCGCTTCCTTCCCAAGCTCTGCAAATTCCTTTGTCAGCCTTATATATATTTTATATTTGTCATCTAAACCGAGAATACAGCGAGTCGCCTTTTTCAGCGCCAGTAACTGAGCATATTTTTGCTCCGGCGTCAGTACGACAACTTCCTGCTTTTCTTTCTTTTTCTTCTTTTTCCTCTTTTTTTTCTCATCCTGAAGCTCTGCCATATTATGGAATCCTCCTTAGCATCGTTACTTCTTATTAGTATACCACAACTTATGGGGTGTAATCAATGAGTTTGCTGTCAGAATCTGTTTTACCGCCGCTGCGCGATAGCTCCCACGCCCTCCGGATCACCCGTTCCGCTTCCCCTGCCTGTTCCTTCGTGAGCTGCGGCGTATGTGGCAGACGATACGGAAGCCCGAGCTTTTCATACTTTATCTTCCCCATGGAATGATACGGCAGCACCTCCAGCCTTTCAATGTTGGAAAGGGTTCCCATAAAGGCGCCGAGCTCTGTCAGTTCCTTCTCGTCATCCGTTATGCCCGGTACCACAACATGGCGAATCCAAAGCGGGATCTTTTTTTTCTCCAGATAGGCGGCAAAGGCAAATACCCCGGCGTTATCCTGACCGGTCAGTTTTTTATGCGCTTCCGGCTCCATATGTTTAATATCCAGCATAACTAAGTCGGTTACAGCCAACAGCTTATCTATCTTTTTCATACCGTCGCCGTCCTCCGGGCAGAACACAATTCCGGAAGTATCTAAACAGGTATGTATCCCTCTTTTTTTCGCCTCGCCGAAAAGCTCGGAAAGAAATTCAATCTGGAACATCGGCTCTCCTCCGGTGGCAGTAATGCCGCCGGTTTCATAAAAGGGGCGATTGCGCTCCAGTCTATCCAGAATTTCCTCCGTATCCATTTCCTCCCCTGCCTCAAACTCCCAGGTGTCGGGGTTATGGCAGTAAAGGCACCGCATCGGGCAGCCCTGAAAAAATACGACAAAGCGCACCCCCGGTCCATCTACCGTACCAAAACTTTCCAGAGAATGTATCCTGCCTTTCATAGGCTACATCCTCTCATGGAAGGTCCGGGCAATCACTTCATCCTGCTGCTCTTTTGTGAGCTTAATGAAATTGACGGCATAGCCGGACACGCGAATCGTCAGCTGCGGATACTGCTCCGGATGTTTCTGGGCATCTAACAGAGTGTCGCGGTTCAGTACATTGACATTCAGATGATGCCCTCCTTTGGCAATATATCCATTCAGCAGCGACACCAGATTTTTTTCGGACTCCTTCTCATTTTTCCCAAGGGAATCCGGCACAATGGTAAAGGTATTGGAAATACCGTCCTGTGCATCGCAAAACGGAATCTTCGCCACAGAGGCTAAGGATGCCACGGCGCCGTTAGTATCCCTTCCGTGCATCGGATTGGCGCCCGGGGCAAAGGCAACTCCCTTTTTCCTTCCGTCCGGTGTTGCGCCGGTATTTTTCCCATAGCTGACATTGGAGGTAATGGTCAGGATAGAGGTCGTCTGGATGCCGCCGCGGTAGGTATGGTTTCCTCTTACATACTGCATAAAAGTATGGAGTACCTCCTTTGCCAGATTATCCACGCGGTCATCATCATTCCCGTATTTCGGGAAATCTCCCTCTATTTCATAATCTACCGCCAGTCCGCTTTCATCACGGATGGCTTTTACCCTGGCATATTTTATAGCGGAAAGCGAGTCCGCCACCACACTCAGTCCGGCAATCCCCGTGGCAAACCAACGCTTTACCTGCTTGTCGTGCAGCGCCATCTGTAATCTCTCATAGCAGTATTTGTCATGCATATAGTGAATGATGTTCAGGGCATTGACATATACGCCGGCAAGCCATTTCATCATATCCTTATATTTTTCCCAGACCTCGTCAAAGTCCAGATATTCTGATGTGACCGGCCGGTATTTCGGCCCAACCTGCTTGCCGCTCATCTCATCCACTCCGCCGTTGATCGCATAAAGAAGACATTTGGCAAGGTTTGCCCTGGCTCCGAAAAACTGCATTTCCTTACCGATGCGCATGGAAGATACGCAGCAGGCAATCCCGTAGTCGTCCCCGTGGATAACGCGCATTAGATCATCATTTTCGTATTGAATGGCAGAATGCTTAATGGAGGTCGCGGCACAGAACTGCTTCCAGTTTTCCGGCAGGTTTTTAGCCCAGAGAACTGTCATATTCGGCTCCGGCGCCGCCCCGATATTGTTCAGCGTATGCAGGTAGCGGAACGACATTTTGGTTACCATATGCCTTCCATCGATCCCGATGCCGCCGATGGATTCCGTAACCCATGTCGGGTCGCCGGCAAAAATAGAATTATATTCCGGAGTGCGGGCAAATTTTATTAGACGCAGTTTCATAATAAACTGGTCGATAATTTCCTGGATCTCTTTTTCCGAAAATGTTTGGTTTTTCAAATCCCTCTCCGCATAAACATCCAGAAAGGTAGAGGTACGTCCCAAACTCATCGCCGCTCCGTTTTGCTCCTTGACCGCCGCCAGATAGGAAAAATATATCGCCTGAGTCGCCTCCTTTACGTTGGACGCCGGCTGGCTGATGTCGCACTCATAAATTTTTGCCAGCTCTTTCAACATCTTTAAGGCGCGAATCTGCTCAGACAATTCCTCCCGCTCGCGGATAACATCGGAATACATAATCGTACGGGTGCTGTTTAACTGATCTTCCTTATCCTCAATGAGGCGGTCGACACCGTACAATGCCGTACGGCGGTAATCACCGATAATGCGTCCCCTGCCATAGGCATCCGGCAGGCCGGTAATAATATGGGCGCTCCGGCAGGCGCGCATCTCCGGGGTGTAGGCATCAAATACGCCGGCATTATGAGTCTTTCTGTGTACCGTAAAATATTCAACCACTTCCGAATCCACCTCATAACCATTGTCCTGACAGGCTTTCACTGCCATACGGATGCCTCCGTAGGGCTGCAGGGCGCGCTTCAACGGTTTATCCGTCTGAAAGCCGACAATTCTTTCCTTATCCTTATCCAGATAGGCAGGTCCATGGGAAGTGATAGTGGAGATTACCTTCGTATCCATGTCCAGCACTCCTCCCTGCTCCCTCTCTTCCTTCGACAACTCCAGCACCTGTTCCCAAAGAGCCTTCGTATCCTCAGTCGGTCCCTCCAAAAAGGAATCATCGCCGTCATACGGCGTATAATTTTTCTGAATAAAATCCCTTACATTGACTTCCTTTTCCCAAGCTCCGCCCTGAAAACCTAACCATTCTTTTCTCAATCTTATATCCTCCTGTTTTTCTCTTCCGGCGCGGCAACAGCGCCGTTTACCCATTTCAAAGTCCCGGAAACGCATATCATTATTCGCTCCGCAAGCGGCAACGGACTTTCCTGCATGAAAAAAAGCCGAGATCCAGACTTTTCAGCCCAGACGGCCGGCTTTTTTTCTAACTATACTCCATGTGGTATCTCTCCACTTTTTCCGTCAGTCATATAGTGGTTTCATTATATCGTCCTTTTTCATCCTTGTCAAGAGAACAAGCGCTTTTATTATTTCTTTTTTGAATAGGTAACGGCTTTTTTCTCTTTCTTTCCTTTTCCGCCCAGCAGATACCAGATCGGAGATGCTACACAGATAGAGGAATAGCATCCGGAAATAATACCGACAATCAGAGGAATGGCAAACTGGCGAACAGAATCCACTCCCAGAACAGCCAGGATGAATACCATAATGAAGGTGGTCACGGAAGTATTAATGGAACGCGATAAGGTTTCCGTAATACTCTTGTTTATTACCTCCGCTAAATCGGTGCGGCTGGAAGCCTTCTTCCGGTTTTCACGGATTCGATCAAATACCACGATCGTATCATTGATAGAATATCCCACGATCGTCAGCATACAGGCAATAAAAGTACTTCCCACCTGAATAAACGAGCTTGCCACAACATAAACGGTAAATACGGCAATAACGTCATGGATCAAGGCGATAACAGCGCTGGCGCCGCTGGCAAAATTGCGGAAACGAATCCAGATATAAATCAGCATACAGACGATGGCGATCAGGGTAGCGACAACAGCGTCTGTTTTCATCTCATTGCTGACAGAAGCGCTGATCGTTTCTGACTCAATCTTTCCCTGATCCACTTTAAACTTGCCTGACAGCTGAGTCGTTACCGCCGCCTTCTGCTCGTCTGTCAATGCGGTGGTGCGGACAGTAACCTTTTTCACTCCCTTATCGTCAGAGGAAGAAACTTCCCCGTTTAAACCGGTAACCGTTTTTACTATCTGCAAAACCTCATTCTTCAAATCATCGGTTATCTCTGTTTTTTCATCGATAGAAACCGAGGTAGATGTTCCGCCGATAAAATCAAGGCTGTAATTTAACATCTGTCCCTTTGCGGATGAATTGACTATCAAACCGGCAACGCAGAGAACAACAATAGCTCCGGATATAATCGCATATTTTTTCCAGTTGCCAATAAAGTTGATCGTCTTTCTTTCCTTCTTTATACCATAGAATTTCGTATCCTCGCAGCCTAAACGGCAGAAAGCATTCAACAGCCATTTTGTCACAAAGATAGCGGTGATCATGGATAAAAGGATACCGATTGCCAAAGTCTGGGCAAAGCCCTTTACGGTACCGGAGCCTTTCAGATAAAGAACGAAGGCTACGATCAGGGTTGTCACGTTACCATCGATAATGGCGGACAACGCCTTGGAGAATCCATTCTGGATAGCCTGGGAAACCGTTTTCCCGACTGCCAGCTCCTCCCGTATTCGGGTAAAGATGATACAGTTGGCATCTACCGCCATGCCGACGCTCAGTATAATACCGGCGATACCCGGCAATGTCAGGGTAACATTGAGGCCGTTCAATATCAGAAGCATCGCTCCCACATAGAAAATCAGGGCGATGGAGGCAACGGCTCCCGGTACCCTGTACATGATTATCATAAACAGAATAACCAGAATGAAACCGATGATTCCGGCAATCAGGCTGGTGCGAAGCGCTTCGCTTCCCAGCGTTGCCCCTACCACATTATCATGGATATTTTTCAGTTCCAGCGGCAGGGCGCCGATACGAAGGGTGGACGCCATTTCCTGCGCTTCGGAGAACTCTTCAAATCCTCCGCTGACAACGGCATTCCCGTCTGAAATTTCCGATTCAATATTGGGAGCGGAAACTAATTTATTATCATAAATTATAGCAAGGCGCTCATTGACATGATCCCCTGTTACCGTGCCAAACTTTTTCGTGCCTTTTGCTGTAAATTTTATCTTTACTACATTTTCGGACGCCCCTGTTGAAGTACTCTGGGTTCCTGCCGAAGCATCTTCAATCATCTGTCCGTCCAGCTCTACATCCTTCGGATCAAAGGTTACTTCCTTTCCCTCCTCCGGAGATGCCGTGCCGTCTTTTCCTTTAATTTTATCGTAAAGTACAAATTGCAGAGCGCCTGCTTGTCCTAATTTTTTAAGGATTTCAGAAGCATTGCTGACGCCGGGAATATCAATCGTCACACGGTTAGCTCCCTCCTGATAAACAGAAGCTTCTGTGCTGATATCCTCCACACGTTTCTGCATCTTATAAACGGTGTCCTGCATTTCCTGTTCGGTCGGATTTGCTTTGGTCGCCTCGTAGGTGACGCTGACGCCGCCCCGTAAATCCAGTCCCAGACGAATATTTTTTGCACTTCCCAACCGGGCACTGCCAATTCCACGATAAGCGACAACGCCAAATGCCGCTATCAGAACCAGTACCAGCAGAATCTGTAAAATGCCTTTTACTTTGCTGTTCATTTTATTTTTCTCCTTTACATATAAAACTTATTAGATTCTATAGTATACCACAAAAATGCGTTTACTTCAAGAAAAAAATAGGGCACAGGAGATATTCTTCCTATGCCCTAAAATGCTGTCAGATAATAATAAATTCGCTTTTTTTAGCTGAAGTATCTCTTGAGCAGTCCCTCAAAGGCTTTTCCATGGCGCGCCTCATCCCTTGCCATCTCATGGACGGTGTCGTGGATCGCATCAAGATTTTGCGCCTTCGCGCGTTTTGCCAGATCAAATTTACCGGCTGTCGCGCCGTTTTCTGCATCCACACGCAATTCAAGGTTCTTCTTGGTGGAGTCGGTTACTACCTCCCCGAGAAGTTCTGCAAATTTTGCCGCATGTTCTGCTTCTTCCCATGCCGCCTTTTCATAGTAGAGGCCAACTTCCGGATAACCCTCGCGGTGAGCCACCCGCGCCATTGCCAGATACATGCCTACCTCAGAGCATTCGCCCTCGAAGTTTGCGCGAAGGTCTGCCACGATATCCTCGCTGACGCCTTTTGCCACTCCCACTACATGCTCGGCAGCCCATTCTCTGTCGCCGGTCTGCTCCTTAAACTTCTCTGCCGGTGCTTTACATACCGGACACTGATCCGGCGCGCTGTCGCCTTCGTGAACATAACCGCATACTGTACATACAAATTTTTTCATGGTAAAATTCTCCTTTTCTTTTTATTTTAATTTTTTTTTAAACATTGGTCGCATTTCCCGTAAAAATAAAATTCATGCCCTTCTATTTCCCCGGAAAATTTTTCTCCCGCTTCCCGGTCAATATCCGGAGCCAGATTTACTGCCAGATCCAGTACCCGGCCGCACTCGCGGCAGATAAAATGATGGTGGGGTTCTACGGTAGCGTCAAAACGCTCCACTCCGTCGCCGCACCGCAGCCGGAGTATCTCCCCCTGCTCTGCCAGAAGATTTAAATTACGGTATACTGTCCCCAGACTGACTTTCGGAAACTCCCTGCGTATATTCAAATATACCTTTTCTGCTGTCGGATGTGACGTGGTTGAACGCAAATAAGTCAAAACAGCTTCCCGTTGCCTGCTATACTTGAAACCGGCCATTTATCCCGCTCCTTAGATACAACAATAATAGGAATTGTTACTGTTATTATCATAAAGGAATTTGTCCCTCCTGTCAATACTTTTTTTCTATTTTTATAAACAAAAAACCGACAAAAATGACGTCACCATCGACTTTTTTTTACATAATATGAACTAAAAAACAAAAAGGAGATTCTATGAAGCTTTCAAACAAACCATTAGCCATGGCGTATGTGCCCTGGCAGTCTTTTGAAAATGTCCTGGACGGCAGTTGCGGGCTTTCACAGGGCAGTATTTTTGAAGATTTAATTTTCCCGTTTATCGGCTCTCAGGCAGCCTGTCAGGCGACAAATAATAATTGCGCCCCGTGTTCACAGGGACAGAACTACTCCTACGGAAGGAGAGGTGGCTATCGATGATGAACAAAAATAATGACAGAGAGAAATTAATGCAGTCTGTCCGGGATGCCGCTTTTGCCCTTATTGATATTGGCCTCTATCTGGACTCGCATCCGGATGATGAAAAGGCGCTGGATTACTACAACAAATATCAGCAAATAAACAAGGAGGTACGCCGTGAATATGAAAAATGTTTTGGTCCTCTCACTTCAAACGGCGTAGATTCCTGCGACGGCTGGACCTGGGTTCGGGATCCATGGCCTTGGGAAGGGGGTTGTAATTAATGTGGACGTATGACAGACTATTGGAATATCCAGTTAAGATTTCAAAACCAAATGCCAAGCTCGCCAAGGCAATTATCAGCCAATTCGGCGGACCTGACGGCGAACTGGGCGCTTCCCAGCGTTACCTCTCCCAGCGTTATTCCAATAATAATAAGCAGGTGTGCGGGATATTGACTGACATCGGGACAGAGGAATTAAACCACGCAGAGATGGTATGCGCTATTGTGCATCAGCTGACCCGCAACCTGACGGCAGAAGAGCTGCAGGCGCAGGGCTTTGCTGATTACTATGTAGACCACACGATAGGGCTGTGGCCTCAATCCGCCGGCGGCGTACCTTTTACCGCTTCTGAATTCCAGAGCACCGGCGATCCGATTACTGACCTGACGGAAGATTTGGCGGCAGAACAAAAAGCCCGCACCACTTATGATAATATTCTCCGTCTGGTGAAAGACCCGGAAGTTGCTGACCCGATTCGTTTCCTGCGTCAGCGCGAACTTGTCCACTTCCAGCGTTTCGGCGAGGGACTTCGCATAATTCAGGATGATTTGAACAAGAAAAACTTCTACGCTTATAACCCGGATTTTGATAAACAGTTTTGCCGGTAATTAGCAAAAAGAAAAAAGGATAAACAAAAAACGGATGCCCCTCCGGAAAACTCCGGACAGGGCTCCGTTTTTTTTAATCCGGCTGAAAAAAAGTCCCTTTCCCTTAATTTAGCGCATTACACAAATTCCAGACCGTCAGTTCCTGCATCCAAAGTCAGAACCTCCCCTGCATGAACTTCATCCGCAAGAATTTTTTTCGCCAGCAGAGTTTCTACATGTTTTTGCAGATAGCGTTTCAGAGGCCTTGCCCCATAGGTCGGGTCATACGCCTGCGCGGTAATGTATTCCATGGCGCGGTCCGTCAGGCGCAGGGAAATTTCCTTATCCGCAATCCGCCGGTTCATATCGGCCAGCAGCAGACGGATGATCCCACTGATATCCCGGCGGGACAATGGCTTAAACATAATAATTTCATCCAGACGGTTTAAAAATTCCGGACGGAAGCTGCTTTTTAACTGGCTCCTTACTGCCTCCTCGCTCTCCGGAGCAATATTTCCCTCTTCGTCAATCCCCTCCAGAAGATATTCCGCTCCCAGATTAGAAGTCATAATGAGAATCGTATTCTTAAAATCCACCGTCCTTCCCTGGGAATCCGTCACACGCCCATCATCCAATACCTGAAGGAGGACGTTAAATACATCGGGGTGGGCTTTTTCTATTTCATCAAACAGCACCACGGAGTACGGTTTGCGGCGGACTGCCTCGGTCAGCTGTCCACCCTCCTCATACCCTACATATCCCGGAGGCGCTCCGATCAGGCGGGAAACCGAATACTTTTCCATATACTCGCTCATGTCTATTCTTACCATATTGCTCTCATTGTCGAATAAACACTCTGCCAGACTTTTGGCAAGCTCTGTTTTTCCTACCCCGGTGGGGCCAAGGAAAAGAAACGAGCCGATCGGTTTTTTCGGGTCTTTGATGCCCGCTCTGGAACGTATAATCGCCTCGGTCACTTTTGTGACACCCGCATCCTGCCCTACTACACGGCGGTGCAGCTCCTCATCCAGATGCAAAGTTTTATTTCTTTCGGATTCTGTCAGCTTCGCTACCGGTATTCCCGTCCAGCGCGAGATAATCTTTGCGATTTCCTCATCGCTGACGCTTTCGTGTATCATAGTCTGATCTTCTGCCTGCATGCTCTCCTCTGCCTGATGAAGCTGCCGCTGTAATTTGGGCAGGTCGCCATATTGCAGTTCTGCCGCCCTTTCCAGATTATAGTTGTGCGTTGCTACCTCTATCTGGTTATTCGTTTCCTCTATCTGCGCTTTTAACTCATGTATTTTTTCCACTGCGGACTTTTCATTATCCCACCTTGCCTTCTGGCTGGAGAAATTTTCCCGGAGCTCCGCCAACTCCTTTTGCAGATCCGCCAACCTTTCTTTGCTCAAATGGTCGGTTTCCTTTTTCAGCGCCGCCTCCTCAATCTCCATCTGCATAATACGGCGCTGTACATCATCCAGCTCTGTCGGCAGGGAATCCAGTTCCGTCTTTATCAGGGCGCATGCCTCATCTACTAAATCGATCGCCTTATCCGGCAGAAAACGGTCGGAAATATAGCGGTCGGACAAAACAGCCGCCGACACCAGCGCCCCGTCTGTTATCTTCACGCCGTGAAAAACTTCATAGCGGTCCTTTAACCCGCGGAGAATGGAAATCGTATCCTCCACTGTCGGCTCGTCTACCATAACAGGCTGGAACCGGCGCTCCAATGCCGCATCTTTTTCAATATACATGCGGTACTCATCCAGAGTAGTCGCCCCGATGCAATGCAGCTCTCCTCTCGCCAGCATCGGCTTCAGAAGATTTCCGGCGTCCATAGCCCCTTCTGTTTTTCCGGCTCCCACTATCGTATGCAGTTCATCAATGAAAAGAATAATCTGACCATCGCTTTCCTTTACTTCCTCCAAAACCGCTTTCAGTCGCTCCTCAAATTCTCCCCGGTACTTGGCTCCGGCAATTAACGATCCCATATCCAGCGCAAACACCTGCTTGTCCTTTAACCCCTCCGGCACATCTCCCCGGACAATACGCTGGGCAAGCCCTTCTACCACCGCTGTTTTCCCCACGCCGGGTTCTCCGATAAGCACCGGGTTGTTTTTTGTCTTGCGGGACAAAATACGCACCATATTCCGTATTTCCGCATCTCTGCCAATGACCGGGTCGAGCTTTTGCTGCCTCGCCCTCTGCACCAAATCATAACCATATTTTTCTAGACTCTCATAGACAGCCTCCGGATTATCACTGGTCACCTTCTGGTTCCCCCGGACTTTAGACAATGCCTGTAAAAACCGCTCCCGGTCTATCTGAAATTCCCGCAGGAGTTTTTTCACATCATAGGACGGCTTCTGCAACAGGCTGAGAAATAAATGCTCGACGGAGATATATTCATCCCCCATTGCCTTCGCCTCGTTTTCCGCATATACCAATACCTTATTTAATTCGCTCCCGACATATACCTGTCCGCCCTCTACCTTCGGTCTTTTCTTTATCAGGCCCTCTGTCTGCGCCAAAAATACAGCGGGCTCTATCCCCATAATCTGTATCAGCCGGGCAAGCAGGCTGTCCTCGATCGTCATCATTCCATAGAGAAGATGCTCCTGTACAATCTCCTGATTGCCAAAATCATAGGCAATCTTTTCCAAACTGCCCAATATCTCTCTTGACTTTTGTGTAAATTTTGAAAGGTCCATAGCATTCACTCCTTTCGGCAATAATATTAATCTGTTCTATTATAAGTAGAACACATATATAATATACCACGGAAAATTAGCACTGTCAATGGGAGAGTGCTAATTTTGTGCAATAAAAAACCGGCTCTGCTTTAGAACCGGCTTTTTTACCTCATTTTACAGGCTGCTGTTTCTTTTTCCGTCAATAATCTTCCTCATCATAGTAGTCGTCATCATCGTCATCGTAATCGTCGCCATAGTAATCGTCATCGTCATAGTAGCCATCTTCCGCGCTGTCTGTCACCGTAACCTTACAAATCGCTTTCACGCCGCTTCCATCGGTTGCCTTGGCTGTAATCACAACGGTACCCGCTTCCAGAGCTTCCACATAGCCGGTACTATCCACATCGGCAATCTGGGCATTGGAGCTGGACCAGCTCAGTTTCCGGTTGGAAGCATTTTGGGGAGCTACGGAGGCAAGCAGCTGATACTCATCTTCCAGAGCTTCCATGGTCAGGCTGGTCTTATTCAGGGAAATGCTTTTTACTAAAATTTTGTCAGTGACTGTAACCTGGATAACGACTTTCTTTTTCGGATTTGCCCTGGAAACTACTGTAATTTTTGCCGTGCCCGCCTTCTTCGCTGTGACGATCCCTTTCTGATTCACGGACGCCACCGCTTTTTTGCCGGTTAAAAACTTTACCTTCTTTGTCGCTTTCTTTTTCTTTTTTAAGGTAACCTTAGCCTTTAACTTAAATTTCTGACCTTTTTTTAATGTTAATTTCTTTCCGGCTACATTCGTTACCTTCACACTTTTAACGGCATTCTTCTTCCCGGCTGCCAAACCGGCTGTCCCGGCATCCGTCAGGACGGCAAATGCCATCGCCATCACAACAAGTAACGCCGCTATTTTTTTCATCCTTCTCTTCATCCCTCATCTCACCTCTCATACGAAATTAAATTTATAACATCCGCAAACGGATATTATAGACTTATTGTACACAATGCCGAGCTCCGCTGTCAACCCTGTTTGCCATATTTTTGACTTGTTTTTACAAGCCGGTTTATTGCCATCCCGATTCCGAGCATTCCCCAGTAAACCGGCGCCACCGCCACGGTGGAATCATTGGCAAGCCCCGTCACCATATAGCTAAAAACAGCAACCAGAAAAGCCACGCCGAAACTCTCCAAAACCGAATAGTTTTTCCGGTTATAATACAGCCGGATACTGTCAATAAAATACAAAATAAATAACAGAAGAAAGGCAAGCAGAGAAAGCATGCCTGTCTGTGTCCAGATTTGCAGATACATATTGTGCGGCTTCGTGACCGGCACTCCGTTATAATTCATATTCGTTTTTCCCACATAGTCGTCATTGGGAAATATAAAGGTAAAGGTATTGGGGCCTGAGCCAATCAGCAGATATTGCGGCAAAAGCGGAAAGGTACGGGACCAGATATAGCCTCTCTTGTCCCCAAAGTGCTGATTTTTTTCAAATCCCCATTGCGGTATCTTGCGAAGAACATCCAGTTTATGGAAGGCATTATAAATCATGTAGGAATCCTTTGTCTTTACCAGCGTCCACTCCTTATTTATCGTCGGGTTGAAAATGCGCACAGCCGGGTACCTCTGTCCATTGACCGTTATTTTTTTCGGATACAGACGGAAATTAGCAAAGTTTTTATCGGAAAGCGTATAATAGTCTTTTGTTTTTTCATAGAATAAAGGGATAACCCCGCCGGCAGCATCGTTTACAAAAAACGGGTTTTTCTCCTCCCCCGTTACCTTCACATAAAAGCAGTCGCCCTTTACGGTGCCAACCTTTAATCCCCGGTCAGTCGAAGACAGTTCCTTTACCAGATGATAATCTGCCTTCGGGCGGAATAATTTATCCGTTGCGGAACGGATTTCCTGTGGAAAAAGGAAACAGAGAAATCCGATGCACACAATACCGCCCACTATGCCTCCCACCATTTTTTCCTTTCCCGCTTTTCTTTTTATTACCGGGAACATATAGAAAAAAAAGAACAGCAGACCGGCCAAAATGCCAATGCACCCGGTAAGGGACTGGGAGCCGAGCAAAGTAATGGTTAGAAGGCATGTGCTTATCATGGATAACACGGTAATAAACACCGGTAATTTTTTCCATTCTATCATTGCCGCCGCCACGGATATGGGAAGTGTCAGAGCGGCATAAGAACCCACATAGTTCGGATTGTAAAGCGTGGCATATACCCAGCCGTCAGAAAAGTTAAAGGAAAATGACATTTTTTCCCCGCTCATCAGATTCATTATTTTCATTCCGATGCTGCTGCGGAAAAAATCCATCCGGAAAAATTGAAAGGTTCCAATCAACCCCAGAAAAAAGCTCCCTATGATAATACTGTAAATCACAAGACGTACTATTTTTTCGCTGTTTGCAATCTGATAGGCATAAAAAAATAAAATTCCATAAGCAATCACTACATTGAGCCCCTCCCATTGCTCATAGCTGCCCCACAGGGAAAGAGAGGGATATTTGGAAAATATGGTAGACAATACTGCCAGCAAAAGGTAGGCGCCCAGACAAAAAAACGGCAGAACCTCCTTTTTGCCATGGTTTATTGCACTTATTTTGGCGCTGTGTCTTTTCCCCGGAAAAAAGACATATCTGCCTGCAAGGATAAGAAGCATAATAAAGGCAAGTAAAATAAGCGCCTGCCCTTTCCAATACAAAAATATATCAACAAAAGTTTTGGAATCCGAAAACCAGTTGTAATGATTTAAATCCGCAGTATATTTTTTTGCTGTGACTATCAGCGGTACAAATCCCAGTGCAAGAAACACAGGAATTGCAGGGAGTGTCCCTGTTATTTTTTTTACGCCATTCACATCTTTCCCTCTTTTCCATAAATTTACGGCAGTTTTCTATGCCTTTTCCAATTTATTTTATTCCTTCGGCTAAAATTCCTGTTTTTGTCATTATACATGATTCTTTCTTATTTGAAAAGATTATGAACGTAAAAACCTCCGGCGGTAAGCCGGAGGTTTTTCGCTTTTCATTTTTATCTTTCTCACACAGTCGGTTTATTTCCCCTGTGCCGCTTCAATCAAAGCAGTAAAGTTATCTTTAATATGGAAGAGTCCGGTAAACGGAAGCGGTTTTCCTTCTGCTCTCCAGGAGGTAGCGTCATAAAGTCCCCAGATCGTAACGCTGGTTATGTTTCCGCCAGCTTTCTTGGCATCGATCAGAGCTTTCATAATCTTCTTCCAGTATTCTGCCTCTTCTTTTGCCGTAGCTCCATCTCTGGTAGCATCCAGCTCAGTGATCTGAACCTCCAGATTTGCCTTGCAGAACTTATTCAGAGCTGTCGTAAACTTATCTACCGAATGATAGGACCCGGTAACACTTAAATGGGACTGCATGCCAACGCCGCTGCAGATTTTATCTCCCGCAGTATTTATGTCATCCTGTGTATTGAGCCAGTTACACATGGTTATCATACGGTCTGCCGTATCCTCGCCATAAGTATTGTAATCATTATAGATCAAGGAAATATCTGTTCTCTTATTGGCTTTCAGCACATCATAAGCAGATTTAAATGCCAGCTTCACATAGGATGGATTCGTAGACATCTTGCCGGAGGAAGACTTGTCTTCCGTATCATAAATAGCCTCCCAGAAAGTCGGCTTGTCAGCATCCGCCGCATTATGACTGTGGAAGTACTCATTTACCACATCGACCGCATAAATAACATCGGCATACGGTCCCTTTAAGATATGGTCTAATACCGTCCTTGTATACCACTCAAGACGGGCGTTCATAGCTTCTTTGGAAGCATTTTTCCTGGTCACGCCGGAAGCAAATGTATTCTTAAAGAATAATACCGGCGTCTGCTGATGCCATACCAGAACGTGGAAACGCATCTTGAGTCCCTGATCGTGGGCTCTCTTTAACAAATCATCTACCGGTTCCAGACGAAGTTTCGGATAAACTACTTCACCCGCCTTTTGATTTTCAGCATAAGAAGCATAATCATCGGTTACATAATAACCCAGCTTTTTCGCTTCTTCGACAGTGACAAAGTCCCTATCCGTCGTCGTGGACGGTAAGATGGCATCCGGTTTCATCGCATTTCCCATCGTCACGCTGTTATACTGCGCCTTGATAAAACGCATGGTATTTTCACCCATCAACTGGTTGTAATCTACCGCTACGCCCATATACTTAAAGATATCCTTGTAGGTATCATATAAGGACGGAATCGTATAGTCCGGTACATTCCGGGAAAGCAGCTTCAAAGAGGTGGAATCCACATACAGATCGTCGTTGGCTGAATTTCCTCCCTCAAAATACAAGCCAAAGTGGGATACATCATCCGGGGTTGTTACCTGATAGGTAACCTGAGACCACTGTTTTGGATCCTTCAGTATATAATCGGCTGAACAGGCCCAGTTACTTTGCGCTGTAGTAATACATTTTACATTGGCATATACTTCTTCTCCGCCTGCCACTGCTTTTGTTTCCGTAGAAAGAATGATGGCAGCCTTATCGGAAGCGGTATCCGCTAATTTTACATAGGTGGAAAACTCATAGGTGGCGCTCGGCTCTACCATTTCCGATAAATCTAAGAGCGCTCCCTGGGCAGGGCTTACGCGGTCGGTAATCTTCAGGCATTTCCCGTCATATCCGTTCTCATCAATGACAGCCGTCGGAGCGGTGCTTGCCGCGCGGGGACCCCATGGCTTTATCTCCCCGTCATTAAAGTCGCAATTCATTACGACAGTGCCAAAATCTTCCTTTGTCACCGTTACGTCGCAGGTAGCCTTTTTACTGCCGATGGCCGCGGTAATGACAGCGGTTCCTTTTTCTACTCCCCTTACCATTCCGCCCTTGACCGTTGCTACCGCCGTGTTGCTCGAGCTCCATACTACCCGGGACGCCTCGGATGCCGGTGTTACGGTGGCATTTAATTGAATCGAGGCATTGTAGGGCACGGTCAGAGCCGTGCGGTCCAGCTTGACGTCAGCGTCCACTAACGGCTTTGTTGTTGCCGTCGTTCCCGGTTTCGTAGTCGTTCCCGGAGCGGTTGTCTTCGTTCCCGGAGCCGGCGTCTTTGACGGCTTTGCCTTCTTTACCGTTACTTTACAGGTCAGCTTGTAAGCTTTTTTCTTTCCCTTAACGGTTACCTTTGCCGTTACCTTCGTGCTCTTTCCTGCCTTCAGGCCCTTTACGGTAACGCTGGTCTTTTTCTTCTTTGTCAGTTTCGCTACTTTTTTGCTTTTTACCGACCACTTTGTCTTCTTGATCTTCTTTCCTTTAATCGTGATCTTTTTGGTCTTTCCCTTTGTTACGGATATCTTCTTTTTCTTTAATTTCGGTTTTGAGGCGGCGGCGCTGTCCGGAGCTGTTATCCCAAGCCCGGATACCACAAAGGCCAGCGCCAGCATGCCCGCCATCGCCTTACGAAGTTTCATGCTATACCTCCTTATTTCTCTGGGTTTAAAAAAGGGTGCACACGCGCGCATGCACCCTTCTTTTGTTTTGTCCTCTCAAGTAAGATTATTCTTTCGGCGCGAACTTAACTTCGCAGACCTCTATCCAGCCTTTGAAGCTAGTACTGAAAAACTGTGCACTAATACAATCTGCCGGCTCATCACTGTCAGAAATAAGCTTCTTACTAAAGGTATAGGTTATTTCGCCTGTAGATGAATCTGGTTTTCTATTGTGTACATACACTTCTTCCAATCCAGATCCATAGCCGTCCTTATACAGCTTGCTGTTGGTTGACACATTCAGGCAGAATTTTCCTTGCTGCAGACCGCTTTGTTCTTTAATGACCTCGCCCTCCGGATTATACATCTTTAGCTTAACCGTTATCGAACTGTAATCGTTGAGATCAAAATCTGCCGGATAACCGGTCATGTCGGCAAATTTTACACATCCCTTGGTTTTTATTTGCTCCGTGCTTGTAAGAGTAAGCGATCCGTCTGATACCACTGCGCCTTTTTCCAACAGAATTACATCAGATACAGAGCAGTCGTTCGTATTCTGATTCTTGAAACCAATCGCAAAGTTAATGTCCCTTCCGGTTGGTTCCAGTTTCTTTCCATCCTTCTGCGTTGTGCCGTCGCACTTGGTATAGTCGAAATCAATTGTCATGGCGCCGTTTGTAATAGCAACGTCGTTACTAAGAGGCTGTGCACTTGACCAATCAGCAGCGGTAGCGCCCCCTGTTACTTTACTCGTCCATGCATCCTTTGGCGCTACGGCAAATACTGTATCAATCTTATCCCCCGTTGTGTTTCCATAGAATGTTACACCCTGAATATCAGCTAATGTCTTTCCTTCCGGTAACTGATAAGTAAATCCAATACCGGCATTGTAGTTTGAAAGGTTCTTTACAGTAGCTGTTCCGTTTTCAATAACAAATTTCTCACATTCCTGAGAAGCATCGTAAACGTGGTCTGCATCCATCGGAATACGATATCCGGCTACTACTTTAACTTTTAACGTGATATCCGTAAAGTTATCTGTATCTGCCAGCTTCAGGATCATGGTACCGGCGCCCGTAGCAGTCAGTACGCCGCCTTCAATCTTAGCGCCTGTTGTACCGGCATCCTGTACCGTAATATCCTGGGATTTCGTATCGCCTACTACATCTCCGTTCGCATTTAACAGGACACCTTTTACTGTCATACCTTCATTTTCTTCCTTAAGTTCTTCTACGGTATACATTTTGTAGTTGTTCTCTACCTGGATAACGGCGGAAGCAGCATCATTGTTATATACCTGAACTTTATAGGTAGCCTTTACATCAGTATCTTTTACCTGTGCTGTGATTGTTGCAACACCAGCTTTTACACCGGTAACAAGACCGGTTGCATCAACCGTTGCTGTGTCTTCTTTGTCGCTGCTCCACTCTATTTCCGCATCTATCTTCTCGCCATTTTTATTTGTTACTTCAGCAATCAGCGGAAGTGTCTTCGTTTCTTCTACTTTGGTCAAATCGTCTGCCTGTTTAATAGTAATGGCTTTTGGCTCATTTTTGGATACGGAATTCTCATCCTTCTTAAAGGTAAAGCTCTTAACCTTAATGGTCTTTCCTTCACCCTGCTGTAATGTTACACAAATAGCCTGAAGCTGATTTAATTTAGCGCCCTGACTAACCAGAGATTTCAGCGGAAGTGTCCAGGTACGCTCTGCCTGTTTGCTGGAAACGTCGCCTTCATATGTTTCCACCTTGCCGGTATACCAGCCGGTGGAACTTTCCGGCCAAACTTTGACAGATGACTCATGTGGTTTTGAGTTTGCCGGCTCATCCGGATCATAAGCACAAATCATAGATACTTCCAGTGAATCAAAATCGGATACATCTATTGCACGGCCCTGCGGATCCATTAAGAATGCCACACCAGAGTTATACTCATCATTAGACGTAAAGCTGACTCCATCCCCTTCATCTGTTAAATCATTATAATAGGTGTCGCCTACTTTAGTCCAGATATTTTCCGTTTTAGCCTCAATAGTGTACTCATTTCCTTCCGGTACAATTCCACCTGGCTCTTCGCTGGGTTCCGTACTGGTTCCCGGTTCTGCACTCGTTCCCGGACCTGCGCTGGTTCCCGGACCTGCGCTCGTTCCCGGACCTGCACTCGTTCCCGGAGCTGCGCTCGTTCCCGGTTTTGTTGTAGTTGTTCCTCCCGGAGCTGCTGTCTTCGTTCCCGTTCCCGGAGCTGTTGTCTTCGTTCCCGGAGCCGGTGTTGTCTTCGACGGCTTTGCCTTCTTTACTGTTACTTTACAGGTCAGCTTGTAAGCTTTCTTCTTTCCCTTAACGGTTACCTTTGCCGTTACCTTTGTGCTTTTTCCTGCCTTCAGTCCCTTTACGGTAACGCTGGTCTTTTTCTTCTTGGACAGCTTAACAATTTTTTTGCTTTTTACCGACCATTTCGTCTTCTTGATGCCTTTGGTGTTTTTGATCTTTAACTTTTTTTTCTTTTTTACCGTAACTGATACTTTCTTGCTCAGTTTCGGCTTTTTCTTTGCCGCATCTGCGCTGCCTGCCGGCACTACCGATACCGTCATGGCTAATGCCATGGCAAGGGCGGTAGCTTTTGCAAGCGTTTTCTTGAGATTCTTTTTCAAAACTCTTACCTCCTATTTAGTATGTTTTATTTAATAACACCGGACTGCCCTCTGCTGAAAGCAGCCCGGCAATTATTACATGGATTGTTTTTAGCAGCCCTGCGCTGTTATTTCAGTACCGTTGTATTAGCAGCATCTTCATCTAAGATCAACGGTTCGCCCTTTACCAGTTCCATGGAAGTGATGGTAACCTTGCTTCCAGTGATGCTGGATTTGATTCCAATTGCTTCCAGAGCGGAAAGCTCTTCTTCCGTCTGGTCTTTGATGGAAAAGTAAATAGTCCTCTCGTTCTGCGTTACCGTTCCCTCGGTCTTATAAGGCTTTCTCACGGCGGCGCTCCAGTCGGAACCGTCTTTCACACCTACCAGAGAAAGCTTATCCGAACGGTTATCGGTATTTACCTTCACTTTCACATAGCGGTACCGGGAGATATCCGTCGCAGACTGTTTCTCGGCATTCAGATAGAATGCGATACCGGAATTCCTCCTGGAATTCGAGGTAAAGGTAACAAACGGATTTCCTTTCTCATCCTTGTCAAAGACTGCGGATTTATGTCCTAGCTTATTGTCCGGATTCTCCGTCTGGCTGGTAGCTTTTAACTCGTTTTCAGCGGTCAGCGTTATCGGCAGATAATCCTCCGGCGCTTCCTTTGTGTCAAGAGTGATGCTCTTGATAATATAATTTTCCATATCATATTTTGCCGGATGAATCGGATCCTGGTTTGCTTTCAGGACAATGTAGCGGATAGCTCTGAAGTCGCATCCCGCCTTGTCGCTGGTACCGTCATCTGTCAGATCATCCCAGGAATACCACAAAGTTTCTGTCGTCATGTCTACCGCATTGGTATTATAAGCGCCATCTTCCAGACGGCTGGCACAGCTTCCTCCAAAGAACGGATAGGTGGCGCCTTCGTACTTCTCATACCATTTCTCATCCGTCATATCCAGACCGGAATCATACAGCTCCAGACTGAGCTGTCCTGCGGTCGCTCCGACGATCTTCAGCGATTTATACTGGGTAAAGTCAACATCTTCTCCTAAGTCGATAACCACCTGCTCGCTGTTCGTCTTCGTATAGCCGATCTTCAGCTCGCCGGTTTCTGCATTGTAGGAGGTTTCCGTATTCGTAAAGGTCTTCGGATTCTTCTTGTCATCCCTCTCGGTTATCTTGCTCAGATCGATCTTTTTATCTTCTTTTGCCGTGCCGGACTCATAGATCTCAATCTCCACGGTTTTCTTTACGGACGGCTTCTCAGCGCTGGTTGCCGTAATGGTCACTTTACCGGCGGAAACTCCGGTTACGATACCGGTTTCTTCCCCTACCTTTGCGATCTTTTCATCGCTGGAAGCAAACTTCAGCTTTTTCTGGGTCGTATTAGCCGGTAC